>JAIXUE010000019.1 GCA_027483605.1 Cryomorphaceae bacterium | reverse complement strand
TTGCAGGAGCTTCTTCAGCTGCTACTTCTTCAGTTGCAGGAGCTTCTTCAGCAACTACTTCTTCGGTTGCAGGAGCTTCTTCAGCTGCTACTTCTTCAGTTGCAGGAGCTTCTTCAGCTACTTCTTCAACTTCTGGAGTATTTTTAGCAACGACTGCTGCTGCTTTGGCTGCATTGGCTGCAACTTCAGCTGCCATGCGGTCAGCTTTTTCTTTTTCGGCGTTTTTCACTAGACCAGTGATTTTACCTTCAATTTTAGCTGATTTGTCAGCCATCCATTGATTGAAACGCTCCTCTACTTGCTCAGCAGTTAATGCACCTTTTTTCACGCCATTAAGCAAGTGATTTTTGTACAAAACTCCTTTGTAAGATAGAATAGCACGAGCAGTTTCGGACATTTCAGCACCAGTCTGAACCCAAGCAAGTGTCGCATCAAAGTTGATGTCGATGACAGCAGGGTTGGCAGTAGGGTTGTAAGTTCCGAGTTTTTCGATGAATTTACCATCGCGTTTTGCACGGCTGTCAGCAGCTACCAAGTGAAAAAATGGTTTGCCTTTTTTACCGTGTCTTTGAAGACGAATGCGTGTTGCCATTGTTCTTTACAGTTTTGGGTACGAAACCCAGGTTGATAAATAAGTGAATTAAGGGTGCAAAGATAGTCATTTTATTTAAACGCTACAAAACTTATTTGCCCTGCGCCTTAAATACAATAATGACGGTGTAGAACATGATTTTGATGTCGAGCGCCAGCGTGCGGTTTTTCATGTAAATAAGATCAAATTTCATGCGCTGCAGCATTTGGTCTACATTTTCGGCATAGCCGTACTTGACCTGCCCCCAGGAGGTGATGCCTGGTCTTACACGCGTGAGGTGCATATATTGCGGCTCAATAGCCACGATTTGATCAATATAAAATTGACGCTCTGGACGCGGACCTACCAAAGACATTTGACCCAAAAGCACGTTAAAAAACTGCGGGAATTCGTCTAGACGTGTTTTGCGCATGAAACGACCAATTGGCGTGATGCGCGGGTCTCCTTCTTTGGAGAGTTGCGGCCCCGCTTTTTCTGCATCGGTATACATTGTGCGGAATTTGATGATTTTAAAGCGCTTGCCATCGCGCCCCACTCTATCTTGCAAGAAAAAAATAGGCCCTGGCGAAGATAACTTTACCGCCACCGAAGAAAAAATAAAAAAGGGAATGAGGAACAATAGCGCAACAAAAGAAATAACGACATCCATCAGGCGCTTCACTGCTCTTTGCCAATAAGGCATGACGTCAGGGTTGATCTCGATGAGCAAGGCCCCATAAATATTGGTCATGTCTACGGAACCTGCTAAAATACTGTACATATCGGGCAAGACCCTGATGCGGATTTTACCGTTGTCTATACGGGCAATAATAGACTGCAAGCGGTCGTGGTCAGAACTTTCAATCGCAATAATGACCTCCTCCACTTGTTGCGCCTCCAAAACAGTTTCTAAGTCTGGGAGCTTTCCGAGGTGTGCAAGCTGCGGGGCCAATAGGTTGTCTCGGCCATTGACCTGAAGAAAGCCTACAAAATGATTGATCATGTTGGGCGCTGAAAGCAATTCTTGATAAATTTCGATAGCGCGTTCATTGCCACCGATGATGAGTGTTTTGAATCCGTGCCCGGCTGCCTTGATATACTTGATCAAGATAGTCGTAAAGAGGACCCTTCCAAATGAAGTAATACTTAGATGTATGATAAACAACCAAATTGTCAGCTGGTAATAATTCTGATAGGCTCGAACTTGATCATCTAAGAGGAGGGTGAAAAACAATACAATTGTACCAAAAAAAGTTGCAGCCAAACTCAGATTCAGTACTTTTAGCCGAAAGAGACGGCGGATATCGTGATAGGTGCCTTGAAGGATATAAAACAACAACCAAAAAAGGGGCAAAAGCAAAACCCCCATCCAAAAGTTCCCGTCCGCATGAAACGACTGCCCTTCGATTTGAACTTGGCGCACATAAAAAAACAGACCCCAAGAACTGCTCGCACTGAGTAAATCAATACAAATCAAAAATGCTATCCAAAAACGGTCTTTCATTAAAAATATACCACCTTGATATTATCGATTAAAATCAGATTGTTGCTTATTGAACTGTCGTAAAAAGCCTTAAAAGCTTGTATGTAATTGGAATTATTGGGCCCCGCTGTAATGACTTCGCTCAGCAGGATATAAATTTTCTTCCATCGCAAGGCGTTCAACGGACTCTTTCTCATGGTAGGCATGATATTTTCGTTTGTTCCATTGCTATTGACAAACAAAAGGTAGTGAGTGAAATCAACGGAATTGCAGTAATCGATTTCCAACATCGCTTGCTTGTTCTTGGGAATGCTCAACTGCTGATCTTGATTGGTGTAAGCTATCCACATGGAGTCTTGCGCGCTCAAAACTACTTTTCCGTAATAATTGCCGTTGAACCATTTGAGGGTGTCGTTGGCTAAAGTAAGATCTGCTGAAGAAGTATTGGGGTCATCGGTAAGTTTGATGTTGATGTCTTCGAAATCTTCGGTCCAGAAATTGACGTTGTCTTTGTAGTGCGTAACAGGTGCGAGCGTCAGGGTCTGGTTTTTGACAAAAACGCCCGTGACCTCAAAGGGAACCATGTGCTCATTGCGCATTTTGGTTGCCGCAATCCCGTTGATGCGTACTGTTGGGTAAATGCGAATGTTCGCAGCGCCTTCTTTGAGAATTGGAATCTTGAAAGGAACTTCAAAAATACCAATGAGTTCTTCGTCTACGTAAACCCAAGCATCTGTCAGTTTATGAGTGAGTTGACCTTCTTCTCCGTTGAGTGTGGGGTTGGCCTCGAGAGTCCATTCGGTAACTTCTAACCAAGCTGGATCAGGATTGTTTTTCACGCAAGCACTGAGTAGTAAACCAAGAAACAGTAGGTAGCGGTAGGCCATGAAAACGGAACGTAAGAATTGCATTTTTATTGTATGGATTGAATCGTATTTTGAGAAATATATTCCTTTGCACTTGCATCAATTTGCAAGGCCAATTGCAGGGCTGCAATACCTGCTTGGATATCAACCCTCGGAACCAATTGTTGTTCATAGCACTGTGCAAATTCAAGCCATTGTTGCTGCATAGCGTTGTGCGGCCTTACTTGTATGGTGTTGTTTTCCCCGGAGCTGGATTGAAACTTAATTTCTTGACTGATCAAATTGAGGTGATAGATGCCTTGAGCAAGTGAAAGTTCGATCGTCCGGGTTCTCTGGGTCGCCATTCTTGAGGCGAATAGCTCGGCAACCAGACCATTTGAAAAAGTAAGTTTGGCCCAAACTTCATCTGGGTGCTCACTTTGTTCTTGTTTGGCTGTCACTTCTAGTTTTTCAATAGCAGCATTATTCAGAGCGAGGACAAGATCGATGTCGTGGATCATTAAATCCAGGACAACCGATACTTCTGAACCTCTTAACTGAAAAGGAGCTGAACGATTGGACTTCAAGACATGAACGGCCTGGCCTTCAATCTGGGTAAAGAGCGCCATGATGAGCGGATTGAACCTTTCGATATGCCCTACCTGAACCAAGACCTGATGTTGTGCTGCTAACACCTTTAATTGCTGCGAATCAGATAGCAGCGAACAAATTGGTTTTTCAATGAAAACAGCTTTTGCTGAACATATAGCCTGTGTGGCCAATTCATAATGCGCTGGAGTACTGGCAATGATAGCTACTGCATCTGTGTTTTGAAGGAGTTCTTGGTAGGAAGCAAAGATGCTAAGCTCAGGCTCAGCGGAGCTGAGTTCAAGAGACCGATCTGTATTGTGATCAAAAACACCCGCAATTTGAAAATGTGCAGGTAGGTCTTGCAACACCTTGAGGTGAATGCGACCTAAATAGCCCAGACCTACTAAACCGATGCGTATCATTGAGAATTGAAAAAATAAAAAAAGCCATTAATCGGGTGGACTAATGGCTTTGAGCTGATATAGGTTTCAAACTTATTTTTTTACCGTATCGACAACTGCTTTGAAAGCTTCTGGGTGGTTCATGGCTAAATCAGCAAGTACTTTGCGATTGAGTTCAATTCCACTTTTGTGTACGGCACCCATAAACTGTGAATAGCTCATGCCGTGTAGGCGAGCTCCCGCGTTGATACGGGTAATCCAGAGTGAACGGTAGTTTCTTTTCTTTTGCTTACGTCCGGAGTATGCATAAACAAGCCCTTTTTCAATGGCATTTTTTGCAACTGTCCAAACATTTTTACGACGACCAAAGTATCCTTTGGCCAATTTCATCAAGTTCTTTCTACGAGCTCTTGACGCGACGTGATTTACTGATCTTGGCATAATTTTTAAATTTTTTGGTAAAGAGTGCTTACAATGAAGACTTAGGGACTCGGTACCGGGTTCTACAATTTATTAACCGTTTAAGGGACTATTTCATGCACAATTGCAATTTGACATTTGAGAGGTCAGCATCGTGAACCAATCCAGCGTGCGTAAGATTGCGCTTACGTTTGGTAGCCTTTTTGGTCAGGATGTGACTCTTAAATGCATGCTTGCGCTTGATTTTGCCACTTCCAGTGATGGTGAATCGCTTCTTTGCACTGGATTTTGTTTTCATTTTAGGCATTTGCTTGCTTTTTTTGAGTTAAACTTCTATATCAGCTTCTTATTTCTTTTTCGGGTTGATCATTAAGATCATTTTTTTACCTTCTAGCTTTGGCAGTTGTTCTACCGCACCGAGGTCTGCGAGTTCTTGAGCAAATTTGAGCAGTAGAATCTCACCTCTGTCTTTGAACACAATTGTTCTTCCTTTGAAGAAAACGTAGGCCTTCACCTTACTACCCTCCTCGAGGAATTTTTTAGCATGTGCTAATTTGAAAGCGAAATCGTGGTCATCGGTGTTGGGACCAAAGCGAATTTCTTTCAAAATAACTTTGCTTTGTTTGGCTTTAAGTTCTTTTTGCTTGCGCTTTTGGTTGTAGATGAACTTTTTGTAGTCCATGATTTTACAAACCGGTGGCGTAGCGTTTGGAGAAATTTCCACAAGATCCATATCTTGCTCTTCAGCCAAAGCAATGCCTTTGGCAACGCTCATGACTTGTGGTTCCTCTCCTTCGATAACAAGACGGATTTCAGACGCATAAATCTTTTCATTGATGCGGTGCTGAGCTGCCTCTTCTCTTTTTACAAATGGTTTTGAGTTTCTTCTCATTCAGTGGTTAGTTCAACTTAAGCCAGTTCTGCGGAAATAACTTCCTGAATCAAGTCCGCAAATTTGTTCAGGTCCATGCTGCCGTGGTCTCCGAAGCCGCGTTGTCTGACGGAAATGGTGTCTGACTCGGCTTCTTTCTCTCCTACGATGAGCATGAAAGGTACTTTTTTGAGTTCTGCGTCGCGAATTTTCTTGCCGATTTTCTCGTTGCGGTCGTCAATAAGTCCGCGAATATCGGAATTATTTAGGAATTCTGAAACTTTTTCTGCGTAGTCGTTGTATTTATCGGAGATTGGCAAGACGATAAACTGTTCTGTAGACAACCAAAGTGGGAAGTCGCCGGCGCAGTGTTCGAGCAAGACCGCCACAAAACGCTCCATAGAACCAAACGGTGCGCGGTGGATCATGACGGGGCGGTGCTTTTGATTATCGGCGCCAATGTACTCGAGCTCAAAGCGTTCGGGCAAATTGTAATCTACTTGAATGGTACCTAACTGCCATTCGCGCCCAAGGGCATCTTGGACCATAAAGTCTAGTTTTGGGCCATAAAATGCCGCCTCACCATATTCGACAACTGTGGGCAATTCTTTTTCGGCAGCTGCTTCGATGATGGCTTGCTCTGCACGCTGCCAGTTTTCGTCAGAACCGATGTATTTAGAACGGTTCTCTTTGTCGCGAAGTGATATTTGGGCTTTAAAATTCTCAAATTTGAGCGTTTTAAGTACGTAAAGCACGATGTCGATGACATTTTTAAACTCTTCTTTGACCTGTTCTTGGGTACAGAAAATATGAGCGTCGTCTTGGGTAAAGCCACGAACTCGGGTAAGACCGTGTAGCTCTCCGGATTGCTCATAGCGATAAACAGTGCCGAACTCGGCAAATCTAGCTGGCAAATCTTTATACGAGCGCGGTTTGCTTTTGAATATCTCGCAGTGATGCGGACAGTTCATTGGCTTTAGATAGAATTCTTCATTTGGATCTGGGGTACGAATTGGCTGAAAGGAATCGGCGCCATATTTTTCATAGTGACCTGAAGTAACGTAAAGTTCTTTGTTCCCGATATGTGGCGTAATCACTTGTTGATATCCTGCTTTTCTTTGCGCTTTTTTGAGAAAGCCTTCCAATCGTTCGCGAAGTGCAGCGCCGTTTGGCAACCAAAGCGGTAAGCCCTGCCCTACTTTCTGACTAAAAGTAAAGAGTTCGAGTTCTTTACCCAACTTACGGTGGTCGCGGCGTTTGGCTTCTTCTACCCTTTCAAGGTATTCGGTAAGCTCGGCTTGCTTGGGGAAGGTGATGCCATAAATGCGCGTCAGCTGCTTGTTTTTTTCGTCGCCGCGCCAGTAGGCACCCGCAATTGCGGTAAGCTTAACAGCTTTTACAAAACCGGTGTCTGGGATGTGTGGGCCGCGACACAAATCAGTAAAGTTTCCTTGTGTGTAAAACGTAATGCTGCCGTCTGGTAGATCGGCGAGGAGTTCAAGTTTGTAGGGATCTTGTTTTTCTTCAAAGTAAGCAA
Organism: Cryomorphaceae bacterium; assembly: GCA_027483605.1. GTDB lineage: Bacteria > Bacteroidota > Bacteroidia > Flavobacteriales_D > Crocinitomicaceae > UBA952. The sequence continues at coordinate 46,756 of JAIXUE010000019.1, read as the reverse complement.
TGGCGTCTGACTTTGAGATTTCTTGACGCACAAACGGATTTTTGAGCTTAGCTAGCTCCTTCATTTTTTGCTCGATTTTTTCGAGGTCTTTTTCGGAGATGCTGTGCTCCATGAGGTCTACATCATAGTAAAAACCATTGGTGACCGGGGGGCCTATTGCCAATTTGATACCTGGATAGTAGCACTCAAGCGCCTCTGCCATGAGGTGCGCAGAAGAGTGCCACATGGTAGCTTTACCTTCGGCGTCAGACCAAGTAAGCAATTGGAGTGTGCAGTCTTGAGTTAAGGGCGTACTGGCATCTTTAATTTGATCGTCAATACGGGCCGCAAGCACGTTGCGCGCGAGGCCTTCTGAGATAGATTGAGCCACTTGCATGGCGGTTGTTCCGGGCTCAAACGTACGAATGTTGCCGTCCGGAAAAGTAACTTGAATGGTCATAGTGTATTTGAATGAGCTGCAAAATTACAAAAAATGCGCGGATAAACGCTATTTGTTGTGGCTGCGGAGTGCAGTCTGGAGGTCTGCTTGCATGGCGCGAATTTGACTGCCCAACGCGGCGTGATCTAGTTGGATATCGGGGAGTTCTTTGGAAATATAAGAGACAAAACGCCAGACTTCAAGTACCTCCGCAACAGGCACATCGAATGGTGCATACAAAGGGTTTGTCGAGCTCAAGCGAAGAATTTGCTGTTCTTGAAGTAAATTTTGGACGTATTTAAACACTATTCCATCTTCTTTGGTCACGACTACACAAGCTGTATTGGATGGTAAACGCAGCCAATCTTGCACAAACTCACCCACGACATAAGAGCCGTGCACAACAGGTGGCATGGAGTCACCAGCAATGGGGAAAGCGCGGTATTTGCGGTCTTTAGATAGGAAAGGCAAGCGCAAAGTTGGGAGTTCTTGAAGGTAGTTGGGATCTGCGTAGCCGCTTGTGTAACCTGCACTTACTTTTTCGGAAATGAGTTCAATTTCTTCTTCGTTTTGGGCATTTACAACAGTAGTGAGCACTCGCAAGTTTTGGCCACTCGCCTCCCCTTTCCAAGCGCCCTGAAAGGCATCTAGCTCTGCAACTGGGAGTTGTTCTAAAGCCTTGGACAAAAGCACTTCTAACGGAAGCTTTTCGGATTGAGCAAGCTGCAAAAGCAACTCTAAACTAGGCTGCGCCACTTCGTTTTCATAACCGCTATAGGTAGAGCGGTTGAGGCCGAGGGCTTGCGCCATTTCTTCTTGAGATTTACCTTTTCTTTTGCGTAAAAACTTGAGATTCTGAGCGATGTACATGCTGACTATGGTTTGTTCAAAAATAAACAAAATATCAATAACTCATCAATAACTTGATTATTTTTTAATCATTCAAAAGCTTTCTCCCGAGCTATTGTGCTTCGAAGCGATAAGAAATCCAGCCAGTTGCTGTTGCATCACCAGGACTAAACCTAGAAAGCTTAGCATACTTGAGCGCTTGCTCGATCATGCAGGCACTCGCATTTTTACTTTTGGACGCTACGTACTGAGCCGATGCCACCTTTCCAGATGCACTCACTTCGATCTGCAAATACACCAAGCCCGCCGCATTAAAACCACAAGTGTAACCAGGATTTCTGACATACCAAGTATTGGCTTCAAATGCAGTGCGCTTATTGACGCTGAAATCTACCATCACAGCTCCTGCATATTGATTGGGTTGCGCCGAACCTGTTGTATTTGTAGTTTGTGGAGTTTGCCCCTGCTGTTTGAGCTGAGCTATGCGCCTATTGCTTTCTTGAACAATGCGTTCGCGTGCCGCAGCGCCACCTGTTTGAGCAAAAACTTCGGCTTCGTAATCACGGGCAGTTTGTTCGGGGCTGCCTTGGCTTGCTGCACCTGTCTGCGCAGACCAATTTTCATAGGAAGATGGCCTTGAGTCGTTGGCATCGCGGGCAACACTGCGCAACGCACCACTTTGTTGCTGGACCTCCATTTCTTGACGGAGTTGCTCTTTTTCTTCTTCGGAAACCTCTTCTAAAGCCACTTCGTATAGACCTTCATTGGAAAGCAATTCTTCTTTTTTGACAGTGGTAAGTTCTAAATAGACAAATGAGCCCACATACAAGCTGAGCACAACGATGAGTGCTTTGAGGTAGTGTTCTGATTGGATTTGTCGTGAATTCATGGTTTGCGCATCAAGATTTTTTGATCTGCAAGCAAATAGTAAGCCAAGCCCTCTGCTGAAGTGAGCTGAAAAGCGCTTTGATCGAAACGCACAATGCGTTGATAGCCGCAAGCAATAATTGGCGTACCATCAGTAGCAAACAAGCCCAAACCGTTTTGATTCTCCGCTAAAAAGTAGTTCGTCTCAAGTCTTTTAATTGTTTTATATTCAGGATTTAAAATCCATTTACCTGAAGCATCTATTAAACCTAATTTGTTGTCTTGTTCAATCAAAAAACCAAAAGGTGCAAATGCTGTGATTTTTTGATAGACAAGCGGCAAAATGACCTTTCCGTCAATTGCGATAAGGCCCCACTTTCCGTTTTGTTGTACCGGCCACAAGCCACCCCAAAAAGGCTGGGCTGCCTCATAAGCATGCTTCAACAGTAACTTACCCTTGGTATCGATCAGGCCTAACTTGCCTGATTTACTGCAAACTGCATAGCCTTCTTTGGTAAATAGCGCCAACTCAGGAGCAGACAAAAACCATTCTAGGCCATTTAATTCTTGGCGCTTACCAGTGGTGTCGAAATAATGCAAACTTTTGCCTTGTTTGACAATAAAAAGTGGCGAGTCATCAGACACAATGACGTCGTCGTACTTGGGTGCTAAAATGACTTTTCCATTTTTATTGAGCCCGACTTTGCCATTGCGTAAAATGCGTTCATAGATTGGCACGCGCTTTAAATCCACTGAAGCTTCTTGCCAGTCATAGGCGCTCAAAGTTTGCTGGAGTTCCTCCCACTGCAGCGGGGTTTGTTGTAAAAACTGACCTTGCGCATCGAGCAAAAGATAGCCGCTGCTATCTTCCAGAATAAAACCTCCTTTATTTGGTGAAATATCAAGGTATTTGAAAGCAATAATTTGTTCATTTCGCTTATTGATCAGACCATAGCGGCTTGCTTTAGAGACAATAGCCAAGCCCTCATAAAATGCACTTGCATCTTCGTATTGTGCCTCAATCAAAACAACACCTGTTGCATCCATGTAGCCATAAGCATGCTCTTGAATAAATGGATACAACTGCTTGAGCAAGAGCTCACCATCTTTCTCTAAATCTTCGATGAATGGATATTCTGGATACGTTCGCTTGAATGCGGCAAGCTTCTCAACACTGTAAGTCTGCATGTAAAGGCGGTAAATTTGCTTCCAGGCTGTAGCCACCTGAGGTGCGGTTGGATAAGCTTTTATAAAACTTGTAAGAGATGCAAGTGATTCAACTTGGCTATACTTCTTGTAAATCCGCTCCCAAGCCTCCTCCGTATAAGGACTATTGGCGTGAACTGTAATAAATTCGATCAATTCTGCCTCGGTGTCATGTTGCGTGCGTTCTTGGTACAACAACACTTCATAGCTGGCTTTAGCTTTTTGTTGCTGCACTGCATTCGGATACATCACGATAAAAGCCTGCATGGCAGCGGAACTTTGTGCGCGCACTGCTTGATCAAAAGCTAGCGAATCGCGCAAGACAACAACTATTTCCTTGTATTCTGGGTACTTTTGACCATAACGTTCCATGAATAGTTCGAGCACTGTAATTTGAGGTGCGCCAACAACAGATTGCAATTCTTGTGTGGCCAATTGATGAAATAGATGCTGGGTGGTGGTGTCTTGGATTGCTAAATCGATTTGTAATTTTGCCTTCGACTTGACATCTAATGATGGGTAACTTTGCTCCAATTTAGAGAGGTAAGCAAATGCGCTATCTGCTTGATAACAAAATGGCGTGAGGTAGTATACCGCCCATCCGTAACTGGCCGCTACAGGTGCTTTAAGGAGGTCTTTTTGCAAAAAACCTTGCGCCAAACCGAAATTATTTTGCTGTATAGCTAACAGCGCCTTTTGGGTATTTTTTTGCGCAAAAACAACCGTTAAAGAAAAAATGAATAAGAACAAATAAGCTCCTTTTCTCATTGTTTTAGCAAGGCTTTAAGGTGATCGGGAACCTCACAAACAGGAATGGCTTGCATTTTGTGTGCATTGGCGCGGTTGTACTTGTTGAAAATTGCCAATACTTCTTGCTGTCTGGCATTGAGTGCACTGGTCTCACCCTTATAACACATGGCCCACTCTAACTCAGGGTAAGTGGCGCCGATTTGATCTTCGTCGGAGCGGCCGTCTTCCCATAAGCCATCTGTAGGGGCCGCATTTTGAATGGATGTAACAACTCCAAGCGCTTTGGCCAGCGTAAAAACTTCGGTTTTCATGAGGTCAGCGATCGGACTGAGGTCTACCCCGCCGTCGCCGTATTTGGTGTAAAAGCCCACTCCAAAATCTTCAACTTTATTGCCTGTACCAGCTACTAAACACGAGTTGGCTTGTGCAACTGCATAAAGCGTGGTCATGCGCAAGCGCGCACGTGTGTTGGCCATCGCAAGCGCATGAGAAGTAGCATTTGCCGGCAGCGCAGCGCCGAGCGTTTCAAATGAAGGTGTGAGGTCTATGGTTTGGGTACTGACGTTCGCAAAACGACTTTTTAAGTCTTGCATGTGTTCGGCTGCGCGGTCAAACTCGGCTTTGGTCTGACGAATGGGCATGGTCAGGCAAATGGTGGGCGCGCCCGTGAGTGCGCAAAGTGTGGAGGTAACGGCTGAGTCTATGCCACCCGAAATACCAACTACAAAACCATTGGAGCGCGCTTGTTGCCGGTAAGCACCTAGCCAGCTAACGATATGTTGGGCTAGCGCATGCATTCTAGAACAACAAAGTGAGTTTGAGCGTAAGTTGATTTAGTGTGGCTTGATTTCTAAAATAAGTTTCATCTAGTGTGGTTCCGTCTATATAAAAAAGCGTGTAGTTCTCCTCTTTTGAGGTGAGGTGTAGCGGCATAAAACCATAGTTGTAACCAACTTCTGCAACCAAACAAGTTGAACCTGAAAAATTCCATTCTACACCTGCACTAACTCCTAAATTCGCATTGTAAAAAAAGAGGTCTTTACTCGCCTTCATACCAAGATTCTCTTCGGCCGCACCCAGAACGCTACCTGCAAAAGGTACTATATAGCCTTCATCATCAACGGTATTGGTGAGTAAAAAACGATTGCGCAAGCCAAAGCGGAAAATTCCGCGGTAATCTCCAATAAAGTCGGTTCTAAAAGTGAGGCCAATTGGAAGGGCCAAATAGAGCGGCTCGTAGGTGCGGTTTTTGAGATTAAAAACCTGATCTGTACTTACAGTTTGATCGTTGGTTTTGATTTGCTTATCGGTAAAGCGATAAAAAACGTCTTGATCACTTACGTTATAATTGATGCGGTCGATATCGAATTCAATGCCGCCGGTGAGCGCTATGTTTTGCGATTCTTTGGAAGCTTTCGTAAAGCTCACACCAAAGGAGGAAGAGAATCCTGCTGAACTGCCTAGCAAGTTGGTTCCCATCTTTGGAAAATTGAGCCCAACCGATCCGGTGACGCCACCCTGAAGTTTCTTTTCAGACACAGCCTGAGCCCAAGAAATGGTTTTTTGGCCAAAAAAGAAGGCACAAATTAAAAGGAGTTGAAAACGCAGTGATTTCATGTTGCCTGATTAATGTTAATTTTGAACAAAAATAACAATATTCATGATACAAAAGTTCAGTCCTCTTCTATTGCTCATCGGGCTTTTCGCTTGTAAGCCCAACCCCTATAGAGTAGATTTGGACACTATCAAGCATCATGTCAGTTACCAAAACCTCGACTCCTCTTTTCGTTACGCGCACATCAACGAGCAAAGGCGCTTGATCAAAGAACTGCTTCAAACAGACTTCGACCTCTCTCAATTTTGCTTTCCCTACGCGCTACAAGTCTCCACACAATCCGACAGCGCATTTATCAACGGGCTTCAGCGCACACTCACACATCCATTTAATCAGCAAGTGTTTAACACCTTAGACAAGCGTTCAAAATGGCGCAAGCGGACGTTTCAGCAAATTGAGGCCGGACTCAAAAGATTAGCTGCACTGGCCCCCAAAGTAGCTGTAGCAAGCAGTGTTTATTTTACATACACCCAATTTGCAGCGAGCGCCTACGCTTCTTCAAAAGCAATTGTTCTGGGCCAAGAACGCTATTTAGGCACAGCTCATCCACTTACGGCTTCGTTACCTGCTCAGCAGTTTTACGACTGGATCAAAGAAGGCATGGCACCGCAATACGCCACCTCCGACGCCTTGCTCATTTGGCTCAGCACCAATGTCTTGAAAACGACCGACGAAAACTTTGCCAGTGAAATGATCCGCTGGGGCAAGTTGCTTGCCATTTTAGAGCTCATTAGTCCCGAAGTGGCCTTACATAACCACTTGCGTTACAGCGAGCAAGATTACCAATGGGCGCTCAAAGCAGAACGTGGCGTTTGGGAATACCTCGTCGACCAACAACTCTTGTTCAAAACCGACCAAGAACTCAACATGAATTTCTTGAATGAAGGCCCCTATACCATCGGGCTACCGCAAGAAAGCCCGGACCGCATGGGTCGTTTTTTAGGCTACCGTATTGTAAAGCAATATATTGAAGAAAATCAACCAACAATACCTGCGTTGTTGGCACTACCTTATCACCAAATTCTCAAAAAATACGAAGTACCACAATGAGTGAAATTGTCAAAACCTCCGAAATCAGCATACAAGTAGGTCTCAATGAAAACCTACTCCCTTTGCGCATGCTATGGTCTGCAAGCGACGGTCAAATTGAAAACGCCGAAGCAGCAGCTTTTCTTTTGTCTATCTGGGACCCAAAAGCCAAAAACACCATGAAAATTGACCTCTGGACCAAAGACATGACCATTGAAGAAATGAAGCAGTTTTTTCATCAAACCTTGCTCACAATGGCTGATACCTTTGAGAAAGCGACCGGCGAAAGCCTCATATGTGAAGACCTCCGCGACTATTGTTATCATTTTGCCGACAAAATGAATATCCTGCCCGAATAATGGAATTTTTGCTCCAAAAAATGAAAACGGCTCAAGAGGAGCAAGTGCAGTATTGGCTTGGCGATGACACACAACAATTCAGTTTGAATGCATTGCTTGGACAACCCGTTTCATTGCTGTTCACCGGAGCCATTTTTTGTCGAGAATGCCGAAAAAAAATTACCAAAACTTTCGGAGAAGGTTTTTGCTTCAATTGTTTTAACAGCGCTGCAGCCGCCAGCCCCTGCATCTTGCGTCCGGAGCTCTGTCAGGCGCACTTAGGTCTTGGCCGAGACCCCGTCTACGAGCAAAAGCACCACAACCAACCTCATTTCGTTTACCTAGCCCAAACAGACCAACTGAAGGTGGGCATCACTCGTACCACCCAAATGCCCACGCGCTGGATAGACCAAGGTGCTGCTGCAGCCATCGTTTTGGCACAAGTGCCCAACCGTTATTTGTCTGGCGTATTAGAAATAGCACTCAAGTCTCAGTTTGCCGACAAAACAAATTGGCAAAACATGCTCAAAAACAAACCCTATGAAGGGCCTGCGCTCGACGAACAAAAATGGGAACTCGAAGAAAGCCTTCCTGCTGACCTTACCCAATATTGGACCAACGACGAACAAATTTGGTCCTTTAACTACCCTGTCATGAGCTACCCAAACAAAGTGAAATCGCTATCTTTGGACCAACAAGCACATATTCGCGGCACCTTAACAGGCATCAGAGGACAATACCTTTACCTCGATCATTCACTTGTGATCAATATCAGAAAGCACACCGGATACCAAATCAAATGGGAAAACTAATTCGAAAGATTCTAGATTTATTCTATCCTTTATTTGCACGTTTTTTTGACAGGCAAACCTTTTATTATGCAGCCTGCGGCGGAACGAATTTGGTTTCTAGTTGGGTGTTTTTCTATCTCTTTTTTCAATATGTATTCGAAAAACGGATATTCAACTTTCAATTCGCAACAAGTACTTACGTAGTTTCTGCATATACACTAAGTTCTATGCTCTGCTTTGTACTTGCATTTTCACTGGGCTTTTTACTCAATAAATATGTCGTATTTACAGATAGCAAACTAATGGGACGCATCCAGCTCTTTCGTTATGCAGTGAGTTCTGGTCTTTCTTGGATAGGTTCTTACCTGATTTTAAAAACACTCATCGAGGGCTTGGCATTTTATCCGTCGATAGCCAATGTGGTGGCCAGTATTGTCACCGTCTTTGTATCCTATTTACTACAAAGAAAATACACCTTTAAATAAGTTCTTATTGACAAATAAGGGTGTCTATCCATGGTGAATAGGCAACCCAAATTCCTAAAGCACCTCCTTCGATATTGGTCGGAATATTTGTAGGCACCGCAAAAGGGCTACTACCGGAATACATTTGATTGTATTTCTTTTCAAAATAATTGTATTCTTTGCCTCCCATTTTGGAGAGTTTCACTACGATAGTATCGCCAAGCTTATAAAATCCTCTGTAGGCATCATTTCCATTCGGATCATTGAAACTCATAGGATTTTCATAACCAAATTCAAAAGTGAGCCCATTGAAGAATTTGTCGTTGAAATAAGGATTAAAGGTCTTAGAAAACTGTAGATCTTGTAAGTACTTTACCTCCCACAAATAGGCATCGGCAGTATTTGAAGGATCGGTGAGTTTGAGCCACGAAAAACCTCGGTCATTAAAGTTTCCTTCTGGTTTCCAATACAATGAATCTGGTGTAGTTGGATTTAAAATTTTAGAACTTGCTTGGTATTGTTTTCCTTGATGAGAGATGGACATCGTGTAGGTTTTACCTACTTCTCCGAGCATATTCGTAGATACATATGCACACAAATGTAAATTAACTAAGATTTCAACGGGGATGCCAAAAATTGCGGCTGCAACTTCTTCCAAACCCGGAGGGAGGTCGTCTGTGCAAAACTGAGTTAGGGTGTCGGTTTGGGTGCCGTTAGAAAGTACCACAATAGCGTCGTCTACAAAGCTATTCAGATAAGATTCGAAGTTGGTACTCGAATAGACATTATTGCTTTTGGAGAGCAAGACAATAGCGGGCTGCCCCGTTTCGATTCGGCCATCTACAACGAGTTGTTCTTTGTAGCCGGGTATGTCGATTTGCACTTCTTTGGTGCAACTCCACAAGGTAGCCATGACAAAGCTAAAGCTGAGGTATTTTAAAATTCGAAGTTCCATGTGGCGCTTGGTATAATTGGAAATAAAGAGACTTGTTTGACACTCAAAGAGAAATTACCGCTCATGAAGTCGCCGTCATTGTCTACGTATAAAAAGAACGGATTGAGACGGTTGTAGACATTGTAAACAGAAAAAGACCAGTTGCTTCTGCAAGCTTTCTTCACTTGGATGTCTTGACCAGTGGCAGGATCTGTTTTGGTTTTATAAGCTTTGCCATAGCGGGTAGCACTGAGGTCTAGACGGTGGTAAGGCGCCATGCGGGTAGAGTTGCGCGGACCATATTGAAATAACAAGTTTTGATCTTGGACGTACCAGCTTGCCGGCAAGGTAAGTGTGTTGCCAGTGGCGTAAATGAAACTCGCACCGAAGGTCCAGGTATCGTTGAGTTTATAGGTACCTACCAATGTGAGGTCGTGACGACGGTCGTATTTGGCAGGATAAACATTGCCTTCGTTGATGTCTGGGAAGCGTCTTTCAGTTTTGGCCCAAGTGTAGCCAATCCAGCCCGTAAATGCACCTTCCGTCTTTTTGAGAAAGAACTCCGCCCCATACGCCCAACCATCGCCGTAAACAAGTAAGTTATCGGTGTTGTCGTTGATGTTGTCTCCTGGCAAAGCGCCTTCCTTGAATTCGATGAGGTTTTTCATGCCTTTGTAGTAAACCTCTACAGAGGCTTCGTAGCGGTCTTTGTCAAAATTTCTAAAATAACCAATTGAGGTTTGAAAACCTTGCTCTGGCTTGGCTTGGTCTGTGGTTGGAAACCAGATATCAGTAGGTAAAGAAACCGCACTCAGCGTAACTAAATGCACATATTGATAATTATAGGCATAACCTCCTTTGATGGAGCTATTGTCTGGAAGTAAATAGCGAAAAGACAAGCGAGGCTCTAGTCCATGGTAAAAAGCAATGATGTCGTTGCGGTCGTATTGAACAACGCTATCTGGTGTAGAAATGCCATCGCCCTTTATGTAGCGATCAAAAGGGCCCACGTGTGAAAACGTACTGTAGCGCAAACCCGCATTGATGCGCAAGGCCTCATTGACATCAAATTCGTCCAAAGCATATATCGCAGTTTCATGGGAATACAAGTGTTGTGCAGCGCCTGTATTGAAAGTGATGGTATCGTCTTGGGCAGATAAACTTGTTGGTGTAAAATCGTGGAAAGTGTAGACCCCACCCCATTTGATGCGGTGTTTGGGATTAGGGAAGTAAGAGAAATCTACCTTGGCAGAGTAGTCTCGGATGCCAGAGGTGAGTGCTACCCGAAATTCATCTTGCGACGAGCCAAATTCAAAATTGTAATCTGAATATGAGAGCGTGGTATTTAAAAAGAGTTTGCTCGAGAAAAGGTGATTCCAACGCAAGGCGGCGATGCCATTGCCCCAAGGCATATCGACTCTAAAGCCACCGCTGTTGTCTTTGAAGGAAAAAATATCTTTGCCGTAATAAGCGCTCAAGTAAATACGGTCTTTGTCGGTGAGTTTATAATTGAGCTTGGCATTGAGATCGTAGAAAAAATAACCAGAACCGGCAAATGGAGAGGTGTCTGAGATCACGGCCTTGGCCAAGATATCGATGTAAGTTCGACGAGCGGAAACTACAAAAGAACCGCGGTCTTTCTTGAGCGGCCCCTCAACTGTTAAGCGCGAGGAGATGGCACCAATACCACCTTTTACTTTGAATTTCTTGAGGTTACCCTCGTTCATATTGACCTCTAGCACCGAAGATAAACGACCGCCATAGTTGGCTGGCATGCCGCCTTTGATCAGGTTGACACTATTGATGGCATCTGAGTTGAAAACGGAAAAGAAGCCAAATAAATGTGCTGCATTATACACCACACCTTCATCTAGGAGCACCAAATTTTGGTCTGGACCACCGCCGCGCACATAAAATCCTTGACCGCCCTCTGATACCGATGAAACGCCGGGCAACAATTGGAGGGTTTTGACGACATCTACCTCACCCATGAATGCCGGTAGCGTTTTGACTTGATCCATTTTGAGTTCCATTTGACCAAGTTTGGCAGAGGTTACATTTTCAGAGCGCTTTCCCGTCACGCGAACATCTTTGGTTTCTTGTACAGCCATTTCAAGCTCTAGGCTAATGGTTTGGTCTTTGTCGAGTACTACATTCTGAACAATTGCATTGAAACCATCGCAGCGGTATTCAAGCTGATAGGTGCCAAGTGGGAGCGTTAAGCTGTAAAAACCATAGTTATTGACAGTAGTACCGGTTTTGAGTTCTTTGACAAAGATGCGGGCTGTACCTAGCGCTTCTCCGCTTCTTGCGTCGGTAAGGTAACCACTGATGGTAGCTTTTTTCTGAGCGAAAGAAAGAAATGACAAACTAATGAGGAGGAGAGATAGTAATATTTTCATAAACAGAGTTGTCTTGTGGACGAAAGCATAGTGCAAAGGTAACAGGTAAAGAACAAAAAAACAGGGAAAAGGTTGGCTTTTGTCCGGGATTGTACGCGATGTTTGTAAATTTGAACAATGGAGACAACTTGTTTTTTTTGGCAGCACCACCAACATGGGCTCTTGCTGGGTATCGGACAACAAGAAATCCATGAAGACAAGCTGGAATTTAATACAAGCGCTTTTGACAAATTCCTCAATAAAAATACCGGTAAGTATATTTTTGGCTACCTGAGTTTTGACCTTAAGAATTCCTTCGAAGATCTCAGCTCTCAAAACCCCGACGAACTTGCCTTCCCGCTCATCAGTTTTTGGGTACCTGAAAGTATTTATCAGGTGTCGGACACGCCCAATCTTCTTTGGGGCTCAACTCGTCTTCAAAACCAACAAAAGGCAAAAGAACTTGCTGCCGCTTTTTTAGAAAAACAAGGCTTACTCAGCACGACATTTGAACCACGCACCTCCAAAACCTCCTATTTTGAACATTTTGAGCAACTCAGAAACGCCTTGCAGCGCGGCGATTGCTATGAGGTCAATTATTGCCAAGAATTTGCTGCAGTAAATTGCCAAATCAACAACCCCGTTGGTTTGTTTGGCCGCTTATATACCGAGACAAAAGCGCCACATGCTACCTACATTCAAACGCCTGACCACTTGGTTTTTTGTGCGAGCCCAGAGCGTTTTTTGCAAAAAACAGGCAGCGTGCTTCGTTCGGAACCCATTAAAGGAACGGCGCCACGTGCCAAAGATATAGCTGAAGACCAACGCTTGGCCACCGAATTGCAAAACAACCCCAAAGAACGCGCCGAGAACATCATGATCGTTGACCTCGTGCGCAACGACCTGTCTCAAATTGCCACTCAAAATAGCGTAGGTGTTGACGAACTTTGCCAAATCTACAGCTTTGAGACGGTGCACCAAATGATTTCCAAAATCAGTTGTGAGTTACCTCCGGCGACTGGCTTTATCGATATCCTGAAAGCCTGCTTCCCAATGGGCAGCATGACAGGCGCACCTAAAATAGCAGCACTCGAACAAATTGAACAGCACGAAGACTTCAAAAGAGGACTTTACTCGGGCAGCATTGGCCTGATCGAACCCAACGGAGATTTCGATTTGAATGTCGTGATCAGATCCTTGCTTTACAACCGCAAAAACCAGTACTTATCTTGTTCTGTTGGGAGCGCACTTACCATTGAAGCAAATCCCGAAGCCGAATACCAAGAGTGCTTGTTAAAGGCAGAAAAACTGATCCATGGACTTCGCTAACACTGTTACTTTGGCGTTAGTACTCGATGAACTCCGCGCTTATTTCAAGACCAATAAGGCCAGTTGTTATTTAGTGGCTGTTAGTGGCGGAAAAGACTCCATGTTGCTTTGCGAGCTCATGCGCCGGCTCACACTTCCATTTGAGGTTGTGCATGTAAACTATGGCCTGCGAGGTGAACAAAGCGAGGCCGATCAAGCTTTTGTGGAGGCTTATTGTCTTCAATACAATTTGCCATTGCATATCAAACGCGCACCTTTAGCTGCAATTCTGCAGCAACACAATAAAAACCTACAAGCCGAGGCGCGCCGCATTCGCTATGCTTTTTTCAGCGAAATACAACAACAGCGGCCCGACAGCCTGATCTGCACAGCGCACCATGCAGCGGATCAAGTTGAAACGTTCTGGCTGCAACTTGCCAGAGGTGCTGGTTTAAAAGGCTTAGCTGCTATGGCATTCAGTCAAAAGGGCTTGTTGAGGCCCCTGCTCAACCTTGGGCCCGAAACCCTGCATGAAGTAGCTTTAGAACTTGAGCTCAAATGGCGCGAAGATAGTAGCAATACCACGCTCAAGTACCGCCGTAATCTGTGGCGACATGTTTTTATTCCGTTTTTAAAAGATAAACTACCACTGCTCGAGCAAAGCATCTTATTGATCCAAAAACAATTTGCGACTGAAATGAAGGCCCAAGAAGACCTGTTGCACAGCGCGCTAGAAGAGCTTAAAATAAATAAAAGTATTAATCTAAGTAAAATTGCTCAACTATCTTCATATCAATTTGTTGAATTATTTAAACTATTTGGCCTGCCCACCCATGTCATCAGAAGACTCCCAGACTTGTTTTCCGCCGAGAATGGCAAATCTATTACATGGCAACAAACAAATGAGCCCCAAAAGTCATTTGTAGTCAAACAAAATAATCAATTGGTATTTTTGACAGAGGCTACAGCGCAATGGACTTATGAAATCGAAGCCCTAACACCCAATTTAATTGATCTAGCGCTGCACTCCAAAAACATCATCGATCTTCAACAAATTGAAGGTGCACTTTATTTTAGATTTGTTGCAGCCGGTGACCGCATGCCTGTTGTGGGTATGAAAGGAAGCAAAAAAGTTCTGCAAATTCTCAAAGAAGCAGGGTACGCTGCTCCATTGCGCAAAAAGCAATACGTACTTTGCGATCAACAAAAAATTGTTGCGATACCAAATTTACAGCTGAATGCAGTGGTTGTGGCTACGGAACACACCACACATTTTGCCCTGCTGCACTTCTTAAAAAAGCCGTAATTTTGGACATGACCTCACTGCCACAGGACTTCATTACACGCATCCAGCAAGACCCTTTTGTGCCAGCTGATTTGCTAACAGCCCTAGAAGAAAGCGCGCCCACGTCAGTGCGTCTGCATCCGCAGCGCAAGTCTAATTTCAGCACAACAAACCGCGTTGCCTGGAGCACTAACGGTATTTACTTAGACGAAAGACCCGCTTTCACCTACGACCCGCTTTTTCATGCAGGTGCTTATTATCCGCAAGAAGCAGGCTCAATGTATCTCGAGAATGCCCTGGCTCAGCTCACGCTCCCTGAACAACCTGTTGTGTTGGATTTAAGCGCTGCTCCTGGCGGCAAAAGTACGCTCATCGCTAGCTTTTTGGACCACAAAGGCGTTTTAATTGCCAATGAAATCAACCGTTCAAGAGCCTATATACTCAGTGAGAACCTCACCAAATGGGGTTATGCCAATGTTTTTGTTTGCAACCACAAGCCCAGTGAGCTCAGTGCGCTGCAAGGCCAAGTAGATGTATTGGTTATAGATGCACCTTGCTCTGGCGAAGGCATGTTCCGCAAAGACCATCAAGCCAGAGCAGAATGGCACTTGGGCAATGCTGCCTCTTGTGCAAGCCGTCAGACGGATATCTTAAATGAAGTATGGCCGCTGCTCAAAGAAGGTGGCTACCTCATTTACTCGACCTGTACGTTCAACCCCGAAGAAAATGAAAACCAACTCCTGCATTTGCTCGATGACGAAAGTGCAGTCAAGATCAAACTACCTCATTTTGAAGGTCTTCAGGCAGACCGTCATGGAATTGGTCAATACTTCTTTCCCAACCAGATCAAAAGCGAGGGCTTTTACATTGCCGCTTTGCAAAAAACCTCTCGGGCAAACACCAAGCACAAGTCCGCCAAAAACAAGGTGCTCAACAGCGCCATACCTAAAGATCTATCCGACAACCTATTACAAACCCAAGCACTGCGCTATTGGCAAGAAGCAGATCAGGTTTACGCCACCACACCATTTGCGCTTTCTCTTTATGAACGCATCAAAGACCTGAAGTTTTTGAAAAAAGGAACACACATTGCCACCGCACACAAAAAATCTTGGGCGCCCGGCTACGACCTCACCTATAGCCTCTTCCCTATTTGGACTTTACCGACCAAAGCCGTTGAAGCACCAGAGGCCTTGCGTATCTTGCATGGCGAGAGCCAACAATGGGAAGCGCCTGCAGGTTTTTATATCGTTACTTTTGAAGGACAAGCCATTGCGATGATCAAGCAAATCGGGCAGCGCTTCAATAACCTCCACCCTACCGAATGGCGGATTCGTCACCTCCCCAAATAAGACCAATGGACGCACAAATAGCATATCAAAAATTATACGAGTACACCAGCCAGCGCGTCACCCTAAAGCCTACTGACTGGGAACTCATGAAATCGCATTACCACCTCAGAAAGGTGCAGAAAAAAGATTACTTTCTAAAGGAAGGCACTACCAATTTCAATCAGGGATTTGTAGCCGATGGAACCTTACGGGTATTTTATACCGATACCAAAGGAAATGAACACGTCTTGTATTTTGCCTTTGCCGATTGGTGGGTTGGTGATTTATCTGCCTTTCATTTTGACGATGCCGCAACGCTGAATGTCCAGGCGCTAGAAGAAAGCTATATCCTCGAGATTTCAAAAGAAGACCTCGAGTATCTTTTTGGTCAAATCCCAGCATTAGAGCGTTTGTTTAGAGTGATGGCTCAACGAACGCTTGCCGTATTACAAAAACGTTTTCTGATGACCGTTTCAGCGCATGCAGAAGCCCGCTACCAAGAATTGCTTCAAAGGCACCCAGGTATCGAGCAAATTGTAGCTCAGCATCAAATTGCATCCTATCTCGGCATTTTGCCAGAAAGCCTTAGCCGAATGAAAAAAAAGCTACTCTCTTCAAAGTAGCGTTGCTTATCGTTGCAAATTGACGGCATTCATTGTATCTTCGCCACTCAATATTCAAATCATGAAACAATTCAAACGTATTACACTTGCCCTCTTCTTGTTTGTAGGGATTTTCGTCCGTGCCGATGAAGGCATGTGGTTTTTGATGTTCATCGACCGCCTCAATCACCGCGACATGCAAAAAATGGGTCTTCAGCTCACTGCAGAAGAAATTTACAGCATCAACAACTCGTCTTTGAAAGATGCGGTTGTTCAGTTCAACGGCGGATGCACAGCCGAACTCATCTCCAAAGATGGCTTGCTTTTGACCAACCACCACTGTGGTTACGATGCGATTGCAGAACTTTCTACTCCAGAAAACGACTACCTGACAAACGGTTTTTGGGCAGCAGACCGCAGCCAAGAGCTCAAACCAAAATCTTTATACGTTCGCTTTTTTGTCCGCATGGACGACTGCACCAAGCGAATTATGTCCAAAGTTTCAGACAACATGTCTGAAGCCGAGCGCGAAAAAATCATCAGAGATGAAATTGCCCTCATCGAAAAAGAAAATAGCGAAGGCGGCAAGTATGTTGTGTCTGTTCGTTCCTTCTTTCAAGGAAATGAGTTTTACTTTTTTGTCTACCAAGACTACAAAGACGTTCGTTTGGTAGGAACACCACCAAATAGCATTGGTAAATTTGGCGGAGACACCGACAACTGGGAGTGGCCACGTCATACCGGAGACTTCTCTATGTTCCGCGTTTACGCAGATGCCAATGGTAATCCTGCTGATTTCAGCACCACAAACGTTCCTTTGCACCCAAAACACCACCTTCCAATCAACCTGAGCGGTGTCAAAGAAGGTGATTTCGCCATGATCATGGGTTACCCAGGGCGCACCAACCGTTGGTTGCCTGCAGGTGGCATTGATCAAAACGTTAAATACGCTTACCCAGCTTGGGTAGAGGCCTCCAAAACCGCCATGGATGCCATGAAAACCTACATGGACAAAGATGCTGGTGTTCGCCTGAACTACGCCTCTAAATATGCGCGCACGGCCAACTACTGGAAAAACCGCCAAGGCATGATCGATGCATTGACCAAATTTCAGACAGCGGCTGCTAAAGCCAAAAACGAAGCCAAATTCGATGCTTGGGCCAACAAGCCAGAAAACAAAGCGAAATACGGCTCAGTAGTGAGTACGCTCAACAATTTCTATAGCGCTACCAACGATAAATCAAGACACGATAACTACCTTTCTATTCTCGTTCGCAACTCAGAATATGCGGGTATTTCACGTGGCTTGGGTGCGCAATTAATGGCCTATGCAAAAGCCAATGATACCAAAAGATCCGCAATGAAAGCAGACTTGGTTGCCATGATCAATGAGTTCTTTGAAACCACCTATGGTCCGGCAGAAATGGATGTCCTCATCAATGGACTTGACCTTTATGCGGCCAAAGCTAATTACGAACTCGCCAATGGGGTGGCAAGCATGTACGCAGATGGATCGTCTAAAAACGAAGTGCGCGCAATGTTTGCGATGTCAATTCTCACTTCCAAAAATGGCATGCTTGCCTTCTTAGAAGCACCGAGCGAAGGGCAACTCAGCAATGACCCACTTTTCAAGTTATCAACCGATCTACTGGCACACCTCATGAAGCGCAGTGATGAACTCGTGAAGCTCACCGACGACTACAACCGTGCTTACCGCCTACTTGTTGCAGGCCTCAGAGAGTCAGGTCTCAGCACTATCCTCTATCCTGATGCCAATAGTACACTGCGCCTCACTTATGGCAAAGTAAGTGCACTACCTGCAGACAAGCGCAACGACGCCAAAATCAACAACTACACAACACTTCAAGGGACGATCAACAAATACAAACCCAACGATGAAGAATTCGACTTGCCGCAGCGCCTCATCGAACTCAACGCCAAGAAAGATTTTGGCCCCTATGCAGACAAAGCAGGCTACATGCCTGTCAACTTCTTGACCAACAACGACATCACCGGTGGTAACTCAGGTTCACCAGTCTTGAATGGAAAAGGAGAACTCATCGGTTTGGCTTTTGATGGCAATATTGAAGCCATGGCCGGAGATGTTATTTTTGATCAAAAATTGCAAAAGACCATTAACGTAGATATCCGTTATGTCTTATTCATCATTGATAAATATGCAGGTGCCAAACACATTGTGGACGAAATGACCATCGTCAAGTAAGGCATTGCAGGTTGGTGCTTCCAACTAACCTGTAAGGAAAAGGCCTCTTCGGAGGCCTTTTTTTGTTGACCAAAAAAATTATGCTAAAAAATGAGTATACACTTGCTCAAAGGCTTGTAAAGTGAGGGTTTGGTCAAAAAGACAATTGCCTATCTTGGGTAGTAAACAAATCCGCACCTCCCCATTTACATTCTTTTTGTCTTGCTGCATGAGTACCCATATGGCATTGCTGTCTGTCGGGAGTTGAAGCGGATAAAACTTCGTGAGAAGCGTTTCGATTTCTACAAAATCCTCAACTGGTAATCCCAATTCGAATTGAGAAAGCTTGGCCTCGAGTAAGATGCCAAGTGCCACTGCATGGCCGTGTGAGAGTGGTGTTTCGGTGTTCAAATAATAGGACTCTAGCGCGTGTCCGATGGTATGGCCAAAATTCAGGATTTTTCGCAAGCCTTTTTCTGATGGATCTTGGGCAACAATTTGCGCTTTGATTTGAACCCCTTGCAAAATCGTTTCAGAAAGGAGTTCTTGCTGAATATGTTGAATTTTTGAGAGCTTTTCCCATAGTACGTGATCTGAAATCAGCGCATGCTTGAGGAGTTCGGCAAAACCATTGCGCCACTCCACCTCTGGAAGTGTTGCTAAAAACCCAGTATCAATATAGGTTGCAATGGGTTCTTGAAAGGTACCAAGCTGATTTTTATAGCCCGCAAAGTCGATACCGGTTTTACCACCAATAGAAGCATCTACCATGCAGAGCAAACTTGTTGGGATATTGATAAAGGACAGTCCGCGCTTGTATACAGATGCGACAAAGCCGCCTAAATCAGTAACAACGCCGCCACCCAAATTGATCAAGAGGTCGTGGCGGTCAAAACCTGCTTCTGTGAGTGTTTCCCAAACCTGAAAACAAACTTCGAGCACTTTGTTTTCTTCACCCGCTGGCAAAAGAATGACCTCAGCCTCGGCTAAAGCATCAAAGGCTGTCAATAAAAACTCAAGGCAGTGGTCATGGGTGTTTTCGTCTACTAAAATGGCGATTTTTGCAGGTGCATATTCCGAAAGGAATGAAGAAAAGGAGGAGTCTAGAAGAGGCCCCCATTCAAACGGACGCGGTTGTTCGGAAAAAGAAGCCATTTGCATGGTCCAAATTTACGAAAAGACCTTAATTTTGGGACATGATTTCTTTCGACAACACCGAAATTGCATTTCGCTCCAAAAACAAGCAGGACCTCCAACGTGCTTACTTGCTTTTCAAGATCATTGGCGCACCCGCCATTGTAAAACTAGGCAAGCTCCTGACACCGTTGGCACTCCAAATACACCTGCCAATAAAGGGCCTGATCAAAAAAACCATTTTCAAGCAATTTTGCGGCGGAGAAACCATCAACGATTGCGACCCAGCAATAGCTAGTCTACATGCTTTTGGCATAGGTACAATCTTGGATTATTCGGTTGAAGGCAAAACAAAAGACGAAGATTTTGAGCAAACTACGCAAATCATCATCCAAACCATAGAAAAATCAGCCACCGACAAACGCATTCCGTTTGCCGTATTTAAAATTACTGGAATTGCCCAACATCATTTACTGGAGTTGGTCTCGAGTCAGTTAAGAGCGACGCGTAAAGGTGAAAATTTCAGAGAATTCACGCCAAGTGAAAAAGCCGGGATTTCCGCAATATTGGTGAGAATAGATAGAATTTGTGCAGCAGCAGCACGCCACCAAACACGCTTGTTTATCGACGCCGAAGAAACCTGGATCCAAACGGCCATAGACCAATGGACTTTCGACATGATGTGCAAATACAATCAAACAAATTGCATAGTCTATAACACTGTCCAGATGTACCGCCACGACCGCCTTGCTTACCTAAAGACAGAACTCGAGCGCGCTAAAAATGCGGGAATAAAATATGGCGTCAAGTTGGTGCGTGGGGCCTACATGGAAAAAGAACGCGCCAGAGCACAAGCAATGGGCTACCCCTCGCCCATTCAACCTGATAAAGCGAGTACTGACAAAGATTACGATGCCGCGCTTGACTTTTTAGTGGCCAATAGAGCAGTCTTTTCAGTTTGTGCGGGCACACACAACGAAAATAGCTCGATGTACCTTGCCGCGTTACTTCATAAAGAACAAGTTGCTCCTAATGATCCTAAATTTTACTTTGCTCAGCTCTTAGGAATGTCTGACCACATTTCCTATAATTTGTCGGATGCAGGGTATCAAGTTGCTAAATACGTGCCTTTTGGCCCTGTTCAAGAGGTGTTGCCTTATTTGCTTCGCCGAGCAGACGAAAACACTTCTGTTGCAGGGCAAACCAGTCGAGAACTCGGCCTGATCATGAAGGAAAGAGCCCGAAGAAAAGCACTCAATACTTCACGATAGGATATGTTGCGCCTTCGATGCGCAGCAAATAGAGTCCGCTTGGCCAATCTTGTAAATCAATGGTTTGGTTTGAGTTCAACTCTTGACGAAGAACCAAAGTGCCAATTGCATTGTAAACAGCAATTTGTTTTGGCGCAGTACTTGGCCAACTGAGTTGAACTTTTGTCTGGGCCGGATTGGGGTGGATCAAGAGTTTTTCCGGAGCACTGGCTGGTGTAAGGCCTACGAGCTGATTTGTTGTAAAAACAGTATCTGTTTGAACGTAAGCAGAGCCATCTCCATTAACTTTGAGCACAAAAATGTTGCTACCCCCATTGAGTTGATTCTGACCATCGACAATTACGGAGTTCATGCCGACTGCAATAAAGCCGCCATCGAGGGTTGGCTTGATATTGCCGCAATGATCATAACCCTGATTGAGAATGGTGGTGACGGGCCAACCCAACCAATAACCAAAAAGTGCATCGCCGTAACCTATATTCAGGTCATAGGGCTCTGGATAAGTACCTTGATTTTGCACTTGAATGCCTTGCGCACAGGCATCTAGTTGCTGAACATAGGCAATTTGTTGAATGATGTCATCGGAAATCATGGCACCATCAATAGGAGCGTTTTGGGCTGTGATACTGCCGTCTAGGGCTATCATCCCGGAAAACTTATCGTGATTTGTTGGCGAAATCTTTCGATAGCCAGCAAATTGAATTCCAAAAGGCGTTTGTGTTAGATCCAGTACAGCGTGGTCGCCAGCAGCTACCCCGAGGGTATCGAACCAAACCACGTTTCCTTGCTCGTTGAACAAGCATACAAATCCTTTTCGGACCATTGAATCTTGGAGGGTCCATTCCCCGCCTACTGCAAACAAGGTGTCTTGTATCCGCAAAATACTATGGGCACGATCATCACCAGAGCCGCCAATTGTTTTGGTCCAAAGTGTATCTCCAAATTTATTCAAACGCAAAAGAAGAACATCTGAAGAACCACCCAATTGTGCTTGTCTTTCGCCCACCAAAACAAAACCGGTATCGGCCGTCATGACTCCATCGTGAATGCGCCCCCAACCTGCACTTGGATAGGTCTTGATCCATTGCTGATGACCGTTCAAATCGGTATAAACAAGCATGGGCTCATATGCACCACCAGACCATGAATTAGACATACCAGCTAAATAATAACCCATCCCCGGCCGGTGAAATACGCGCTTGATCTCTTCCGTTTCTTGCGCACCGTATGCCTGACTCCAAATATAATTACCCTGCTGATCGAGCTTCATGAGAAATCCTTGCGCGTTTGCTTCCCAACTTCCGCTGCTACCCGCCACCATAAACGTAGAATCTGGCAAAGCCAAGACATCTTCGCCTTTGTCAAAACCGGTACCGGAAAACAATTTATAAAAACGGTTTTGCGCACTGCCTAACTGCACAATACCCAAAAAAAATAGAACAGTTAGAAATCGCATCGGAACTGAAGATAAAGTGAGGCGCCATTTTGTAAGGCGATGTTATCTGAACGCAGCAGCAATTCGCTGCGCTTGAATCGAAAAGCGGAATATGCTTGCATGCGCAAACCACCAAAACCACCATAGGCCATTCCAAAACCGGTATGCCAGCCCTTAGTGACTTTTAATTGTGCACCAGCATAGATCAATGGCGTATAGGTTTGGCGTAGTATAAATTGCGCACCGTAATAGGCTTCAAGCCGCTGAAGGCTTCCCCAATCTAAGATTTTGGCCAATTGGATCTGAGCAGGCAAAAGCATCCAGTTTGGTCCTTTGGTATTTTGATAACCTAAAGAATCCAAGAAACCACTAGCAAGTTGGTCTAAATTGGTTTGTTGCCATGCAGCAAGGGAAAACCCAGCGTAGGCGAGCGTACCGTTGAAGTTGTAAGTGTTTGTCTGCGCACTTCTGGCGACACCTAAATTTTGAATAAGGAGTTGGAATTGTTGTTCATTTTCTGAGGAATCACTTGACCCAAAACGGTAATCGATATCAAGCGCTACACCATAGGCGTTAGCTGGCATTCCGCCGAGGCTTGCCCTTCCAACCAGGGCCAAATCGATCTGTGCCGTACTTGGGTCTTGAAACCAGGTAGCATCTTGGAGCACCGCACCAAGCTGTTGTTGCACCGCAACAAAATGTAATAAAAAGGACGATTGTGTACTTGGTTGATAAAAGCCAAAACCAATTTTGGAAAAAATGGTGGCCTCTGCGCGCAAATTGCTCAGGTCAAGGGTATCGCCTATGGAAGGAAGGCCGCCCTGAAAAACCAAACCAAATAAGTCTTTGGAGAACTGAAGACCAGCATACTGATGAATGCCTGCGCCGAAAGTCCATCTGTAGCCCGAAGCCCATTTTTTAGTGTCTTTAGAAACCAACCACGGGCTTTGCCACTGTGCATTCAAGCCCATTTGCAAGCCAAATGAGTTGCGCTTTTGCAGTTGGGCCAGCGAACGATTGATTTGACTTGAATCGATGAGTCCGCCGTATAAAAAGGCATCGGTCACCTGTCGGCGCACACCAGTACTATTGTAAGAACCATAGGAATCTAGCAATAAGGTTTGCTGCGCATAGAAAGATTGCAGCCCGATCACCAATAATAGTAGTAAATAGCGCATCAGGGTCTGATTTGGGTTTGAAGTTGAAGTTGCAACTGCAGCGCCAAGAAAGCATTTGCTTGAACATGCTGTTGAACGGCTAAACCAGTATTGGGATCTGTTGTGGCAAAAGTGGCAGCGACCACCACTTCGTTGAGGTCTTGGAGGTCTGCAACCAATGCGGGAGGTAAAACGATCTTGATCTTGCTTTTCTTTTTAAGTAAACCGTCTGTAGGATCTATCTGGCCAAGTGCAGCGGAGGCCAATTGGGCATCGGCAATGACCGTATGTAAAATTTGCCCGTCTTTCATAAAATACAATACGAGGTCGCAAGCCAATGGAAATGCATTTGTGGCATCGAGCAAGACCGTTGCTCCAGTGACATGTGTTTTGTTGAGATCTTGAGCCAAATTGAGCTCAAAGGTATCTTGCAGCGTAAGCCCATCGGCACTGAGTGCCATTGGCATTTGAGCCGATACTTTGAGCCGCAAGTGGCTATTTGCAAAAGCTTCATCGTGGCCAGCAGCGGTATTGCCCCAGGGATTTGGTTGCAATTGGTAGCTGATCTGCTGAAAAGCACCGAGGTTTTCAAGATAACTTTTGATATTGCTGTTGTTTTGATCAAAATGTAAGTTGAGCGTACTGGGCTGAAGGGTATTCCAGTTGCCCACCGCAGGGGCTAAATACATACTTGGCCCGATGCTTGGCGCATTTAAGGATATCGCTTGTCCTTGGGTATTCGTCGCACTCAATTGTTCAATTTGAGCACGCAAGGCCATTTTAAATCCGTTTTCAATCTGTAAGTCTAGGCTGAGCTCGGGTAAGGTTATACTACCGTTGGTAATTTGATCGAGATAAGGCAAGGTGAATTGTTCTTGACCGGCAAGGATCGCAGCGCCGAAATAGCCTTTGGCGTAGTCAAAGCGCAAATTGGAAAAGGTGGCCTCAAATTTAAAAACTTGGTTGTTGTAAATTGAGACGGTTTGCCCGTTGGGATCTGTTTTGAGGGTGAGTTTGGATTGCAGCTGATTGAATTCCAGGCCTTGTAACCCTCCAAGGTCGATGTCATAGCCACTTAAGTTGATGGATTCTGTAGCAACTGTAGGATTTTGAGCAGTACCGGGTTGAACCGTATAATTTTGAACGAAGACCTGTCCATTTTGGGTCACGCCTGGTAACTCAATTTGATACAAAACAGCAGTATTTAGGGGGTTGTATACTTTGAGTTGGATTTGCCCGGAGGATACGCGCACTTTTTTGAGTTGGATATCGCCGAGATCGAGCTCATGGGTTTTGATGCTATTGACAAACATAAAGCCCGGAGACACGTTATTGACCGTAAAGTTTGCTTGGTATTGCTGTGCAATTGTGGTATCGGGAATTTGAATGAGATCAGAAAGACCGAGGTCTAGTATAGTTCTGCTCAAATTGACATCAATTTGGGAACCATTGATACTGAGTGTAGAATCGTTGTAGTATTGGTTGAGTGTGAGCGTGTCGTTTAAAACCGGAAGTAGCCAATCTGTTTGCCAACGTGTTGCTTCTTTTTTGCACGAAAAGAGTGTCAGGGCAACCAGTAAAATCCCAAAGCTGCGCAAGGATGTCATTTTCATTTGGCTACGTTTTCGATGACCGCCGCGTATCCTTGACCTACGCCGATACACATGGTTACTAAAGCATAACGTTTATTGCTGCGCTGTAGTTGTCTGGCGGCGGTTAAAAGCAAGCGCGCTCCCGACATACCAAGTGGATGCCCTAAAGAAATTGCACCGCCATTTGGATTGATGCGCGCATCGCGGTCGGCTAGGCCAAGCGCGCGCGTGCAAGCCAATACTTGCGCAGCAAATGCTTCATTGATTTCGATCAGGTCAATTTGATCTAAAGTGAGACCTGCGCGATCAAGTGCCTTTTGGCTTGCCGGCACGGGGCCAATGCCCATGATGCGGGGCTCCACGCCTGCCACAGCTGCCGACAAAATTTTGGCCATGGGCTGTAAACGGTGTGCGCGGACTCCATCTTCATTGGCCAAAAGCAAAGCAGCAGCGCCATCATTTAGACCAGAAGCATTGCCTGCCGTTACACTGCCGTCTTTTTTGAAAGCCGGACGCAAATTAGCAAGGGTTTCTGCTGTGGTGTTGGCTCGGGAGAATTCATCTTTGTCAAAAACGATGGCCGCTCCTCTTTTTTGCGGAATTTCAATTGGTAAAATTTCATCGGTGTAAAAACCAGCGGCCTGAGCAGCAGCGGTTTTTTCTTGACTCCAGCACGCAAAAGCATCTTGGTCGGCTCTTGAGATTTGGTAGTGTTCAGCTAAATTCTCGGCGGTCATGCCCATGCTGTCTACGCCGTAAAGTGCCTCCATTTGCGGGTTGATAAAGCGCCAGCCAAAGCTCGAGTCGTACATTTGGGCGTCGCGGCCAAACGCACTAGAAGTTTTGGAGATCACCCAGGGGCCGCGCGTCATGTGCTCGACACCGCCGGCAACATATACATTTCCTTCGCCGTTGCGCAAGGCGCGCGTCGCGTTGACAGCTGCAGCTAAACCCGATGCGCAGAGTCTATTGACTGTTTCGCCAGGCACCTCAATTGGATAACCTGCTAACAACGAAGCCATTCGGGCAATGTTGCGGTTGTCTTCGCCGGCCTGATTAGCGCAGCCCAACAAAACATCTTCTATGCTTTTTGGATCTAGGTTTGGATGGCGCTCGAGTAGACCTGCGAGCACTTGGGCCGCGAGGTCATCTGCGCGAAGGGTAGCTAAACTGCCACCAAAATTACCAATGGCACTGCGGATTCCGTCAATTAAATATACTTCTTGAGACATTATTTCGATTTTCTATTCAAAGATAAAATAAAATGTGCCTGAGACAAGAATTCAGCATTTTTAGTTAAGTTCGCTGTCATGGAAAATACGGAATGTCCGATATGTAATTCAAAAGAGACCAAGCGCATTTTTGACGATACGCTACTCAAGTGTCAAAACTGTGGTCACGGCTGGGCCAACCTCCAACTAGACCACGCTTATTTACAAGATCTATACGCCGAAAACTATTTCAAAGGCGAAGAATACGCAGACTACCTTGCCGACAAAGAAATCTTGCAACTCAATTTTGCAAAACGTGTAAAGCAAATTAAAAAACAACATCATGCACTCCAAAATGCGCTTGAAATTGGTTGTGCTTATGGGTTTTTCTTTGAAACCTTGAAGAAATGTTACCCCAATACCCACTACGAAGGCTATGATATTTCTCAAGATGCCATCCAGTACGCAAATCAACATTACGGACCACACTTTTCTGCTGAGAACTATTTAGAAGTTTCTAATGCGCAGACCTACGATGCCGTTTTTATGTGGGATGTCATTGAGCATTTGTCGGACCCAGGCGCTTTTTTAGCCAAGGCACAAAAGGAATGCAAACCCGGTGCGCTGCTTTACCTTACTACCGGAGACTTTGGCGCGCTTTTGCCTCGCCTTCAAGGCAAAAAATGGCGGATGATCCATCCGCCAACACACCTCCATTATTTTACTAAAAAATCCATGACGGCGCTTTTAAACAAACATGGTTTTGAACCTGTTTTCTATCAGTACCCTCCTGTTTACAGGTCTCTTGGCCTCATCTATTTTGCGTTGTTTATCCTCAACAAAAAACCGAGTCGTTTTCACCAATGGATGTATCGTCAAATTCCGAAGGCCGCTGCTATTCCTATCAATACGCGCGATATCTTTTTTGTGGGCGCCAAAAAAATCACAGCCTAATGTTTCAGACCATCAACCAAAAAGACCTCGACTTTTTTGAGTCCTTACTTGCAGATCGCTGTAAATCAGACCTCAACACGCGTGAAGCCTACAACCACGACCACACCGAAGACCTCCATTTCACCCCCTGTGTTGTGTTACTGCCCCAAAATGCAGAGGAAGTTTCTCAAATTTTAGCTTATTGTAACCAACACAACATCCCCGTGACGCCTGCAGGTGCGAGAACTGGCTTGAGCGGCGGCTGCCTACCCATTCATGGCGGCGTCTTGCTCAGTTCAGAAAAACTCAACCGCATCATCGCTATTGATGAAAAAAATGCGCAGGTCATTACAGAGCCTGGTGTCATCACCGAAGCCCTTCAGAATGCAGTCAAGGAAAAGGGTTTGTTTTATCCGCCCGACCCAGCAAGCAAAGGTTCATGCTTTATCGGTGGGAATATAGCAGAAAATTCTGGTGGCCCAAAGGCCGTCAAATATGGGGTCACCAAAGACTGGGTGCTCAACCTAGAAGTCGTTTTGGCAGACGGAACCATCATGTGGACGGGCGCCAATGTACTCAAAAATGCAACCGGCTACAACCTGACCCAATTGGTGGTAGGCTCAGAAGGCACACTGGCGTTCGTTACCAAAATTGTGCTCAAATTGATTCCACACCCAACGCATACCTTGCTCATGTTGGTGCCTTTCTATGATGCCGTGCAAGCATGCGAGGCTGTTGCAGCCATTTTCAATGCAGGCTTTACACCCAGTGGACTTGAGTTCATGGAGCACAACGCCCTCAAATGGTCGCAAGCCTTTTCGGAAGATTACAGCATTGAAGTCAAGGAGAATCACGCCGCTCATCTGCTCATTGAAGTCGACGGCTTTGACCCTGAGCAACTCATGAAAGATTGCGAAGGTATTTTGGCAGTGCTCGAGGGATATCCGACCGATGAAATTCTTTTCGCCGAATCCGAAGCCCAAAAAAATACGCTTTGGAGTTTGCGCAGAAAAGTCGGCGAAGCCGTTAAGGTTCAGTCTGTTTACAAAGAAGAAGATACGGTAGTTCCGCGGTATCAGCTGCCACAATTACTGGCAACTGTGAAGCGCATTGGCCAAAAATATGGCTTCGAATCGGTTTGCTATGGGCATGCGGGCGATGGAAACCTGCACGTTAACATCATCAAGGGTAAGCTCAGCGACACCTTTTGGAACGAAGAACTCACTATAGCCATTCGCGAACTTTTTACGGAGGTGGTTGCCATGGGCGGCACCATTTCAGGTGAACACGGTATTGGTTTGGTTCAGAAACCCTACATGGATTTGGCTTTTGGACACAATGGTCTGGAACTCATGCGGGGCATTAAAAAAGTATTTGACCCAAATGGAATCCTGAACCCCGGTAAGATATTCTAGACGACATACCGAATTTAACCTTCTTGCATCCAATGTAGGTTGCGGCTATAAAGCAGCACCCATATACCGCCGTAAATCACACCCACGATGGTCAATATGGCAGGAATACCTGAAATCGGATTGAACACATAGGGAATGACCACCAAGCCAATGGAATACAGGATATAGAAATGGAAACCGAGCTTTCTGCCTTTGTACATGAGCACAACGCCAAACAAGCCGAGCAATAAGACAAGAAATTGATAAGTATTGTAGGCTTGGAAATGCTTGAACATATTGTTGGTGATGCCCTCCATTTGTTCGACGATGTAAATGAAATCGTCGGCGTTGGCTTGCTCGAGTTGTTCGCGCATGTTGGCAAATTCAAGTTTGGCACTCTTGTACATGGCTTTATCGGGTTTTGCATCCAACATACCACCCATAGCGCCAAAAAGACTAAAAACCAGATTGACCCCAGATAAAATCACTAAAACCAATAAAAAAACGGGTCTTTTCTTTTTGAATTCGACTTCGTTTTCTTGCATTTCAAAATCACTCATGAGCGAGGTATTGTTTTAAAAATTGTTGGGCGGCTTGCATATCGGTAGCCATGATGCGGTCTGTCTCGAGACTTGGTACCACTGCCCTGAATTGCGCGTGCAATGCTTCTGTCCAGACGGCGGCCTGAAGTGGCCTTCTGAATTCGAGACCTTGCGCAGCATGAATGAGTTCAATGGCGAGTATTTTTTGACAGTTGTCTAAAACGCGAAAGAGTTTGGTGGCTGCATTCGCACCCATGCTGACGTGGTCTTCTTGGCCGTTGCTGCTGTCTATGGTGTCTACAGATGCAGGTGTGCAAAGCTGCTTGTTTTGACTTACGATGGAGGCGCAAGTGTATTGTGTGATCATGAGACCTGAATTGAGCCCAGGGTTTTTGACCAAAAATGCAGGGAGGCCGCGTGTGCCGGAAATCAGTTTATAAGTACGACGTTCTGAGATGCTCCCCATTTCGGCCATGGCAATGGCTAAGAAATCGAGAATAAGCGCCAATGGCTGGCCATGGAAATTACCGGCAGACACCACTTGATCGTCTTCTGGGAAAACCGTTGGGTTGTCTGTAACGGCATTGATTTCTCTAGTGACCACTTGGGCCGCGTGGTCTATGGTGTCTAGACTCGCGCCATGAACTTGTGGAATGCAGCGAAACGAATACGGATCTTGGACATGCGCCTTAGCCTGCTCCATGATCTGGCTGCCTTCAAGGTGCTTTCTAAACCAAGCTGCAACGCGAATTTGCCCTACCTGATTTCTGATTTCATTGACGTTGGCGGCAAAAGGTTCTTTGCGGGCATCATAGGCCTCCATGGAAAGTGCTGCCACCTGATTGAATCCTTCAAATAATTGATATGCTTGAGCCACGGCATAAGTAGCATAAGCCGACATAAACTGCGTGCCATTGAGCAAAGCGAGACCTTCCTTTGATTGAAGAACAATGGGTTTTAAATTAAACTTTTTATTTAATTCATTAGTGCTAATCTTTTGATTTTCAAAATAAACTTCACCTTCACCTATTAGAGGAAGTGAGAGGTGAGCCAACGGAGCGAGGTCACCAGAAGCGCCTAAGCTGCCTTGCTGATAAACGACGGGGTAAATATGGTTGTTAAAAAAGAAAAGTAAGCGTTCTACTGTTGCCAATTGAACACCAGAGGCGCCTTTAGATAAGCCAAGTACTTTCAAGAGCAACATTCTGCGCACAATGACCAAAGGAACTTCCTCTCCCATCCCACAGGCGTGCGAGCAAACAAGATTGCGTTGCAAAGCCTCGAGGTCTGCGGTGCTAATGGCTGTATCGCACAACGAACCAAAACCCGTATTGATGCCGTAAATGAGCTGCGTACTATTGGCTACTTTTTGATCGAGGTAGTCGCGACAAGTCTTGATACGCTCCTGTAATTCGGCTGATAAAACGAGTGAATCGTTGGCGTTGAGTAAATGCTCAAATTCTTCAAGACTCAGGTAATTCGAAGTAAGCTCTATAGGCATGTTTCAATACAATTAAGAACGCACAAACTGTGCAAAATCTTTGGCAAAGTAAGTCAGGATGGCATCGGCACCCGCTCGGCGCATGCTTAGTAGCATTTCGCCCACCGCGCGCTCGTAGTCTAGCCAACCGTTTTGAGCTGCGGCATAGACCATAGCGCATTCGCCACTCACGTTGTAAGCAGTAATGGGCACAGGGAAGTTTTCCTTGAGTAAGGAAATCACATCTAAATAGCAAAGCGCTGGCTTGACCATCAGCATATCGGCACCTTCTTCAAAATCGAGCTGCGCCTCAAGCAATGCTTCTCGCTTGTTGGCCGGATTCATTTGATAGGTCTTTTTATCGCCAGATTTGGGGGCTGAGTTGAGCGCATCGCGGAACGGGCCGTAAAAAGCGCTGGCATATTTAGCGGTATAAGACATGATAGAGACGTCCGTAAAGCCGTTGTCGTCTAGTGCACTGCGCAAATAGCCAACTCGGCCGTCCATCATGTCGGAAGGGCCAATGATATCGGCGCCAGCTTGCGCTTGCGCAATGGTCATTTTGGCTAAAATGGGTAAGGTTTCGTCGTTGAGGATTTGACCATTTTGTACCAAGCCATCGTGGCCATCAGAAGAATACGGATCCATGGCAACGTCTGTCATGACGACCAACTCAGGGAATTCTTTTTTAATAGTGGAAATAGCGCGCAAATAAAAATTGTCGCTAGCCCAACTGTAAGATGCCATTTGATCTTTCAAGGCATCATCGACGGCCGGAAAGATATCAATAGTGGAAATCCCGAGCTTTAGGCAAGCCTCTAATTCGGGCAGCAACTGATCCAAAGACCAACGAAAGTTATTGGGCAGAGAAGCTACTTCCTCTTTGATGCCTTTGCCGTCTTTGAGAAAGATCGGGTAAATGAGGTGCTGAACGCCTAGTTGCGTTTCTTCCACCATTTGGCGAATGGCACTGTTTTTACGGTTGCGTCTGGGACGAATGGTATTCATAAGATTACATGAGCATACCGCCACAAACATGAAGCGTCTGGCCGGTAATGTAAGCAGAAAGATCTGAAGCCAAGAAAACCGTTGCATTGGCAACATCTACGGGCTGTCCGCCGCGCTTGAGCGGAATGCTATTGCGCCAAGAGGCCACTACGTCCTGATCTAATACTTCGGTCATTTCGGTTTCGATAAAGCCTGGTGCTATGGCGTTGCAGCGGATATTGCGCGAGCCGAGCTCAGCTGCGATTGATTTGGTAAAACCAATGAGACCTGCTTTTGAAGCCGCATAATTGGACTGCCCTGCATTTCCTTTGACACCAACTACAGAACTCATGTTAATGATAGAACCTGAGCGCGCTTTGAGCATCGGCTTTTGTACTGCTTTGGTGAGGTTAAAGGCAGATTTCAAGTTGGTATTGATGACCTCATCCCATTGTTCTTCGGTCATGCGCATCAAAAGGGTGTCACGGGTAATGCCCGCGTTATTGACAAGGACATCAACGGTGCCAAAAGCGGCCACGACGTCGTCTACGAGTTGTTGAGCTTGATCAAAATTAGAAGCATCTGAGCGGAAGCCTTTTGCTACACCGCCGTTGGCAGTGAGTTCGGCCTCTAGTGCACGTGCTTTTTCTTCAGAAGAAAGATAGGTAAATGCAACAGTTGCTCCTTGCTGAACGCATGTTTCTGCAATAGCTTTTCCGATGCCGCGTGAGGCACCAGTAATGATGACGACTTTGTTGTCTAGTAATCCCATGTTATTTTTTGTTGTTATTTTGATTCAAAGATAGAAAAGTCTTGTTAGATATGATGCGCAAATCTTCGCGGCGGACACCCTTTCTTTTAAAAGTGGTGTCGCAAAGCGAACTGGCATAATGCGGAGTAACCTCCACCCTGCCCGCTTTGATGATTGGAAAGACTTCTTCAATTTTTGGCGCGCTGCAATATGGTGTCTCGCGCTTGCGCAAGGCCACCTGGATGTCTTGTAAAAGCCCTGGAGAACCTTCTAATTCCAATTTAGAAATCTGCTTTCCCTGAAGCGTGAATAAATAATTGACTATTGTTTTTCGAGGGCCCTCAGACATCGGGCAATCTAGCCAAACTTCTTGATTCATACTGAGTACTTTGTCTGTAGCCCAAAGCACTTGATAGCGAATGCGGACATTGCGCTGCCCCACGCAAAAAGCACCTAAAGTATCTTTTTTGAGCAAATGCTGCATCAATTTGGAGAAAGGATGACCACCAAAAGAAGGGTAACTGATTTGAATGCTATCGCGGTTTAATTTTACATTGAAGTGCTTGATGGGTTCAGCCTTTGCACTCTGCTCCAATAGATCGAATTGATCCATGCGGGCACGGTTTTCTCGGCCACAAGCAAAAAACAAAGCACTTAACAAAAAGAAAGTTGCGAATTTAAACATCATAGTACGAGCTTGCCATAGAGATCGTAGTGATCTGCACTGGTGATCAATACACGCGAAAAATCGCCCAATCGAACATATCCTTCGGATTTTTTCACCAAAACTTCGTTGTCTACCTCAGGTGAATCAAATTCAGAGCGACCAATAAAGTAGTCGCCTTCTGCGCGGTCAAATAAGACTTTGAATTCTTTACCAACTTTGAGCTGATTGAGCTCGTAGGAAATACCACTTTGCAATTCCATAATGGCGTCGGCGCGTTCTTTTTTAATGGCGGCCTCTACATCATCATTGAACTGATAGGCATGCGTATTTTCTTCATGAGAATAAGTAAAGATGCCCAAGCGATCAAAACGCGTGCGCTCCACAAAGTCGTACATTTCCTGAAAATCGGCTTCGGTTTCTCCGGGATAGCCCGCAATGAGCGTGGTGCGCAAGGCTAAACCTGGCACTTTGGCACGAATGGTGGCCACCAATTCTTCGGTTTTTTCTCGGGTGATGCCGCGGCGCATGGCTTGCAGTATTTTGGTAGAACCGTGCTGCAAAGGCATATCGAGGTAATTACAGATATTCCTGCGCTCAGCCATGACCTCAAGTACATCCATCGGGAAGCCTGATGGGTAGGCATAATGCAAGCGAATCCAGTCTAGGCCTTCAATATCCGAAAGACGCTTGAGCAAATCGGAAAGCGCGCGTTTTTTGTAGAGATCGAGCCCGTAATAGGTGAGGTCTTGGGCGATGAGCATGATTTCCTTGACGCCTTTAGCAACCAAACCTTTGGCTTGCAAAACCAAATCTTCAATGGGCGTGGAGCTATGCCCGCCGCGCATCAGTGGAATAGCGCAGAAAGAACAAGGGCGATCACAGCCCTCGGCTATTTTAAAATAAGCGTAATGTGTAGGTGTGGTAAGGATGCGCTCCCCCACCAACTCGTGTTTGTAGTCGGCCTTGAGTGTTTTGAGCAAACGCGGCAGCTCGCGGGTACCAAAATAGGCATCTACTTCTGGTATTTCGAGCTCGAGTTCATCGCGGTAACGCTCAGATAAGCAACCGGTCACGTATACTTTTTCGACCAAACCTTCTTGTTTGGCTTCAGCATAGCGCAAAATGGTATCGATAGACTCTTGCTTGGCGTTGTCTATGAAGCCGCAAGTATTGATGATCACAATTTCTGAATCGTCTTGTTGGGCTTCGTGCTCGACTTCAAATTGATTGGCCTTGAGCTGCGCCATCAGGACTTCAGAGTCAAAGGTATTTTTAGAACAGCCAAGCGTTACCACATTGACTTTATTCTTTTTAAGGGTTTTCGTCTTCATTCGGTTACAAAAATAGGACTCTTTGGGCAAATGGTATTACTTTTGAGCTTGCATTAGCACCATAGTTATGAAATATATCCTGTTTACTTCTAGCCTTTTGCTTTTATGGAGCTGCAGTCTTTCTCGTAAAAGTGTTCAAACATTGAAATACCCAAGTTCACACGACTCAAAAACCCCCTTAGAAAATAGCGTAGCGCTAATAGACGATGAACGCATGTCTTACCCTAGCACGACGCTTGTTATTGATTCTATCCAATTGAATGAAAACTACTTATGGGTTCAATACCATGGTTTTTCAGCCGACGGACAACTAGAGCTAATAGGCAGCAGCGCCATTGCCAAATCTTACCCCCCTATTCGGACTTGTAAAATCATCGCTAAGCAAAGTGGTCAAAACAGTGCCCAAAACGGCTGGCTCAAAATAGACATTAGTGCTTTAAGCAACAAAAAAGTTAAAGACAATCCGATTTATCTTCAGCTCGAAGGTTGGTCAGAAAAAATCCTTTATCTGTATCCCTACTAGCACGAAGCGAAGAAAAACACATGGAAGAAGAACGCATTGATAAAATCATCCTCGAACGCGGCTTGGTGAGCTCTAGAGTTCGCGCTGAGGAAATCATCAAGAAATACGGGGTCAAAGTCAATGGAAAGCTTTTTTCCAAGCCCGGCAAAAAAGTGCCCACAGATGCCGTCATTGAATTGCTTGCCGAAGAAATCCCTTGGGTTTCAAGAGCCGCTTTTAAATTGATTGCCGCACTCGACCACTGGAAAATTGAGGTTAAAGGCCAAACTTTCATTGATTTAGGTGCAAGTACAGGCGGATTCACAGAAGTAATGCTAGACCGTGGCTTGGCTAAGTCCTATTGCGTCGATGTTGGGCAAAAGCAACTCCACGACAAAATCAAAAACGACCCAAGAGTGGTCAATTTAGAGAAAACCCATGCCCGCGACCTCACTGAAAAGTTAATTACTGAACAAGTAGATGGCTTGGTAGTCGATGTCTCTTTTATCTCACTAGAAAAAGTGCTGCCTTTCACAATTCCTCTCCTTAAAGAAGGCGCTCAAATCATTTTACTCGTTAAACCGCAATTTGAACTCGGCCCGGGTGCACTCAACAAAGCAGGAGTTGTTAAAGATACCAGTCAGTACCCTGCGCTCCTTGAAAACATCAAGCAAATGGCGCTGCGTAACCAATTGCAGTGGAAGGCTTACATCGACTCTCCTATTCTTGGCGGCGACGGCAACACTGAATTTTTAGCTTACTTTGAAAAGATTTAAGCTATTTTTGCAGCATCATGATGACCATTGAAGAATTAGAGCGCGCCTTTCTAGACCTAGAGTTTCAGGCGAACCGCATTGCCAAACTCAAGGAAGTCGACCCCGAACACCTTCAAAAATTCAACGCACGTTCAGAGCAAGTGCGCTCGCAATTACTGCAAATGGGACTACATCCCGATCTTCATCAAAGCCTTGAAGAGAAAAGCCCTATCGACGAGCACTACCTTCCTGCTTATAATTGGGTAAAAAAAATTTGGAATATCCTTCTACTTGGTCAGCACAAAAAGCGCTACATCCCCAAACAACAAGAAAGCTATTTTCGCAAAGAAGTAGCGGAGCGCAACCGCTTGTATGCCTACGCAAAAGGGCACCTCACTGTAGACTGATCAAGGCGCTAATTCAATTGGTTTGAATACCTTTCCTTGATTGGTTTGAATGCTGAGCCAATACAATCCGTTTTCTAAATCATTGACTTGAACTTGGTATTCTTTGTCAGACAATGCTACGAAATGAAGGTCTGTGGACTTACCTAGCACATCAATGATAGCCAAATTTTCTAAATACAAGCCTTCAGATAACGCAATCTTGAATTGTCCATTGGTCGGATTCGGGAAAACCGTCACCTCCAAATCGGCAAACTCTTCTAAACCAATTCCGGGCTCTGTAAAAGCACAAGCACATTTGTTCTTGACTTCGTTGGTCTGAACAACAGCAGGGGCTTCATAAATGGCTTTGACCCAACAATGCTGCCCGGCTTGCGTCGCTGTTGCATTGCGCAAGCGAATCGTATACCATCCATTGTAAGTAGGTACAAAAGTGAAAACACCGTTGCCTGTTTGAGTGAGCGAATCTATTGGCGTACAGTTTTTATCGAGCACACCAAGTGTGAGCGCTAAATTGGGCGCACTCGGATACCACTCGATCTGAACTTCTTGCCCTGCCTTGGCGTAGATGCGGCCCACCACCCTGCATTCGAGGCTATTGTTGGGCAATTTACCGCCTTGCTGCAGCGAATTGGCGTGGCGATCACCGAGGTCGTCGTTCATTTCCCATTCCTGAACCACATTTTTAGACGGGCGCTGGTAATTGGTGTCAATTCCTACAGGCCCCCAAACGCAGTAACCTCTTCTACCTAAGTTGGCACTGCCATCGCAAGGAGGAATAGAAATATTCACTTTACCACCTCCATAAACCGTTGTGGGATTGCTGTTGGCGCCCGAATAGTCTTCTAATACAGTGCCGTCGGGCCAGTTGGTCTGAACACCTGTTAAATGTTGCCATTGCGTCCATTGATCTGTGATCCCGATCAAGGCCTTGGCACCACGCTCAATCACAAGCGCGTCTGGCGCTTGCCAGCGCACAAAATAAGCACCGTCTTTAAAGCGTAGGTTTTGATGACACCACAACAAATTTGCTACATCGCTGTCTAATGGTAGCGCAGCCGCATCTGTTGGTTGGTGGCCAAAACGATTTCCATTGTAGCCTATATTGAAAAGATCTTCAAAAAAAAGTTGCGGTGCGCCATCCACTGCCAGTGCAATAGCATGTGCTGCCGAATTACGACCGTCGTTGGGTTCAATATGCGGACTCAGTTCTGAGCCTGTATTCCAACCAGTATAATTGCCCTGAGCAGAGAGCTGCGGCCTGAATGTATCGTGGTTATTGACAAAAGGAACGGTGCGTTGGCGATTTTGCTGTTGCTGAGCTGGAATTTGACTTAAATCGTAGTTGCCATTCGAACTAACCATTGCAGAGAGTGCAAAACGCAAATTGAAATCAAAAGTACCCGCGCGGTTTTGAACAGCATCGGCCCAAGCGTCTAGTTGCGCAGTACTGCCCACCCATTCGCCCACTGCAAAAAACTCAGGGCCGCCACTTGCCCACATGGCACCATATTGTAAGTTCCAAAGTACATCCTCTGCCACATAAGTCGGAAAATGTTTTACAGCATCGAGTCTGACACCATCGAAACCCACTTGTTTTTTATACCAAATGAGCCAATTTCGCATTCCATTACGCATGTAATCAGAACTTTGAGTTGGATTATATAAAGCATTGGAAGACATTCCGAAAGCATTGCTTTCAAAGGAAATATCCGGCCCCCAATAAGGTGAATTGATGTCGTTGGTACAACACAAGTTATTGTTGTTAGGATAAAAATTTTGCCAATTTTTTGAAAAGCGACCTTCACGAGCCAAATAATTACTTGCACTCTCCGCTGAAGCAGGTGTCTTAAAGCTCACGTAACGAAAGTTTTTGTAACGGTTGTTTTGGCCGTCGTCCATGGCGACAGGATCTTGGCCACCTGCACCATTGGCACTACCTGCGTTGCTGACATGATTCAGAACAACATCTTGAATCACATCGATGCCATTGGCGTGCATGACAGCCACCATGCGCAAAAGTTCGTCTTTGTCACCAATGCGGGTTTTGGTGCTGTTCTTTTGAAATTTGTCACCGAGGTCGTAGTGGTCGAAAGGTGAATAGCCAACGCTATTCGTGCCAGCATTTTTGATGGTGGGCGGGATCCAAATGGCATCCACACCGAGTTCTGCCAAGCGCGGAGCAAGTTCGGTCAGGTAATTGGCCCAACCATTCGGATAGTTGGTGTTCCAGTAATCCCACCAGTAGGCTTGCAAAACAACTTGTCTGTTGGTCGGATTTACTTGTGCGGTGAGTGCTTTAGCACTTAACAAGCCTAGACAAAACAATAAAATCTTTTTCATGGCAACCTGAATTACTTCAGTGCTGCTTCATGCGTGGCACCTACCTCAATTTGAACGGCGGCACCTGCTAGTTCACATGAAATCAGCGCTGAACCTAAGTTAGTAATAGTTACTTTATGCTGACTGATCGCTATGGCTAGTGGTTGATTTTGATAGCGAATTTGAAAGGAATAACTGCTCCAAGGCTTTGGAATTTGCGGGTTTATTGACAAGCCATTTTCATACACACGAACGCCCGCCAAGCCTTCTACAACAGACATCCAGGTACCTGCCATTGAAGTAATGTGCAAGCCCTCATCGGCTTCGTGATTGTAATCGTCGAGGTCTAGTCGGCTTGTTCGAAGGTACAATTCGAGCGCTTTATCTAGACGCTTGATTTTTGCCGCTAAAATCACGTGTACACAAGGAGATAAGGAAGATTCGTGAACGGTTTTGGGTTCGTAGAAGTCGAAATTTTCGCGAATGATGTCCTCAGAGAAATGGTCTTCAAAAAGATAAAGACCTTGCAAAACATCAGCCTGTTTGATAAATATAGAGCGCAAAATGCGGTCCCAGGACCAGTGTTGGTTAATTGGACGCTCCGCTATAGGAAGATCAGCAGTGCTGAGCTGTTCTTTATCCATGAAGCCATCTTGCTGCAAAAAGATGGAAGTACCATCCAAAGTTGGAAAGTAAACGTTGGCTGCAATGTGTTGGAATTTGTCAATTTCTTGGGCAGACAACTTTTGAGGGAGGTCGGCATTGACCTTAGCGTTGACTTCTAAGCAATAAGAAATACACCAACGTGCAATGTAGTTGGTATACCAATTGTTATTGACATTGTTTTCGTATTCGTTGGGGCCCGTAACACCGAGCATCACGTAGGCTTGCTTGGCTGCTGACCAATTGAAGCGCTGCGCCCAAAAGCGCGCGATTCCTGCTAAAACTGGCAAGCCGTAAGTGTCTAAGTAAGCGTGGTCGCCGGTGTGGCGCACATAATTGTAAATCCCAAAGGCAATGGCCCCATTTCGATGAATTTCTTCAAAGGTGATTTCCCACTCGTTGTGACACTCTTCGCCGTTCATGGTTACCATTGGGTAGAGCGCTGCACCGTCTTTGAAACCGAGTTTTTCGGCATTTTCTATAGCGCGGTCGAGGTGGTTGTAGCGATATACCAAAAGCTGTCTTGCCACTGATGGATCTGCAGTTTTGAGGTAAAAGGGCAAGCAGTAGGCTTCTGTATCCCAATAAGTTGCGCCACCGTATTTTTCACCAGTAAAACCTTTGGGCCCAATGTTGAGCTTCGCATTTTTACCCGTATAAGTTTGGTACAGGTGAAAGATATTGAAACGGATACCTTGCTGAGCAGCGACATCGCCCTCAATGGAAATATCGGCGCTTTTCCAGATATCGGCCCAAGCTGCTTCGTGTTCAGCGCGCAAAGTATCAAAACCAGTGGTGTAAGCATCGCGTACGCGCTTGATGGCTTTGGCAGAGAGTTCAAACTCAGAGTGGTTAATGGTGGATGTTACTGCAACATACTTTTTAAGGGTAAAACGCACTCCTTGCTCGAGGTAATGCTCAAAATTGTTTTCCACATAAAGCTCACGTTGGGCTACGTTCGGATGGATCGCAAGCAATTCTTGCTCTCTCCAAAAGCTGAAACGCATGGCAATAGCCACGCAAAAAGCTGTTTTTTTAGTACGCGTACACAAGATACCCTTCTGCAAATCTACTTTGCGGGCATCTTCTTGCCAAAAGAATTCATCGTAGTTGGCGTCGTGGTTGCTTACATTGCCGTCTAGATATGGCGTAAACTTGATATTGCCGCTGAAATTAAGTGGTGTCACAGCGTAAGAAATAGCTGCAATTTCTTCGCGGGCCATTGAGCAAAAGCGAATGCTCTCAATTTCAAGTTCTTTACCGCTACCAAAAACAACGCGGACTGTTCTTTTGAGCAAACCTTTTTGCATATCCAGTTCTCGGTGAAAATACTTCACTTGCTGAACGTTGAGATCGAGCTGTTCGCCGTCAATGCTGATGTCTATGCCGATCCAGTTGGTAGAGTTCACAACTTTGGCGAAATATTCTGGATAACCGTTTTTCCACCACCCAACGCGTGTTTTGTCCGGGTAATAAACGCCACCTATGTAGCTTCCTTGTAAAGAAGGCCCACTGTATTTTTCTTCAAAATTGGCGCGCTGGCCAAATGAACCATTGCCGATACTAAAAATACTTTCGGCTTGTTGTTGTTTACTCTGGTCAAATTTGCTTTCGATGATCTTCCAAGGATCAATGTCAAATAAATTACGCATGTTGCTCTACTCTAAATGCTGTCAAATCGTTCAAATATATATCTGCTTGGTCTTTAATGTTTGGATTGCCTACTCCAACGGCAGTGAATCCGCCTGCTTTTGCTGCGGCAATACCAGATGCTGCATCTTCAAAAACCATACATACCGATGGGTCAAGACCCAAAGCCTTAGCTCCATTGAGAAAGACTTCCGGATGTGGTTTGGGGTCTTGAACGCCGTTTCCGTCGATCACGACCTGAAAATAGGAACGGATACGGAGTTTGTCTAAAATGAAATTGGCATTCTTACTAGAAGAACCCACTCCTAGTAAAATTCCGCGTTCTTTCGCTTGATTTAACAAGTCCAAAACACCCGGCAGCAAATTACTTTGATTTAGTTCTTGGATGGAATCCAAATAAAAATCATTTTTGCTTTTTAACAAGGCCTCAAACTCGGTATCTGAAATGGTTTTTGAACCTAATTCAAGGATTTTTTTGAGCGAATCTACCCTGCTCACCCCTTTCAAAAGTTCATTTTCTTTCTCGGTAAATTCAATTCCCAATGAATGGGCACAGCGCTGCCAAGCTAAAAAATGGTTGTGTTCTGTACTGACCAAGACACCGTCGAGGTCGAATAAAAAAGCTTTCATGTTATCCACGCGTGATTTGCTTGTCGGTAAGAATCAAGTTGAGTAAGCCTGCTAAAACAAGAGAAGCACCGGCTAACAGCATTGGTGCAATTGGACCGTCTCCGAATAACCCGGAAAGCAGGTTTACACCTCCCAAAGCAGCAATAATCTGAGGAATCACGATAAACATATTGAACAAGCCCATCATGAGGCCCATTTTGCTTTCATCTACTGTGCTAGACAGCATGGCATAAGGCATCGATAAGATACTTCCCCAAGCAAAACCAATAAGTGCAAAACAGAACCAAAGGTATTCGGGGCCAGAGATCACGCTCATGAGTATAAAGCCCAGACCACCAGCTACCAATGAAAGCAAATGCACCCATTTGCGATTCACGCTATATTTTGCTGCATAAAATGTGAGGGCAAGTGCAAAAAGCATAGAAGTAAGGCCGTAAACACCCATATTGGAACCGACAGCGTCGGCTGCTTTTTGAAATGAGGAATTCATGAGTTCAAAAGCTTCTGGATCAATTTTAGACAAGGACTCACTTGGCGATGGCGCGTCATATAAATGAGCAGTTAGTGCAGGTGTGGCCATGCTCCACATGGTAAAAAAAGCAAACCAACTAAAGAATTGAATCAGTCCGAGCTTCAGCATCGTTGGAGACATGCTGCTTACAGAACCCCAGAAATCTTTGAGGAAATTGGCGTTTTTCTTTTCTTTTTTAAATGCATCTTCATCAGATGGAGGATATTCTTCAGTTGTAAATATGGTATATAGAATACTCCCGAGGAAGATGACGGCACCAATCGCAAAAGCAACCTTTACATTCATCGGAATTCCTTTTGCTGCTGTGTCCTCAGAAAAACCTAACTTGGAAACCATCCAAGGTAAATTCGAAGCTACCCATGTACCTATTCCAATGATGAGCGTCTGTAAAATAAAACCATAAGAACGCTGAGCCTCTGGTAATTTATCGGCGACAAGTGCACGAAAAGGCTCCATGCTGATGTTGATAGAGGCGTCGAGCATCCAGAGGAAGCCTGCCGCAATCCAGAGCGTTGAGGAATAAGGCACAAAGAAAAGCGCAAGTGAACTGAGAATGGCGCCAATCAAAAAATAGGGCTTGCGGCGCCCAAAACGCACTGACCAAGTGCGATCAGATAGAAAACCGATAATGGGTTGTACAATAAGACCTGTGAGCGGGGCTGCAATCCATAAGCCAGGAATTTCTTCTGGTGACGCACCGAGCGTCTGAAAGATCCGTGACATATAGCCGCCTTGAAGGGCAAAACCAAATTGGATACCCATGAAGCCAAAGCTCATGTTCCAGATTTGCCAAAACGAAAGGTTGGTTTTTGTTTGCATGGCGTATAGTTGTTAGCGATTAGCGAACATAAACCGCATAAGCCCAAGGACCTAGCTTGAAGCTGTGCGCTGGTTTAAACGAGACAGCTTGTTGGGTGAAAAGATCGGTGAAATTGCCCGCAGTGG
The DNA here is from genome assembly GCA_027483605.1 of Cryomorphaceae bacterium. Taxonomy (GTDB): domain Bacteria; phylum Bacteroidota; class Bacteroidia; order Flavobacteriales_D; family Crocinitomicaceae; genus UBA952. The sequence goes on along the minus strand of JAIXUE010000019.1, from coordinate 4,097 downwards.
CCTCGTCGGTAAAAGAGATTGTTTTGGCCTCTGCGCTCAAATTCAGAACGACTAAAACTTGACGACCGTCTTTTTCTCTCACATAAACCAAATGGGCTTTGTCTGTTGCTTTGGATAGAAATCTTGGCTTTGTCTGACCTTTCCCCACGATCAGGGCTGGGTGTGTTTGATGAAGATTTAAAAGCGTTTGATAAAAGGATACTTTATCCATTTTATCCCAGTTAATTGGGTCTTTCTCAAAAAACTTGAGGCGACGGTCTAATGAAGTTTCTTGCCCGTTGTATACCAAGGGCATGCCGTCTATTGTAGCGGCAAAAACTGCAAAAGCTTCAAGTGCAGGGCCCAAGCGCTCCATTTCAGTACCGTTCCAAGAATTTTCGTCGTGGTTGGAAGTGAAATTCATTTGAAAACCGTTGTTAGGCAAAGCCGGTTTGCTAAAGAAAGCATGTATGTCGCTTGCATTTTTCTTTCCTTTGGCAATGTCGTTCATAATGTGGTGCAATTCCCAACCATATGTCATTTCAAAAGCTTTGTAGAGTTCATTTCCTTCAGCTTCTGCCAACATAAATACTGGTTTGATTTGATTGAGTGCGGTGCGGGCTTCTAACCAAAAGTCCATGGGCACCCAACCTGCGACATCGCAACGAAAACCATCGACATCGTATTCTTGTACCCATTGTGACATGCAGCTAATCATTTCTTGACGCATGTCAGGGTTGTCGAAATTCAAATCGGCTACGTCGGTCCAGTCGGTGCCAATTGTTGGCTGAACTTTTCCTTCTTTGTCTAGTGTATACCAACTCAATTTTCCTTGCTGAATCCAGATGTGATCCGGTGAAGTGTGATTGGCTACCCAGTCGAGTATAACTTTCATGCCTAGCTCATGTGCGGCATTAACAAGTGCTGTAAAATCTTCCTGCGTACCGAATTCAGGGTTTACTTTTCTGTAATCACGCACGGCGTAGTAGCTCCCTAAAGATCCTTTTCTGTTGAGTTCACCGATCGGATGAATAGGCATCAGCCAAAGGATATCAACTCCCATTTCTTTGAGTCGTGGCAACTGTGCTTGCACCCCTGCCAAGGTGCCTTCAGGTGAAAACTGACGCACATTGACTTCATAGATGGTGGCGTTTTTAACCCAATCAGGGGTATAAACTTGGGCATTTACAAGCAAGGCACAAAAGCCAAAAAGAAGGGAGCTAATGATTTTTTTCATGATTAAACAGTTTCTGTTTTAAGAATGTACTTGAGGTGGTAATTAACAAGGCCAATAACGGGCTTTTGAATAATGGAGGCAATTTGAATTTGCAATTCGGCTGCTGCTTCAAATAATTCTTTTTCAAAAATTTTAGAGAGTGAACCTACAAAATGAACTTCTGTGTTGTGGTAGTCATCGTAACAACATACGTGCACTTTCATGAAATGCTTGAAACCATTATAGACCATTTCTGAAAAGAAGGGATGCGCTTTGTGCTTGGCAATAAAGGGCATGAATGACGCAATAAATACATTGGCGTTTGGCTCGCGGTAGACACGATCGACAATCAGGTCTTTATCGAGTTGGTAGGTAGCGATGAAATCTGCCTCAATCTCTGCAGGCAAGTGGTGATATAAAAATGAAGAGAGCAATTGCTTTCCAAAGTAACTGCCACTGCCTTCGTCTCCGAGCACATAACCCAAAGCGGGCACTTCTTCTAACAAATGCTGCCCATCAAAATAACAAGAGTTACTTCCGGTTCCGATAATGCAGGAGATTCCTGGCTTACCGTTGTAGGTAGCATAAGCACAAGCAAGCAAATCGTGTTCTACTAAAATAGCTGCCGCTGGAAAAATACGGCGCAAGCCTTCTTCCACAATTTGGTTGAGTTCGGGACTTGAACAACCAGCACCATAAAAGTAAAGACCTTTAATGCCGGAAGCCAATTGTAAGATATCTGTGTTTTTCTTCAGCTCAGCCTCGATGATGTCAGCTGAATGAAAATATGGATTGAAGCCCATTGTTGAAAAAAAACTTTGGTTATTTTTGTTGTCTACTAATACCCAGTCGCTTTTGGTAGAACCACTTTCAATAATGAAATACATAGTTTGTAATAGAGTGAATGATAGCTTTGTGTCAATTTTACACTATCCAAATATATAGATAATACTTCATACGTGCAGCACATTCATAAAAAAATCAATTCAGAACTCAATCCAAACGTATCTGTTGACTGCGTTATTTTCGGATTTGACCTCGAACAACTCACTGTGTTGCTCATCGATCGCGGCGAGATTTCATCGGCATTTGGCCCGCGCATGGCCCTTCCTGGTAACCTCATCTACGACAACGAAAACCTCGACATGGCCGCCAATCGTGTTCTAGACGAACTCACTGGCCTCAACAATATTTATTTGGAGCAAGTGGGTGCTTTTGGCGACCCCGACCGCATCCATAAAGAATCTGACCGCGAATGGCTCAAAAGCATCCGTGCCGAACCAGAAGCCCGTGTAATCACCGTCGCTTATTTTACATTGGTACCGATGCAACAATACAAACCACAAGCCTCGTCATTTGCCAAAAATGCTGATTGGGTGCCGGTCAATGAAATCAAAGAACTCGCCTTTGACCACTTCGAGATCTTACAGGCTGCTAAAGAAAAACTCAAGCAAAAAATCAAAATACAGCCCATCGGCTTCAACCTTTTGCCTGAAAAATTCACCTTGAGTCAGTTGCACCGCCTCTATGAATCCATCCTAGACAAACCCCTAGACAAGCGCAATTTCAGACGCAAAATACAAAAGCTCGACATCTTATCAAGCCTAAGAGAAAAACAGCGCGGAGTTCCTCATAAACCCTCCTTACTATACGAGTTCAACGAAGAAAAATACCAAGAACTCACCCAAACGGGTTTTGACAACTTCGGATTCTAAGCACTCAGTTTTTTTTTATCCGAGTAAAAAATCGTAATTTTCTAAAGTAATTGTTACCACCCATGTAACTTTTGCAACCAACAAATTGTTCTACTGCCGGACACAATTTTGAACCGCTCTGACTACAACACCTGCGTAGACCTCCACAGCGACGCGCTGTACAGGTTTTGTTTGCATTTCTTACGAGATGTCGAACCAGCACGTGACACCGTACAAGACTGCTTTGAAAAATTGTGGATCAACAGAAAAAGCATAACAGCAGACAAAGCAAAAGCTTGGTTGTTTACTTGTGCAAATCACCTGATGCTCAATCAAGTGAAACGCAACAAAGTCAAACAACAGCATTTGGACTCGCTCGGATGGAGCAGCACAAATAGCTCAGCCAAGCACTTTGAAACCCAACAACTCATCGAATTGTTGGTCAAAGATTTGCCGGCTCTGCAAAAAAGCATTCTGTTGCTCCGAGACCTCGAAGGCTATACTTATCAAGAAATCGGCTCCATGCTCTCTTTGACGGAAGCCCAAGTGAAAGTATACCTTTTTAGAGCGAGGCTCAAAGTCAAAAAACGCGCTAACGGACAATTTGTATTGGCTTCATGAAACCTACATTAGAAAACATCGATCAATGGCTTTTTGATGCCCTCGAAGGCAACTTAAGCCCTGCACAAGAGCAAGCGCTCGACGATTTCCTTGCTCAAAATCCTGAGCTCGACCTCGAACAAGAGGCATGGACAAAAACCACCTATACGGCCTCTGCTGTTACCTTTGAACCCAAAGCCGCACTTTACCGCAAAAAGAGATTTGGCTACAAACCCTTTGCCGCTGCAGCAGCCCTACTCCTCTTGCTTCTGGTTACCAAATCATTCATTTCACATCAAACAAGTCCTTCGGCTACTGCTCCTTCAGCTTCCTCTCCTTCGACTGCCGCTCCATCAGCTTCCTCTCCTTCGACTGCCGCTCCATCAACCACAACCTCAAATTCTTCAACGGCAACAACTTCAATTTCGTCAACAACAACATCTTCCTCAACGGCAACAACTTCCTCAACGGCAACAACTTCAAATTCATCAACAGCAACATCAACACGCGCCTCATTTTCATCGCTTATCTCCTCTTTCGCTACTGCTCAAGTTGAGCTATCATCCACAAATCCTAACGCTACTCACTCAGCAGCCTCACCCCTGTCT
>JAIXUE010000018.1 GCA_027483605.1 Cryomorphaceae bacterium | reverse complement strand
TTTTCATTCCACAAACATACAAATGTTTAACTTTACGACATGCAAGGGCTCGTTCTGAAATCGACAGGAAAATGGTATCAAGTTTTACTTGAAGATGGGCAAATTGTGCAGGCGAGTATCCGTGGTAAATTGCGCCTTGAAGGGCTCAAAACCACCAACCCAATTGCTGCCGGTGACCGCGTTGAAATTGAAGCTGGTTCCGACGAAAGTTGGGCCATCCTTTCCGTAGTGCCAAGACATAACTACATTGTGCGAAAGGCTACCAACCTCAGCAAGCAAATGCAGATTCTAGCTGCCAACGTAGACCGCGCTTATTTGGTGGTGACGCTCAAATCTCCAATTACACAAATTGCTTTTATTGACCGCTTTTTGGTGGCAGCTGAGTCTTTTCGAATCCCGACTACCCTGCTCTTCAATAAAATTGATCTATTCAATCAAGATGATCAGGAGTATTTTGAAGCCCTGCAATACATCTATGAAAATATAGGGTATCCTTGCTATGGTATCACTTCCGAAGACCCCAACAGCATCGCCTTTTTAAGAGAAGAAATCAAAGACAAGCAGGTCATGATTTCTGGGAATTCTGGTGTTGGCAAAACAACTTTGGTGAATAGCCTCGATCCGAATTTAGACCTCCGCACCGGCGAAATTTCTAAAGCCCACGAACAGGGAAAGCACACCACCACTTTTGCCGAGATGCATGCGCTTTCGAGCGGCGGCTACATCATAGATACACCCGGAATTCGCGCCTTTGGTTTGGTCGACCTCGAAAAAGAACATTACGCTCATTATTTTCCTGAAATGCGCGCCTTGCTAGGCGAATGCCGTTTCAATAACTGCAAGCACCTCAATGAACCGCATTGCGCGGTCAAGGCAGCAGTAGAAGACCAAACCATTGCACCGCATCGCTACCAAACTTACTTGCAACTCATGCAAGAAGATATTTCAGATCCGTACCGCAGAAGCGAGTTTTAATTTGAATAATTGCCATGAGAGTTGTTATCCAAAGGGTCAGTGAAGCTGCTGTCAAAATTGAAGGATCAATTGTAGGCCAAATTGAACAAGGTCTTTTGGTCTTGCTCGGCATTGAACACGACGACACCCAAAAGGATGCCGACTACCTACTCCAAAAACTCATCAACTTGCGTATTTTTTCAGATGCCGATGGCAAAATGAATTTATCGGTGCAGGAGGTCAATGGGGGTATTTTGGTGGTGAGTCAGTTCACCTTGCACGCCGCCACCAAAAAAGGAAACCGTCCGAGTTACATTCGCGCAGCACGCCCTGAGCAAGCCATTCCGCTTTACGAGTACTTCCTGGCCTCCCTTCAACAACAATTCACAGGCAAAATTCAAACCGGGCAATTTGGCGCAGACATGAAAGTTGGGCTAGTGAACGACGGGCCGGTCACAATTATCATGGATTCGAAAGCGGAAATTTAACTTGTTTACTGAAAGTAAATCGGTATGCGAATGTACACCCTTTCTGGCTGACCGTTTTTATTTGTAGCGGGTATCCAAGGTGGCATTTTTTTGAGCACGTTGATCGCCTCTCGGTTACACGGTGGGCAATAAACCGAAGCGCGCTCTACATGAATATCTGTAATACGGCCATCTGTCTCCACTATTCCCCTCACAATTAACCTGTTTTCAAAGTTCCGTTTGGTGGCTATCGGCCATTCATCATAAATAGCATCCCAATTTAGGGAATCAATCACAAATTTAGCCATGGCTTCAAAACCTCCAGGATACTGGGCATCTACCAAAATTTCTTGAACAAGAGAGGTATCGGTAGTTGTTGGGGTTTGAGCGATAAAACTACTTGAGCAAGAAATGAGTACGACGAGAATTAAAAACTTCATGGACTGTATTTGAATTTAAAAGTAGAAAATTACCCCGCCAACTCCAAATAGGCTTTCAATGAAGCCCATGCGTAGTCTAAGACGAGTAATTGAAAATCAGTAGCATCGTGGTGAAGCTGTGCAATTTCATGTACATTACAGCCTTTTAGCTTGCTAATTTCTTGTGAATTCATATGGATTTAATCATTTTTTATCAAATGAATCAGAATTCCTAGTACTTCCTCCCCCGCCTCCACATGCGCCATGTGCCCGCAATTCAGAAAATGAATATTGCTATTTGGTACTTTTTGTTGCAGTTCTTCAACACTTACCAAGCGGTCGTAAATGCCGTGAATAAATGTAAACTTTTCAGGATGTGTATTGACAAACTCCGTGAAGTCGGCTCTTTCACGCATGGCGAGGGCTGCAAAAGCAATGGCTTCTGGCGTCATACAATTCGCATCTTTGATGAGCGCCTCAATAACTTGGTCTTGTTTCTGTGGATTTGAAAACAAGTTAGGGATGGCCTCTCGGATAAAATGAGCCTTCGCTTGGTGTACCAAATTGGCGACCCGAAGGCGGTCTTGCTTTTTTTGATCGGAATCTGACCAGCAATTGGAGTTCAGTAAAACTAAATGTTCGAAGCCCTTCATTTTGGAAAGCTCCAACCCGACATATGCCCCCATGGAATGCCCAACAATGCTGAAACTAGAAATTTCCAAATGAGCTAAAACGCGCTGAACTTCTAGCGCCATTAAGTAGATAGATGGGGCATCCAAAAGCTCAAAAGACCAGCCGTGACCAGGTAAATCGATGCGTATTTGCTGAATGGGGTGGTCTTCTAGTGGGAGGTAATCCCACATGGTGGAAGACTCCAAAAAGCCATGCAGGAAGACCCAAGCAGGGCCTTCGCCATGAACAGTATAATGCAAACTAAACGGAAGTTCAGGCATTCATTAAGGCTTCAATTTCATCGGCCTCGATCGGAATATTGGCCATGAGGTTGAATGGCGCGCCGCTGGCTTGTACCACGACGTCGTCTTCTAGGCGAATGCCCAAACCTTCTGCCGGAATATAGATACCCGGCTCTACGGTAAAGACCATATTGGCGGCAATTGGCTCGTGCCACAACCCAACGTCGTGGGTGTCTAGACCTAAGAAATGGGAGGTGCCGTGCATGAAATATTTTTTGTAAGCTGGCCAAGCTGGGTCTTGGTTTTTGATGTCATCTAGTGAAATGAGACCCAAATTGACCAATTGCTCTTCCATTAAATGGCCCACTTGTTTGTGGTATTCGGCCATAATGGTACCCGGAACCAGCAATTTAGTAGCTTCATTTTTGACGTGTAACACTGCATTATAAACTGCTTTCTGACGGGCGGTAAAACGACCATTGACTGGAATGCAACGCGTGAGGTCAGAGGAATAGTTGGCATATTCGGCCCCAACATCCAATAAGATGACGTCGCCATCTTTACATTGCTGATTGTTTTCAATGTAGTGCAAGACACACGCGTTTTTTCCAGAGGCTACGATTGGCGTGTAGGCAAAACCTTTAGAACGATTGCGCAAAAACTCATGGGCGAGCTCTGCTTCGATTTCGTATTCCCAAACGCCAGGCTTAATAAAACCGAGCAGCCTGCGCACCCCTGCTTCTGTGATGTTGCAGGCTGTTTGCATGAGGTCGAGCTCTATTTGATTTTTAATAGAACGGATTTTGTGCATGATGGGCGCAGACTTGTGCACTTGATGCGCTGGGTAATCTTGTTTGACTTGCTTGATGAAGCGATCTTCGCGGGTTTCGACCTCGGTGTTGGCACGGAGGTGCTCGTTGGTATTGAGGTAAATGCCGCTGGCCTCGGCCATCATTTGCTTGAAAATAGTCGGGAATTGCTGGAGCCAATAGACCGTCTGGATACCTGAGGTGTCGAAAGCAGTTTGCTTGGTGAGCTTCTCGCCTTCCCAAATGGCGATAAGTTCGCTGGTTTCTTTTAAAAATAATACCTCTCGGTGCGCAGGGTTGCTCGCATTTGGAAAGAGCACCAAAATAGATTCTTCTTGATCGACACCAGACAAATATAGGATATCGCGATGCTGCGCAAAGGGCAAGGTGCTGTCAGCAGATACCGGATAGATATCATTGGAATTGAACACAGCCAAAGTATTGGCCGCCATTTGAGACGTAAATTTTTGACGGTTTGAGACGTATAAAGACTTGTCTATGCGATCGTATTTCATGGAAAAGAAGTTTGAAGGTAAATTTAGGCGTTCTCTTTGAACCAACTCGAGTAGAGCACATAATTATTGGCAATGCGCTGCACTTCGCCGGCAAATAACTCAGGAGTTAGTGTTTTGATTTTCTTGGCGGGTATACCTGCATAAATGCTCCAAGACTCGACGCGCGTGCCTTCGGTAAGTACTGCGCCTGCAGCAACAATACTGTTGGCTTCGATGTAGCAGTTATCCATGACGATAGAACCCATCCCGATCAGGACGTTGTCTTCGATGGTACAGCCATGAACCAATGCGTTGTGCCCAATAGAAACATTGTTGCCAATATGCAGTTTGGTTTTTTCATAGGTGCAGTGCAAAACCGCGCCATCTTGGATATTGACTTTGTTGCCCATTCTGATGCTATTGACATCGCCGCGTACAACCGCTGAAAACCAAACTGAGCATTGCTCGCCCATCTGGACATCACCAACTACGGTGGCGTTTTCTGCCAAAAAACAATCGGGGCCAATTTGGGGCTCGAAACCCCTACATGCTTTGATAAGTGCCATAAAAACAAAGGTAGTAAATTGACCTTGTTTAGCGACGTTTTACCGGATGTAACCAAAAAACAATCCGTGCGTAAAAAGTCCGTTCTTATTTCAATACATGAAACGCATCTTTCAAAGCAAGTGGTTTAAAATTCCTTACCGAATAGCTCTTTATGGTTTTGCTGCCTACGGTGTAGCACTCGTTGGTATTTTTGTTGCCCTTAAATTGCGGCTTACTGACGACAAAGGATTGGTAGACAACAACAACCGCTATTTTCAATCGATGCACGACAAATACAATCAAGATTTCAAAGTAGACAGCGCTGCACTTGTTGCCTACCGAAATGAAATTTTGCAGCGCATCAATTTGGTCAATGAATATTTCCCGAAAAATGCGCGTACCATTCTGGACGCGTGGGCGCAGTCTAAGTCGGAGAAAACCGCACTGCAAATGCTCGCGGCTGTAGACCTCAAACTCAAAGACAACAAAAGCTACCAAAGAAAACTGCGCGCGCTTCTTGCCAAGAATCAGGCCTCTAACAATGCAAACGGTGGCAACGCTTTTGAATGGATGAACTACATCGAGTGGTCTTACTTTAAAGAAGCCGTGGCAAAAGACAAACGCTACATAGACTCTGCTGCTGCTGCTTGCGGGGTGGAGCCGCGTATGATTGTTGCTTGCTTAGTGGGCGAACAAGTAAGGCTTTTCAATTCTCGACGAGAGCGTTTCAAAGATTTTGTAGCTCCCCTCAAAACGCTTGCGCTCGAAACCAACATGTCTTTTGGCGTCACAGGGATCAAAGAACACACCGCACGCAACATTGAAAACTACCTCAAAGACCCCAACAGCCCTTATTATTGCGGAGCTGAATATGAGAACTTACTCAATTACGACTCTGCCCGCAATTACAACAACGCACACAACGATACAATGAGTTTGCGCGTTAAAAGATTGGTCCAATATAAAGACCACTACTACTCCTATCTTTATGCTGGTATATTTATCAGACAAATTGCCACGCAATGGAAAAACGCAGGCTACCCCATAGATGAGCGCCCTGAAATATTAGCCTCAATCTTTAACCTTGGCTACAGCAAGTCTAAGCCTAAGAAAAACCCAGCCGTGGGCGGTTCTAATTTCATGATCCGAGATAAAGAGTACACTTTTGGAGGTGTTGCCTATGATTTCTACTATTCAGGAGAGCTGCTCGAGGAGTTTCCGTACGCGGAGGTAAAGATCAGTAGGTAGGTGGGTTTAGAACTTTGAAAGTTCTAGAATGATGTGTTGGGATTTCTCTTTCATTAAATTCAATTTGAATTGACAATCGAGGCCCATTTCGGTATGTAGTATTTCAATCCGCTCCTTTTTTAAAAAAGTCATCACGCTGGGCATTTGCGCATAGCTACATGAAAACTCGAAATTTTCCATCTCTTCTTTTTCGATAATTTGAGCATTTTCTATCGCGTCTTTTGCAGCGGTTCGGTAGGCGCTAATGAGGCCTCCTACTCCCAAATTGGTGCCACCATAATAACGCACAACTGCAATCAAGACATCTGTGAGTTCGTGGGCTTGGATTTGACCCAGAATGGGCGGGCCTGCAGAATTGGAAGGCTCGCCGTCATCAGAAGCGCGGTAAAGTTTGTGGTCTGCGCCCAGGCGGAAGGCCGAGCACACATGAACAGCTTGGTGATGCTCCTTGCGTTTTTGGGCAATGAACGCTTTGATTTCATCCTCAGAAGAGACTGGAACCGCAAACGCCAAGAACTTAGATCCCTTTTCTTTATAGAATCCCTCACTTTCTTTGGCAATTGTTTTATAGCTGGCCACATTGCGAAATTACAGCCATTATCTGTAATTTAGAGTTTTAAATCTTACAATGCGTACAAAAATCCTCTTTTTCATCCTTCTCGTTTTTCCAGTTTTGACACAAGCACAAGTCACTAAAAAACCTGTAGTTTACGACGTCGTTCATTTGAAAACAGGTAAAATTTTATTTGGAGAAATCATTGAATTCAACCAAAAAGATGGTGACCTCACCTTTCGCGATGAATACAACCGCATGTACTCGTTGTCTAGAGAAATGTACGACTATTTTGAAGAAGATAAAGTCTACCAAAAACGCGTCAAAAACGTAGATTCTTTAGTGCGCGCGCGGAAAATTGATGAATTCGACTTTCATGTGGGGCTAAACACATTTTTTGCTGGCATAGATCCAGGTTTTAAGCCAGATAACTACTACCTTTCAAGCAATGGTAATGGCATGTTTTTTTATACGCCCATATGCCTGTCTCTTGGCGCCGGAAAATATGTTCACAGACAACACTACATTGGCGCCAGTGTTGATTTAAAAGCGATTGGCGGCCCTCTCACTTTTACCCAATATAATGCTAATTATCGTTTTCAATACGATGGCATGAAGAACAATGTGGGCAGATACATTCCATTAACCCTAAGCTATCAAAATTTAACCACGACGGAATTCTTTGAGATTCCTGACCCCACAATGCCACCATTTCCAAGTAATTATCAAATCGAAATGGAAACATTAGTTTCGAGTTTGAATTTAGGAATAGGGCATGGATTTACGTTTATTGGCAAGGATTTACATTATTTCAACTTAGAAATACTTTTGTACAAAGGTCTGTTTGCCAAACATTCACTGATCACCAACGAACTAACGCTTCCCAACTTGAATTACCAAACAGCAGGGGCTCAACTCAAATTAAGTTACCATTTTTAAAATAATTTTTGTAAATTCAAGGAATGGAAATGATTTGGACCATTCTTGGCTTACTCCTTATTTTAGCTGGTTTATTAGGTAGCTTGCTGCCCGTACTACCCGGCCCACCCATTTCTTTTATCGGAATCCTCCTCATTCATTTCTTGGGTGGCTATGCTTTTTCGACGACTATTCTTTATTTCTACGCTCTTTCAGCTATCATTTTACTTATCCTCGACTACTACTTTCCCATCTGGACAACCAAAAAATTTGGCGGAAGCAAAGCCGGCCAATGGGGTGCTACATTAGGCGTGCTACTTGGTCTTTTTGCCGGCCCATGGGGCATTGTGCTCGGGCCGTTAATTGGTGCTTATACCGGTGAACTGATCACTGGTCGTAACAACCAAGAAGCATGGCGTTCTGCTAAAGGTGCATTTCTGGGTTTTTTACTCGGTACCGGACTCAAAATTATGCTCGTTGGCGCCATGTTATGGAGCGCCCTGCAAGTTATTATAAACTAGAAATTTAGCTAAAGCACAACGCTTTTTGCAAAATATAGAGAAACACAGAAATTATTGTTCATAACATGAGCAACGTCATATTTTTCTGCACGTTATTATCTCGAACTTTGTAGTATATGATCAAAAGACTACTTGCTTTCTTCACACTCCTATTCATGACCATTGGTGGTGCATGGGGGCAGTCTTTGCAAGCTAGTTTTTTAACCATACCAAGTTTTAATGCTACTAGCCAAACCCTCAATGTTTGTCAGGGATCTACTGTTTTATTTGTTCTTAGTGATCAGAACATCACTAATATGTCTCCCACAACAACTGTATCTTGGAGTTTTACAGGAGCAAATATCAGTTCCTCAACACTGAGAACTCCTTTTGGAGTAACCTTCTCGAGTTCCGGTACAGCACAACTCACGCTGACCGATGGCGCCACTACTTCAACATTTAACATCACTGTAAATGCCAGTAGCATACCAACTGCAACACCAACTCTATCGGTTGCAAGCCCAACTGCAGTGACCAGTTCAACAAATAATGATGGCATTACAAAATTCACGCATTGTCCGAGCCCTGAAACAGGAAATTTTACCTTTAATTTTGCGCTTTCTTCCTCACTTGCTTGCCCTAGTCAAATTGCAAGTAATGCGTTGTCGAATGTAAATCTGATTGTACTTGGCTCGTCAACCAATCCTACCATCTCTGGGTGTCCGGTGAGTTCCATCACTAGGCAGTTTCAGCAAGGCTTTTATTATTTGGTCTTTAGAGTGAATTTTGCAAACGGCTGTACCTATTCCAAAGTATATTACCTAGAAATTGGGAATCCTTCTATCAGTATAAATACAGCTGCTACCTCTGCCTGTGATCCAGGTGCTTATTCCTTGTCTTTTAACGATCAAATCCCCGGAGTAACTTACACTATTTATTGGGATTTCAATAATAATCCATCACTTGTCAGTCAATACACCTATCCAAATTTTCCCATTTCACCCCAAACGGTGGACTACAATTACACCTTTGCACCTTGTACCGGAACACCCCCTGTTGCACCCGGGAGAGTTATCAAGGTGCGGGCCGACAATTCTTGTCCTGGAGAAACAGAATTAACTCCTGCAACCATTCACGTTAACAAAAAACCAGATGCTGGATTCACAATATCAACTCCCACAACAATTTGCCAAGGCACCAACGTTGTTTTTACAGACACCTCATTTTCAGGCGTATTTATTGAGCCCAATAACCAATGCTCTCCTGTGCACAAAAGAGAGTGGTTCATTGATCCTGCTATTGTAGCCCCAAATAGCCTTAGTGGAACATTAGGGAGCTACATGTTGAATTCCAATGGGAGTTCTACAATCAATATTACATTTAACACTCCAGGCACCTATGAAATTGGTCTGATTGCCTACAACAATGCTTGTGATCCAGATACTGCTTGGAAAACAATTTGCGTCGTGCCAGCCGTACAAGCCAACTTTAATACAAGCGCTACAACTGGTTGCGCGCCGATAGCGGTAAGCACCACCAATAATTCGAGTTTGCCTGGATGCCCCGGAACAAATATGCTTTATAATTGGAGTGTGAGCAATGCCACTGCAACTTGTGGAACGCCTGCTTGGAATTACACCAACAACACGAACTCCAACTCTGCACAGCCTCAGTTCAATTTTACAGGGCCTGGTATCTACACCATTAGGTTGGTCAGTTCTTTGAATCCGAGTGTGGCTGGTGCACAGTGTCAGAATGATACAATTACCCAAACAATCACTGTAAAAGACAAACCCCAAGTTACACTTCCTACACCTAGTCCAATTTGTCAAGGTCAGGCATTTATTCCTCAAGCAACGGTCAACGATTGTTACACTACATCGTCTACTTATGCTTGGACTTTCAACAGCGGCACGCCTACAAGTTCTACTGTTCTCAACCCTGGATCAATCACTTATGCTACAAGTGGGAATTTTACCTATTCCCTGAGTGCAACCAATGAGTGCGGAACGGATACAGAAAGCAACACCATTACCGTTAACCAAGCTGCTATTGTCGATGCGAGTGCAAATAGTATTTCTTGTTCTGGCCAAGCCATTTCTTTATCGGGATCCGTAACAGGAGGTGCAACGGGTGGTACCTGGACCTCGAGTGCGGGTGGTAACTTCTTGCCTAATTCAACTACGCTCAACGCTTCTTTTGTGCCTTCTGCAGGCGCTACAGGGTCTGTTACGCTCACTCTTACTGCTACTGGTGTAGTGCCTCCTTGCCCGTCCGTAAACGACCAAGTGACCATTTCACTGAATGCGAACCCAATTGTTCTCGCGGGTAATGACACCTCTATTTGTTCTGGTTCAACCGTATTGCTCCAAGGAAGTATAGGCGGTGCTGCTACAAGTGCAGCTTGGTCTACAACAGGGAGCGGAACTTTTCAGAGCGTTGCATCTTTGAGTACCATTTACACGCCAAGTGCTGCAGACATAGCAGCCGGTAGTGTCAGTCTTATCCTTACTACCAACGACCCTGTTGGCCCCTGTGGACCAGCTAAAGACACACTCAACGTGGTGATCAAACCTATTCCAACACTCACTGTGGGTAGTTCAAGTGCTGTTTGTTCAGGTGTTGCTTTTTCGATTCCGCTCACACCTAGTATTACAGCTCCGCCTGCCAGTTATACTTGGGCTTTGTCAGGGTCCTTACCTACAGGCGTGACCACAACAACTAGCGGCACCATTTCCGCTCCGAATAGTCAGTTTACCGGAACCGTTCAAAACCTCAGTTCAGGGCCTGTAACCTTACAATACCTTATTACGGCTACAGTTAATGGCTGTAGTAGTACCAGCACACCCGTATCAGTAGTGATCAATCCACTCCCTCAGCCGCTGATTACCCCGCCCGGACCCATCACTGCTTGTAACGGAACAAGCGTAACGTTAACCACTTCAGTTTTTTCGAGCTACCTCTGGAGTACCAATGCGACCACACAAAGTATCTCTGTCAATGCCGCAGGAAACTATACTGTTATGGTGACCAACTCTTATGGATGTTCAGGAACCTCTGCAGCCACAGTGGTAAACTTTAGTGTTCCCTTAACGCCAACTTTCAATCAGATCACCCCTATTTGTTACAATGGCACTTTCTCACTTCCCACCACTTCCATCAATGGTATTTCGGGTACATGGTCTCCAACGATCAATCCTTTAGCTACCACAACCTACACTTTCACGCCTTCAGGCGGGCAGTGTGCGAATACTGCACAAATGACTGTAACCGTCAACCCGCTGCCTATTCCTACCGTCAGCGCCAATGGGCCTTTGACTTTTTGTCAAGGATCATCAGTGGTGCTTACTGCAACAGGGGGTGGTACTTATGTTTGGAATTTGAATGGTGCGGTGATACCCAACGCCACCTCTTCTAGCTTAACAGCTACACAAGCTGGTAATTACACTGTAACGGTTACCAATGCAAACGGTTGTACGGCTACCAGTGGCGTTCAAGTATTAACGGTAAATACACTACCACAACCAACCATCACAGCGAGTGGTGCTGTCAATTTATGTCAAGGACAAAGTATTACACTATCTACAGGAACATTTGATAGCTATTTGTGGAGCTCGGGGCAAACCTCTTCATCTATTACGGTGAATACTGCAGGCAGCTACAGCGTCAATGCAACCTCAGGAAGTTGTACTGGGGCTTCCAATACGATTGTAGTTACCATCAATCCTGTTCCCGCGGCTGCAATCTCCGGAACAGCAAGCGTCTGTGAAAATGGGGCGCAACCCAACATTACCTTCACTGGGTCTAACTCTACGGCGCCGTATACCTTTACCTATAGCATCAACGGTGGGGCCAACCAAACCATTACGACTTCGCCAACAAGTTCTTCTGTTACACTACCCGTGCCTACAGCAACTACCGGGACTTTTACCTACACGCTGTCTAACGTTGCCGTTGGCGCTTGTTCAAG
>JAIXUE010000014.1 GCA_027483605.1 Cryomorphaceae bacterium | reverse complement strand
CGCTTTCAGGAAGCCATCACCATGGCCTACCACACCTACCACGGCCTAGAAACCCGCATTGTGCGCATTTTCAATACCTACGGCCCGCGCATGCGCCTCAACGACGGCCGCGTGTTGCCAGCGTTTATTGGCCAAGCGTTGCGCGGTGAAGACCTCACCATTTTTGGCGATGGCTCGCAAACGCGCTCGTTTTGCTACGTCGATGACCTCGTAGAAGGCATTGTGCGCCTCTTGCACTCGGACTGCCCAGACCCTGTCAATATCGGGAACCCCGACGAAATTACGATTGGCCAGTTTGCCGAAGAAATCATCAAGCTCACCGGCACCGACCAAAAAGTCATCTACAAAGATTTACCCATAGACGACCCTAAGCAACGCCAGCCCGATATCACCAAAGCCAAAGCGCTATTGGGTTGGGAACCGCAAATAGACCGCGCTGAGGGGCTCAAGCGCACCTACGCTTATTTCAAGAGCCTTAGCCCCGAAGAGCTGCGCCAAACAGATCACGCTAACTTTGACAAATACCAAATCAAGTAATGAGTTATTTTGCCCACGAAACAGCAGTCATTGACGCCGGTTGCCAAATTGGCGAAGGCACCAAAATTTGGCATTTTTCGCACATCATGCCGGCTTGCCAAATTGGCGAGCGCTGCAATATTGGCCAAAACGTCGTGATCTCGCCTGAGGTAGTTTTGGGCAACAACGTGAAGGTCCAGAACAACGTAAGCATTTACACGGGCGTTATTTGCGAAGACGACGTCTTTTTGGGCCCTTCAATGGTATTTACCAACGTCATGAACCCGCGCAGCGCCGTGAACCGCCGCGACAGCTACCTGCAAACCCGCGTGGGCAAAGGGGCCAGCATAGGCGCCAACGCCACCATCGTTTGCGGCCATGACATTGGCGCCTACGCCTTTATTGGTGCCGGAGCGGTTGTGACCAAACACGTGCCGCCCTATGCGCTCGTGGTGGGCAACCCCGCGCGCCAAATTGGCTGGATGTCTGCATACGGGCACCGCCTCCAATTTGACACCGAGGGCCGCGCCACTTGCCCAGAAAGCGGCGAACAATACGCATTAAACAACGGAAACGTAAACAAAATACATGAGTAAGATCAAATTTGCCATTGTGGGCGCCGGACACATCGGCAAGCGCCACGCCGAAATGGTGCGCCGCGACGCCGAAGGAGAATTAGTAGCCTTAGTAGACCCGCGCGGCCAAGAAGCCTGTGGGGCCCAAGACTTCGACGTCCCATTTTTCAGTTCCATAGACGAGCTCTTGGCCAGCAACCTGGCCTACGACGTCGTGAATGTCTGCACGCCCAACGGCCTGCACGCCGAGCAAGCGCTCAAGGCGCTCGAAGCCAAAAAACACGTGGTCTGCGAAAAACCGATGGGCCTGAGCAAAGAAAGCTGCGAACAAATCATTTACAAGTCTTTACAGGTGTCTAAGCAAGTGTTTTGCGTGATGCAAAACCGCTACTCGCCCCCGAGCGTCTGGATCAAAGACCTTATTGATAGAAAAGTACTCGGCGACATCTACATGGTGCAGCTCAACTGCTACTGGAACCGCGACGAGCGCTACTATAAAGCAGGCGGCTGGAAAGGCACCAAAGATTTGGACGGCGGCACGCTCTTTACGCAGTTCAGCCACTTCATCGATATCATGTATTGGCTATTTGGAGACATCCAAAACATCCAAGGCAAATTTGCCGATTTCAACCACCAAGACTACACCGATTTTGAAGACTCCGGCTTTGTGAGCTTTGATTTCATTAACGGCGGTATGGGCAGCCTCAACTACTCTACCTCTGTAGCCAACCAAAACCTGGAGTCTTCCATGACCATCATTGGCAAAAACGGCTCTGTCAAGATTGGCGGGCAATACATGAACGAAGTAGAGGTCTGCAACATTGCGGGCTACGAAATGCCCGAACTTGCCCCAACCAACCCAGGCAACGACTACGGCCCCTACAAAGGCTCGGCTGCCAACCACAACTACATCATCAGTAACGTCATTGATACCCTCAATGGCCGCACCTCGCCCACTACCAATGCACTCGAAGGCATGAAAGTAGTGGACATCATCGAACGGATTTATCAAGTAAGAGACGCTCAAAAATGATCTACGACAAACTCCTCCAAAAAGACACCAAACTGGCCGTCATTGGCCTCGGTTATGTAGGCTTGCCTATTGCCCTAGAATTTGCCAAGCGCATCAGCGTCATTGGTTTTGACATCAACGCCTCGCGCGTGGGCATGATGCAGCGCGGCGAAGACCCCAGCCGCGAACTCAGCGCTGCTGATTTCGAAAACCGCGACATCCAATTTACCTGCAACATCGACGACCTCCAAGAGGCCACGTTTTTTATTGTTGCGGTGCCTACGCCTATAGACGAGACCAACCTCCCCGACCTCAAGCCCTTATTGGGTGCGAGCCGTACCGTTGGGCAAGCGCTCAAAAAAGGCGATTACGTGGTGTTTGAATCTACGGTATACCCTGGCTGTACCGAAGAAGACTGCATTCCGATCTTAGAAGAAGCCTCTGGGCTCAAGTTCAGAGAAGATTTCATGGTGGGTTACTCGCCGGAGCGCATCAACCCCGGAGACAAAGAACACACCCTTCAAAACGTCATCAAAATTGTATCGGGCTGCTGCGCAGAATCTTTAGACCAAATTGCCAAGACCTACGAATTGGTAGTAGCTGCTGGCGTGCATCGCGCCACAAGCATCAAAGTAGCCGAAGCGGCCAAAATTGTCGAAAACACGCAGCGCGATGTCAATATTTCGCTCGTCAATGAGCTTTCTATTATTTTCAATAAGCTCGGCATCAATACTTTTGACGTACTAGAAGCAGCTGGAACCAAATGGAACTTTTTGAAGTTTTACCCAGGGCTTGTGGGCGGCCACTGCATTGGCGTAGACCCTTACTATTTAGTGCACAAAGCCATGCAAGTGGGCTACCACTCTAAGGTCATCAACTCGGGTCGCTATGTCAATGACTCCATGGGCTTTTATATCGGCAAGCAAACCGCCAAAAAAATCATTGCCCAAGGCAAAATGATCCAAGAAGCGCACGTGCTCGTAATGGGCGCTACCTTCAAAGAAAACGTTTCGGATATCCGCAACTCAAAAGTGATTGACGTCGTGAAAGAACTCCAGTCTTTCCAAATCAATGTAGACGTCATTGACCCCCATGCCGACTCCTCAGAAATGGAGCACGAATACGGCATTGGCCTCACCACCAACCTGCGCTCAGACTACGACGCCATTATTCTTGCGGTCAACCACCGCGAATACATGAACTACAACGAAGCCTACTTCAAGTCTTTACTCAAAGATGGCAAGGGCGTTTTTGTCGATGTCAAGGGCATTTACCGCGGGCAAGTTACTGACCTTGAGTATTGGTCTTTGTAAATTGAATAGACTCAAAAGCATATGAAAGGAATTGTATTAGCAGGCGGATCAGGCACCAGGTTGCACCCTATTACCAAAGGGGTGTCTAAACAATTGTTGCCAATCTATGACAAACCCATGATTTACTACCCCATCTCTGTACTGATGTTGGCCGGAATCAAGGAAATCCTGATCATTTCTACGCCTTTTGACCTCCCTTTCTTCCAGAAATTGCTCGGTAGCGGCGAAGAGCTCGGCATCAAGTTCAGCTACGCCGAACAACCTTCGCCAGACGGGCTTGCCCAAGCGTTTATCATCGGAAAAGAGTTCATCGGCACCGACGACGTCTGTTTGGTGCTCGGCGACAACATTTTTTATGGTCAAGGCCTGTCTAAGCTCTTGAAAAGTGCGCTATCCAATGTAAGCGAAAAGCAAACCGCCACCGTATTTGGCTACTGGGTTGCAGACCCAGAACGCTATGGTGTAGCTGAGTTTGACACCGACGGAAAGGTCATCTCTATTGAAGAGAAACCAGCCGAACCCAAATCTAATTTTGCAGTGGTTGGGCTCTACTTCTACCCCAACGAGGTGGTGCAAGTGGCCCAGCAAATCAAGCCTTCGGCCCGCGGAGAACTCGAAATCACGACCGTCAATGAAGTATTCTTGGCCAAAGACCGCCTGCAGGTAGAGCTCATGGGCCGTGGTTATGCTTGGCTAGACACCGGTACGCACGAGTCTTTGCTTGAGGCTTCTAGTTTTATCCAAACCATCGAGAAACGCCAAGGCCTCAAAATTGCTTGCCTAGAAGAAATTGCCTACGAGATGGGCTTCATTGACAAAACCCAAGTGCTGCGCTTGGCCCAAGATTTGGCCAAAACCGGCTACGGGCAGTATTTACTGAACCGTTTTTCCAAATGAAAAGCACGCCCACCTCAATTGCCGACCTAGTTGTCATTGAACCTACGGTTTTTGAAGACCAAAGGGGCTACTTCATGGAAAGCTACCAGCAAGCTTGGTTTGCTGCACACGTGGCACCAACCCAGTTTATCCAAGACAACGAATCTAAATCTTCGAGAGGCGTGTTGCGCGGCCTGCACTTTCAGAGCGGTGCTTTTGCCCAAGCCAAGCTCGTGAGGGTTTTGCAGGGCGAAGTACTAGATATCGCCGTGGACTTACGCCCAGACTCCCCTACATTTGGGCAGCATTTGAGCATTGTTTTGAACGATCAAAATAAAAAGCAAGTTTTTATCCCGAGGGGCTTTGCCCATGGGTTTGTTGTACTGAGCGAAACAGCTGTTTTTGCTTATAAAGTAGACAACCTGTACAGCAAGGCGCACGAAGGAGGAATCCTTTACAACGACCCACAACTCGCAATCGATTGGCAGTTGCCAACAAATGAATTAATGCTTTCAGAAAAAGACACTTTACTCCCTTCCTTTGAAGAATGGAAAGCGCTGCAGTCTACTTCCAACAACTCACAACATGGAGACTAACTTTCAAAAACACATCCTCATTACGGGCGGCGCAGGTTTTATTGGTTCGCACTTGGTCAGAAGAATGGTGCGCCACTACCCGGCTTACCTCATCGTGAACCTCGACAAACTCACCTACGCGGGCAACCTCGAAAACCTCAGCGACGTAGCAGACGCCCCCAACTACCGCTTTGAGAAAGCCGACATCTGCGACCCCGCAGCGCTGAAAGCCATTTTTGAAAAGCACCAGATCACCGACGTCATCCATTTGGCGGCAGAGAGCCACGTAGACCGCTCTATTGAAGGCCCCATGGAGTTTGTACTGACCAACGTGGTAGGTACGGTCAATTTATTAGAAGCGGCACGCGCTGCTTGGCAAAATGAAGCTGGGCATGTTTTTCATCATGTCTCGACAGACGAAGTTTATGGCAGTTTGGGCGAAGAAGGCCTCTTTACCGAACAAACCGCCTATGACCCGCGCAGCCCGTATTCGGCCTCCAAAGCGTCGTCGGACCACTTCGTGCGCGCCTATTTCCACACCTACGGCTTGCCCGTCAAGATGAGCAACTGCTCCAACAACTACGGCTCGCATCATTTCCCAGAAAAACTCATTCCACTGATGATCCACAACATCGTCAATGAAAAGCCCCTGCCCGTCTACGGCAAAGGCGACAACATCCGAGACTGGCTATGGGTAGAAGACCACGCCAGCGCCATCGATACCATTTTCCACAACGGGCGCCTCGGCGAGTCTTACAACGTCGGCGGCCTCAACGAATGGACCAACATCGAGCTGGTCAGGTTCCTCTGCAGCCTCCTCGACCGCAAACTCGGGCGCGCCAGCGGCAGCTCCGAACAACTCATCACCTACGTCACTGACCGCGCTGGCCACGACAAGCGCTACGCCATTGACGCCACCAAACTCGAAACCGAACTCGGCTGGAAACCCTCCATCACCTTTGAAAAAGGACTCGAGCACACCGTCGACTGGTACCTCGCCAACCAAGCGTGGGTAGAGAAAGTAACCAGCGGCGCGTATCAAGATTATTACAATCATATGTATCTTGGGAGGTAATCATGAGCATCCTCAAATCTCTTTTCGGACCCAAAAAACGATCAACACCCTTTGACTTAAGTCAATTGGTTGCCGACATGCATTCCCATCTCATTCCGGGCATAGACGACGGCGCACCCACCATGGAGCACAGCATTGCCATGCTCAACAAATTTGCACAACTGGGCTACCGAAAAGTGATCACCACCCCGCATATCCTTGGCGAGGTGCACCCCAATACTTCTGAAATCATTTTAACGGGTTTGGCTGAAGTACAGGCTGAAATCAAAAGGCTGCAAATTCCGATTGAGCTCGAGGCCGCTGCAGAATACTACTGCGATGAAACGCTGTTGCCCAAAATAAAAGCCAAAGACATATTGAGTTTTGGCCACAATTATGTGTTGATGGAATACAGTATGCTGCACGCCAGCCAATACGAAGCCCAAGCGCTTTTTGAGCTACAGGTGGCGGGCTATGTTCCGGTGTTGGCACATTTTGAGCGCTACCCTTACTACCACGGCAACTTTGAAAAAGTGGAGCAACTCCGGGAGCGCAACATCAAAATTCAAGTCAATTTAGGTTCGCTCACGGGCCACTACGGGCCGGGCGTCAGAAAAATGGCCGAAGAACTCATTCAAAAAGGCCTTGTAGACTTTTTGGGCTCAGACTGCCACCGCATGGAGCACCTCATGCTGCTCGAACAGCACCTCACGCTTCCTATCTTTAACGACATCGAAAAGCTCAAGCTGCTCAACCCGAGCTTATAATTGCTAATTTTGGGCTAGATGTTATTCAATTCGTTCGAATTCTTTCTGTTTTTGCCCCTCGTTTTTGCGCTGTATTGGTTTGTATTGAACCGATCTTTGCAGTGGCAAAACGCCCTCATTTTGGTGGCCAGCTACTTCTTTTATGGTTGGTGGAGTTGGGCCTTCATGGGCCTGCTCATGCTCAGCACTGCCCTAGACTACGCCTACGGCTTTTGGGTGGCCTCGCCCGATCGCAAAAAAGCCAAACTCTTTTTGTGGCTCAGTATTGTCAATAACCTCGGTATTCTCGCCGTTTTCAAATACTACAACTTCTTTGCGCTCCAATTTCAAGAAGGATTGGAATTATTGGGTTTGCATACCAACCCCGTGCTGCTCCAAGTAGCCTTACCCATCGGGATTTCCTTCTATACCTTTCACGGGATGTCTTATGTTTTTGACATCTACCGCGGGCAGCAAAAGCCTGTTCGCAATTTTGTGGACTACGCCGTGTTTGTGAGTTTCTTCCCTTTGTTGGTGGCAGGCCCCATTGAGCGAGCCAACCACTTATTGCCACAAGTACAAAAAGCCCGGACTTTTAACTATCAACAAGCGCTCGAGGGCTGTAGATTGATCTTGTGGGGTTTGTTCAAGAAAGTCGTGATTGCCGATACGCTTGCCGGTATGGTGGATCAGATTTACCAAAACCCGGGCGAACTCAACTCCTTTACCCTAATTTTAGGTGCCATCGGTTTTAGCTTTCAGATCTACGGAGACTTCTCGGGCTATTCCGATATTGCGCTCGGTACCGCCAAACTCTTTGGCTTTGAACTGCTGAGCAACTTCAAATTCCCGTACTTCTCCCGAGACCTCGCCGAGTTTTGGCGCCGCTGGCACATCTCGCTCTCGTCTTGGTTCAGAGATTACCTCTATATTCCGCTCGGGGGCTCCAAAAACGGGAAGGCCAAAGCCATCCGCAATACGTTCATCATCTTTTTAGTCAGTGGTTTTTGGCACGGTGCCAGCTGGAATTTCATTGTCTGGGGTTTGATCCACGCCTGCGGTTTCTTGCCCTTGCTTTTGCTCAATAAGAACCGGCAACATACCACTGATGTGGTGGCACAAAATCGCATGTTGCCCACTTGGAAAGAACTTTTTCAGCTACTCAGTACCTTCACTTTCGTCACCTTCGCGTGGATCTTCTTTCGGGCAGAAACGCTCTCAGATGCTGCGCTGTACCTCCAAACGCTTTGCACCAAATTCAATACTTCAGGAGGCATTCAAGGCACGAGCGTAGTGGCATGGGGGGCCTTGCTCTTATTGCTCGACTGGTATTTGCGCCACAACGAACGCAGCTTGCGCGTGCCCGCTCAACGCATTTTGCGCAACGGTATTTACTTTGTGTTTGCGCTCGCCGTCTTGCTTAAACTTGGTAGTCAGCAATCTTTCATTTATTTTCAGTTCTGATGCGCCAGTTTGTCCGTAAAATCCTCCGAAGCCTACTCGCTTTTGTCATATTGACCTTAGCCGGGCTCGTCTTGATTGCGCTTTCCACGAACTTTACGCTCAAGCTAGAGCAAAAAAGCTTCGGCCACATGACCCATTGGGGCAGTAGCTTTGCGCGAATCGACGAATTTGAGAGCTGGGCCCACCAAAAACCCACCCAAGCCCGCGGCCTCATTATCGGGAGCTCCACGGCCTATCGCAACATCAATCCGTATATCCTTTCAAGCGCCACCCACATCGATTGGTTCAACTTTGGCAGCAGTGGCCAACCACCCAAAATCAGCTACTTTTTGCTCCAAGACGCCTTCAAAAAAACAAAACTAGACTACGTCCTGCTCGACATCTACCCCGACATCATAGACCTCGAGGGCCTGGAGTCTGCCCATGACCTCGTCTACAACTCGCGCCTCCACCCTTGGCTCAAAACCCAACTGGTGCTGCGCTACCCCAACGCCAAACTCCTGTTGCGCTACCTCTATTTCTACACCAAGCGCATCATTCCCTCCAAAGCCCACGTCGTCAGTAACCCAGCCTACGGCAGGTACACTGGCAAAGGTTTTGTCTGCACGGACAGCCTCGCCCTCACCCGTTTTGACTCCATCACCAAAACCCAGCGCGTTGCGGACTTTGAAACCCTGCACGATATCGCTGCCTTGTGCAAGCAGCACGGAACCAAACTGATTTTGAATATTTCACCCGAACTCGGCAAAGTGTATCGCCTAGACCCCAACTACCGCAAATTCATGGTCATGAGCTCCCCGAATTTCAAGAACCCACAGCATTTCTACGACTCGCACCACATGACCTGCGAGGGCGCGAATTTGTATTCGGAGAGCTTGGGAAGTAAGTTGGTGAAGTTAAAATAGTTTCTTTCAGTATTTTTACGTAATTTCAGTAGGTTGTTAAGTTGTAATTTTGATGAAAAGAAAAGTGATGAACAAATCTGCCCTAAAATCCAATCCAAATCTGCAGAATGCATCTGCTTCATCATCAAATTTTGAATCAGAAGTTACAGCAGCCATTGACACACTCCTCGCTAAAAGTCATCAAGATGTTCAAGAAGGAAAAACACTTGACCATGCAGCTGTGATGCAACAAGCAGCGCAATGGTTGAAAGAGATGTAATTTGGTCACAAACTGCTATTGATCAATTTAAGCGATTGCTGTTCTTTTGGGAAGCAAATGAAGTCGATAAAAAATTTCGTGAATATATCATCACTAGACTAGATGAACACATAAAAGTTCTCCTAAATTACCCAAAGTGTGGAAAACCTTACGGAATTTCAAAAATTAGAGAGTTTGTATTCGATGGATTTAGTCTTTTCTACCTAGTGAGACCAAAGAAGATAATTGTATATTTATTTTGGGATAACCGCCAAGATCCAGCAAAACTCAAATACCTTTTGTCAAATTCATTACAGAATTAATAATTCTGAGCCAAAATATCCATGGAAAACAAGATAGTGCTTCCTTTACTCCATTTGAGAAAGAAGCAACAGAATAGTTAATACCGAAATAACATGAAACTCCACCTCCTTCGCCACGCCAAAACCAACCAAATTTCGCCAACAGGCGAAGATTTCGATCGGGAGTTGCTGCCGAGGGCCTATGAGCAGCTCCAAGAATTCAGGGAATTTTATACGCAAAACCCATTTCAGGTGGGTCATATTTTATGTTCCAGCGCCGTGCGCACGCGGCAGACGTGGGCAGCAATCAAGGATTTATTTCCAGGAGTAAGCATCGTGTTTGTAGATGACTTGTATTTAGCATCTTCTGATGAAATGTTGAAAATCATCAATGCACTTCAGAGCCCTGAAGACGTTTTGCTCATTGGCCACAATGAAGGCATCAGCGAGTTAGCAAGCGAGTTGAGCGCTGGGTTCATTTTACTCAAAACCTGCGGCTTGGTGAGTTTGGAATTCCCTTTTGAAAGCAGTGCAATGGTGTCGAAAGAGACGGGTGTACTGGTGGGGAGTTTTCGGGTGGGTTAGCAAATCAAACTACCTATCGGAATGCCAAGTTCTTTACTCAGGGTTTTTATCATTTGAAGGCTCAATGTGCGTTTTCCGTTCAGTACTTCTGACACTCTTGCCCTAGTTCCAATATACTTTTCAAGGTCTTTGCGCTTGAGATTCAATTGTTCCATCCTGAATTTAATGACCTCAATAGGGTCAGGAGGCAACATTGGAAAATGCTTCAACTCATAGTGCTCAATGAGTGCCATCAGTAATTCGGCATCCTCAAATTCAGTCGAACCGGGAATAGCATGGAAAAGAGTAGACATTTTTTCTAATGCTTGTTGGTAGTCCTTTTCAGTTTTGATTACTTTCATCTTTGTGGATTAAATTGTTGAAGCATCTATTTCATCATATTCATCATGTGTGCCGATAAATCGAACAAAAACCCAACTCGATGAGTAATTGATTTGAACAACTAATTGGTACTTATTTCCTTTGATATTAAAAACCACTCTGTTATTTGTTATCAAACTAGCTGATCCAAATTGCTTTTTTACGTCATGTGGATTAAGCCAATTTGCCTTTTTAACCTCGCTATACCAAACTCTTAAGGGTTGTTCAGCATCAAGTCTGCCAGGCTGTTCCCAAAATTTAACAAGCGTTCCTAGCGCGATGATATTCTTCATCAGTTTCAAATTTATGAAAAAAAAATAACTGGTCCCATATTGGGACCACAAAATTAAATTGTTAGTTACAAACGCCTTACACTTGTTTTACATTATATTTTCGTCTGTAAAAAATGTTATTCATTCAGCATAATCACTGAATTTCATGCCACTATGGCAGCACCTTTTCACATGGCACAAAACTTGACTTGCAAGCAACATGCGTCAAGATCCCTATTTTGAATCTCGCTTGCTGCCGTCATTTGGGCCCGCTTTGGTGGTGCTCATTCTGATGTGGTTGGTGTATTGGGCCGATTATATTTTCCCGACAGACTTTCAGCGCTATGGGCTCGTTGCGCTCGACCAAAAAGGCTTGCGCGGCATTGTCTTGATGCCTTGGATCCATGCGCACAGCGACATCAAGCACATCCTCAACAACAGCTTACCTACTTTTTTACTGCTCGGCCTTTTGTTTTACTCCTACAAAACGGTGGCCTGGCGCGTGTTTTTGCTGTCTTGGCTGTTTACGGGCGCGCTGCTTTGGCTCATTGGTGGTTCTAACGGCGCAGTACACATCGGGATGAGCGGTGTCATTTATGCGCTCGCCGGGTTTCTGTTTGCCTCTGGTGTTTTGCGCGGCTATTTGCCCCTGCAGGCGCTGTCTCTT
Source organism: Cryomorphaceae bacterium (assembly GCA_027483605.1). Taxonomy (GTDB): domain Bacteria; phylum Bacteroidota; class Bacteroidia; order Flavobacteriales_D; family Crocinitomicaceae; genus UBA952. The sequence continues at coordinate 32,424 of JAIXUE010000014.1, read as the reverse complement.
TTTATCATTTTTCTGTATGGCTCCATGATTTGGGGCGTTTTTCCGACGCAGCCTCGGGTTTCTTGGCAGGGGCACCTCTCGGGGCTTATTGTGGGCGTGGTGTTGGCCTTCATCTATCGCAAACAAGGGCCGCAACGCCCAAAATATCAGTATGAAATTGAAAAAGAACTCGGCATAGAACCACCCGATTTTGAAGGAGATTTGAAACGTGCCATTGAAGCCGAAAGGCTCGCCGAATTAGAAGCGCTGGCCTTAGCCGATGAGCAAACAGCGGTGAGCCCCCAACAAAGCCCCACAATTGTTGTTTACGATTACAAAAAGAAGGACTAATTTTAGGACGTGGAAGAAATCAGAAATAAAGTCAAGGAGAGCGGCCTCATTCAGCTAGACCTCGCCAACTACAAACCCACTGTACAAATGGTTGGTATTGACCTCGCCGCTCAACTGTGGCAGGGCTTGGTCTTGAAAGAAAAGGATTTCCGCGACTGGATCAAGAACCACCACTGGACGCAATACCAAGGTAAAGCCGTCTATATTTTTTGCAGCACCGACGCCATTATCCCGACCTGGGCGTTTATGCTCGTGACGTCGGCTTTGGAGAAGGAAAATGTATACAGTCAGGTAGGGTCTGAAATTGAGCTTACCAAAGCACTTATTCAAGAAGCCATTTGCTCGATCGATACGAATGAAATAAAAGATCAGCGCGTCATTATCAAAGGTTGCGCCGATATTGCAGACCCCGCGTTTGCGATGTCTTACCTGGTGCGCCTTTTGCAACCACATGTCAAGTCAATAATGTATGGTGAGCCGTGTAGTACGGTTCCAATTTATAAGAAATCATGATCAAAGCATGGCTACACGCGGCGCGCTTGAGAACGCTACCGCTTTCTGTTTCGGGAATCATTGTGGGCACGGGCCTGGCGGCCCTTTTGGGTGCTTTCGATGGGCTCATTTTTAGTTTGGCGCTCCTCACCACCATTGGTTTTCAGGTGCTTTCTAACTTTGCCAATGACCTTGGCGACAGCCAAAAAGGGACCGACAACGCGCAAAGAGTGGGCCCGGCGCGCGCCATTCAGAGCGGGCAACTCACTGCTGCTCAAATGAAGAAAGGGATGTGGCTCGTGGGCTTTCTGTCATTGTTAGCTGCATTATACTTGATTTACGTGAGTATCGGAAATTTGAATCGCGAAGCCATCTTGATTTACCTCGTACTTGCGGTTCTTTGTATTGCGGCGGCCATCACCTATACCGTCGGGAAAAACGCTTACGGATACAGGGGTTTGGGCGACGTCATGGTCTTTCTATTTTTTGGTTTAGTGAGCGTCATTGGCGTTTTTGGACTCTACGGCGAAAATTTTGAGTGGTTGGTTTTGTTTCCGGCCATCAGTATTGGCGCTTGGAGCACGGCTGTTCTGAACCTCAATAACCTAAGGGATGTAAAGAACGATACACAGATGCACAAGCGCACCATGGTGGTCAAGCTCGGTTTCGATAAAGGTAAAATTTACCATGTTTTCTTGGTGGCCACAGGCTTGGCTACTTGGTTTTTTACGGTTTATCTGTTGGCGGTGAGTGCCTATAATTACTATTTATTCATCGCACTCCTTCCCTCTTTTGGCTTGGTTGTGCACCTCAAAACAGTGCTTGAAACCCAAGTGCCCGCTGAGCTCGATCCAGAACTGAAAAAAGTCGCATTATTGACTTTCTTTTCGGCCTTCCTTTTTGCAATTTTACTTAACTTTGCCCCGCATTAAATCGACACACATGAACATCCTTGTTTGTATTTCCAAAGCGCCAGACACCACTTCAAAAATTGCTTTTACCAATGGTAATACGCAATTTGACGAAAATGGCGTTCAATATATTGTCAATCCCTACGACGAATGGTATGCCTTGGTGCGCGCCCTTGAGCTCAAAGAAGCGCAAGGTGGCAACGTCACCATCATTACCGTTGGTACGGCTTCAGACGACGCCGTTATCCGCAAGGCTTTGGCCATTGGTGCCGACGACGCTATTCGCATAGACGCCCCAGCTACAGACGCTTATTTTGTCGCGATGCAAATTGCCGAATATGCCAAAGGCAAAGGCTTTGACCTCATCCTGACCGGTAAAGAAACTATTGATTACAACGGCTCGCAAGTTGCCGGCATGATCGCCGAGGCGCTAGAGTTGCCCTATATTTCTATCGCGACCAAACTCGACGTTGCGGGCAGCACCATCAGCTGCGAGCGCGAAATCGTAGGCGGAATGCAAGAAGTTGAGGTACAGGCTCCAGCTGTGATTAGCTGTGCAAAAGGAATGGCCGAGCAGCGCATCCCAAACATGCGCGGCATCATGGCAGCGCGCACCAAGCCACTCAACGTAGTTGCACCAGCTGCGCTCGAAGCCCTCACTACCTTCAGCACTTACAGCATGCCAGCTGCCAAGTCTTCAGTTAAACTCATCGATCCAAACAACCTCGACGAACTCGTTGCGCTATTGCACAACGAAGCCAAAGTCATTTAAGCTTTACACCCATGAATCTCGTATACATCAATTCAGCGAATGGTTTGTCCAAAGCAGCTTTGGAGACCGTCACTTATGCTAAAAAATTAGGCGCAGACGTCGCTGTTGTGACTAACGGAAACGCTGCTGCAGAGCTCTTGGCTACATTAGGCGCTTATGGTGCCAGCACCGTTTTGCAAGATGCAGGCGTTGATGGCCAAGACCCAAGTCAGCTCGTTAAATTAGTGGCGGCTGCCGCTGCCAAAGTTGGCGCCAGCACCATCATCTTTTCTCACGACCTCATCGGAAAAGCAGTTGCGCCACGCTTATCGGTGCGCCTCAAAGCCGGCCTAGTTGCCGGTGCAGTTGCCCTTCCTGAAGCCGATGGCAGCACGAAAGTCAATGTTTTTTCGGGTAAAGCCTTTGGTTTTGTCAAGGTAAATAGCGCAGTTCGCATTATTTCTTTGTTGCCCAACAGTATCCAGCCCGAGCAAACGGGTGGCAACTGCAGCACAGAGGCCTTTGACAGCCAAGCCGGCAGCAGTGCCATTACCATTAAAGCGACCAAAAAACCTGAAGGAGCCATTCCATTGCCAGAAGCCGAACTAGTGGTTTCTGCCGGCCGTGGACTCAAAGGCCCTGAGAACTGGGGCATGGTCGAAGACCTTGCCGCGGCCCTTGGCGCAGCCACCGCTTGTTCGCGGCCAGTGGCCGACATCGGATGGCGTCCGCACCACGAGCACGTTGGTCAGACTGGCGTTGCCATCCGCCCCAATCTTTACATTGCCGCTGGTATCTCAGGCGCCATTCAACACCTTGCGGGTGTCAATGGCTCTAAAGTAATTGTCGTGATCAACACCGATGCCGAAGCACCATTCTTCAAAGCCGCCGACTACGGAATTGTAGGCGATGCCTTTGAGGTACTGCCACGCTTTACAGCAGCAGTACAGCGCTTCCGTGCTGCCCAACACTAATGAAAAAAATCATCCTAGACATCGCAGGCATCGCCTATAGCCAAACACAATCTGGCTCTTATGTTCTTACACTTGAAGAACGAGGTGGCTTGCGCAAACTACCCATTGTCATTGGTGGTTTTGAAGCCCAGGCTATTGCTGTAGAGCTCGAAAACATGGTGCCTTCACGGCCCCTCACCCACGACCTCTTCCGTGCATTTTGCCAAGCATTCAGCGTAGAAGTTAAAGAAATACTGATTTATAAGTTCAAAGACGGTGTCTTTTTTGCCAAACTCATTTGCGAGCAAAACGGCGTCCCGACCGAGCTAGACTCCCGTACTTCAGACGCTATCGCTATTGGTGTGCGCTTCAAAGCACCTATCTACACACTAGACAGCATCCTCGACGAAGTGAGCGGTATTTCGCCGAGCGGCATCTCTGAGCCCTATGATTTTGACGACGAAAATGATATCTTTGACCAAGACGACAAAGCGCCAAACGAATGGGATATCTATGCTACAGAAGAGCTAGAGCACCAATTAGCAGAGGCACTCGACAACGAAGATTACGAACTAGCCTCAAAAATCCGAGATGAACTTAACCGCCGCCATCAAAACTAGACTCACCTTACTTAGTTTTTTTCAATTTTTTGTTTGGGGAGCTTGGCTCACTACCATTGGCACGTACTGCACAGAAGGAAAAGGTTGGAGCTTTCCACAATTTGGCGCCATCTTTTCCACACTCGCACTCTCCTCTATCCTGATGCCTTCGCTGATCGGTATCATTGCCGATAAATGGCTGCGTGCTGAGCGCTTGTATGGCATTTTACACCTCACCTACGGCTTTTTTATGTTACTCATTCCGCAAATTGAGTATTTCCAAGGGGCTTACCCCGCACTCCGAAGTTTTGCCGAATATGAAATCTTGTACTGGCTTATTTTTGGCGGCATGCTCGCCTATATGCCTACGATCTCACTTTCCAACTCGGTTTCTTACCGTATTTTAAAGATGAACAACCTAAATGTACAGACTGATTTTCCAAAAATCCGGGTTTGGGGCACCATCGGCTTTATTGCTGCTATGTGGCTCACTAACCTCAGCGGCAGCAAGGCATCTGTCAATCAATTTTATATTGCAGGAATCGGCGCCATCTTACTAGGACTCTATGCCTTCTCTTTACCAGCCTGTCATCCGCAAGGAAAATCTAATGAAAAAAAATCCTTAGCCCAACAACTCGGCTTGGACGCCTTCAAGCTTTTTGCGAATTATCAAATGGCGCTCTTTTTTGTTTTTTCTATCCTACTTGGGGCGGCCCTTCAACTTTCCAATATGTACGGAGATGCCTATTTAAGTAGTTTTCCGAAAGGCACGCTCGTCGAGCGCTATTCCACCATCATTTATTCGATTTCTCAGGTATCTGAAACCATCTTTATTTTGACTATTCCCTTCTTTTTGAAACGCTATGGCATCAAAAATGTTATGCTTTTTGCCCTCATTGCATGGGTGCTGCGCTATGGTTTCTTTGCCTATGGAAGCACAGATTTCGGGGTGTTCTTGATCGTGATGAGTTGTGTTGTCTATGGAATGGCCTTTGATTTCTTCCTGATCTCGGGCTCAATGTTTGTAGAAGCCAACACTGACAGCAATATTCGCTCTAGTGCGCAAGGATTGTTTATCATGATGACCAACGGAATCGGTGCGTATATCGGCACAGTAGCAAGTAGCGCGCTCATTGGCACCTATTACATTTTGCCTAATGGCGCAACAAACTGGCATGGCGCCTGGCTATTATTCGCTGGCTATTCCTTGGTAGTTGCAGTTTTGTTTTTCTTATTGTTCAAAGAAAAAAAGACAGCAGCCGCTACTCCTTGACAAATTTATAACCCACACCCCTGATTGAATGAAAATAACGGGGGTTTTTAGGATCGGGTTCAAAAAGCTTGCGAAAATTCAAAATATAGTTATCTATGGTTCTGGAGGTCGGGATTTGTTCTAAACCCCAAAGGCGATCTAAAATTTCATTTCTAGAAATCACCTTTCCCTCCTTCTCGACAAAAAGCTCAAGCAACTGCACCTCTCTTTTGGAGAAAGTATGAAGCAAAGTGCCGGTTGGATCGCGGAGTTCGAAAGAATTGAAATCAACTCGTTTGCCGCCAATGCTGTGCTGAATTTGCGACTCCAACTGAACAGAGCCATTGATCAAAATCTGAATTTTAAGCAGGAGTTCTTCTAAGTCAAAAGGCTTGACAAGATAGTCGTTGGCACCGAGCTTGAGCCCTGCCACACGGTCTGCGGTGGTGCCTTTTGCCGACAAAAACAAGATAGGCACTGCCGAATGCTTGCGGATTTCTTTGCACAAATCAAAACCCGAAACATTTGGAAGCATGACATCTAAGATCATGAGGTCAAAATGAATGGGGCCCAAGAAAAGCTGCTGGGCTTGTGCGCCATCTGCATAGGCATCAACGGCGTATCCTTCGAGTTCTAGATTCAAGGAAATGGTGTCGCGCAGGCTTTGCTCATCTTCTACTAAACAGATTCTGTACATGTGCTTTTTTTGGTAGAAAAGTGTATTTTTGGTTGAAATTACTATAATCTCTTCAACTATGAACAAAATTCTACGCTTTGGCCTACTCATTTTGGGGCTTCAAGTTGGGGTTTGGGCACAACAATCGCTTGCTCATACCAGCAAACTAGAGCTCTCTAAAGAAGTACCTACCCTTTCTTTACAAACACCTGATCTGACTGCACTTGCAACCGAAGACCTCCTTCGCGACAAACAAGGCTTACTTTACCGTATAGGCGTAGCCATACCTACACACCTTACGCCACAAAACGCAGGCTTCTGGACCACCAACGCCGACGGCAGCCGCACTTGGCAAATAATCCTTACAGCGCCCGGCGCAGAGGCAATTAGCTACCTCTTTGACAAATTTGTATTGCACGGAGGCAGCACCTTGCGCATTCAAAATATGGCTGGCCAAGACGCACATCCTTTGCTTACCAGTGCAGACGTCGAAGCGCATCAAATGCAAAACGCAGCGCTTTGTGGTGGTTCGAAACACCTACTCACCCTCACCGAACCAGCCTACACCACGCCGTCCGAAATTTATATCGACCGCGTTATGTACAACTACCGCTCAACAGGTTATGAGGCTACTGAGAAGATCAATGAATCTGACCCTTGTGAAGTCAACGTCAACTGCTCACCTGTTGGTGACGCTTGGCAAGATGAAAAACGCGGGGTTGCACGTATTTATGTTGTAGAAGGCAACCAAGCAGGTTGGTGCTCCGGATCTTTGATCAACAACACTGCGCAAGATTGCAAACCATACTTTCTTACGGCCTTGCACTGCGGCGTGAGCGCCACAACTGCCAACATGAACCAATGGAAATTTTATTTCCGCTATGAAGCAGTGGCCTGTACCAACCCCACCACTGTAGGAACACTCGCCAATTACTCTATAACCGGTTGCTTGCGTATTGCCGATTCAGCAGATGGCGGTGGCAACTCAGGTTCTGACTTCTTATTGGTCAAATTAGGCAATGCCAACAATGAAAATACGGTTATCAATAACTTGAAATCGGCGAATTTTAACGCCTACTGGAACGGCTGGAATGCAAACACAAGCCCTACAACAGGAGGCGTGAGCATCCACCACCCAGCTGGTGACATCAAAAAAATCTCTACTTTTTCGGGAAATACCATTTCTACACAATGGGGTTCTGCAACCGGTTCGCACTGGCGCGTTACCTGGACAGCCAATGCCAATGGACACGGCGTTACAGAAGGTGGCTCATCGGGCTCACCACTTTTTGACAACACCGGAAACATCATCGGAACCCTCACCGGCGGTGCTTCTTATTGTACCGCGCTCTCTGCTCCTGATCAATACGGCAAAATGTCTTTTCACTGGACCAACAATGGCATGCCTGCAATCGAACAACTCAAGCCTTGGCTAGATCCTGCTAACTTAAATGTATTGGTTTTTGGCGGCTCTGCTGACCCCTGTACACCAACCACACCAGTTGCACCTACGGCAAATTTCACAGCAAGTGCTACAAATGTAACACCAGGAACTACCATTAACTTCACAGACTTGTCTGTAGGAATTCCAACTACTTGGGCTTGGTCTGTTAGCCCAGCTACAGGTTGGAGCTATGCTGGTGGTAGCAACGCCAGCACGCAAAATCCGCAAATTACTTTTAATAATGTGGGGCAATATACCGTGAGCCTAACGGCAAGCAATGCGCAAGGATCAGATGTAGAAACCAAGAACAACTACATTGTGGTCGCGCAAGTAAGCGGCCCATGTACGGCAAGTGGCGTATGTGATGAGTACATCAATACGGTCAATTTCAATACCATCAACAACACATCTGCTTGTGGCAACAACGGCTACACAGATTTCACAAGCATGAGTACCTCACTTGCACAAGGCAACACCTACACGCTCACCATTACACCTGCAATCATCAACAACACGCAGGCATCTGCGTACACCAACGATGAAATCGCGGCCTGGATTGACTTCAACAACGACTTCGATTTCAATGACGCTGGCGAGCAAGTAGCTTATGTACTTGTGGCAGCAGGCTGGACAAATACATTCAACGTAACCATTCCATTGGCTTCTTTCACGGGCGCTGTGCGCATGCGTGTGCGTATTTCTTACCAGCCAGATGGTGCCATCACGCCTTGCGGACCATCGAGCTACGGAGAAACGGAAGACTACACCATCAACATCACTTCAGGAGCTGGAATCAACGACAACCCACTTGCTCAAGTAGCGATTTATCCAAACCCGGCAAACGAAGTATTGGTTGTAGACTTGAAAGACCTAGAAGAGGTCAATAGCATCTCCATTTTAGATTTGAACGGGAAGCAAATTCAGAGCCTTTCAAAAATTGAAAGTGGCTTGAACACCTTCCAAATTGCAGATCTTAAAGCGGGTATTTACCAAGTGCGCATCACGCAAAATGGCTATCAATATACCCAACGCGTCGTTAAACTATAAGCAACTAAACGTTGTGTTCGAAATACAAGGCGGCCCGCTCTAATTGGGCCGCTTTTTTTTCGGGTAGCATGCGGTTCCAATTGGCAACCATTTGCACGGTGCGCATGTTTTTGCGCAAGCGCTCTTGGTGCTTGTCAACGAAATGCCAGAAAAGCGCATCAAAAAGTGCTGCGCCCTCAGCATCGGTTTTGAATCCTTGCTTTTTGAGGTAATTGGAGCCAGAGAAGTAAGGTTTGGTGGTCATAAGGCCGCCGTCTGCATATTGACTCATACCGTAGACATTTGGTACCATGACCCAATCATAAGCGTCTATGAAATAGGTCATGAAAAATTGGTAGACTTCATCTGGATGCTTTTCGGCTAAGAAAAAGAAATTGCCAAGCAACATCAGACGCTCAATGTGATGCGCATATGCGTGTTTTTGCAATTTGTGATCTACCTGAACAAACATGGACAATGCTGAAAGTTTTTTCCAATCTAAAGCGCGGTGGTGTTGCATGGCATTTTTGGTGCGCTGGACTACACCCACTTTTTCATAAACCGCCCGAATGAACTCGCGCCAGCCGATGACCTGTCTAATGAATCCTTCTGTACTTTCAATGGCTACCTTTCCTGCTTGAAAGGCATCAAGCACGCGCTCCACGACCTCGCCAGGAAGCAAAAGGCCAATGTTGAGCGCCGCAGATAGATTGGAATGAAACACAAAAGTGGAGTCGGTACTAAATGCATCTTGATAAGGCCCGAATCGTTCAAGGTTGTTCTCGATAAAGAAATCTAGCGCAGCCTTTGCTTCTTGGTGCGTGACCGGATAAGCGCTCAGGTTGGGGTCGCCAGGGTGCGTTGGATAATTTTCTGAAATAAATGTTTGGGCTTCTCGGGCCCAACCACTTTGATAAACAGGAAAATCTGGCGTCGCGAGGCCTTTGGGCAGCGCCTTGCGATTATCTGCATCAAAGCTCCAGCGACCGCCAAGCGGCTGACCATTCGCTTCTAATAGGATGCCGAGGCGCTCGCGCTGTTTCTTATAAAAGTCCGCCATGAAAAAGCGTTGTTCGCGTTGGCCAAAAAGCGCCTTATTGTCTGTGGGAGTGTTGAGAAATGAAGGATTGTTCAGCCAATGAATGGACATTTCTTGTTGGCTTGCATACCGTCGGATTCTTTTCTCTAACAAGAAATCGGTAGGGTCTACGACAATGAGTTGTGTGGTGATCTGGCGCAATTGCGCAAAAATACCTTCTAATTTTGCCTCTTTTTCCTCGATGTAACGCACTTCTTTGTTATTACTCCGCAAATATTCTGCGTAGTAACTCATGGAAGCGCGGTGTAGGGCTAATTTTTTCTGATGAAAAGGTACTTTGGTGAAGAAGAGTTCGTCCTCGATGAGCCAAAATTCTTGGGCGAGCTCAAACGCAGGATGCTGCTCGAAAAGCTGCTGTGGGAAGACCAAACAAATAGGACCTGACATACCCATCCTAACACCTTAAATACAACTTTGTTTAACCACGAATTGTCGACCACATTTTCGTTGGACAACACCGCCAATTGCATTCAATCTCTGTGTAATTTTGTCTTGTATTTAAAAGTTATCATGGATAAAGTTTCTTATGTTGGCAATGCAGATGTCAATGCCATCGAACACCTCTACCAACAATACCGTCAAGACCCAAGCAGCGTAGATCTCGGTTGGGCTAAATTCTTTGAGGGCTTTGAATTTGCCCAAACCAATTACGACCAGGACGGGAGCATTCCCGAGAACTTCGTCAAAGAATTCAAGGTCATCAACCTCATCAATGGCTACCGCACACGCGGACACCTCTTTACGCGCACCAACCCGGTCCGCGAGCGCCGCAAGCACACGCCCACGCTTGACATTTCACATTTTGGCCTCGCAGACACAGACCTCAACGAAGTGTTCCAGGCTGGTGAGCAAATCGGAATTGGTGCTGCTAAGCTTTCCGACATCATTGCTCATTTAGAGCTTACTTACTGCCAATCTATCGGTATCGAATACATGTATATGCGCGACCCAGAGCGCATCGATTGGTTCCGAAATAAAATCGAACTGAGCAACCGCCCCGTTTTTGACCCTCAACGCAAAAAGAAAATCTACGAAAAACTCAACCAAGCAACTGGCTTTGAAGCTTTCTTAGGCAAAAAGTTTGTGGGGCAAAAACGCTTTTCGATCGAAGGTGGCGAAGGCCTGATTCCGGCTTTGGATACACTCGTACACAAAGGTGCTGCCTTGGGTGTCGAATATTTTGTAATGGGTATGGCTCACCGCGGCCGCCTCAATACACTTGCCAATATTTTTGAAAAACGCCCGCGCGATATCTTCAGAGAATTTGAAGGCAAAGAATTTGATTTTGAAACCACCTTTGATGGCGACGTCAAGTATCACCAAGGTTTTACTTCGCACATTGAACTCGAAAATGGTCAACAAATTGGCCTCACCCTTGCCCCCAACCCCTCGCACCTCGAGGCGGTCAATACGGTTGTGGAAGGAATCGCTAGAGCTAAAATTGACCACGTCTACCAAACCGAAGACAAAGTTTGCCCTGTCCTGATCCACGGCGATGCCGCTGTTGCTGGTCAGGGAATTGTTTACGAAACCATTCAAATGGCGGGCCTAGACGGCTACAGAACCGGCGGAACCATCCATATTGTGGTCAACAACCAAGTGGGCTTTACCACCAACTACCTCGACGGCCGTACCTCTACCTATTGTACAGATGTTGCCAAAACCACGCTTTGCCCCGTATTCCATGTCAACGGCGACGACATCGAGGCGGTAGTGACCACCATCGAAATTGCCATGGAATACCGTCAGGCATTTCACCGCGACATCTTCATCGATTTATTGTGTTACCGCAAATACGGCCACAACGAAGGCGATGAACCTAAATTTACGCAGCCGAAGCTTTACAACATCATCGCCAAGCATCCGAACCCGAGAGAAATCTACTTGGAGCAACTCCAGCGCGAAGCGCTCATGAGTGCCGAAGACGCCAAGCAAATTGAGCAAGTGTATCAGCAGTTTTTGGAAGCAGAGTACGAAGCATCCAGAAGCCGAGACAAAGCATTGGTTTATGACTTCTTGAGCCTTACCTGGAAAGATTACCGCCATGGCACAGCCAAAGATTTTGAAAAGTCGCCGCAAACGGGTATCGCTAAAAAAGAGTTGCTCGATCTCGGGCGTAAACTCGCTACCCTGCCAGAAGGCAAAAAGTATTTCAGAAAAATTGCCAAAATTTTCGAAGACCGCCTTTCTGCCATCGAAAGCGACAAACTAGATTGGGGTTCTGCCGAGATGCTCGCTTATGCCACACTATTGGCAGAAGGACACGCCGTGCGCATTTCAGGTCAAGATGTCGAGCGCGGTACTTTCTCGCATCGCCACGCGGTTGTCAAGACCGAAGATACCGAAGAAGAAGTACTTACGCTCAATGCCTTAAAAGACGGGCAAGCGCCATTCAGTATTTACAACTCTTTGCTTTCTGAATATGGCGTGCTCGGTTTTGAATATGGTTATTCCCTTGCCAATCCCTCGGGCCTTACTATTTGGGAAGCGCAATTCGGCGACTTCTTCAATGGCGCCCAAATCATGGTTGACCAATTCATCTCTGCCGGCGAAGACAAATGGGCTACCCAAAGTGGCCTCGTTATGCTCTTGCCACATGGCTACGAGGGGCAAGGCGCAGAACACTCCAGCGGACGCATGGAGCGCTTCTTGCAGCAATGCGCAGACCTCAACATGCAAATTGTCAATACATCCACGCCAGCCAATCACTTCCATTTGCTGCGCCGCCAAATCAAGCGCGACTTCCGCAAACCACTTGTGGTTTTCTCGCCCAAAATGTTATTGCGCTACCCAGACGCCACCTCTAGCCTAGACGAAATGGCCAAAGGTGCCTTCCAAGAAGTACTCGACGACCCTACAGCAGTTGCCAAAAATATCGATACCGTTGTATTGTGCAGCGGGAAGTTTTATTACGAAATGAAAGTGAAGGCAGCCGAACTCGGTGTAAAAAACATGGCTTTTGTGCGCGTGGAGCAACTCTACCCGCTACCAACTGCACAAATCGATGCAATCGTAGCGAAATACAAAGCCAAAAACATCCTTTGGGCCCAAGAAGAACCAGCCAACATGGGCGCCTGGACCCACATGGCCATGAATTTGCGCCATATTCCACTCGTAGGCATCTGCAGACCAGCAAGTGCCGCAAGTGCTGAAGGATCTAAAAAATTACACGAAATTCGACTCAAACAATTGTTCAACGACCTCTTTGCCTACGCGAAGAAAGCTTAAAATAGAAACGTATGTCACTATTAGAAATGAAAGTCCCGAGTCCGGGAGAATCGATCTCAGAAGTAGAAATTGCCACTTGGCTCGTTGCCGATGGCGATTACGTCGAAAAAGACCAAGCTATTGCCGAAGTAGATTCGGACAAAGCGACGCTTGAGTTGCCGGCTGAAGAAAGCGGCATCATTACGCTCAAAGCAGCAGAGGGCGATGTGGTCAAAGTTGGGCAAGTTGTTTGCCTCATCGACACGAGTGCAGCGCGCCCTGCGGACGCGCCTGCCGCGGCGCCTGCGCAGAGCGCAGCGCCCAAAACGGAGGCGCCTGCGGCGCCAGCAGCCGCGCCTGCGGCAGCGGCCCCCAATCCAGATCCAGTGAAGCCTGCGAGCTATGCCAGCGGCTCCGCCTCTCCTGCAGCTGCCAAAATCATCAAAGAAAACAACATCAATACTTCAGCCATCAAAGCGAGCGGTAAAGATGGTCGGATCACCAAACAAGATGTCATTGCAGCGATGTCTGCCGGCTTCTCTACCGAGGCTATGCAAGGCTGGGGCGGCACGCGCGAGCAAAGCCGCGAAAAGATGTCGATGCTCCGCCGCAAAATTGCCGAGCGTTTGGTTTCAGTGAAAAACGAAACGGCTATGCTCACTACTTTTAACGAAGTAGACATGAAACCCATCATGGACATCCGCGCCAAATACAAAGACGCCTTTGCCAAGCACCACGAAGTAAACCTCGGCTTCATGTCTTTCTTTACCAAAGCCGTGACAGAAGCGCTCAAGTTGTTCCCTGCAGTCAATGCGCAAATAGACGGCAATGAAATGATCTTCCACGATTACGCCGATATCGGCATTGCCGTTTCTTCGCCAAAAGGCCTCATGGTTCCGGTAGTGCGCAACGCCGAGCAAATGAGCCTTGCAGATATCGAGCGCGAAATCAAGCGCTTGGCCATCAAAGCCCGAGACGGCAAAATCACGCCAGAAGACATGAGCGGCGGAACTTTCACGATTACCAACGGCGGTGTTTTTGGCTCCATGCTCTCTACACCAATCATCAATCCACCGCAATCAGCCATCCTCGGGATGCACAACGTTGTGGAGCGCCCTGTTGCAATCAACGGCAAAGTAGAAATCCGACCAATTATGTATGTGGCGCTTTCTTATGACCACCGCATCATCGACGGCAAAGAGTCTGTTGGTTTCTTGGTAAAAGTCAAAGAAATGCTCGAAAATCCGGAGCGCATGCTCTTTGGCTCCAAAGACCCAATGCAAATCTTGCTGGGCCTCTAAAAAAAGCTTCAAAATCTCTCGTAAAAAGCGTTCTTCGGAACGCTTTTTTTGCTTCGGAGCATTGGATTGCTTTTCGTATATTTGCTGTTCAAAAAATTGAACTTATAATGTCAAAAATCAGGAAGCAAGACGCCCTAGATTACCACGCCTCTGGCCGACCAGGGAAAATAGAAGTAGTTCCTACCAAACCTTACGCCTCACAACGAGACCTCTCCTTGGCTTATTCTCCGGGTGTTGCAGAGCCCTGCTTGCGCATCGCCGAGAACAAAGCAGATGTCTACAAATACACCGCCAAACGCAACTTGGTTGCCGTTATTTCTAACGGAACCGCCGTGCTTGGCTTGGGCGATATCGGCCCAGAAGCCTCCAAGCCAGTCATGGAAGGAAAGGGCTTGCTCTTTAAAATTTTCGCAGACATCGATGTTTTTGACATCGAAGTTGACGCCAAAGACCCCGAGCTTTTTATCCAAACAGTGAAGGCCATTGCCCCTACTTTTGGCGGCATCAACCTCGAGGACATCAAAGCGCCAGAAGCCTTTGAAATCGAGCGCCGCCTCAAAGAAGAGCTCGATATTCCCATTATGCACGACGACCAACACGGCACCGCAATCATCAGTGCTGCTGCACTGCTCAATGCGCTAGAACTCTCCAAAAAGAAAATCGATAAAATCAAAATTGTCGTTTCAGGAGCAGGTGCTGCTGCAGTTTCATGCATCAAACTATACCACCGCTTGGGTGTCAAGCCAGCAAACGTCTTCATGTATGACTCTCGTGGCCTCATTCACCAAGGGCGCACCGACCTCGACGACATGAAAAAAACCTTTGCTGCACACCCAAAAGACGTCGATTTTGAAAAAGCTTTCAAAGGTGCAGACGTCTTCTTAGGTCTCTCCAAAGCGGGGTTGGTCAGCAAAGACATGATTGCCTCCATGGCCAAAGACCCAATTGTATTTGCTTTAGCCAACCCAGAACCCGAAATTTCTTTCAAAGAAGCCACTTCTGTGCGCAAAGACATCATTATGGCCACTGGCCGTTCTGACCATCCTAATCAAGTCAATAACGTACTCGGATTTCCGTACATTTTCCGCGGCGCCCTGGATGTGCGCGCCACCACCATCAACGAAGAAATGAAATTAGCGGCGGTTAAGGCCATTGCAGCGCTAGCCAAAGAAACTATTCCCGAAGAAGTGATTGAAGCTTACGGTGGTAAAAACATTTCTTTTGGCCGCGAGCAAATCATACCCAAACCACTCGATCCGCGCCTCATTTACTATGTTGCACCCGCAGTTGCTCGCGCAGCCATGGAATCCGGTGTGGCCCAAGAACCCATCGAAGATTGGGAAGAATACGAAATTCAACTCAAGAGCCGACTCGGCCTAGACAACAAACTCCACCGCAACATCACCTCCAAAGCGCAAGGATCTCCAAAAACCGTTGTATTCCCAGAAGGAGACAACATCAAAATCCTTAAAGCGGCCCAACAAGCCTACGACGAAGGGGTCGCCTTCCCGATTTTACTCGGCAAGAAGCAGCGCATCCAAGACCTCATGGAAGAATACAGCATCGAGATTCCAGAGGTCCAGATCATCGATTGTAAATCCGACGAAGAAGAAGTGCGCCGCATCCAATACGGCACAGAATTCTTCGAAAAACGCAAGCGCAAAGGCATCACCGAATACGAAGCCATTTCATTAATGCGCGAACGCAATTACTTTGGCGCCATGATGCTCAATATGGGCGAAGCTGACGCCATGGTTACCGGCCTCACACGCAGCTACCGCTCTGTGTTGCGTCCGGCCATCAGCACCATCGGTTTGCAAAAAGACATCAAGACCATTGCCGGGATGTACATCCTGAATACCAAAAAAGGTCCGCTTTTCTTGGCCGATACCACCGTCAACCTCAACCCAACAGCTGAGCAAATTGCCGAAATCACGGTCAATGTAGCCAAGTTCATCCGTCGCTTAAAAGTACAACCACGCATTGCCCTTTTGAGCTATTCCAACTTTGGTTCTTCACCTGGCGACGACCCCGAAAAAATGGCCAAAGCCGTGAGCATCTTGCACGAAACACAACCTAATTTGGTTGTAGACGGCGAAATGCAAGCCAATTTCGCACTCAATCCGGAGCTCATGAACGAGAAATTCCCTTTCTCTTTCTTGGCCAACAAGGAAGTCAATACGCTCATTTTCCCGAACCTATCTGCAGGTAACATCGCCTATAAACTCTTGCAACAAACCAACGAACTCGACGCCATTGGCCCGATTTTATTAGGTATGCGCAAGTCTTTGCACGTATTGCAGCTCGGTGCAAGTGTGCGCGAAATCCTCAGCATGATCAAAATTGCCGTCATCGACGCACAAAGCCAAGACAAATGATTTCAAGACTCAATGGCCGACTCATAGAAAAGAACCCGACCAACCTGCTCATCGAGTGTGCAGGCGTTGGGTATGATGTGAAAATCTCACTCAATACCTTTTCTGCGCTGCCTGATGCAGAGGCCATTGTGCTGCACACCAAACTCATCGTGAGAGAAGATGCGCACATCCTCTACGGTTTTGCGACCAAAGAAGAACGCGAAATGTTTGGGCACCTTATCAGTGTGTCGGGTATAGGCCCCAACACCGCCTTAATTATGCTCTCTTCCATGACCCCCGACGACATCGCGCAGGCCATTCTCTCCGAAGATGTCGTGAGCATTCAAAAAATCAAAGGCATCGGAACCAAAACTGCCCAGCGTGTCATCATTGACCTCAAAGGAAAAGTCTCAAAAATGGAGCTCGGGACCGATAATATTTTCTCTTCGAACAATAGAAATCGATTTGATGCGTTAATTGCATTGGTTTCGCTCGGTTTTGACAAAAAATCAGCTGAAAAAGTATTGGATAAAATTGATACCGGAACCCAAACCATAGAACAACTGATCAAAGAAGCGCTAAGACTATTATAACCGTGCAACACAACTACTGGCAAAAATTCATTCCAATTTGCATCCTTCTCTTGTTAGGATTGTTTGCCCTTGAGGATGTCGCGGCCCAAACCCCGACTCTTCCTTTCCCGATTGTCAATCCACTCAATCCATTTCAAAACCTTCCTCAAAGTTTTGATCTTGGCGACCCAACCAAACTCAATCAAACCATCGTCTACGATCCCGAATCTGGCACCTTCGTTTTCAAAGACCTAATGGGCCAAGACACCTACTTTAGAGCGCCCCAGGCCATGACCCTAGAAGAGTACCTTCAATATGAAGAAAAGAAGAGTTTCTCGCTAGACTGGAAAGAAATTGTGGCCGAAGAAAGTGCAGAAAACCGCACGTTTGAACTTCCTATAAAGATCGGATCTAAAGCCTTCGAGAGCTTTTTTGGTTCTGATCAAATCACCATTACACCAGGAGGTAACCTCGAAATTTCTTTAGGAGCCAACCACTCTCGGGTAGACAACCCTATTCTCCCCATGCGCCAGCGCAACATTACGCGCTTTGACTTCAATCAAAATATCAACATGGACATCACGGGTCAAATTGGCACCATGATGAAAGTGAACATGAAATACAATACGCGGGCAAACTTTGACTTTGAAAACATCTCCAAACTAGAACGCACAGGGGAAGAAGACGACATCTTACAAAAAATCGCATTGGGTCAGGTGAGTTTAGAGTTGCCCACAACGCTTATTCCAAGTTCTCAAACGCTTTTTGGTTTCAAAACACAGCTCAAATTTGGTCGTTCTACCGTAGATTTCATCCTTGCTCAATCCAAAGGTAAGCGCACAGAAATCAACGTGACCGGCAAGGCCCAAGTTCAGAAATTTGAAATCACCGCCGACAACTACGAAGCCAACCGCCACTACTTCCTCAATCTTTACCATCAGCAACACTACGATACTGCAATGGCAACCTTGCCAGTAGTCAATTCCACGACCTACATTACCCGCATCGAAGTTTGGGTCACCAACCGCAGCAGTATTACCGAAAACACCCGAAATATTGTCGCTTTTTCAGATTTAGGTGAGGCCAAACAAAGTAACTGTCAAGGAAATCCCGGTTCTTACGCTACACAAGAATTGCCAGACAACCAAGCAAACGGCCTTTATGACTGGGCTGCAGTTCAGCCTTTGGTTCGTGGTTTCTCTAATGCCGTCTTAGCCCTAAGTGCGCAAGTCAATTCTCCTGGCCCGTTTAACCAAGCGGTCGATTACGAAAAAGTAGAAAACGCGCGCAAGCTCAATGATAACGAATTTACCTACAACGCGCTCTTGGGTTATGTATCGCTTAACACAGCCCTCAACAACGACGAAGTATTGGCCGTAGCCTACGAATACACATACAGAGGTCAGACCTATCAAGTCGGTGAATTCTCCACAGATGGCACCAGTGGTCAAGAAGCGCTCATCCTGAAGCTCATCAAGCCCACAATTACCAACCCAAATATCAAAATTTGGGACCTCATGATGAAAAACGTCTACTCTATCGGTGCCTACCAAGTAGATCAGCTCGGTTTCAAGATAGACATCTACTACAACAACCGCGAAACCTCCGTCTTGCAACCTTTCTTGCCTTTTGAAGGCATCGACAAAAAACAGATTGTGACGCTCCTTGACATGGACAAAATCAATCAAAACAACCAGCCTTTCTCTGATGGTGTGTTTGACTTCGCTCCTTTCAACGTTGTTGGTAACAAAATAGACAACGGCGGAACCATCAACCGTAAAAATGGACGCATCTTCTTTACTACGGTTGAACCTTTTGGCAAAACGCTCGCTGAAAAGTTAACTGCGGCCAACGTTCCTGCGCTTTACGTCAATCAATTAGCTTACACCGAACTTTACGACTCTACCAAAACCGCTGCACAGCAAATACCTAGTAAGAACCGTTTTGTGTTCAAAGGAGAGTTTCAGTCTTCTATCTCATCTGAAATTCCACTCAACGTCATGAACATACCGCCAGGTGCGGTGGTAGTTACTGCGGGTGGCATGCGCTTAGTGGAAGGTGTAGACTTCACCGTAGATTACGCATTTAGCCGCGTCAAAATCCTCAATACAGGTATCCTCGAATCCAATACACCAATTAAAATTTCGATTGAATCCAATTCTGTATTTGGTTTTCAGGCCCGCTCCATGATTGGTGGACGCTACCAATACCGCATCAATGAAAACTTCAAAGTGGGCGCCACATGGCTGCGCATGATGGAGCGCCCGGTCACTCAAAAAGTTGATTTCGGCAGCGAGCCCTTCAAAAACAATGTACTTGGCGCCGACTTCGCCTTCCGTACCAACGTGCCAATGCTGACTAAATTGGTCGATTTGTTACCCGTCATTTCTACCAACACCATGTCCACACTCTCGATGTCTGGAGAAGTGGCCACTTTGCGTCCGGGCCAACCCCGCGCGATCAACAAAGAAGGAACCTCTTATATCGACGACTTTGAAGCATCGCAAAGTGCTATTGACCTTAAAAGTATTGCGGCTTGGCGCTTGGCATCAGTGCCACAAGGCCAACCCGACCTATTCCCAGAGGCCGCCAAAAAAGATTTGAGCGCAGGCTACAAGCGCTCCAACCTTTCATGGTATACCATTGATCCTGTTTTCTACCAGAGCAATCAGCTGACGCCAGCGCATATCAAGCAAGATCCGAGCATGCTTTACGATAGCCGCATGCGCCTGATTCAAATGACGGACATCTTCCCGAATTTACAACTTCAATACGGCTCTATTACCAATATCAACGTACTTGATTTAGCTTATTACCCAGCTGAGCGTGGCATGTATAATTTTGACACCACTGCTACCATTGATTCACTTGGGCACTTCACCAACCCCGAAGAGCGTTGGGGCGGTATCATGCGCGGGCTCAGCACCAACGACTTCGAGTTAGCCAACATCGAATTTATCCAATTCTGGCTCTTGGATCCGTTCAATGAAGATGCCGAAAATCAGAACCCTAATGCCCCCATGTCTGGTGGCGATCTGTACTTTAATCTTGGTAACATCTCAGAAGATATCCTCCCAGATTCTCGCAAGAGTTTTGAGCACGGCCTACCACAAAACAGCGATCCTGTGTTGCTCGACAACATAGATACCACACTTTGGTCGCGCATTTCTACCCAACAAGTTGTCGTCAATGCCTTTGACAACGACCCTGCATCGCGCATCAAGCAAGATGTCGGGTTAGACGGTTGGGACAACCTAGCCGAAAGCCAAAGCTACGCCTCCTTTGTGAGCTGGGTTCAGAACAACAATACCCTCAATGCTGCAGCTAAAGCGCGCATGATCGCCGACCCCTCTACCGACGACTACAACTACTACCTCGACGACGTCTACGACAACGCAGAACTCGATATTTTAGAGCGCTACAAGCGCTACAACGGCATGCAGGGCAACTCGCCAACCACTGAAATGTCTGATACCGCCAACGCTCTTGGCTACCCGACCATTGCCTCAAACTTCCCCGATATCGAGGACATCAACCAAGACAACAACCTTTCCGAGTCAGAAGCCTATTTCCAATACCGCGTGAGCCTACGCCCCAATGACCTCCAAAATGTAGGCAGCAACTTCATTACCAACAAACAAGTCTATCAGAACGGCACCAAAACAGAAACTTGGTATCAGTTCAAGGTGCCTATCCGCGACTTCGAAAAACGCGTCAATGGCATACAAGATTTTCGTTCCATTCGTTTCATGCGCATGTACATGAAAGGTTTTGATGAGCCTGTTGTATTGCGTTTTGCACGCCTCGAATTTGTGCGTGGTGAATGGAGACGCTATTTTCTAGACCTTACGCAACCTGGCTTGAGTGTTCAGACAGACCCTAACCTGACCTCTTTCAATATTGCAGCACTCAATATCGAAGAAAATGCCCAGCGCCAGCCAATCAATTACGTCGTGCCTCCAGGTATCGACAGAGAAATTGACCCTTCGCAGGTGTATCAGCGCCAAATGAATGAGCAATCTCTGGTACTTGAAGTTTGTAATTTACAAGATGGCGATGCACGCGCGGCCTATCGCAACGTGCAATTCGATGTGCGTACTTACAAAAAACTCAAGATGTTTGTGCATACGGAGTCTGTTGTGCAGAACCAACTCAAAGACAACGAACTCACTGTTTTTGTGCGCCTTGGTACCGACTACGTAGACAACTACTACGAATACGAACTCCCGATGAAGGTAACCGATTGGAACACCACCAACCCCGACCTCATCTGGCCTGCCGCCAATAATATCGAGATTGAATTTGACCGCTTACTCGCCCTTAAAATGGAACGCAACACCAAACTAGAAGAAGGTGTGCCGGGTGTCTCGAGCATTGTCGAATACGAAAAACCAGATCCCAACAACCCAAATAACCGAATCAAAGTAAAGGGAAGCCCCAACTTACAAGGCGTCAAGACCATCATGATAGGCGTTCGGAATCCTTCGAAATCAGATCCAGATAATAATTGGGGCCCAGATAACGGCGATGCAGAATGCGTCAATGTTTGGGTCAACGAAATGCGCCTGACAGATTTCGTAAGTGACGGCGGCTCTGCAGCGGTTGGTCAAATGCAGCTGCAGCTGGCAGATTTTGCTACGGTCCAGGCGGCGGGCAATTATTCTGGTATCAACTGGGGTGCCGTAGACAGCCGAGTTCAAGACCGTCAACGAAACCAGCGCATGGGCGCCGACATCAGTACTACCATGCAACTCGGCCAGTTTTTTGGCAAGCAAGCCCGCGTTTCACTTCCGTTCTATTACGGCTACTCTATTGGGGTCATCAACCCAGAATACGATCCGTTTAATCCAGATATCAAACTTTCCAACTACGACCTCGCCACACGCAAAGAGCGCATGCGTTTGGGTCAAGATTTTACAGAGCGCCGCTCTTACAACTTCACCAATGTACGCAAAGAAGCCAAGGCCGGTACCAAGCCGCAATTCTGGAGTATCTCCAACTGGTCTGCTACCTACGCATTTGCAGAAAATATCAGGCGTGACTTCAACATTAAGTCAGACATGACCCGCACCTGGACCGGCGCCCTCAACTACAACTACACCTTTGCCGGCAAGCCTTGGGAGCCTTTCAAGAAATGGCAACCCGCCCAGAAAAATCCTTGGCTCAAACCGCTCAAAGACTTCAACCTATTTTACCTGCCAAAGAATATTGCGTTTACCAACGATTACTCGCGCATCTATAACGAAAGACAAGTGCGCAACATCATTGTCCCCGATTACGACTTTGACCCAATATACCTCAAGCGTTTTGATTGGAACAGAAACTATCAAGTCGGTTATGACGTCACCAAAACACTCAAAACCACCTTCACAGCCAACAACCGCTCCATTTTTGAAGAAGGTAACAACGGCGTAGACCGCCGCACCAACCCAGAAGGATATCAGGAGTTTATGGATACCATACGCTCCCAAATGAGCACCTTTGGCCGCACCATGGATTACACCCACAACTATTCCATCAACTACACGCTGCCTTTCGATAAACTACCGATTACCAATTGGTTGTCTTCAAATGTCAAATATGCCGGCACCTACAATTGGCAACGCGCACCGCTCGGACAAGCAGAATTTGGCAATGTCATCCAAAATACGCGCTCAATTAACATGACCGCTCAAGGAAATTTAGTTACCCTCTACAATCAAATTCCGTTTTTCAAGCGGGTACTTTCCGATGGGAAAGGTGCCAAGACAAATTCGGCCAAAACAGGTACTGGAGGAGCGCAACCCGGCAAAGGTGGACCGCCAAAAAAACCTGAATTCAAGCCCAAAAAACCGCTCGAAGAAATGACGGATAAGGAGCGCAAAGAATACGACCGTCAACTTGCCAAATTCGAACGCAAACAAGCTCGAGAAGAGGAGCTCAAAGCCAAGGCAAACGAACCAATCAATCCTGTACTTGGCACCCTAGCCAGACTCGTTATGACCGTTCGCAATGTCTCAGGAACCTACACGCTCTCAGACGGAACCATGTTGCCAGGTTACAACCAAGAGTCTAGTGTGCTCGGTATGAATGCCAGTACTTTAGGCCTTGCTCCTTTTGTATTTGGCAAACAGGGCTACGATGTTTTTGGTAGAGAAACGGGCTACCATGTTGGCGAATTCGCCCGAGACAACAATTGGTTGGTTCAAAACGAAAATATCAACAGGCAGTTCATGATCAATCATACGGCTAACCTCCAACTCAAAGCGACATTAGAACCCTTCAAAGACCTCAACATCAACCTCAATGCATCGCGCAACTACAGTACCCAAGCGGGCGAGTTTTTCCGTTGGAACCCGAGTTCATCCGCTTTTGAATCGCAGAGTCGTTTCGAGAGCAGCACACTCACCTACACCACCATCTCTTGGGGAACTGCATTTGCCAAAATGGACACCTCTTTCCGTTCGCCTATTTTCCAACAAATGATCACGAATAGCCAACAAGTTTCTCAACTTATTGGCGCTACTAATGCAAACTCAAGTTCTTTACCAAACGGCTATTACGATGGCTACTCTTCTACCCAACAAGAAGTGGTGATCGGTTCTTTCTTAACGGCCTATACAAACTCCCCTATCGACAACAAAACCATCAATCCGCTCAGTAATTTACCGCTACCCAACTGGACGATCAACTATGCTGGGCTCAGCAAATTTGAGTTTGCCAAAGATGTCGTCAAATCCTTTAAACTCAACCACGGCTATTCATCGTCAGTGTCTGTCAATGGAATGCAAACCAACCTCAATGCTACCCTAGATGCCAACGGCGCACCTACAACACGCGACCTGAACAACAATTTTATTTCCCAAATGCAAGTACAGAACATCACCATCACGGAGCGTTTTTCTCCACTCATCGGTATGCTTGCTACTTGGAATATCATGGGTAAAAACATCACCACCAACTTCGAGTATAAAAAAGACCGTCAAGCAACCCTTTCCTTGAATAACAACCAAGTGACAGAAACTCTTGGTCAAGAAATTGTAGTTGGAACAGTTGTGAACATCCCTAAACTCAAATTGGTTCGCAGTATTGACGCAAGCGACTTGCTGATCAACGTCAATTTCTCTTTCCGAGACAACGCTACTGTCATTCGCAAAGTCGTTGAAAACACCAATATGGCCACAGCCGGACAAAAAACAGTGAGCTTTAAACTAGATGCCAACTACAAACTCAACGAATACCTCAGTGCAATTTTCTACTATGAGCAGTTCATCAATACGCCAAAAGTTTCTTTGAGCTACCCAACCGGAAACCTCAAAACCGGAATCACCCTCCGCTTTGACCTCAACGGCCTCAAATAATGATCCGCACTGCTACACGACAAGACGTCGCTGCCATTTTTCAATTGATAGAAGAATTAGCTTCCTTCGAAAGAGCGCCCGAACAGGTTGTCAATACGCCACAGCAACTCGAAATCGACCTCTTTGACGAACGCATCTGCAGCGCCATTGTAGCTACCGATGATTCTAATGAAGTCATCGGTTTTGCCCTCTATTATATTTCCTATTCCACTTGGAAAGGACGCTGCCTGTATTTAGAAGACTTTTATGTAAAAGAAGTCGTGCGCAAGCAAGGTTTTGGCCAAGCTTTATTTGATGAAGTTGTGCGGATTGCCAAACAAATGGGCGTCAAGCGCATGGACTGGCAAGTCTTGGACTGGAACCATACCGCCCTCAATTTTTACCGTCGCAACCACGCCACCCTAGATCCCGAATGGATCAACGGCCGACTTTTTTTTGAATAACTGAACTGCTCTAGATGCAATATTCACAAAAAAGAGGGTAATATTCAGTCAATAGGACATGATGTTCATTTGACACCTGTGGTTCAATTTTTATGCACTAAGTTTAATATGAAATAAGGAGAGAAACAGGCAACTTCTTATGCTAATAAGTTGACAAGCTGCTTGGAGAGGCAGTTTCATTTTCTAGTTTGATAAGAGTTTAATAGTTTTTGTCAACGTCCGAAAGGAATAAGCATAAGAAGTTCCTGTCCTTATTACTAAAACGTACCACTCAGACAGTTTTGTCTACTACTAGGAAAAGGGCTGATTCATCAGTCCTTTTTTTCGTTTATAGCATATAGTAGCGGTCTGCTTGGCGCCGCATCATTGACAAAATGCGCCACCTGAAGTTCTAAGATATACGCGCCGTCTGCTACGTCATTAGGGACAAAAATCAATTCGGAAATCGTGCGGTCTGCCACTGGTGCTTCGGGTACTTTCCAAAAAGCATGGTGAAAAACCAACTCACCACCATCCTCCTCCCGATCCACAGAAGGCGTATCGACCAAAAAATGCTTGACTTCAAGCTGATCGAGTAAATCAACCACGCCCACATCAAAATAACAAGGATTTGTTCCCGAATAATTCATCGATAACTTCGCACTGAGGTTGGGCAAGGTTCGGATGATGATCGCTTCTGTAGACCCCGAGCCCAATAAAGACTCAAGTTGGTCTGCAAAAACCACATGGTCACCATTTTCGAGTACGCGTGGCATCACACTGATCAAAGTAGCCTTGTAAAAAAAGTGCTTGAGTGCTGCACTCACCGGATAAATTACTTCGCTGATGTGCCCATAAGACTCTGTGTGGGTGCCGTGCCCGTGTGGATTGAAAAATACATCTCGGAAATTAACCGCGCCACCCTCTGCCACGCTTCCGACAAAACCATTTGCCCGAACGGGTTCCATGCGCGGTGCGTCTACATACCAAGCTCTGGGGTTGTCTGAGCTAGCACTGAGCGCAAGGGAAAGATCAATGGGTGCATTGGTGTCGATAAAATGCTGTGGGTCGAGGTAAAAAATCATAGAGTAAAAATAGTGCTTTTCGTATCTTTGCAGCTATGGAAGCACAAAAAGACCGCCTCAAAGACCTCATTTCACACGCCAAAGAATACGGATTCGTTTTCCCGTCTTCAGAAATTTACGACGGGTTAGCCGCCACCTACGACTACGGTCAGTTGGGTGCAGAACTCAAAAACAACATCAAAACTTATTGGTGGAAGGCAATGGTTCAGCTCCATGAAAATATTGTCGGGCTCGACTCCGCTATCTTCATGCACCCCACTACCTGGAAAGCATCGGGCCACGTCGACGCTTTCAATGACCCGCTCATCGACAACAAAGACTCCAAAAAACGCTACCGCGCCGATGTCCTCCTCGAAGACCACATCGAAAAGATCCGTCAAAAGATCGAAAAAGAAGTAGAAAAAGGGCAAAAACGCTTCGGTGACGCTTTCGATGCAGCTCAGTTTAGGGCTACCAACCCTAATGTACTTCGCAACCAAGAAAAAATCGAACAAATCGAGGAGCGCATGAAAAACGCACTCGAGCAGAACGACCTCGAAGGCGTTCGTCAGCTCATCATCGACCTAGAAATTGTCTGTCCAATCTCCGGTTCCAAAAACTGGACAGAAGTCCGTCAGTTCAACCTCATGTTCTCCACCGAATTGGGCTCTGTTGCCGGCGATGCCAGCACTATTTACCTACGTCCAGAAACCGCTCAGGGTATTTTCGTCAACTTTTTGAATGTTCAGAAATCTGGTCGCATGAAAATTCCGTTTGGAATTGCCCAAATTGGCAAGGCCTTCCGCAACGAAATTGTGGCGCGCCAATTTATTTTTCGCATGCGCGAATTCGAGCAAATGGAAATGCAATTTTTTGTGCGTCCAGGCGAAGAAATGAAATGGTACGACTACTGGAAAACCCTCCGAACCAAATGGCACCAAAACCTTGGGCTTGGTCAAGAACTTTACCGTTTCCATGATCACCTCAAATTAGCGCACTACGCCAACGCGGCCTGTGACATCGAATACAAGTTCCCGATGGGCTTCAAAGAACTCGAAGGCATCCACTCCCGCACAGACTTCGACCTCAAGCAACACGAACAATATTCTGGCAAAAAACTTCAGTTTTTTGATCCTGAGCTCAACCAAAGTTATGTGCCTTACGTGGTCGAAACTTCTGTTGGCCTAGACCGCATGTTCTTAGCAGTACTCAGTGCTGCCTACCAAGAAGAAACACTCGAAGACGGTTCTGAGCGCGTGGTGCTCAAAATACCAGCCGTATTGGCGCCTTACAAAGCAGCAATCTTGCCTTTGATCAAAAAAGATGGCTTGCCAGAAAAAGCCCGCGAAATCATGGCGCAACTACAGCTCGAATACAGCGTACTCTACGACGAGAAAGATTCTATCGGCAAGCGCTACCGCCGTCAAGACGCCATTGGAACACCGTTTTCTATTACCGTTGATCACCAAACTTTAGAAGACCAAACCGTGACCATCCGCGACCGCGACACCATGACCCAAGACCGCATCAGCATTGCTGAACTAGAAGGCGTCATTGCACAAAAAGCAAGTTGGAAAAGCGTTTTATTGGGACTGCGCTAGTGAGGGTGGTTTTGCTCATTTTTTGGAGTTGTTGTGCTTTAGGGCTAAACGCGCAGTTTATCTTGAATCAAGAAGGACAAGCTTTTGGCACAACACCATTCTTCAACGATAGCCTCATCGCGGCCCAACACATTCGTACAATTGATGGTTTTTATACCTACAAAAAGGGAACTGAAGCCTTTAAGCCAAGCCCCGATACATTCAGATATACCTTTAATCAAAAGGGGCAACTGATTGCCAGCATGGAAATCCTTCAAAAGGGAGCTTCCAAAGACAGCATCTTTCATCATTATGCATATAACGAAAATGGGCAACTATGTTTGCACCGTTATGCTGCTTACGGAGGAGCGATTGCTGAGCATTACACATATGATACGCTCGGTAGACTTACGGTTGTAGCCCTCTACAGAGACGTCTATGACCACCGCAAAGATTCTCTGATTTCTTCTGTCAAGATGCGCACCGAAACCCTGCGCTACCATCAAGACAAACCCCAAGACTACACGCGTTACAACAATTACCAGAGGCCCTATATTGAAGTCACCAAATCATATGACAACGAACAGTACCTCAGGAGTATTTTGAGTTATTACCGCATTTCTCAAAATAGCGAAAGAATAGATTTCAAATACGATCAAAATGGTTTGCTTTCCCATAAAGCAACTTCCAGCGACAGCCTTGCTACCCCAAAAGATGAATGGCGCTACCGTTATGACCAATGGGGCAATTTAATAGAAATGCACCGCTACGAAAACGGAACTTTTTTGACCGATTACCAGATTGTATACGACTATAAAACTGGGTTTTTAGGTTCCTTGATTAAAAAAGATGTACGCACTGACCAACTCAGTATTTTGCGTTTTACCAACTACACCTACTTTCCAAAACATTAATTTAGGCTGTTAATTATTTCTTAAAATCTTAATTTTAAAGATCTTTGGCACAAAATTTAGGCAAGCCTGACAAAACAATTTTTATGAGAAACCTTTACGCGCTCCTTCTCTGCATGCTCACCATCACGAGTATTTCTGCACAACACGTCAATTACAATTCCTCCAAATGGTTTTGGGGCTTTAATTATGGCGGTACTTGGCACAGTACAGATCTAGACAACGAACGCTACAACGGCTGGGGGCTCACCCTCGGACGCTCTTTTAATTATGACTACGGGCGCGGCTTGTCTTTTGACCTTCGCGGACGATTTTTAGCTGGGCAATGGTATGGTCAGTCCAATTCATATGCAACATTAAACGCCTCTGACATCAATTTAAATCCACTTTTGGACGATTATTTAGTAGGCGCTAACCAGTATGTCCATAATTTTCGTTCGGACATCCGTGAGCTTGATTTAGAACTCGTATTGCATGCAGGCCGCTTGCGCGAACGCACCGGCTTTGATCCATATGTTTTTGGGGGCTTGGGCCTCACATGGCAGCAAACTTGGTCGGATATATTGGATTCAAATGGTATTTATGACTACAATTCTTTTTCAAGTTTAAATACACCGCTTAGTCAGGTTGGTTTATCCCTAGATCAAATTTATGAAACACGCCTCGATGGTATCCAAAGTAATGCTTGGGCCGTCAACTGGATGCCAAGTCTCGGTTTTGGATTGGCGTATCACAAAGGAAGATTCAGTATTGGCCTAGAGCATAAAACAACTTTTACCATGGCGGATTCTTTTGATGGACTCATACAAGCAGACCCCCGCCTAAGAAACGATTGGTACCACTACACTTCTGGTTTCTTTCAAATTCACTTTAAAGGAAGAGAATCCAAACCGGCACCAGCCCGCGAAGACAACTCACCTGTAACAAACATCAATAACTTCACGCAGAATTGTCCGCAACCTGTCATCAGTGTTGTTGGACAACCACAAACGAGTGTTTCGGTTACGAGTATCCTATTGCGCTTTGACGTCGCCAATGTCAATAGCGCCCAAGAAATACAACTCACCAATCAATTGAACGAATCCTTACCCTTTAATTTCAATGCGCAAACAAGAAGAGTAGAAGCGTTGGTGAACCTATTACCAGGTCTTAACAGATTTACAATTACGGCAACAACTGCTTGTGGAACCAAGATCCAATCGGTTCAGATAGAACAAGTTGCTTGCCAATTACCCACGGTTCAAATCATGAATGCAGGTGGAAATAACACGACGGTGCAGCAAGCCACTTATGCACTCAACGCAACACTCAGTGGGCATTTGAACAACAACCAAATTCAGATTTTGCACAACGGCATGTCGGTGAATGGGTTCAATTTCAATACAAATAACGGCTTGTTGCAACGCAGCATCAACCTCACACCCGGAGCCAATAGCATCCGCATTACAGCCACCAACGATTGCGGTAGCGCTTTTGATCAAATCACCATCAATTACGACGACTGCCGCACGCCACAACTCAGCTGGTTGCAACCCAACGCGCCAGGCACCACCACCAACCAAGGTGCGCTTACACTTAGTGCGCAATTAACAGGAAGTACTCAAAACGGACAAGTACTGGTCTTGCACAATAACATTGCAGTTCCTAATGCTCAGCTCATTGGCAATAAAATCAATGCAAGCATCACCTTAAGTCCTGGGCTCAACACTTTCCAAGTAAAGTACACCAATCCATGCGGAACAGACCAAATCAATAGCAGTATCAATTTTCAAAATTGTATTCCACCAGTCATTAGCGTGACCAGCCCAGCTATCAATACTACACTAAACAACGCCGCTTTACGCCTGCGTGCAACTGTCTTGAACGTAAACAACCGCAACAACATCAAAGTCATTTTCAACGGAATTGAACAAACGGCCTTTACGTTCACCAACAACGCGCTCGAACTCAATGCGCAACTGCTAGCGGGCATCAATACCCTGACCATTACCGCTACCAACGACTGCGGATCTGATGTCGAGACCTTTACGTATACTTTTGACGATTGTCAGGCGCCTACTATCAATGTATTGGGCAATTGGAACAACAATTCAAGTAATTCACCACTTGTAGTGACCAATAGCGCCTTTCCACTTTCTGCTACTATTCAAAACATGCCGTTCCAAAATGGCGTGAGCGTCACTAACAATGGTTCGCCTGTTGCATTTTCTTTCTCAAATGGCAATTTCAATAGCGTACAAGCCAACCTTTCTTCAACAGTTAATTTACAAGTAGGCGTGAACCAGATTGTCATTAACGCTGTTCGCTCTTGTGGCCAAGCAACGCAAACCATATTTGTGCGCTACGATAACTGCATCGCTCCTCAAATTACGCTTTTACAACCAACTGCAAGTGGCACAACTACCAATAATCAGGTACTCAGCCTCATGGCTAACATAAGTAATCTGGCGTCTAACCAAAGCGTTCAATTGAAATTAAATGGGGTCAATATTCCTTTCAATTGGAATAACAATCATATTTCAAGTTCTGTTAATCTCGTTCAAGGCAACAATACAATAGTCATTCAAGCTTCCAATGCTTGTGGTTCAGATATAGAAACACTACAAATTAATTATGCGCAGTGTCAGGCACCACAAATTACCACAACTGCCGCTGTTCCAAATGGAGCAAGTACGAGTAATGCTAATTTTGTATACAACGCTTTGCTGACCAATACTTTTGCCAATCAAATTCAATTTACAGTCAATGGTCAGGTACAAAATTACAGCTTCAGCAACAACCAACTCAGCGCTAGCATTAACCTCCAACAAGGGCTAAACGTAGTTCAATTGGTAGCAACAAATAGTTGCGGCAGCGACATCGAAAACTGGACAATCAACTATGAGCCTTGTAGCGTTCCACAAATCAGTAGCATCAGTCCTGCTTCGAATATGCAAAGTACTGATCAGATGGTCAACCTGAGTGCGCAAGTGTCTCAAATCACCAACGCCAATCAGTTGAGTTTATTACACAACGGCGCGCCTATTGCCTTCAATTTCCAAAATGGCACCGTAACGGCCAATGTTCAATTAACTCTTGGCAATAACGTACTCACCTTGAGCGCTGCAAACAACTGCGGTTCGGACCTCCAGACCTGGAACTTGTCCTACGTGCCTTGTATCGCACCGCAAATAGCTATTGCCAATAGTGCTTTAAACGGAACAACCGTTGCTACTTCTGCATTCGCTCTAAGTGCGCAAGTGACTGCGCTGACCAATGAGCAAATCATCTTGTCCTTAAATGGGCAAGGCGGCCAAACATTTACCCTCCAAAATCAGACCTTGAGTGCTTCTTTGAATTTACAGCCTGGCCCGAATACGATTGTCATCCAAGGTAAAAATGCCTGTGACCGAACTAGCCAAACCCTCAACATCAATTACGTACCATGTGTCGCACCGCAGATTCTCTTTGGGCAAGCTGCCGGAGCAAGCACCAATCCTGTTTTTCAATTCAGTGCTACCGTAAGCAATATTTCTAGTGCTCAAAATGTCAACTTATTGTTGAACAATGCAGTAGTTCCTTTCAGTTTTCAGAATGGCAATATAACGGCAACTTTGCAACTGAACAACGGCGCCAATTTAGTGACTTTAGCCGCACAAAATAATTGCGGTGTTGCCAGCGAAAATATCACCTACACCTACACAGCTCCTTGTGTGCAACCCAGCGTTGACATCACGAGTCCTGCGGCTGGCTTATTTGGGCTCAGTAATCCGAATGTCATTGTGACGGCAACAGTAGCCCAAATCAATGATGTTTCCGGAATTCAAGTATTGAACAACGGTATTGTTCAGTATGGCGCCACGCTCATTGGCAATCAATTGAGCATTCCTGTGACACTGCAAGCAGGGATCAATAACATCAGCATTACCGCTACAAACATTTGCGGAACGGATACAGAGCAAAGAGAAATTGGCTACGAGCCTTGCGCCATTCCGCAAGTCATTTACAATATGGACCCGAATGGACACACCATTAATCAGTCCATTTTTACCTACAACGCTCAAATTCTCAATTATACAGCCAACATGACCGTGACGCTTTCCATGAATGGCGTTGTGCTCACAGGCTTTAGCAACAACCTTGGGAATATTTTAGCTG
>JAIXUE010000021.1 GCA_027483605.1 Cryomorphaceae bacterium | reverse complement strand
TGAGGTTTGGCCATTGCTCCAGCTATATGTATAACCCGGAACGCCGCCAGCAACCGTTAAGTCAACACTGCCCGTTGGCGTGCCAAAACACAAAGCAGATGTTGGGTATAAGGTGACGGCTAGCGCACTTCCAGGTGCGGTCACTATGCCAGAATAAGTAGCTGTACAGCCGTTCGCATCAGAAACAATAACCGAATAAGTACCAGCGCTTAAATCAAAAATATCTTGGGTACTTGCGCCATTATTCCATTGGTAACTAAATGGTGCTGTACCGCCAGTGATAGTGAGGTCAACGATACCGTTGGTATCTCCGAGACAAACAACATTATAAACAGTACCATTGATCGTCAACGGGCCAGACGGTTGAGTGATATTGAAGCTCAAGAACATACCACAACCTAATACATCTTCGACGTTCACGTAATATTGACCAGGAGCCAAGTTGGTGACATCTTGTTCAATAGCTCCAGTACCCCAATCGTAAACATAACCCGGCATTCCCCCGGAAGGAGTGAGGTCTATCCAGCCATCAGCACCACCAAAGCAGTTGACAGGATTAACTGTAGAGGCCACCATGACGGTGTTAGAAGGGTCTAAGATTTCTACTGGTAAGGCTTCTTGACAGCCGTTGGCATCAGTAACTGTAAGGACGTAAATGCCGTTCTGAATACCTGAAATGTCTTGTGTAACGGCCCCATTGTTCCAGCTATAAGTGTAACCTGGTGTACCACCACTTACACTTGCATTGATTGATCCTGCGATTGAATCTAAACAATTTGCATTTGTATGGGTTTCTGTGATTGTCATGGAGGTGAGCGGCTCAGTAAGCGTTATGCTATCTACCTCAATACAGTTATTGGCATCTGTTACCGTAACGGTATAGGTGCCAGCCGGAACTCCTGAAATATCTTCTGTTGTTGCACCATTTGACCAAGCAAAACTGAACGGAGAAACACCTCCCGTGACTGTAAAGTCAATAGAACCTGTAGAATCATCTAGACATAAGATATTTTGGCCTGTTATGGAAGTAAAGATTGGAATGGCCAAATTCACAATAGTCACAGATAAAGATGCCGCACAACCATTTCCATCCTCTACCTGAACAGTATATACACCTGCAGCAGCAGGAATGACATCTTCATTAAAAGTAAGGTTGCTCCAGAGGAAAGAATACGGTGCCGTACCACCTGTTGTGGTCAGGTCAATGGAGCCGGGGCCATCACAGCCTGCATCTTCATGGGTTTCAGAAAGGGCAAGTGGGCCCTGAGGTTGTGTTACTACAAAAGTTTGAGTAATGGTACATAAATGATCATCAGTAACCAAGACGCTATAAGAGCCCGCAGGCAAGCTATTGATGTTTTGAGTACTAAAAGCACCGTTATTCCAGTTATATGAATATGGTGTTGTTCCTCCTGATACAGCGATATTGACTGCTCCTACACTATTGCCAAAACAAGCAATTGGGGTCACAAGTCCCGACATAGAAAGCGGTGCTACTGGTTGCTGTATGGTTGCCCCATAGGTAATAACGCAGCCATTGGCATCGGTGATTTGTACGTTATAAGTTCCGATTGGTAATCCAGTGAGGTCCTCATTTGTGGTGCCGATAGACCAACTGTACGCATAAGCAGGAGTGCCTCCAGCAACCGTGATGTCAATTGAGCCAGTTGCATCACCATAACACAATACATCTTGTTGAGCATGGGTAACAGAAAGTGGTTGAGCGGGTTGTGTAACGGTAGTTTCTATGGAGTCTTTACAATTGTTGGCGTCTGTAACAACCATTTCGTAGGTCCCCGCTTGTAGGTTATTTTGGTTTGGCGCAATTTGTCCATTGCTCCAGAGAATGGTATACGGTAGTGTACCTCCGCCAATGGTGGTATTGACTGCACCGTTGGTTCCGGCAAAGCACAAGACAGCAGTTGGGGTGGCACTCAATGAAATATCTAATGGCTGGGTAAGCGTCACGTTTGCGGTAGCTACGCATCCGTTGGCATCTGTAACCGTTAAGGTATAAGTACCTACAGGTAAATTGGAAAGACTTGAAGTAGTAGCACCGTTGTTCCAAGAGTAAGTATATGGGGCTGTGCCTCCTGTAACCGAACTTGAAATACTTCCATCGGCAGCACCAAAACAAGAGATATTTTGACCATTGTAATCACTGGTGATTTGCAGTGTCAATACAAGTAGGTCAGGCTGTGTGATGGCAAAACTCGTATCTGACTGGCAGGTGAAGTTATCCGTAACAACGAGCGAATACAGACCAGGTGTAAGGTTGGTAATCCCATTGGTATTTTGGCCACTCGTCCATTGATAATTGATTGGAGCACCGCCTGTCACACTTGTAACAATGCTGCCATTTGCTGCATTAAAACAGGTAACATTAGCCAAGGAAACCAATGATATAGTAGGCTCAGGGTTCACCACAATACTGTTGGTGATATTATTAAAGGTACAGGCCGAACCATTGAAAGTCACGTCAAGTTCATAAACACCAGAGTTGAGTGTACTAATGTTTGCAACAAAGGGATTGTGAATGCTAGCCGTAAAACCTTGAGGACCCGACCATATATAATTGGCCCATGGAGAAAAAGGAGTGTTCAACTGCAAGGAATCACCAGGGCACAATGGATCATTGACCGTAAAACTAACTGGTGGGCACGTGGCGGTAGTGATAGTCACCTCGTTGTTGGCAGAGGTTGGACAACCAAAAGCATCATAAACATCAGAAGTACCATTGTTGGTAACAGTATTTCCTGAAAGAGAGCCCGTACCAAAAATGTATGCCTTATTCTCTAGCGTGGAGTCGCACTTTAAGATGAGGCAATCATTGGAAACCTGCACCTGGAACTTTACCAAAACACTGTCTAAAGTAGAATTGATCATGCTTCCACCCGTACTTGCGTTTGCTCCTGTTCCTACTCTGTATTTCACAAAACGATTCACTGCATCGTATTCAGCTTGGTCATCACCTGGCGCATCGGTCTTGGCCCCCGCATTAGGGCCATTCAAAACAACCAAAGAGTTCGGAACATATGATGTTCTGATATCAAGGGTATCTGTTATAAAACAATTCAAGGCGACATCCGAACCGATGTTTTTACCCGATACCGTATACTCTAAGATATCTCCGGGCGCAACTGCTCCACCATTAAGGTCATTGACAAAAACAGTGGCGCGCAAATCTGGCTCGTAGATATCGATTGCAGAGGTAATGACCCGAGATAAAATGGTTTCAGAGGTGGTGGTCACGCGGATATTGGCTGATGTGGCGCCGTTACTCAAATAGTTTTGTGCTGCGTTATTGGGGATAAAAATATTGGCGTCGTAGCCGAGGGTGTTGTTGTAACTAGGAACTCTGAAAGGTGTGAGTACGGCATTGTATGCAATGGTACTATTGAACATGTCGGTAGCGGTGTGTAGCGCATCCGAGACCTGTACATAGTTGGTTCCTACACCGTTGAAAAGCAATTGGTCACCAGTCTGTGAGCGGTCGCCGTCATAGGCAATCACGCCAAGTTCAAAAGAAACTGCACCAGATAAAGGTGTTAAAAAGCCAGAAATTGGAATCGTTACCGTGTTGGAAGAACTCCCCTGACTTACGTTGGCTAAACCATCAAAAACCGTTAAGTTTTTGTAAGGATCAGAAATATTTTTGTAGACCACAACAATGGTCCAGCCCCCAAATAAGTTGCTGCTATTGACTTGCTGTACTTGATCTGCTATGGTAAAGCGCCCTTTGATACCAGCTGCTTGTACAATATTGGTAATGTTTTTGTAACAAAAGTATGATACTGCACCGGTGGTGTTGTTAATCGTTTGATCAGCGGAGAGTTGTTGGTAACTACCGTTGTTGACCTTTAATTTGATATTGCTGCGGTTGGCGTAATTTGCTGTTGAAGTAGTGATTTTTCCGCCCCAATATAAGCCTGCCCAAGTAATTTCTGAACAGTTGGGGAGGTTCAAGCTGTCTCGTGAGGACATGAAAGTGGTGGGGTCTCCATCGATATCAACATAAGACATCGTGAAGCTGTTGTTCTGCCCTGATCCGGTAGGTGGCATTTGTGCTTGCGCATTGGTACAACTCGTGGATGAATTACAGGTAACTGAAACGTTGGAAATGAAACGAATACCCCCTTTTTGCTGGGTTTGGTAACGGATACTAAATGGACTTATGATTTGTCCGAAAACACTAAAAGTTACGCCAGAACAAAGCGCGAAAGCCAACAAAAATTTCAAAGAAAAATTGGAGAAATGAGTATAGTTATCTTTCATGCAGGGTTTTGGAGAGTTAACAGCTTGATTATAACGAAAAAGGCCCCCAAAAGGTTGCCTTTTCACATGAATTTAACATTGTCTCATTTAAAGTGGAATATTGCCGTGTTTTTTTTGAGGAAGTGCCTCGGCTTTTTTCTCTAGCATTTTATAGGCACTAATGAGTGCTGCTCTTGTTTCGCAGGGCAATAAAACCTCATCAATAATTCCTCTTTCAGCAGCGCGATATGGGTTGGCAAATGTATCTGCATATTCTGCTTCTTTTTCAAGCCATTTTTCAGCAGGGTCAGTAGCTGAGGCAATCTCTCTTTTGAAGATGATTTCGGCTGCTCCTTTGGCTCCCATTACCGCAATTTCGGCTGTTGGCCAGGCAAAACTGAGGTCGGCACCTAAGCTGCGTGAGTTCATGACACAATAGGCTCCGCCATAGGCTTTGCGTGTGATGACCGTAATTTTTGGCACCGTAGCCTCAGCAAAAGCATAAAGCAATTTAGCGCCATGCGTAATGATGCCACGCCATTCTTGATCGGTGCCTGGTAAAAAACCCGGGACGTCTTCTAGCACCAATAAAGGAATGTTGAAGGAATCGCAAAAACGTACAAAACGTGCGCCTTTTCTGGAGGCATCGATATCGAGTACCCCTGCCATAGACGCAGGCTGATTGGCAATAATGCCTACTGTTCTGCCTTCCAAACGGGCAAAACCAACGACAATATTCTTGGCAAAATCTTCGTGTACTTCTCTAAAACTGTGGTCATCTACCAAACAATCAATGACGCGTTTGATATCGTAAGGAATATTAGAATTATCGGGCAAAATTTGCTCGATTTGCTTGTTTTTTGACGCTTGAAAACTAAAAACAGGCGTAATTGGCGACTCTTCGTTGGCGTTTTGAGGCAAATAAGTGATCAAGTCTCTAGCTTTGCGAATGCACTCTACATCATTGGCTGCAGTAAAATGATTAACCCCCGACTTTTCTGCATGGGTTTTGGCGCCACCGAGGTCTTCAGAGCTCACTTCTTCATGCGTAACCGTCTTGACGACATTAGGACCGGTGACGAACATGTATGAGGTTTCTTCTACCATGAAAATGAAGTCGGTCAGGGCGGGCGAGTAAACTGCACCGCCGGCACAAGGGCCCATGATCAAGGAAAGTTGAGGTACCGTTCCAGAAGCACGCGTATTTCGGAAGAAAATATCTGCATAGCCACTCAATGATACCACGCCCTCTTGAATGCGGGCACCACCGGAGTCGTTCATGCCAATGATAGGTGCGCCATTTTTCATGGCCATATCCATGATGCGACAGATTTTGGCAGCGTGAGTTTCAGATAAAGAGCCACCCAAAACCGTAAAGTCTTGTGAGTAAACATAAACCAAACGGCCGTGAATATTACCGTAACCGGTAATCACGCCGTCGCCAAGAAACTTTTGTTTGTCTAGACCAAAATTGGTAGAGCGGTGCTCGACAAAAGCACCGATTTCTTGAAAACTGTTCTCGTCTAACAATAAGGAGATGCGCTCTCGTGCGCTCAGCTTACCTTGTTGGTGTTGTTTGTCTAGGCGTTCAGCTCCACCAGCTTGAAGTAGGGCCTGACGTTTATCGTGTAGTTGTTGTTCTTTTGCCATAGTATTCTTGAACAACAAAAATACAGATTTTAGTCCTTTAAAAAAGCAGCTTTGTTTTCAGAAATGATCAAGAGCAGCCAAGCGGCCAAAAAGAAAATAATTTCTACATTTTCAGACCAGTTAAGAAGTGCTACACAGACCGACATGAACATTAAAATAATGGTGGCGGCCAGCAAACGAGAACCCAATTTTTTGACCTGAGCAATGGCATCAAAGGTGCCAGTTGTGAGCAGCTCCATACGCTGTCTTGAGCGTTCGGTGTAAACGAGTAGTGGAAGCAAAATAAGGCCTTGTGGTATGAAAAAATCTTCATACCAAAAGAAGTCAGAAAATGCAGTGGTGAAGCGCCAAGTAGGCTCAGTCAGGACCATATAAAAATGACTCATGACAAGAAAGCTCAAATAAAACAAGGACGGCCGCAAGAGCAAATGTGCACTGCGACTTTCTTTTCGGAAAAAGGCAAAAGTCAAGCGTATGGACAAGTCAAAAATAATGAAGAGCAAGATGAAGTAGAGATCCCAGCCCCACCAGATAAAGCCGAGTAGCGGCAAAAGAAAATCACCAAGAATTTCACTGACTAATTGAGCCTTTTTCATATGCGTTTGCGCAGGACTTTTACACGGTCTTTGGAAAGCTGATAAGTAGAGTCGACTTTGAGTGCTTTGGCATAACTGAACAGCGCATTGGTGAGGTCGTTGCGGTCTTCGTAGAGCAAGCCGATGTTGTGATAAGAAGGCAAGTGCTGCGGGTTTACCTTTACTGCTTTTTTGTAAAAATACATCGCACTATCAGGCTGGTTGTAGGTAAACTGCGCTAAATACCCTAAATGAAAATAACCATCTGCATAAGTGGAGTCGACTTTTGTCATTTTACGGTATAAGCGCTGGGCAGCAGCGGGCTGTCCGAATTTCTCTTTTGCAAAAGCCAAAGCGTAAATTACTTCAGCATTTTTAGGTTGCAATTGATAAGCCGTCATGTATTTTTCAATACAAATGGGGTTGTTTTCATATTCGTACAAGGAACCCAACAACAGGTAAGTCATGTAGTAATTGGGGTCTTGCTGCACCGCCGTTTCATAGGAAGAGATTGCTAACTTGATGTTGTCTTCTAGCTTATAGATTGTCCCTTTTAAGATATATGCATCTCGATAAGTTTTGTCGATACGGAGTGCTTGGTTAATGTATTTGAAGGCGTTGTCGTGGTCATTGAGCAAAACTAAGGTATTGGCCAAGCCGACCAAAGCCGCTACATTTTTGGGCGACTTCTTGACTAAATTCCGGTACATGGTAAAGGCCCGTAAAATATCATCTGCACTCCGGTTGGGCTTATTGATAAGGCACTCTGCATACAGTACGCGCGCTTCAGTATTAGTGGAGTCTAATCGGAAAGCTTTAGCCCCATAGTTGAGGGCTTTGTCAAAAGCCAAAGAATCCATGAGCAAATTGCCTTTTTCAATGAGCAATGGCAAAGAATCAGGGTGAGCTGCCAATAGTTGGTCGAGACTTTGTTTTTTTACAACACCTTCATTAGGGTTGCCACAAGCAACAAATAATAAACCACTTAAAAATAATAAACAGAAACTGCGCATAATGCAAAATTAAGATTTTGATTTGGATTCTATCTTGCGTAATTTTGTAACGTAATTCAAAGCCATGAAGCGTAGTATTTTTATCCTTGTTCTTATTTTGCTTTCGAGCACCCAACAAATGCTTGCACAAGGTTGTTCGCAATGCAAGATGCTCGCCGAACAAGGCAGTGGTCTAGATGAAAACAGTTTTGGCAGCAACATCAACGGTGGCATCCTCTATCTCATGCTCATCCCCTACCTCATCTTGTTGTTTCTATTCCGCAAACCGGTATTCAATTTTCTGAAAGGATTGTTTAGCGCAAAGGCTTAAATCCAGCTCACTACAATTTTTCCTGTTGTTTGCCCCAAACCAAGTGCCTCATGTGCTTCGGCAAACTGACTAAAATGATAGCTCGTTACATTTGGAAGTTGGAGTGCTCCATTGTGATACAAGCGCAGCATTTCCTCCATGCTCTTTTGAATGACAAGCGGTTGCGCTTCTGCAATTTTAAGCATGTTTACGCCTAACATATTCTTGGATTGCATCATAAGACCTATAGGTAACACTAAGCCCATTTCCCACAAAAACGACAACTTGCCAAAAATACCTTTTCTTGTAGCTAAATCAGCGCCTCCAAAAAGAAACAAGCGCCCACCCGGGCCGAGTAATTTCATATCTATTTTGGCAGACTTCCCTCCTACAGCATTAAAAGAAGCTGTGAGTTTTTGAACCCCTAAATGTGTTTTCAAGGTTTCTGAATAATCTTCTTTTTGGTAATTCACCACCAGATCCACGCCTAAAGATTCCAGATACGCTTTCTTGGCGTCGCTGCCAATTTTGCCGTAGACAGTGGCGCCTTTGCGCTTGGCCAACTGCACCAAAAAACTCCCGACTCCACCTGCAGCGGCATGTACCAACACTTTATCGTGTGCTTGAATTGGAGAGAGTACCTCTGCCATATAGTGCGCTGTTACGCCTTGGGTAGCAAAGGGCAGTGCTGCGTGTGCGGGCATTTCTCCTATCGGAACAATTGCATTTGCAGTGGTTTTGGCATGTTTGGCATACGCACCAAAGCGCGAAAAAGCCAAGACGCGTTGGCCCACCAATGCGGGGTCCACAGCTGAACCTACTTCGGTGACGCGCCCAACTAGTTCATAGCCGAGTACACAGGGTCTTGGGGGCGCCTCTCGGTACAAACCCAAGCGCGCCATTACGTCTGCATAATTGAGTCCAAAAGCTTCAGATTCTATCAGTACCTCATCGCTTTGCAGAGGAGAAAGTGTTATTGCTTGGAGCCGAAAGGCATCTTTCGAATTGCCAATACCGATCAAGACAAAGCCTTCTGTTTGCATCAGAAACGTGCAGTAATACCGCCCATCACCTGAAAAGGCTGAACAGGATAGCTATACCAACGATTGTAGCGCTGCGCAGCTAAGTTATTCGCTTGTAAGAACAAAGAAACGCGCGGTGTATAACGGTATTCTAAGCCTAAATTGACATCGACAATAGCCCCAAGATCTACATAAGACTGTGTGCCTTCCAACATGGCATCCGGCGCACTTGCACGCACGAGTGCTTTACGGCCTGTTTCTATGTTCGCATCGATTTGCGCATAGAATTTATCGTATAGGTTATAAGCTCCTCTGGCTGTGAATTGCAGTACTGGTAGGTTCCATGCAAAGGCATTATGATACAACTGGTACATATTGTAGCGGCCCAGTACATCTATTTTCAATTTCTCGCCTGCTTGGTATGTCATGGAACCTTCAAAGGTGGTTTGGTTGAGCGTATCGTATGTCACCGTCAGGTAATTGTCAAAAGTGGCTAAAGTATCGGTCACAAAAAAGGCTTTGTTCTCGATGTGCAAGAAGTGAACGCCAACATTAAAGCTCAAGGTTTTACTCAAAGAGCCTTTGAAGCCCGCATAGATGTCGTAAGGGTTGTGCTCATTGCGCAAAGCAATATTGGTACGGATAAACGGATTGGCCTGTGTAAGCCCCTGCAAGGTGTTTTGCTTGAGCCCACCTCTTAAACCAATATATGGGATAAAGATGTTGTTGAACATAGCGTATTTGAACTCCGCATGAGGATACACAAAAAAGTCTGTGCCCAATTGTCCAATATCAGCAGTAATTGTAACGCCAAGCTCTACTTTTAATCGCTCACTTAAAGCTTGGGTCCAAACGCCAGGTTTGAAATCAATGATGTTGTTATTTACCACAAAACCGGTATCGCCAATGGCGTAAACACTGTCTAAAATACCGCGTTTGTAGCCGTTATAGCGCAGGCCCAAATCGGCATAAAAATGCTCGTTCTTGTGATTATACCAGCCGCGGGTTTTGAAGGCAAAATTGTCCTCTTTGCTACGCCAAACCTTTGTAGTGTCTGTTGGTAGGGTTAAAAAATGCTGGTAATTGGCTTGAAAAGACAAATTGAGCTTAGCGGAGTCACCGCGCAACCAAACATATTCTGCAGCACCCTTCATCAAATGAAAACGCTGAGCAATACTATCAGCAGCGATGGTGTCTATCGGAATGCCATAGTAGTGGAATCCATTGTTGCTGTAGTTGGCATCTACTTTGAGCTGATAATTGCGCTCATTGAGCCCAAAATAAGCATTGGCCGAACTGCGGTCGTATTGAGCCGGAGCATAAACGGTTTTTGAGCGGTCTTTGATATCGCCAAACGAACTCAAGTGCTTGAGATGGGCACCATAAACCATATTTCTAGATCGATCGGAGGTGTAATAAATCTCGCCGAGTGGCATAATCACCGAACCAATTCCTGCCTTCACGTAAAAAGGATACAACTTTGCTAACTGCTCAGAAGTTTCTACGGTAGCTGCTTCAATGGTATCGAGTAAAATTTTGGTTTCTGCCTGAAAAAACAACAGCGGATAGTCTTTAACGGCCGTGGCCTTGACAGAGTCTATGATCTTAGGGTTTTCCAATATGCGGGTAGCTGGCTCTACCTGCTGATTGGTAATGGTATAAATGGTTATATTTTCTCCTTGCTGTGCCCAAATTTGGAGCCCGGTAAGTAGAAAAACAAATGTGCTGATCAGTGCTTTCATGGCTTACTCTTCGTTGATTTCGATTTTCATTTCTGGTTGCGGTTCTTCGTTCGCCGGCGGGTTTTTAAGCTGCATGAGCTCATCCCACAAGTCCGATGCCTCTGCCAAGACGCCATCTTGCTGATCGGGGTAAAAGTCCATTACCGATTTGAGGGTTTGTTCTGCTTGAAATAAGTCCTCGCGACTAATATGTACGCGGGTCTGTAAA
Organism: Cryomorphaceae bacterium; assembly: GCA_027483605.1. GTDB lineage: Bacteria > Bacteroidota > Bacteroidia > Flavobacteriales_D > Crocinitomicaceae > UBA952. The sequence goes on along the minus strand of JAIXUE010000021.1, from coordinate 46,378 downwards.
AGCAAGCCTTTAGCTACCCAGTAGTTATAGCTTGGCTTCATTTTGAGTAAAGCTTTGATCTCTGCTTCGGCTTCGTCGTACATTTGCTGACCAAAATAGATATCAGACAGTAAATACTTGGCCTCTGAGCCCATAGAAGTAGTGGTGTTCTTGACCAACCATTCCAAAGAAGGCTTAGCCAATTCATATTGTTTCAGATGGTAATTAGAGAGGCCCGTTGCATACTCAGCTTCTACTTTGAGCTGTGGCGTCAAAGCGGCGTTTTCCAAAACAAAACGGGCATTATCTTTAGCTAAATTGTAATTGGCAACCATAAACGCACAACGCATGACGCCAAGTTTGGCATCAAAAGTGCTCGTTGGTTTAGCCGCAACTGCTTCCATTTTTTGGTAATACTGCAGCGCTGTCTCGTAGTTCTTTTTCATGTAATAGTATGCCGCTGTCTTTGAAGCTGCATATTCTGCATGGATAGTAACCGATGTAGCTAAATACTTCTCGAACTGCGCAATTGCAGCACTTGAATCCTTGGTTTTGAGCAAGCTATTACCATAATAAAAATAGGTTTCATTCACGTAACGCCCATTCGGAAATTTAGTAAGGTAGATTTCAAATTTCTCAACTGCCTCTCTAAAATTAGTGTCTTGATAGGCGGCCAGAGCGGGTGAATAAAAGATGTTTTCTTTTTCTTCTGTGCTAATGTTAGCACAAGGATAGCGGTCTATTACCTCTGAGGCCATATCTGGTTTTTTCTGGGCGTTGTAGACATCGATCAGGTTCATCACTACCTTCTTGCAAACCTCTCTTTGCTGCTCATAACTTGCTAAAATTTCCAGATACGCCGCTTCTGACTTGATGTAATCCCACTTTTTGTAATAAATATCAGCGACATCTAGTTTGACATCAAGTAAATAAGGTGATTTAGGAAACTCCGCCAAGAAAGACTGATAAGTTTTCAGGGCGTCGTCGTAATTGAGTTGAGACATATAAGTGCGGGCCAACTCATACTGTGCATTCATTCGGTATTTGGAAACGGGCTCTTCTTTGAGTAACTTGCTCAAGGTAAGTGCTTTTTCTGCTAGTTGTCCGTTGAATCCTTGCGCCTTAGCCAAATAGAAAAGGGCTTTGTCATTGAGGGCAGAATTGAGGTTATAGGCTTGCTGGTAATATTGAATCGCTTGTAGGTTTTGCTTGTTGACATAATAAGCGTCGGCGATGCGGAAGGTTGCGTCTATTACTTTATTTTCTTTGTTTGGATTGAGTTGTAGATAGGTTCGAAAAGATTGAATGGCTTCTTCGCGCTTGCCTTGTTCAAAATAAGCATACCCAATATTATAATAAGCATCGACTTTCTCTGGTAAAGCATTCGAGGCTGGCGAATTAATGAAATCTCTGTACATGTTAATTGCGGCTGGTAACTCTTTTTTTCTGAACGAGATATCAGCCATCCAATAACGCGACAGCGCCACCATTTGCGGGTCCATTGGATAAGTATCTACACGCTTGAAAGCCGCATAAGCCTCTGTGAGTTGACCTTTTTGAAAGAGCTCTACGCCATAATTAAATGCTACTGTTTGGTACACTTTTTTCAGCTGCGCATCTTTGGAAGGTAGTTTCTCAATTGATTCTAAGGCTTTTGCAAAATTAGAAGTGTTGGTATACACATTGACCAAATACTGGTATACATCGCGCTTTCTTTTTGAATCTGGGTATTGACTCAGGTAGTTTTCAAAAGCCCGAACAGATTCGTCATACGGATTGATATCAACCTTGAAAGACAAAACTGCAAACTGAAATAAGGCATCTTCTTTGATTTGCGGTAAAAAGGTCATTTCCGCTGCGCGCTCAAATGCACTGCGCGCTGGCAATAGTTTATTGATTTGCAAGTAGGCATCGCCAATTTGGTACATGGCAATATGACACAAACTGTCTGGAGTTCGCGTTACCCTGTCAAAATTTTTAATGGCTTTCTCGAACTGTTTGGTTTTATAATAGGCAAAGCCCAACTCGTAGTAGTCGTCGCGGGTGCCGCGGGCATTTTGGTGGTAGCGCTCTAAAAAAGGAAGTGCTAATTCATATTTACCCAATTGATAATATGCATTGCCAATAATATGCTGAATATCAAATTCATTATTGACAAAACCGCAATTCAAGACCGTTGGGGCAAAATCAATCACTTCTTGATACTTGTTTTGTTTGTACAAAATTTGGGCAATGTAATACGGCACCACACCACAGAAAGTGGAGTCTTTTTGTAGGGCCTGAAAACCTTCCAGCGCTTCTTGCAAAGAGGAGCGCACATAACTGATATGAGCATAATAATAGAGCGCTGGCTTTGCATATTGCGTGCTGCCGTCTTTGATATCCTTAAATGCTAAATATGCTGCGTCTTGGTCTTCATTTTGATAAGCAGAATAACCCAATTTGAACAACACCTCTTCTTTTTGTGCTGTGCTCAGACCCGATAAATTGATTTGAGCAAACGCAACTTGAGCGTTGAGGTAATCCTCCGATTGAAAATAATATGATCCTACCCCTATTGCAATTTCATTTCTGAAGTTATTTTCGGGATATGTTTTATTGAATTGCTCCAACAATGGAATGGCATCGTTGTGGTACAGCTTGAGTGCCGACATGCCCTCATAGTAATGAGCCTTGATCAAGTAGGGGTCGTGCTCATTGCGCTGCTGGGTGTGGCAGCCGTCAATAAAAACCCGAAACTCTTGCTTTGCAGCCGCAAACTGAGCTTTGGTAAACAATTCTTCAGCATTGAAAAATGCTGCATTTTCTCCGCTAAATTTAACGGACTCCTGGGCCCAATTGAACAATGGGAAACACAACAGGAGGACAAGATAACGCAAGTTACGATTCATAGAATGTAAAATTAATGGGGGCGCAGGCCCAACACGCCCCCTGCAAACAAAAGTTTTAAACCTGAATTTGTTAAGATAAAATCGCAGACTTTGACAAATGGTTACGACATATTGAACACATTTGTCTAAAAATAGAACTCGTGTCAAATGTCATCGCGCTGTCTGCAGCCAATATTTACCAACAAGATCAGTTGATCTTATCGAACGTGCAACTTGAACTTGCCGCTCAATCCTTTGCTTATTTGATCGGTAAAACCGGCAGTGGTAAAAGTAGTTTGCTCAAAACACTTTATGCAGAAATCCCCTTAGTCGAAGGAGAAGGAGAAGTGTGCGGCTATACACTGAAGGGTCTCAAACGCAGGGAAATACCCTTTTTACGCCGAAAAATTGGCATCGTTTTTCAAGATTTTCAATTGCTCACCGACCGAAATGTGCTAGAAAACCTGAAGTTTGTTTTGGGAGCTACAGGCTGGAAAGACAAGAAATTAATAGAACAACGCGCATTGAATTGCTTACAGCTTGTTGGTATTGAGCAAAAAGCGAATTCGTTTCCGCACATGCTCTCGGGAGGCGAACAACAACGCGTGTCTATTGCTCGTGCACTACTCAATCAGCCTGCACTGATCTTAGCCGACGAACCAACAGGTAATCTTGACCCAGAAACCTCTAAAGAAATCATGGAATTGCTTTTGGCGGTAGCCAAAGAAGAAAATACCGCTATTTTAATGGCCACCCACGACATGCAAATGGTGAAACATTATCCCGGAAGAATTTTAGAAGTTGTGAATGGCCTATTGGTCGAGCAACCTACTTTTCAGGACTAGAAAGCTCCCCTACAACAGACGTTCGCAAGTACTGAGCGCGCGCAGCCTGCTCTACGTTCGCCAAAGCAAACATACATTTGGTGAGCGCCGCTTCGGCAGTTAAGTCGGCACCACTAATGACTCCAATTTGTTCAAAAAATGTGCTGGTCTGATAGGCTCCTTGACGCACCGCGCCACTCTGGCATTGTGTGATATTCAGAACCAAACCTCCTTCTTGAATAAATGCGGCAAGCAGTGCCTGAAAAGCGCTGTCGCTGAAGGCGTTTCCCGCACCAAATGTTTCAAGGATAAGGATTTTAACTTTTGGGAATGACAAAGCCGACGCGTAAAGTTCAATAGGCATACCGGGAAAGAGTCTCCAGATGAGCACCTCATTGCTGAGCGCTAAATGAGTTTTCAATTCCGGAAGCGGCGTTCGAAGCAAGCGTTCTTTGTACCATTCAATTTGAACACCCGCTTTGGCCAAAAGTGGATAATTTGGTGCGGCAAATGCCTCAAATTGGTGAGCAGAAATCTTTGCACTGCGGTTGCCCCTGAACAAAGCGTATTCAAAATAAACAGCAACTTCCTGCAAAACAGGCTCGCCTTGGGCATCTATGGCCGCTGCCATTTCAATAGCCGTAATCAGGTTTTCTTTGCCATCGGTGCGAATGATCCCGATTGGGAGCTGTGAACCTGTAAAAACAACAGGTTTTCTGAGGCCCTGTAGCATGAAGCTCAGTGCACTAGCAGTATAGGCCATAGTGTCGGTACCATGCAAGACTACAAAACCGTCAAAATCTGTGTAGGCCTCTGAAATCCAAGAAGCCAATTGTTGCCAATGCCGAGGACCTATTTCTGAGGAATCTAGTGGCGTATCAAAACTCTTCACTTGGATGTCAAGTTCAAAGCGCTTGAGTTCTGGAATCTGGCTGTAAAGATGTGCAAAGTCAAAACTTTCAAGGGCACCAGTTTCTGAATTGGTGATCATGCCAATGGTTCCGCCAGTATAGATCAAAAGTAGCCTACGCATGCTCGAAAGTAAGGAATTTTTCTAAAGCAAATAAACGAATGGCATTGTCAGCAGTGAGCTTTTCTATTTGCGCGGCACTGAGGCCCAACGCTTCTTGGAGTTTACTCACCACCTCTATGAGGTAACTTGGCTCATTGCGCTTACCCCGATACGGAACAGGCGACAAATAAGGCGCGTCTGTCTCGAGTAGTAGCCTGTCCAAAGGGATTTCCTTTACAACCTCAGCCAAACCTGCGTTTTTGTAAGTGACTACACCACCAATACCAAAATAAAAATTTTGGTACTTGAGTATCCTTTGTACTTGTTCTTTACTGCCTGTAAAGCAATGAAAAACACCGCAGAGTTCGGGTGTCCACTCGCTGTCGAGCACTGCAAATAATTCTTCGAATGCCTTGCGAACATGAATAGCGATTGGCAATTTGAGTTTTTTTGCCCATTGTACTTGGGTGCGAAACACTTCTTTTTGCGCTTCGAGAAAGGTGTCGTCCCAGTAGAGATCTATACCGATTTCCCCAACTGCGCAGTAGCGTTCCGGGGCGGCAAAAAGCTGGGCCTCAATTGCAGCTAAATCTTGTTGCCAGGCATCCTTTACGTAGGTCGGGTGTAAGCCCATCATTGGGATACAATTTGCCGTGGTTGAGGCCAGGGTTTCCAATGCGCCAATACTTTCAGTATCGATATTGGGTAAAAGAATTGCACCAACGCCAACTTGAGAAGCGCGGTTCAATACTTCGACGCGATCGAGGTCGAATTCTTCGGCGTACAGATGTGAATGCGTATCGATGATCATAGCGCTGCAAGGTGTTGTTCCCAAGCCCATGCATCTCTGAGCGCATCCTCGATGCCTAAACGTGCCTTCCAGCCAAGCAATTGCTCTCCTTTGGTGGCATTGGCATAAATTTCAATGACGTCGCCTTGTCTTCTTGGCCCAATCACATGCGGCAAAGTTAGACCTGTAACGCGTTCAAATGCGGCAACAATTTCAAGTACAGAAGTGCCGGTGCCGGTGCCGATATTCACTGCTTCAAGTAAGCCTTCTTGTTGTTTAGACAAGAAGTCTAGGGCGGCAACGTGTGCCTCGGCTAAATCTTGCACATGGATGTAGTCGCGGATGCAAGAGCCGTCGCGCGTAGGGTAATCGTTGCCAAAAATGGTGAGGTGCGGGTACTTTCCGATAGCCGTTTGGGTTACGAACGGCAATAGGTTATTGGGTTTCCCGATGGGGAATTCGCCAATAAGTGCCGAAGGATGCGCGCCAACTGGATTGAAGTAGCGAAGGTTCATGAGTTTAATTTCGGGTGCACTGCGGTGAAAATCGGCGATGATTTGCTCGCCCATCCACTTGGTGTAACCGTAGGGTGACTCAGGTAATTGCTTGGGGGTTGTTTCACTGACTTCTTTCTCTCCTTTGGGCTCGCCATAAACCGTACAAGACGAGGAAAAAACAAAATTCTTGACCTGATGCGATTGCAATAGGGAAAGTACATTGATCAGCCCGACTAAATTATTCTGATAGTATTCCAGCGGTTTGTCTACAGATTCGCCAACCGCTTTATAAGCCGCAAAATGAATGACGCCCTCAAAGGTGTATTTATCGAACAAAGCGGTTAAGGCTTGTTTGTCGCAGATATCTATAGGGTATAGCAGCGGATCGTGACCTAAAATTGAACGAAGGCCAGCTAAGACAATTTTATTGGCATTGCGAAAATCATCGGCAATGACGGGTGTATATCCTTGTTGTAGGAGCGCTACGACGGTATGAGAACCTATATAGCCTGCACCACCTGTAACGAGTACGTATTTATTCATAAAACAAAGTTAGGAGAATCCGTTGGTTGTTGAACAGCTTTGGCTTAAGTTTGTTAGAAGCAATATGAAACTACTCCTCGCGCTGACGCTACTTGGCCTTTTGGGCAGCACCTACGACCTCGAAGTGCAAGTAGATGGCATTCCGAATACCAAGGGCACGCTATTTATCGGTCTCTTCAATTCGAGTGCCTCATTTCCAAATTATGGCAAACAATACAAAGGTGTAGTCTTGACGCACGAGGGCAAAAGCCACGTTTATAAGTTTAAAAATTTACCTAAAGACACTTACGCTTTGGCCATTTACCACGACGAAAACAAAAATGGCAAACTCGATAAAAACCTATTTGGAGCCCCTACAGAAGCGTATGGCTTTTCGAATAATGCAAGAGAAACCTTCTCAGCACCTAGCTTTGAATCTGCAAAAATTGTGTTGGATCGAGACAAAAAGTGCCAGATCAGGATCAAGTAAAGCGATCAGGTAAATGAGATCAAAAGAGCTCCTTTTTCTACAACATCACCTTGCTGAATAGCAATTTCGGAAACCACACCGATTCCTTCGGCTTTCAAAACGTTTTCCATTTTCATGGCTTCTAGTGAAAGCAATGGTGCGCCCGGCTCAACTTCTTGGCCAACCTGTACGTGAATTGCGGTCACGCGGCCTGGCATAGGCGCCTGCATTTCTTTGAGTTTGCGCAATTTAGGTTTGTCGAGGCCCATAGAGGCAATGAGCGCATCTAGCGGATGACCTTTCTTGACCTGAAACGTGCGGTGATTGATGCGAATGGTGAGTTGGCCAGTTTCGGATTGGTCAGAAACGAGCTCGCCATGGTATTTTTTACCTTCAAACTTGATTTCAAAAAAGCGATGATCAAACCACTTGACAGCAGCGCCACTAAGGGTTTGGGTTTCTTTATCGTCTAGGAACCATTTGTTCATGAGCATTATTTTGAAAGTTGAATTGCGGTGTCGGCAGGAGCCTCAATTTCTTCTGTTTTTTCAACAGAAAGGCTTGTAAATTGAATATCGTTGGCCAAGACCTCAGCACAAATATAAGCTTTATGTGTTTCAATAGCTGCTCGAATAGCTGCAGTGGTGTCGATCTGCACCAATATGCGATCCGTGACATCAAAAGCGCTTTCCTTGCGCAAATTCTGAATGCGATTGACAAGCTCACGCGCCAAGCCTTCGGCTTTGAGTTCGGCAGAGATCGTGACATCTAAAGCCACTGTTAAGCCATTTTCATTGGCGACCAACCAACCAGGAATGTCTTGGGCCTGGATTTCAAAATCCGTGAGGTCTAAGACAATTGTTTCACCTTCTATTTGGCCATTCCATCCTTGATTTTGTTCAATTTGAGCAATATCATTTTGGTCGAATTGTTGCACCACTTGGCTGATCGACTTCATTTGTTTGCCGTATTTAGGACCAATGGTCTTGAAGTTCGGCTTGATCGACTTCACGAGGATGCCCGTATCAGTGAGTAATTCAAGTTCTTTGACATTGACCTCCGAGCAGATCAAATCCGTGACATGACGGAAATTGGCCGCTTCTTGGGCATTCAATACGGGAATCATGATTTTTTGTAGCGGTTGACGCACGCGGATATGCTGCTTTTTGCGCAGCGCGAGTACCAATGAACACGCTTTTTGAGCCAACTCCATTTGGGTTTCTAAGGTTGGCAAAATGTGCTGCTCAACTGCGCTTGGGAAATCAGCTAAATGCACCGAGGGATGTGCTTGGCGGCCTGTCACTTTATTGAGGTCTGTGTAGAGCTGATCCATGTAGAACGGTGCTATTGGCGCCGCTAAAATGGCAATTGTTTCTAGACAAGTATAAAGGGTCTGATAAGCGGCGAGTTTGTCTTGGCTGTCGTCGTTTTTCCAGAAGCGGCGACGGCACAAACGAACATACCAATTAGAAAGCTGCTCGGTGACGAAGTCTTGAATAGCACGACCTGCTTTGGTGGGTTCATAGGCGGCAAAAGCGGCATCTACCTCAGCTACCAATGAATTGAGTTTAGAAATAACCCATTGGTCAATTTCAGGTCTTTTGGAAACTTCGATGACTGCTTGGCTGAAATCAAAACCGTCAATATTCGCATAAAGTGCAAAAAACGAGTAGGTATTGTAAAGCGTACCAAAGAATTTGCGCTGTACTTCGGCGATGCCTTCAAGATCAAATTTAAGGTTGTCCCAGGGTTGGGCGTTGGTGATCATGTACCAGCGCGTGGCGTCTGGGCCGTACTGGTCTAGGGTTGTAAAGGGGTCAATGGCATTGCCCAAGCGCTTGGACATCTTTAAGCCGTTTTTATCTAAAACCAAACCATTGGAAACCACATTTTTATAAGCTTTTTGGCCGAATACCATTGTAGAAATAGCGTGGAGCGTATAAAACCATCCGCGGGTTTGGTCAACACCTTCGGCAATGAAATCGGCAGGGAAGGCGAGGTTGTTATCAATTAGCGCTTTGTTTTCAAAAGGGTAATGCAATTGGGCATACGGCATGGCGCCGGAGTCGAACCAAACGTCAATGAGGTCTGCCTCTCGCTTCATGGGCTTGCCACTCGGCGAAACCAAAATGATGGGGTCTACCTTGTGCTTGTGCAGGTCGATGAGCTCGTAATTTTGGTTGGAAAAATCTGTTGGTTCAAAAGCCGCAAAAGGATTTTCTGTCATGAAACCAGCGCGTACAGACTTGTCGATTTCATTTTTGAGTGTGGCAATTGAATCGATGCAAATGCGTTCATCGCCTTCTTCGCTAGACCAAATAGGAATGGGAATGCCCCAATAGCGAGAACGCGAGAGGTTCCAGTCATTGGCGTTTTCGAGCCATTTGCCAAAGCGACCTGAACCGGTTGCTTCGGGTTTCCAGTTGATTTCTTTGTTGAGGGCAACGAGTTGGTCTTTTTGGTCGGTAACGCGGATAAACCAGGAATCTAATGGGTAATACAAGACTGGTTTGTCTGTGCGCCAACAATGCGGATACGAGTGCTCGTACTTTTCTACTTTAAATGCCTTGCCCTCTTCTTTCAATTGAATGGCAATTTGGACGTCTACAGATCGCTCAGGTTCTTGACCCGCATCGTAATATTCATTTTTAACGTACATGCCTGCGTATGGGCCCACTTCAGGTCTGAAGCGACCTTGGAGGTCGACGAGTGGAACGAGGTTGCCGCGCTCGTCTGCGACGAGCAGCCCTGGCACACCGGCCTCTGCTGCCACACGGGCGTCATCGGCACCAAAAGTTGGAGCGGTGTGTACGATTCCGGTTCCATCTTCGGTAGTCACGAAATCTCCGCCAATGACGCGAAATGCTTCTTGTGGATTTTCTGCCGGCTGCGCAAAAGCCAAGAGTTGTTGGTATTTGAGCCCGATGAGGTCTTGCCCTTTACACGTTCCTAAAACGAAGTAGGGAATTTGTTTGTCTCCGGCATTGTAATTTTGAAGTTCAGCGGTGTTCTCTACCGCTACAAAACCTTTCGCAAATTGATAGCCCACCAAATTTGTGGCAAGGATCACTTGCACGGGTGTGTAAGTATATTGGTTGTAAGTCGCTACAAGCGCATATTCAATTTGGGGGCCAACCGTAAGTGCGGTGTTGGAGGGAAGCGTCCAGGGTGTGGTGGTCCAGGCAAGTAAATGTGTTTTTTCGCAGAAATCAGTTGCAAACGGCAAAGTTTGACCAGCTAAGGTTTCAAACATAGCGACAATGGTAGTGTCTTTGACGTCTTTGTAGCAACCCGGTTGGTTGAGTTCGTGCGAAGAAAGGCCGGTCCCTGCTTTCGGAGAATACGGCTGAATGGTGTAACCTTTATACAACAATCCTTTGTTGTAAAGTTGAGCCAACAACCACCAAACGCTCTCCATGTATTTAGGAGAATAAGTAATATACGGATCTTGCATATCGACCCAATAACCCATTTTCTCGGTGAGTTGGTTCCAGATGTCTGTGTAGCGCATCACTGCTTCTTTACAAGCCTCGTTGTAGGCATCTATGGAAATTTTGGTGCCGATGTCTTCTTTGGTAATGCCGAGTTCTTTTTCGACACCGAGCTCAACTGGCAAGCCGTGGGTATCCCAACCCGCCTTGCGCTGCACTTGCTTACCTTTGAGCGTTTGGTAACGGCAAAAGATATCCTTGATGGCGCGGCCCATAACATGGTGAATGCCGGGCAAGCCATTGGCAGAAGGCGGACCTTCATAAAAGACAAAAGAAGGTGCTCCATTGCGCTGAGCAACCGATTGCTGAAAAATGGATTCTTTTTGCCATTTTTCAAGGACAGTGGCAGCGACATTGGGGAGATTTAATCCTTTGTACTCAGGATATTTTGCTTTCATGAACGTTTGCTTTGTAAAGTCGCGAATTTACGACAAATCAGGCTATTTTTGCAAGATATGACCCTCAAAACAAGGCTCCACGACCATTTATTTAACGCACTGGAAAGTCGGAAATCTGCCCTGCAACTCCAACGAAGCCAATTAAGTATTGAAAGTACAGAAAGCGGAAAGGGCTCTGCTGGCGACAAACACGAAGTCGGGATTGCCATTGCGCAAATCGAAATCGAAAAACTTGACCACCAAATTGCCCTGGCACAACAACAACTTCAGGTCCTCCAAAAAATGGATCCGAGCACAGTTTTCTCGCAAATACAAAACGGGGCACTTTTTGAATCCGACAACAATTGGTACTACTGCAGCGTCCCATACGGACAACTTCAATTTGATACCATGACCATATTTTGCATGAGTACTGACGCGCCACTTTTTCAAGCCCTCATAGGCAAAAAAGAAAACGAGGGAGCTGTTTTCAATGGCCGAAATTGGATCATTAACAAAATTCACTAATGAGCAGCGCGCAAAAAATTGCCATCATTGGCGGAGGTGCTGCTGGTTTTTTTGCAGCAATTGCTGCCAAACAGCATTGGCCAGATGCCAGCGTTTGCATTCTAGAAAAAAGCAATAAGTTTTTAGCGAAAGTAAAAATTTCAGGTGGAGGCCGTTGTAATATAACCCACGACAGCCCCGACATCAACGAGCTTTCTAAAGCGTATCCAAGAGGCAGCACGCAGCTGCGCAAGGCTTTTCATCAGTTTTCAGCTACCGATACCGTTCAATGGTTTGAAAGCCGCGGCATTCCACTCAAAATCTATCCAGACGGCTGTATTTTTCCTTTGGCCAATGACTCACAAGTCATCATTGATTGCTTTTTGAATACCTGCAAACAACTCGGCGTCAAGCTACACACCCAGCAGCATATCTCCAAAATAGACGTGAACTGTGAAAATGTATCCATTCACAACAATGATGAAATGCAAACTTTTGACCATATCATTATTTGCGCTGGCGGACACCCTAAAAGAAGCAGTCTCCATTGGCTTGAAACCATCGGACTAGAAATTGTAGAGCCGCGCCCCTCTCTTTTTACTTTCAATATGCCCAAGAACCCTATTTGCGAACTCATGGGTACGGTAGTGCCCAATGCAACGGTCAAGATTGAAGGTACAAAACTGAGCGGTCAAGGACCTTTGCTCGTGACACACTGGGGCATGAGCGGCCCGGCTGTTTTGTTGCTCTCCGCCTGGGGTGCGCGCTTGTTGGCCGACAAAAATTACCAGTTTGCCATCCTTGTCAATTGGCTCGATCAAAAAAAGGAAGAAGCATTGCGCCAAGATCTTTTACATACCATAAGCGCCCACGGCGCAAAGAAATTAAGCAATTGGAATCCGACACCACTTACCAACAGACTTTGGAATCATTTACTCGAGCGCGCAGAGATTTCTTCAGATCTTCGCTGGGCAGAAATAGGTAAAAAAGCGCTCAATAAACTGATCAATACCTTACTCAATGACCGCTTTGAGGTGCAAGGAAAAACTACTTTCAAAGAAGAATTTGTAACAGCAGGTGGCGTCTCCTTAAGTGAAATTGACTTTCAGACCATGAAAAGTAAAAAGTTTCCACGTTTGTCTTTTGCTGGTGAAGTATTGGATATCGATGGCATTACAGGCGGATTCAATTTCCAGGCTGCCTGGACCACAGGGTTCATTGCTGGCAAACATGCACTTAGCTACTCAATTTGAGCTTTATACCATTTGTTGATTTTAGGTTTCATGAAGAAATAAACTATTTTGTGCATATATTTGGTACAAAATTAAAAATGAAAAAAATGAAAAAAAGTGTATTCATGCTATTGGCGATCATCGCCACAATTGCTTTTTCTTGCTCGAAGGATGCAAAAATTAACCGTAGAATCGACGGTGAGTGGAAAGTTGTCTCAGTTGGTGGCGTACCCCTTCCTATCGATGAAAGTGTTACCTTCAAGTTTATCAAAGATGATAAATTAACCGGCGATGGCACACTAACTGAAACGTGGGACTCAGGAAGTTATACAACTCCTTTTACGTATACAGTAGGTAGTGAAAAAATTATTTTTGTCATGGACGGTTCATCAGAAGTATTAACCGTACTCACATATGAAAAAGATAAACTAGAGTTAATTGATTCAGACAGTGACGTATGGGTACTTGACCCTAAATAAGTTTACTAGATACAAAATAAAAGCCGTCAGGGATTCCTGACGGCTTTTTTATGTCCTCAAAGGTTGTGACTCAATTTAAAATTCAGCGTTCAATGGCGTACGTGGGAACGGAATGACGTCGCGGATGTTAGACATGCCTGTTACGAACATCACCATGCGTTCAAAGCCCAGACCAAAGCCTGCATGCGGAACCGTTCCAAAACGGCGCGTGTCAAAATACCACCAGAGTTCTTCAGCAGGAATGCCAAACTCTTCGCATTTCTGTACCAAAACATCGTAACGTTCTTCGCGCTGCGAACCGCCTACTATTTCGCCAATTCCTGGGAAAAGTACGTCCATGGCTGCCACCGTTTTGCCATCTTCATTCAAGCGCATGTAAAACGCCTTGATTTTGGCGGGGTAATCCGTTAAGATGACCGGGCAATTGAATTCTTTTTCTACTAAATAGCGCTCGTGTTCACTTTGGAGGTCAATGCCCCACTCTACTGGGTATTTGAATTTCTTTTTCTTGTAATGATTTGAGTTCAATAAAACTTCAATTGCTTCTGTGTAAGTGAGGCGCTTGAATGGGTTCTCTATTACAAATTTAAGGCGATCAATGAGGCCCATTTCGTGGCGCTCGTTGGCCGGTTTTTGAGCTTGCTCTTGGGCATCGCGCTCATGTAAAAATTGTACATCAGCCGCACAATTTTCTAGTACATAAGCGGCAATATATTTCAGAAAGTCTTCGGTGAGGTCCATGTTGTCTTGGAGGTCATTGAACGCCACCTCTGGCTCGATCATCCAGAACTCAGCGAGGTGACGCGAAGTATTGGAATTTTCTGCCCTAAATGTAGGGCCAAATGTATAGACTTGCCCAAGTGCAGTAGCAGCCAACTCTGCTTCGAGCTGACCTGATACCGTTAAGTTGACCGGTTTTCCAAAGAAATCTTGTTTGTAGTCGATGTTTCCGTCGTCGTTGAGTGGTGGGTTTTTGGCATCGAGTGTGCTCACTCTGAACATCTCGCCCGCTCCTTCTGCATCAGAACCGGTAATAATTGGCGTATGGAGGTAATAAAAACCACGCTCATTGAAAAATTGGTGAATGGCATAAGCCACGGCATGGCGAATTCTAAAAACCGCGCCAAAGGTATTGGTCCGAAAGCGCAAATGCGCTTGTTCACGCAAGAAATCTAAGCTGTGGCGCTTAGGTTGCATGACTGTTTTTTGAACGTCATCGGGATGCGCATCGCCTAAAATTTCTATCGCTGAAACTTGCAGCTCTACCACTTGCCCAGCTCCTTGAGAAGCAATGAGTGTTCCGCTCAAGGATAGTGCGGCAGCTGTAGTGATGCGCTTCAATAGCGCTTCATCCCAGTGCTCAAAATCAATGACAGCCTGTAAATTGGCCATGCAAGAACCGTCGTTGAGCTGTACAAAACGATTCGAACGAAAGGCTCTTACCCAACCCTTTACCGTTATTTCTTGACCAAGCAAAGCCTCGTGGCCAGCCAAAATTTGCGAGATGCGGATTCTTTTCATGCTGCAAAGTTAGTGAATGTTTAAATTCTTTAAATCGTCTTCACTAACGGTTGGTGGAAAGACTTTAGCCTGAAGCTTCGTTTTAACCAATTCTGCTACGCGCTGCGCCTCGGCCTGTGTCTGAAAACCCGCGTTTCCTGGCCTTCCGGGAATAGTAGGCTGATCGAGCAATAATTTGCCGTTTTGTCGGATCTGATAGCCCCAACCACTCGCACTTTGGAGCGTTGTAATTTCAAAAGTACTGGGCTTTCGACTTTTTGAAGAAGCAGTTGAGAGCGGCTTTTGCTCATGTTTTTTTACATTGCTTTGCTTTGGCTCAGCCTGGCAAGCAACCACCAATAAAAAGATTATAAAGTACCGTTGCATTTCACAAAAGTAGTGCTTTGTTGTGCGGCCGCGCTGTTTATTTGGAGGTAATATACCCCACTTGGAAAGTGACGAACGTCGATAAGCAATTTTGATCCTGATTTTTCAGAAACTACCGCCATTTTTTGGCCTAGATGATTCAATATTGCTACGTTAGCCTCGTCTGCATTCATGGAAACAGTAACAAAATCTGCAGTTGGATTTGGTGAAACCATAACTTCCAGTTCTTGCTGCTCAGCAATTGCAGCGGTGCCGCTATATGCCCAGAGGTCATCATAAAAAGTGCCGTTGTTATAACCAGTTCCTATATGGCCCCAACCGTCTAGATAGAATGCAACTGCATTTTTTCGGCCTGGTCCGGGAAGATCCGCGCGCTGCGTCCAGTTGTTCAAAAAGTAATTGTATTCCCAGAGGTCGTTGTGGTATGTATAGTTGGCATCTTGGCCAGTGCCAAGGTAGCAAACTGGAAAAGCTGCCCAACCACACGCACCTGAACGCGGATTTCCAGGGAAATGTGCTTTTTGAATCCATTGATCAATTTGCGGATCATACATCCAAAAATCATTTCGCAAGGTGCCGTCGTCACCAGTGCCTAAAAAACCATAGGTATTCATAGAAAACCCCACCGCAGCCCGCCTTGCCGAACCCGCAAAGTCAGCGATCTGCTCCCAAGAGTTGCTGCTTGGGTCGTAGGTGTAAAAATCTTTTTTAAGGCCTGTTGCACTATTGCCGGTGCCGACATATGCTTTGTTGCCGATGACAAAACTCACCGCTTCGCGGCGTGGCGCGCCAGAAAAGTTGGCTTTTTGTGTCCAGGCTTCTGTACTGCGGTCATACTCCCACAAATCGTTCATGAATGCAATAGTTTGTGTCTGACCCAAGGTTACATAACCTTTGGTTTGACCCTCGTGCTGTAATGAAAAAGAGCTGGCGCCAACGCGCGCCAAGCCATCGCCTCCGTCGCCTCCTAATGAAACTTCGTCGTCCCAGTCGTTTTGATCAGCACGATAAGAGTACATTTTTCTTTTGTACTCAAAATCATCGGTTCCTGCCACTAAATAGGCCCTATTCTCAATAACAAAAGCACTTGCAGCAGCTTTAGGCGGGCCGTTAACAGTGTCTTTTTGCAACCAGAAATCTTGCGCATAAGTGCTGTGCTTCCAAAGTAATGTCAATAAAAGCAGAAAAAGGAACTTGCTCATATCTTAGTGACTTTTTTTGTGAGGGTTTGGCCATCTGCCAAAACAAAACAAAGAATATAGCTACCGGTTGATAAGGCACTCAAATCAATTGCTGTATTCACCTCATTTAAATCGAGATGACGCACTTTTACTCCCAACGCATTGTAGATTATCAGTTTGACATCGCTCGTTTGAAGACCTTTTATAGACAATTCATTACAAAATGGATTCGGATAGATGCTCAAGGCGGCATCGAGCGCATCTAATGCAGCATAGTGAGCTGGTGCATAGACATACCAACTATCTTTTTTACCAGAATATCCTTTTCCCGTGCCTACATAAGCTTTTTGATCAATGACAAATGCAACTGCGCTTTTTCTTTCGCTGCCGCCAAAAGCAGCCCTCAGCGTCCAAGTATTTGTTTTGGGATTGTATTCTATTAAATCGGAGAGCAAACCGCCATTATTACCCAAGCACACAAAACCGCGTTCTTCTAATGTAAAGGTACTTGCTGCGCCACGTTCATAACCTGGAAAAGGGGCAATTACTTGCCAGTTATTGGCACCGGGGTCATAACAATACATATCCTTTTTAAAAATATTCTGATCAGTGCCCATCCCAACGTATGATTTGTTGCCGACAACGAAAGAAAGCATTTGGTAACGCACCCCTCCAGGGAAATTGGCCCGTTGGATCCATTGGTTGTTGCTTGGTTTGTATTCCCAAAGCTGATTGCTATACAAATTAGGTCCTGTTTTGCCACCACAGAGGTAGCCTTTGCCGCCAACGGCAAAACCCGTAGCAAAATAGACACCTGCTCCACCTGCTCCTGGAAAATCAGCAATAGCCGTCCAGGAATTGGCAGTAGGGTTGTAACGCCAAAAATCTTTGAGGGTATTGCCAGTTGGGCCTGAAATACTGTCCATTCCCGACCCCACATAAGCGTAGTTATTGATTACAAAAGAAATGGCATCGCGGCGGCCAGAGCCAGGAAGATCTGCCATTTGCGTCCAAGCATCGGTTTGGGGGTCATAAGCCCATAAATCTTTGTGAATCACCTCAGCGGTATCCAAGCCTCCGCAGATATAACCCAAACTGCCTATCGAAAAAGCAGTGGCGCGCTCGCGTTTACCCATCCCAACATCATTGAGTTTGGTCCAGGAATTATACTGAGCCACTGCCCAAAAAGGTAAAAAAACCAAGCATAAATAGAACAACCTCATCACTTGATCAGCATTTCTTCGTGGATAACTTGCTTGCCATTACTGATTTTCAAGATATAACTTCCAGGCCTCAAAACAGACACATCCAAACTTTGTTGGAAAAACAACAACTGGTCGTTCAAGAGTAACTTTCCATTCATATCAAAGATGCTGACTTCAAAATTGTCAGCCGAAAGGCCTAAGCATTGAATACGCAGTTCATCAACTACTGGGTTCGGATAGACTTTTACCGCCACCTCATTTTGCACTAAACCAATGCTATTGTCTGTGGGGTTGAATTGCCAGAAATCATTAAAGTTGATACCGTTGGTTCCTGTACCTATATAACCGCGGTCGTGAATGGCAAAGGCAACTAGAAAACGACGTTTTGACCCTGGAAAATCCAGTTCTTGTCGCCAAGTATTGGTTGCCGGATGAAAAGACCATACTTGATCCGTTACTACCGACAAGCCACCGACATAGCCGGAAGTTACGTAACCGCGTTGTTGGATAGCAAAGGCTGAGGATCCGCCGGTGGAAACACCAGGGAAACTGGCGCGTTGCAACCATTGGTCGTGCAGGGGTTTGTACTCCCAGAGCTGCGTGCCGCCTTTGATGAACGCACTGCCCTCAATGACAAAAGAACAGGTCCATTGACCAAAAGACATGGGAGCATTTGCACACAATGACCAAGAATTGGTGTTCGGATTGTATTTCGCTAGTTGACTAGACTGATATACATACCCTCTGTTGTTTATTGTAAAACCTTGGCTATCGCCGGGATTGCCTAAAATACAATTTGCAATTGGCGTCCAGGTATTCTGAGCAGGGTCGAATTTGTAAAATTGTGTACTGAGCGCAGAGCCACCCCCGACAATTGGACAGTTATCTGCTATGAATGATACGGCACCATGTGTGCCCACCGGAAAATCTGCACGTTGGGTCCAGGTATCTGAGGCGGGGTCGTACTCCCACCAATCTTTGTAAGAGATATCTTGGCCGGTTCCATTCACGTGACCCAAACCCATGTAACCTCTGTGTGAGGTTGCACAACCGGTGCCACGGTGCCGGCCAACGGCTCCAAAGCTCGATTTTTGAATCCAAAATTGAGCAAATATTTGCGGTGCAAGTGCCAAAAAAAGAAGTAGAACTGCATGCTTCATAATTTCTGCCATTTTTGGATTTGACCTGTCTCTAGTTCTTTCAAAAGATAGACTCCTGCCGCCAAGTTTTCCATTTCAAAAACGGACTGTACTTCGGTATCTAAAGTCTGTAATAATTGGCCTTGCACATCCAAAAATTGATATGCTCCAGAATTTGGAGTCAGGTGCAATTGGCCCGCGCTCGGATTCGGATAGGCGTTAAATGCTTTGTTTACATTGGTTTCAAGACCTACATTACTCGCAGAGATTTGCAGTGTGTAAGTTCCGTTCAATGCGCCCCACCCTTCTACAATGATATGAACTGGACCAAGTGCCGTGGCGTCAAAAGACAAAGCAGACTGTGGCGCACAATCATGAGCATCGTCGTTGTATGCAACCACATGACCATCCATGTCAACTACGCTTAAAAATGTATCGAAACCAGCGCCACAAAGCGAAACATTGACCTCTGCGAGCAAGGGATTGGGTTCAAAATAATAGTAAATATCTGGCGAAGGATAGACGTAGTTATTATTAGAATAGCAGACTTCGGTAGAACGTGTATCCGTATAGGGCATTGTATTGACTACGATGGCATCATTTTGATCATCGCCAGGGTAACCAGTACAATCCAAACCATTTGTGAGGGTAATGCCAAAATCAGTCACTGAACCCCATGTGAAGGTAGCGCAGGGATTGAGTGGCAGGGTGCCTGCTTCGCGTTGCATCACGCGCAAGCGTGTTTGACCATTAACGGCACTTGGCGGAACCGTAAATGACCAATTCTGAACAGCTGCTGGCGGGGTTCCTGCCCAAGTACCGAGGCTTTCATAAGGGTCAAAACTTCCGTTTTGATCGAAATCTATCCAGGCTTCACCTACGCCTGCATAGTTACCACTACAGGTTCCAAATTTGATGGAAATGGTGTAAGTAGCACCTGCGTTAAGCGATACATTGACACTTTGTGAGAGATCATGTAAACCAACAACTGCAGGGCAGCCCACATAATTTATAGTACCCACCACACCAGTCAAGACCACGCTTTCTACGTTAGAGTCTACAGTGCTTGATGGGCCAACATTTGTACAATATTGAGCAAAAATTGGGATTTGAAACAGTGCAAAAAGCAGTAAGTAACTGTGTTTCATTGGCTAGTAGTTTGACGAAAGGTAACAAAAAAATTACAGTTAACAATTGCTTAACACAAAATGCTTACTTGTTATTCCAATTGGTCATGGCCATTGAAAGCCCATCAAATACAAAACTTTTGGCAGCCGTTGCAGCTGTTTGTATCCTTTCTGGTAAGGCAATGCTTTCTTCAGATTTCCATTCGCCCAAAACGTAATCGGCTTGGCGACCTTTTGCAAAATCTGAACCTACGCCAAAACGCAAACGGGCATATTCCTGGGTTTTGAGCAAGGCTTGGATATCCTTGAGTCCGTTGTGTCCGCCATCGCTTCCTTTAGCTTTCATGCGCAAAGTACCAAAGGGCAAAGCGATGTCATCGGTAATAACAAGGAGGTTGCTCAATGGGATTTTTTCAGTTTGCAGCCAATAATTGACTGCTTTTCCCGATAAGTTCATGTAGGTAATCGGCTTGATCAAAATCAGCTGGCGACCTTTGTATTTGGCCTCTGCTCTAAATGCAGCTTTATCTAAGGAAAAAGAAGTGCCGAGATCAGCAGCAAGCTCGTCTACAACCTTAAAACCAATGTTGTGACGGGTTTCTAGGTATTCAGTGCCAGGGTTTCCTAAACCGACAATCAGGTATTTCATTTTACCAATTTGGACAAGTATTGCACTTATCAGCTTGCTTCAAATAAAACAAAGCCCCCACAACGATATCGCGCTGGCCATACAAGAATGCCTGCTTGGCATGAGAATCGTAGTCGTTAGGGCGCGTTTTGACACGATACTGGCCAATAAAACCACCTTGTAAATTAGCAGCAACAAACAAATGCTTGAAAAACTCAGCACGCAGACCAAAATGCCCTGATACACCCATTCCCGAAAGCGAAACTGTTTCCATGGATTTCTCGCCTGCAAAGGTGAAATCATTGTAAGAAAGAACTGGACCCGCGCCAACTCCCATCAGGGTTGTTAAAGCAAAGTTGCCTTTTTCAGTTTTATAGACTTTGAACACATTGGTGAGCTGAACATTGATGTAATTGAGTCCATTGGTGTTTTCGTAATGAAAAGTATTTTCATTGGTAGTAATGGAATCACCGCTGTAAGTGCCCGACCAACCATTTGTTTGGTCAATTCCTGGGCTAATCGTACCACTTAACAAATAAGTGGGGCCGTGTTTCATGACGTATTTCATGTGCTCGTAGCCAAGAGAAATTGCCCAATTGCGTTTGAAATTATACCCCACCCTCACATCGAATTGAGGTATGGTAAAAGTATTGATATTTATATATTCATTGATATCAGTAGACGGCCGATCGACAGCCTCCACACCTTTGAGTTTGAAGTCATAACCTGGGCCAACAAAACGAATAGTGCTGGGAGTGTAAATACTGCGGTTGTAGCCCCAATAAAAGAAGAGTGTGCCTGGGCCAGTTGATTTTTTTTGGTTCAGGTATTGAGCCTGAGTATGCTGGCCCAAAAATGAGCAGAGCACTATGAAAATGAGTTGTTTCATCGGGCGATAATTTGAATCCACTCCTTTTGCGTCAGGATTCGTTCCAAACGATAATGAATAGATTTGTTACGGTTATACCATGCCACTAAGCCATAGCCTTCGGCAAATACACTGTGCTGCAGCCCGATCACTTCATTTTCTTTTCTGGTGAAAGGGTTGAGAACAGTTCGTCGGATTTTATCTTTAAAAACGAACGCCATTGCGCTCTTATTTGTCAATAGCCGGATTGATTTCTTGGTTTGAAACTGACGAAATACCTCTTGCAGAATAACGGTGGAGTCTGTTACCCCACTAAATTTAGAGGCAAACCAAGTTTCTTGTTGAAGGTCAAAAGGGAAAAGCTTGTTTTTATAAAGCAGTGCTTTTTCTTTGCTTTGCATTCTATTAACGACCATATGATCCTGTACAACAAGTGAGTCGATGTTGTAATTGATGGCTTCTCGCAAGCGGCCATCACCTGCATAAACCTCCACAATCAAGTGAGGACCAACAGCGTCTTCTACAGTATAAATCCGATGAAATTCTTCGTCTAGGCCGTTTGCAACATTGCGGTATTGATAGATTTTTGGAACGGTATCTAGCGGGTAAAAGAAGGCAGCATTGGGGTTTTTGCTTGTATATGCAAAAGTGTCATCAGAAAAATATCCCTTGACAAACCATCCTATGAAAGTAGCTAAAAGAACTACCAAGCCAAAAAACACCCATTTTTTCATTTAGACATTTTTAAAAATGCAACTTCTTGTTCAGTGAGGTGGCGGTAATACCCGCGCGGTAAATCTTTTTTGGTAAGGCCTGCATAGACAACACGGTCAAGTTTGATTACTTGATAGCCCAGCGCTTCTACCATCCGGCGCACAACTTGGTTTTTGCCCGAACGGATTTCCACACCAATTTCGTTACTCGCTCCACCCTCTACAAAACTTGCAGCCTCTGCCTTGAAACGACCGTCGTCGAGGTCTATGCCACGCGTCATTTTTTCGAGGTCTTCTCGAGCAACTGCCTTATTGGTTTCGATATGATAAAGTTTGCGTGCGTGGTAACGCGGATGCAAGAGTTTTTTCATCATGTCACCGTCATTGGTAAACAGCATTAAACCTGTTGTTTCACGTTCCATGCGGCCCACCGGGAATATTTGTTCACGGCAAGCTTTACTCACGAGTGTCATGACCGTTTTGCGACCACGTGGATCGTCTATTGCCGTAATATAACCTTTTGGTTTGTTGAGCAAAACATAGCGTTTGGTGCCAGTTGTGATGGTCTCGCCGTCGTACTGCACAACATCACCCGGCTTTATCTTGTAACCTAATTCAGTAATAATAACCCCGTTAATTGAAACCACACCTGTTTCAATGAGCACATCTGCCTCGCGTCGCGAACAAATACCTGCATTGGACAAAAACTTATTGAGCCTAATGGCATCTTCGCGGAAACTTGGCAGCGGATCGCCTTTTTTGACTTTAATTTTGTAATCGATGTATTTGCGCTTGTCACGGGCACTGACCTTCGGTGCGTCTTTGGCACCGCTTACTTTAGGTTTTGCACCTGTTTTCTTTGGTTGTCTCATTTGAGTACAAAGATAGGCAAAAAGAAAATGCCTTTATTGAGGCTCGTTGAGCAGTTGTTGGATATGTACTTGGAGCAGACTGACTTCCTTTGGATTGGTGCCATCGTAGTAACCTCTGATGCGTAGTTGTTGGTCTACCAAAACAAAATTGTTGGTGTGTATAAAATCACTGCCAGCATCGCCTAGGTTCTGCGCTTCGGCAGGTTTCAAGACAAAGAAAGAACGCCTGGCCAAATCATATAAACCTGCCTTATCACCAGTCAAAAAATGCCATTGTCCGGCTTTGGCATTGTGTGCCATGGCATAACGTTTCATTTGGGCAATTGTATCGGTATCGGGGTCGACAGTAAAGCTCAAAATGCGCACTTTTGGCTCTTTGGCGAACTTGCGCTGTATGCGCTGCATTTGGGTATTCATGATAGGGCAGATACTCTTGCAAGTTGTAAAGAAATATTCCACTACACTCACCCTGCCTTTCATGTCGGCAGTGCTGATCCACTTTCCGTCTTGATTTTGAAAACGAAATGCCCCAATGCGGTGTCCTTTACCTATGCGCAACATTTCGGGATCTACCATGTCTTGCTGTACATCTATGGGGTTGAGCACCGGAAGCGGTTTTGGCTTGCTTTGATCACTTAAGAAGTAGTAGCCTATTGGCACCAAAATAAGTAAAAATACGACTAGAAAAAGAATCCGTTTCATGGTACAAAATTACGGATTCAAGAGCTCAGAAATACTGCCTTTGATCAGTTCTTGACGATTTTCTAAATTACCAGTGAGAATGGTAAAATTGCGGCTGTATTTTTCAAGTTGTTCAAGATATAAATCAAACAGCATATCTCTATTCAAAGGATTTTCTCTGAGGGGGTCCGCCTCCCAAGGGATATCCGGTGCACACAAAAAATAATGGTCAAATTGTTGTGTTTTCAAAAGTTCGCTGATAACAGGACTTACCTCAGCGTACTTTACTTCTGACCAAACCTGAAAAACATGCATTTCGGTGTCGGCTACAAAACCAGTTTTGGGCCAGCGCTTTACTTGTTCCTGGGCCATTATATCTAAATCCTTTTGCTGATAGCTGATTTGATCATCGAGATACGTTCTGGCGTATTCAGCAATATAATGGAGTTCTAAATATGACGAAAGCCAAACGGCATGGGTTGTTTTGCCGCAAGATTCTGGACCGGTGAATGCTATACGGAGAGTGCTTTTTTCCATTTTCTATAGCCGTTAAAAGCAAGTAAAAGATAGGCGAAATACAAAATGGCCGTAGACCACCAATGTTCGGCGCAAAACCAAATGATCCCGACGACGTTCACGACAATCCAGACCACCCAGTTCTCCAAAACTTTTCTTGTGGTGAGCCAAGTAGCGAGTAATGAAAATACAAAGAACTGCGCGTCTAGTGCTTCTCGCCAAACCCATAACAAATAAATGGAAAAAAACGGTTTAACGCCCATTTCAAACCACAAGACAACAAATAAAAACAAAATACCAACCAAGAAACTCAATAAAACCCAGATCCAAATTGCTTTCCCGATGGAGCGAATGGGCAAGACTTCTTTTTGGGCAGACCAGGTTGCCAAGCCATAAAATCCAAGAACGATGTACGCAATTTGCTGGCTGAACAAGCCCCAAGTCTGCATATTGTAGAAAAACAAAGCATAAAAAAAGGCACTGGCAATACCAAAAATCCAGCCGACTGCTTTTTCCGTTGCAATGAAGTAAACATAGATGAAACCTAATATTGCAGCGGCTATTTCCAATAACGGAGACAAAAAGTCAAACCCTACCATCTCAACGAATCACGAGTACTTTGGCCACTTTGCGGTCGCCACCTTGGTAATTATTGGCCGTCCAGAAGAAATATACACCAGTTGGTACTTTTTCTCCATTTAGGTTTTGTCCATTCCAAGTAGCGGTTCCGCCGTTAGATTGCGTTTTATAAATCAAGTTCCCTGCAGCATCGGTAACTTTTACATCAGAATTATAGCGAATACCTTGGATAGTGATGGGGCCAAAATAATCAGGCTTTACTGGGTTAGGGAAGACGTTGAGGGTTTCATATGTGGCGTCTTCATAGGTTGCATCTATGCGAAAGGAAACCAAACCCTTGTCGGTGACAATGTATAGTTCGCCCGTCTGCTGATTGATTTCGATGTCAAAGATAGTGTTGGAAATCAAGGGGGAGTTGTCTTCGTTGTACTGCGCAATAATTTGTGTGCCGTCTGGCGAAAGCAAGACCAAGCCTGCATTGGCCGTAGACATCCATTTGCGATTGCCACCATCTACTTCAATATCAGTGATATTGGCATCGCCAAGCACTTCCTCAAAATTCCCTTCAAAAGGAATAAGGATACGCTGTGCGTCGTAATTGCCTGCCCCAGCAGTAAAAGAGCCGTTTGCATTGTACAGCACCGCAAAACCAGCATCGGTACCTATCCAAAGTTCACCGTCAAAATCTGCCGCCAATGCGGTGATTTTGTTGGAGGGAAGGTTGCCGAGTAGTTCACCAGTGGTGAGTTGGATGTATTGGTCGTCGCTGGGGTCGTCAAGAGTGCCTTGATGCTGCAAACCGACGAGTCCATTGGCGTAGGTACCCATCCAGATGTTATCTTGAAAATCAATTTCTAGTTTGGTTGTTTGCTTGTTGGCCGCGCCGGTGCCTACGTAATGACTTACCCAAACGCCATTGGACTGTCTCATTTTGATCGGGCGATCGGTATAGCCGTTTGCAACCCACAAATTGCCCTTCGGATCAAACTTGAGTCCTGAGATCAAAGACCAACCATTACCAATTGATACAGGCTCAAGAGGTGAATTACTTTGGTCAAACACAAGGGAGTCGGTCTCGTTCAAGAGGGTTAAGGGCGCAAAAGAATAGGTCCCGGCTGCTATTTCTTTTGGGTTTTTAGGGTTCACAGCAATGGAAATAAAATCCCAAATTTTGTTGTAGTCCCAAGAGCTAACTTTTGGGGTATTGTGTGAGCGCCATTGGTTTTCTTCGAGGATATGAATGCCATTGCGCGTGAACGCCGGTGCAATTTCTGCCTCTAGCCTTCCAGAGCCTACAGCCAAAACACCTTCTTGCCAATCCATGGTATAGACGAACTGATTGGCAAGCCCTTCAATTGGGTAGCGCTTGCACGTGAAAACATTTGGATGTTCTTGCAGTCCCCAAGCTTGATCTGCGGTCCAATAGGAGTTGCCAATTTGGCAAACACGTGAAGGATTGATCCAGCGGTCGAGCAAACTAGCTGAATAGGTACTCAATTGCAGGCCATCGGCATTGTACAGAAAAAACCCTCCATCAATAGCAATAGCCATTTGCCCACTAAGGTTTTGAATACTGTTGATTTCATAGCTAAAAGGCTCGTTGATGACATTTACCAACAAGTCGTTTTTCAAGCGGAAAACGGAATCTTGGCCGTATGCATCATTGGAGCGCAAAACCCAAAATTGTTGATTGAAGGTTTGTAGCTCTTTATATTTATTTTCGGACTGAAACGGAAAACGCAAGTCGCGATCCCATTGGGAATAATCTGGCAAGGCTGGGTTGCTGCGCAGCCCCTTAAACATTTGGGTTGAGGTCAGGGCAAAGATGGAGTCTGTGGTGAGCGCGACATCCACAATAGCCTCTAATCCGTTAGTTGGATAATATGTGTCTTTGATTTCCTCTTTGGCGACATCTATGAGTACAATAGAGAAGTCATTTGCCACGTATATAAAAGCGCCATTGCGCTCAAACTTATTAATGCGCTTTGAATTGGAGATTTGGGCTAATTTGATGGCAGGTAAGTTGGTGATTTTTCCAGCTTGCCATTTGTCAATGTTGCCGTTGGTGTAGCCAATGTAGATGGCGTTGTCAGTGGCGTCGTGGTATAAACAAGAAATTTCAATGTCAGACAAGCCATTTAGGGCGGTTTTCAAGACGCTTTCTTCAGTAAATGGATTGTAAATGTAAAGGCCGTTTTCTAAAGCTGTAAAAATACGTTCGCCGTCCGAGACGATATCGATTGCCTTCATACTGGCCACATGGTATTTCCAGCTACCCATAGGGATCTGGGCATGGGCCATTTTACCTATGGTAAGTAATAGAATGAGTAGAAGGAATTTAGACTTCATGAGGCGCTACTGAGCTTAGAGTTTCTGTTTGAATGATGTAGGTAGGGCGCTGCTTGCTTTGCACAAAAAGCTTGCCTAAGTAAATGCCCACAATGCCAATCAATATCATTTGAATGCCGCCGATAAACAAAACCGACGCAATTAAGGAGGTCCAGCCGGTGATGGCGGAATCCGTAAAAACTGCTATGTAAATTGCGTAGCACCCGTAAACAAACGCCAAAAAGGCAAAAAAGAGGCCGAGATAGATAGAAAAATAAAGCGGTTTAGCACTTGAGGACGTGATTCCGTTAATGGCAAAGTGCAACATTTTGCCAAAGGAATATTTGCTTTGGCCGCTATGGCGCGCCGCCGCCTCATAATCTAATGCTACTTGCTTGAAACCAAGGGTTGGAATGAGTCCGCGCAAAAAAAGATGCGACTCTTTAAATGATTTGATTGCAGTCACTACTTTGCGGTCCAGGAGGCGAAAATCGGCAGTGCCTTCTTCTATTGGCACCTCAGAAAGTCTATTGGCCAACCAATAAAAGGCTTTTGCGCTCATTTTCTTGAAAAATCCGATATTTTGTTTGTCCTGGCGGCGTGTGTAAACCACCTCAGCGCCATTGCGCCAGAGTTGAACCATGTCGGCAATAAGTGCAGGAGGATGTTGCAAATCCGCATCTAAGCTAATGACCGCCGCTCCGCGCGCGTGATCAAGACCAGCCTTAAGTGCATGTTGGTGACCAAAATTGCGGCTAAATTGCAGGTAATGAACGTTCGGGTCTTGGGAGCGGAGCTCTTCGATACGCTGAAGCGACGCATCTGAGCTGCCGTCGTCTATAAAAATGACTTCGTATGCGTCGATATGAAGTTGGTCTAAAACGACCTTTATTTGTTCGTAAAGACGCTGCACATTTCCCTCTTCGTTGAAAGTGGGAATCACAAGGGAAAGTTCTGTGCGGTACGGTGGCTTCATTAAGAGCGAATTTACGCAATAATCTTGGCTTTTGATTGGGGTTTGATACTAAGATCGGTTCAAATCGCTTGCCTTTCCCTATATTTGCGTAAATTCCGTGAAATGTCAGTAAATGAACGTATCTCTACAGACAACGCTCCCAAACCAGTAGGTCTGTATCCGCACGCACGCCGCGTGGGCAATTTGTTGTTTTTATCAGGTGTCGGGCCACGTGTAGCTGGCTCTGATGCCAACGACTCCTCCGTGCCAGGTCTCAAACTTGACCACAATGGAAACTTCATTGCTTTCGATTTTGAAGCGCAGTGCCGCAGCGTATTTGAGAACGTTCGTGTCATACTAGAAGCCTCAGGTTCTTCTTGGGAGCAGCTAGTAGACGTCACCGTTTTCTTGGTCAACATGAAACGCGATTTTCATACTTACAACAAGTTGTATGCTGAATACTTCAAAGACAACCTGCCTTGCCGCACCACAGTCGAGATTTCCTCTCTGCCTACCCCTATTGCCATCGAACTCAAATGTATTGCCACTATTGAATCTTAACCTATGACCGCATTTATCATCCGCATCGTTTTGGCACTTGTTGCCGCCTTTTTTAATGTTTACCTCTTTGTATCCGGACACTGGGGTTGGGGCATTTTCTTTATTTTCATTACCGCACTGATCATCCTTTCCTTTTTCCGAAATGAGAACATGATTTTAGCACTCAATCAAATGCGCGTGGGCAACCAAGATAAAGCGAAGGCTTATATCAACAAAATCACACACCCGCACTTGCTCCCTAAAAAGCAACATGGCTATATTCTCTACCTTAAAGCAGTACTTGGCGCACAAGAACTTGGTTTTGCGACCTCCGAACAACTCTTGCGCAAAGCAATTAATTTGGGTCTGCGCCAAAAAGAAGATAACGCTGTCGCGCGGATGCATTTAGCAGGTATTTGCGCCCAAACAGGCCGCCGCCCTGAAGCTCTTGCTTTACTTGCCGAAGCCAAAAAACACGACAAAAACGGAATGTTACGCGATCAAATCAAGATGTTACAACAACAGCTTCAGATGGCGCCTTCCAAAAATCAGATGCGCATGGCCCAAATGACGGGTGGTCGCAAGAAAACCCCTAAAATGCGTTAATGATGTCTCAAACGCCTCGCGCCATTGCGCCTTCTTGGCCAGATTACCAATTAATTGATGCCGGAGGTGGCAAGAAACTCGAACGCTGGGGCAAGGTCATTACCATCAGACCCGACGTACAAGCTTATTTTCATAGCGGCAAACCTTTCACAGAATGGAAAGAACTAGCTCACTGGGAATTCATAGAAAACCCAGGCAAAACAGGTCGCTGGAAAGCACTCAAAAAAGATGCACCAACTGAATGGCAAATCTCGTATGGCCGTTTAAAGTTTGTGCTCGGCACCTCCACGTTCAAACATGTTGGTCTCTTCCCTGAGCAAGCCATTAACTGGGCGCACATAGACGCCCACGTTGCTTCCGACGACAAATTCCTGAATTTATTTGCCTATACCGGCGCTGCAAGTTGCATGGCCAGGCTCAAAGGTGCCGATACCTTTCATATCGATTCTTCTAAATCTATCTTGAATTGGGCCAACCAAAACATGGATGCAAGCCGCTTACTCAACATTCATTGGGTTCTCGAAGACGCCCTGAAATTTGCCGAAAGAGAAGCCCGCCGTGGCCATCAATACAATTACATCCTCATGGACCCACCCGCTTGGGGCAATGGCGTCAAAGGTGAAAAATGGAAGCTAGAAGATAAAATAGATCAGCTTTTCGCTGCTTGTGCGCAAATACTCAGCCCAAATGGGCGGCTTACACTCAACACCTACTCGCCATCTATTGAGTCCAATCTCTTGACTGAACTCTCCGAAATGTATTTCGAGGGCCGCTCAACCGAACACAGCGAACTTTACCTCGAAAGCCAAACAGAGAAAACGCTTTATTGCGGAGAATTGCTGCGCATTGCACCACTCAAATCATAAAAGGTCGTTGGCCAAATTGGCTAGTTCCGAACGCTCTCCTTTCTCCAATCGAACATGTGCAAACAAAGGTTGCCCCTGTAAACGATCAATGAGGTAAGCCAAACCATTGCTATTCTCATCTAAATATGGCGTGTCAATCTGGTGTACATCTCCAGTGAATACAATTTTGGTGTTCTCGCCTGCTCGGGTAATGATCGTTTTGACTTCGTGAGGCGTAAGGTTTTGAGCTTCATCGACGATAAACATGATATTGCTCAAGCTTCTGCCCCGAATGAATGCGAGTGGCGTAATGATGATCCTTTTTGTTTGCTCCATTTCTATGATCGCCTTGTATTTCTTTTCATTTTCGCCAAACTGAGACTTGATAAACTTGAGGTTGTCCCAAAGGGGTTCCATGTAAGGGCCTATTTTATCATCGGCATCTCCGGGTAAGAACCCAATTTCTTTATTAGAAAGCGGAACTAAAGGTCTGGCGAGGATTACCTGATTGAATTTCTTGCTTTGTTCAAGTGCAGCGGCTAAAGCGAGTAAAGTTTTACCCGTTCCTGCCACACCCTGCATGGCGACTAATTTGACATCGGGATTCAAAAGCGCATGAAATGCAAAAGCTTGCTCTGCATTCTTGGGCTTGATTCCATATACAAATTCTTTTTCTATGCGTTCTATATGATCGGAATGGTGGTTGTAAAACGCAAGCGAAGACGTTTTGCCGTTCTTTAGGATGTAGTAGCCATTCGTGACTTTTCTATCGCCAAGTAAGCCATTCTCCTCGATGCTTCCGCGCGTAAAAATTTCTCGGATCACTTCAGAATCAATGCCGTCGACACCGTATTTACCTGCACTTTGTATTTCTTGAGAGTTGACTTTTCCCGTCTCGTAATCTTCTGCTACGACGCCTAAAGCTTTTGCCTTGATGCGTAAATTGATGTCTTTTGTGACTAAAACAACGGTGCGCTTTGGCTCTAGCTCCATTAAGCTGAGCGCCGCATTGATGATTTTATGATCGTTTTTTCCAATCGCATAGACTTTTTCTGCATTCAGGCCTGCAGGTTGTTCATCCATGACCACCTTGAATTTACCTAATCCTTTCCCGAGAGCAATCCATTCTTGGAGTGAACCGTTGCCAGAAAGTTTGTCAATAAAACGAATCACTTCTCGGGCAGAGAAATTCTTAGTGTCATTGCCTATTTTAAATTTATCGAGTTCTTCTAAAACAGTGATCGGAATGGCCACAAAATGCTCCTTGAAATTGACAATAGCATCGAAGTCATGTAAGAGAACAGAAGTGTCTAATACAAAGATTTTTTCCTTTTTTTTCATCTGCGATTTTTGTTGAAAATAAGCAATTTTCTATTTGAAAAAGCCCTGCAGTGAAAATAAGAGACTAAAATGAACTCAGTGTTAACCCCTCTTAAAGAAGGACTTAAAGGCACTATCTAAAGATGTGTACTTGAAAGTAAATCCGGTGTCTTTAACTTTTTGATTACTTGCTTTTAAGTCAGCTAAGACCAATATTGCGCGCTCGCCAAGTAAAAAGCGCAAAACGATGGCAGGGATATTTGGCATGAAGAGGGGTCTTTTCAGCCATTTTGCCAAACGCGTAGTCATTTCAATGTTGGTCGCATTTGCGCCGAGCACGTTGTATGTTCCTTCAATTCGCTGATCATAGGCAAATAGTACCAAGCGGCACAAATCATCTATGTGTACCCAAGGGCTACTTTGCGTGCCTGGGCCGACCGCAGCGCCAAGCCCCCAATAAATAGGTTGTTTCATGAGCTGCAAAGAGCCGCCGTGTCTGGATAAAACCATTGAAATTCGGAGTACAGAGCCCGGAACCTGTGAAAGCACACGTTGATGCGCTGCCTCCCATTCTTTGACAACAGTGGCCAAAAAATCGGAACCATAAGCGTCTTCTTCGCTAAATGTTTTTCCAGATAAGTTTTGGTAACAATTGACACCAGATGCTCCGATGTAGTATTTGAGGTTGGGCATTTGCCCAATAACTGTTGCTAAAAACTCGGTGCTTTCAATACGCGAAGCAAGAATTTGTGCTTTGCGAGTGGTTGTCCAGCGCTTGGAGCCAATATTTTCTCCTGCAAGATTGATCAATACATCTATTTTGGCTAGCTTACTGGTGCTGATTTTCTCTTGACTTGGATCCCAAAAGATGTGGCCGTGTTTAGTAGGCTTGCGCGTCAGTTTATAAACTCGAAAGCCACGGTCTTTGAAATGACGCGTTAAATGACCGCCAATAAGGCCAGAGCCGCCCGCAATGAGCACAGTGGGCATGTCGTCTCTTACTGTGGACATTGCGCTCTTAGTTTGTGTAACGCCTCAGGTGTACTTTGCTCCAGTTCTTTACAAATTGCTTGCTTTTTTTGAAGTGCTTGCTTCAATAAAAGGGTGTCTTGATGTGAGGCATTAGAAGACCAAATAACCTCAGAAAGGCGATTGACTTTTTGTGCTTGCGCTAAACAGGCACACTGTGCTTTATCCGGCTGAGAACAGGCCGAGAGCAAGGCAGCTGCTGCAAGAAAAGAAATGCTTAATTTTATGAGGCTCATTATTAAACAAAATTAAAATAATCTCGTAGACTTGCGCATGCGTCTTTGGACTTCTTTTGTGATTATTTTTCTCTCTTGCTCTTTGAGCTTGGCACAAGAATGTCAAAATGCATTTAAACCTAAAAAAGAACTTGCTGCCCATACCTTTTTGTGTCCAGAGGTTATGAAGGCTGACTTAGACCAGCTGCACAAGCATATTCTAGAAACGCACCCCAACCCTACCTACTACGGAAACATCAATGACCTCAGTGAGGCGTATCAAGTGGCTAAATCAAAAATCAACAAGCCATTAAGTGTTTTTGAGTTTACGCTTGTCGTGAATAACTATCTTTTTGCGCTCAAAGATTCACATACAGGGATCAACCCCAAGCAATTTCTCTATGAAGTCAATGGCCAACGAAAGGTTTTGCCCTTTTTTGTAGAAACAATCAACAACAAATTTTATATCAGCGGAGGCTACAATCCAGATTTCATTAGAGGTGCCGAACTACTGCAAATTGATACATTTAGCGTCAAACAACTTTACACTTATGCATTGGCCCTGAGTTTGAGTGAAGGCGATGCAACAGCTGCTAAAGAAGAGGTTGCAAGCGAATACATCGGGGTGGTCTATAACCTGCTTTCGATGGATCTAAGAGGTGCAAAAAGTGCAAAAGTACAAATGGTGAGTCCTCAAGGTGATACACTGACAAGAGACATCGCTTTCAGCGCATCATGGAGGTACTTTCTGGCAAGTATTTTTAGCGCAGACGATCAAGAAGTTGCGTATTCCTTTGATCAAAACAACAATGGAATATTAGTTGTAGCATCCTTTCAACCACTTTCGCTCAACTTGTACAAAAAGCAAATCGATGCCTTTTTTGAAGAAGTCGAAAAACGCCGCTGTACAACAATTTATATTGACTTGCGCAATAATCTTGGTGGTCTTCTGCGTGCCGAAGAATATCTTTTTAGTTACATCAATACCAAACAAACGTCGGTAAAAACCAACTATCTCTATAAACGCAGCGACTACGATCGCTTTGCGTTATTGAGTCCAATGCAACAGATGCAATTTGAAACCCGTGCCAAAAATGTTTATCCAAACGGCCTGATTTCAAAAGAATATGATTTTTATAAACTTCCCAAAGGTGCTACGCACACCATTCTATACGACTACCTTCCAGAAAACGAACGTAATTATGTATTTAAAGGAACCTGTAATTTGGTTGTAAATGGCAATTCGATGTCGGCATCGGTGTTGTTTGCCGCTTGGTTCAAACATATCGAACGAGGTAAAATTCTTGGCACACCTTGCATGGGTGGTGTAGGTGGTACTTTTGGAAACCCAGCAATCATTACCCTGAAACATTCTCATTTAGATGTAATGGTTGCCACACTGAAATTCACGCCTTTTCACGTAAAAGAACGGATCCTTTTGCCCATTAGCCCTGATATACCTATCAAAGCAACAAGAGAAGACATTATTGAGCAGCGAGACCCATTTATGGAGTACTTAAAAACTTACCAAAAACAATAGCCGGCCCAAACTAATAAGTAGCGAAAAAGCTTACCTACACCCATCAGAATAAAGGTAGGTAGCCACGGCGCACGAAAAAAGCCTAATGCAATACCAATGATGTCGCCAATTAATGGAAGCCAACACAGCAGCGCCATCCAACTCCCGTAACGATGTATTTTTACATGCCAACGCTCAATCGCATCTGGTTTTGCTCCTAATCTTAGGAGCCAAGCAGGTTTGCCTAAAAACCCTATGCCATAGTTGAGCCATGCACCGCTTGTATTGCCTGCGGTAGCAACTAAAATGCAGGCCCAAGGCTCAAAACCCATCAAGAGCATTGATGTCAGAAATATTTCTGAAGCCACAGGCAATATGGTAGCTGCTAAAAAACTAGCTAAAAACAAACCAAGATATCCGTATTCAAAACTCATAAGTACAAAAAAAGCCGGTTGCCCGGCTTTTTATATTCAATGCGAGAGAAATTAACGCTTCACAAATTTCTTAGTGAGTGTGCTACCGTTTGAGGTAATGTTCACTGTGTAGATACCTGCAGCCCATTGTTCTGAAGCCAAAGTAACTTCTTGTGCGCCTGCTGTCATTTGTGCAAGTGTAGCTGTTTGCATCACCTTACCTGTAAGGTCTGTTACTACAACACTTACATCGCTTGTGTTTTTCAAGTCAAAACGCAATGAAGCATTTGCGGCAGTTGGGTTCGGTAATACTACTGCTTGGCTCAATTCTGTTTGTTCTGTAACACTCAAAATTGGATCAAAATTCATGCGTACCATTGGTGTGTTGGTAGAATAGTACCATGTGTTGTCAGCCATATCTAAGAAGAAGGTGGTTTGTGGCTCAGACTTACCTGCGTTAGAAACGCGCAAACCTGCAGAATAAGCGCCAACAACAGCCAAATAAGTTGTACCTGCAAAAACGTCTACGTAAGGCTCGAGTTCCATCACAAGGTTTACATTGAGGTTGTTTGCTGCTAACACAAGTGGTGCAGACTCTGATTCAAATACGAAATCGCCGCTAGTTGCGTCTACTGAATACAATTTCACAAAAATTTCTGTTCCAACTGTTGCACCGTTTGCACCACCTGGTAAGCGCACATTGATTGCTTTTAAAGTTTCATCTTGAAAAACATCAAAAAGGTTTCCTGACTCAAAACCATCTGTGCCATTTGAAGTGCTTCCTGATGGTGTTCCGTTGTCACGGGCATAGATGAAGTCAGTCACTGCAAATTCAATGTTAGACATCGTGTTGTTCGTTGGGATATCGTCTGTGGAATCAGCAGTAAGGGTGCGTGAGATGGAGATGTTCCCTGGTGTGGCTGGTGGTGTGTAGAAAGTAGTGAGTTCAATAGCAGCAGTATCTAATGAGTTGATGCTTACTGGCGCTGAAGAACCTGTCCAGGCTCCGTTGTTTGCATTGATGTTCAATTTCACGTTGGTTTGGGTATTCACACCACCGTTAAATACATCAGCAGCAAAACCGATTTCAGTTACTTGCTCATCTGGAATTTGGTAGTAAGGCAAACCTACTGAACCCCAGAATGTAGAAGTTACAGAAAGGTCATTGGTAGGGTTGGTTACGATTTTGACGTCGTCGATGTACCAACCGTATGTGACCCATACGTTAGGGTTTGTAGCCGAGGCAGGAAAAGCGGTTGTCCAAGAGAAACGAATCCAGATTGGGCTTGGTGTCGCTGTTAAAAAAGTTGCTAGGTTGATGATTTTTGTATCTGGATTGGCATAAGCGGATCCACCTGCTGAAGAAAGTACAGGTTTGTCTTGGTTGTTACCTACCGTTACCCACGTGGTGCCATTGGTAGAAATTTGCATTTCTTGTAGGTCATTGAAACGAGCTCCGTACTGCTGAAATTGCAAAGACACTTGGTTGTTTCCACCAAGTGCAGCGATATCAATTGGTTGTGCAGTAGTAAGTGTGTAAACTACATTTAGGGCTTGAGTAGCTGGAGATGCTGTAGGATCGCCATTGACAAGCTCAGCACAATTGCCGCCAGAAGTAGAGGCAATTCCGCTTGCTGCCCACCAACCATCGTTGTTGTTGTTGATATTCCAACCAAAATCAATTCCGCTCTGTCCTGAGTTATCGAGGGTCCAGTTGGATGGGGTTGAGAAGTCATCAGACCAAAGCGTTACACCAAGAATTTTTTCGTCGGCAGGCGCTTTCGTTGTTACTTTAGGAGCCTTTACCAATTCTTGGAAAGTCTGGATGCGCGGCGCTTTTTGAGCATAAGCTACAGAAGCAATTGCGCTTACAAAGAGTATAAGTTTTTTCATGTTTCGAGTAATTTGGTAATAAATATAGTGATTTCTATGCGTCCTTCAAAAAAGGAAGCATTTTTCGACCCTCTTTGAGTAGAGCGGCTGAACAACTAACAACGTAAAAACCTTCTTGTTCGAGGGGTTTGGCTAAAAAATCACCCATTAAATCTACGGCCTGACTATGCCCATTGTATACGAGGTTAGTTCCATCCTGACCAATTCGATTGCAGGCTAAAACATAACATTGATTTTCGATAGCGCGTGCTTTCAATAGGGCATCCCAGTGGGCAATGCGCTTTTGAGGCCAATTGGCAATATTTAAAAGCACATCATATGCCGGAGCTCCTGCTGCATTCAAACGATTGCGCACCAGTTCTGGAAAACGCAAATCATAACAAATTTGAAGATTCAAATTCCAGCCAAGATAGCTCACAATAACTTCTTTTTCTCCAGTGCTGAAGTATTGATCTTCGCCACCTAACCCAAAAGCCTTTCGCTTGTCATAGGTCTTAATCTGACCCTCCGGATACACAAATACACCTCTATTGAAATATTTGCCGCTATCCTGTACCATCAAAGATGTATAAATAGCCATTTGATAACGCGCCGCCATTGTTTTCAAAAAAAGAAGACCTTCTGAATGTTGCCAATTATCGGCACAAGCAAGCTCCATTGAAAATCCGGTATGAAACATTTCGGGCAAAAGGAGTAAATCACACTTTGGTGCTACAGCTAATTGGGCCGAAATGCGCTCAAAGTTGGCCTGTTTATCTTGCCAAATCTGATCAAATTGAAAGAGGCCAATGCTTAAATCTTGCATAATTTATCCGTTGCAGCGTGTAGTGTTTCTGTGGTTTTTGCATAACAAAAGCGAAGTAATTTACGGTCTTCGCTATTGGCATTAAATACAGATAAAGGTATTGCAGCAACACCAAATTCTTTGGTGAGTCGGATGCAAAAATCGGTATCGGGTTCATCAGAAATTGCCGCATAACTAGCAACCTGAAAATAGCTGCCTTCGGCGGGCAGGAGTTCAAAACGGCTTTCTGCTAAGGCATTTCTAAAAATGTCTCTCTTTTGCCGATAAAAATGCGCTAAAGACTGGATATCTACTTTTGCTAAATAAAGTGAAAGTGCATGTTGCGCGACACTATTAACTGAAAACACCAAGAACTGATGGACTTTATGTATTTCTTTCATGAGCTCAGGAACGCAGACCAAGTAGCCCATCTTCCAGCCCGTTATGTGAAAAGTTTTACCAAAGGAGGAGATGATAATGGCTCGGTCTCTAATTTGAGGCCGCTCATGGATGGACTGATGCGCTTGCTCAAAAGCGATGAATTCATATACTTCGTCTGACAACAACAACAAATCAGGGAAGTCCTGCATGATGCTTTCTAATTGCTCAAAATCATCGGGGCCCCAAATGGTTCCGCTCGGATTGTGCGGATTATTCGTGATAAGCATTCGGGTATTCGCTGTAATGGACGCTCTTATTTGCGCCCAATTGGGTCTGAAATCCAAGCCTAACGGAATGCGTATTGGCTGCGCACCTGTTAATACGACTGGCGCTTCGTAACAATCATAACTTGGATCTAATATCAGGACTTCTTGACCCTGATGCACAAGTGCTTGTATGGTTGTAAAAATTGCTTGGGTTGCTCCGGCTGTAACCAATACCTCCTGAGGGTCTAGGTTCCTGTTGTATTGCTTGGAAATTAAGTCAACGATTTGCGCTCGCAGCTGCATGGTGCCGGGCATGGGAGCGTATTGATGCGCATTTGAGCGCGCAGCTTCTATAAGGCAGTTTTGCAAAACTGCATCTATATCGAAATTAGGAAAACCCTGTGCTAAATTAATGGCGTCGTACTGCTGTGCAAGCGCAGACATTGTTGAAAATATAGTCGTGCCTACATGTGGAAGCTTAGACGCTAACATATTTTACTGTCCGGAAGAAAGTAATTTTTTAGCTTGTTCTAGAGAAATGCGTGTTTTGTTATTGAATGCAACAACAAAAGACTCTGGATAACCGCTATTTCGCAATTGTGTTTGTAGCTTCACGGCTTCATCTAGCGAACGTAGGTCACTGCCCAAACAATACTTGAATTTACCTTCGTGCTCATATTCATAGACGTCGTCACGCTTGAATTTAGAGGTTGCATTTGGAATGCGCACTGAAGAAGACTCTACCTGCACACGGAAATGAACACCTTTTAAATCAGTTGCATCTTCCATGTTGTTGAGTCGGAAATCTGCAGCGCCTTCATCCTTGATTACAAAATTCACGTTGCCACCTTCAGTTTGCGTTCCTCCTTTTGCAGCAACTTTAGCCGTTCCAGTCGAAATATTAAGTGACTTAATGATGAATTCAGTACGGCGATTGAGCTGGTTTTCTTCGTCAGAACATTTAGAACGAATTCTTCCTTCACAAGGACAATCTACTTTGAGTTGTGTTTCGCCATATCCTTTATAGGTAATGCGCTCAGGACTTGAAATTCTAGCTTTGATGTAGTTGGCCGCGTTTGTCGCTCTTCTATTGGAGAGATCTTGGTTGTAAATTGCAGGTCCTCTGCAGTCCGTATGTGAACCTAATTCCACCTCTATTTTAGGATGCTTGTTCATGAAGCGAACTACTTTATCCAATTCAATAATTGCATCCGGACGAAGGTCGGCTTTGTCAAAATCATAATAGATTGACTTGAGACCTAACAAGGCTGTAATTTCTTGCTCAAGTGAAAGCGGTTCTAGCGTAAGGTCGATTAAGTTAGACACCTGGACTGTATTGGAGTCTTTAACCACGATTTCAAATGCTATTTCTTTAGAGATATAACCTTCCTTATCAAGGAAGATTTTCATGCGCATTTTTGATTCAAGTGGGATACTATCCAAAAATTGAGACAGGCTACCCAACTCATTAGTTGTACCGGTAAATAAGACAATTCCTGTTGAATCGTCAATGATACGAATTGCTACGTCTGCAACTGGCTCGCCAGACTGTGCGTCTGTTACAAGGTAATCAAGTTGCTTGTCGACAAACTTTTCTTTGAGGTTGAAAGCATAAATATCGTCTGTAGCACCGCTCGTCGCTCTATTAGAAGTGATGTAACCATTCTTGTCATCTGTAAACAAGATAGCTAAATCATCAAAAGCTGTGTTAAACGGCGCGCCAAGAGAATTGATTTCAAAGTTCTCCATGACGAACAAATCGTAACCCCCTATAGACTTATGCCCTTGGGATGTAAAGTATAATTTATCCTTGTAGACAATTGGAAAAATATCGTTCTTGTCTGTATTTACAAAACGAACAGCTTCTTTTTGACCAAATTTACCGTTGTCAAAAGTGCATTTGTAGATATCCATACCACCAGATCCACCTGGCATATCAGAAGAAAAGTATAGCATCTTATTCTTTTCGTCAAAGTAAGGATGCGTTACATTATACTTGTCATTATTGAACGGAACCGGTTGCGGTTTTGTCCATTCCCCAGATGCATTCTTAGTAGAGTAATATATCGTTAATTTCTCGTTTTTGTCTGAGCCATGGTTATTGGTAAAGAACAACAAATCTCCTTTTGCATTGGTACTGATCGGTCCGTCGTAGTAACAGGTATTGATCATCATTTGAGATTTGGTCTCTTCACTTAATAAGAACGGGTCTTTGAGTTGACATCCATTGACTTCGTATAGGTCAGAAAATGGTTTTTTTGCAAACTCATCCATGTCGATGTCCTCACAAGCGTTCTTGGCTGCTGATAGCACAAAAAGTTTGTCAGCGAATTTGCGCGTGGCAAAATCGTCATATGGCGTATTGAAGCAAGCCGACGTTAAAGTAATATCAAACTGGTCAAAAGACTTCGTTTGAGTCCACCCTAATGAACTGAAAGCTCCTGCAACAAGAACTAAGAGAAACTGACGAATTACAGTCATTTATATCAATTGAAAAAACGTGGACCTTGACAACGACTTGCGTTATTATTGAATTTGTAACGCAGTGCGAGTTCGTGTGATTGAATTGCAACAGTATTCATTTGACTCACTGGATAGGTATATGAATAACCAAGGTAGAACTTACTGTTAAAATCATAACCCAAGATAGCACCGATTGCACTATTCAACTGATAGCTCATACCGAAGTCAAATCCAATTTTGTGGGACATGATCATATTCATGTCTAAGGTAAACGGCAAGCCAACCATATGACGACCTACTGCATTTGGACGTAAGGTCCAAACTGGCCCCATCTTGATGTTACCTCCTAAGTATCCTACATATCCACCGCGTGCATCTACGAACATATTCATGTTGCGGTCTTTGAAATAAGTCTCGCCAATTCTAGGTTGAGAGAACCCAACATAGAAATTTTTGTGATACAACAAGAAACCATAACCTGCATTGAATTGCAAACCAGTTGTCATGTTGGTCATCATGTCTGGATCCATCGGTACCGGAGTGGTCAAATCAAGTAGATTCACGGTAGTGTTACCTGCAATCGCTCTAAGGCCAACAGAAAGTCGCCAATCCTTGTTCAACTTCAAATGGTAAGCTCCGTTGACGGCAAACTGCGTAGACTTCACCGGACCTAACTCATCTTGTAACAACGAAACACCGATACCAAAGTTTTTGAGGATGTTGAAATTACCTGAAAGCGTCATGGTTTTTGGTGCTCCACGTAAACCCGTCCACTGCGTATTGGCAAGCGTAGTGATATCATTGTAGGAGTTAGCTCCCGCCTGAGCCGGATTCAGCATGAGCGCATTGAACTGATTTTGACGATAGTTCGGGTCTTGTGCTTGTGAGTTAAAACTCACAAGCACTACGCCCAATGTCAAGATGATGCTATTGATCTTTTTCATATCTAATTGTCTATGACTTCTTATTGTTTAACACGGTTGATATATACGTAACCATTGAGTTGTTTACCACCGTCAAGGTTAAGAATGTAGTAGTATGTACCATCCGGAACTGGCGTGCCAGTATTCAAGAGTGTACCATCCCAATCGTTGTTGTACTGGCCACTGTAATGAACAAGCGTTCCGTAACGGCTGTATACTGCCATTTCTTTTGTATTGTATCCCTCGAGACCTGGGATTACCCATGTGTCGTTGTAGTTGTTTCCATTCGGTGTGAAGGCATCTGGAACAGCCGGACCAGCCCAGTTCGAACCGCCACAAGCATCAGAAGCTACAACCGTTACCATTACTTGTGCAGTAGTTTGGTTGCCGTTGTTGTCTGTGAGGGTTACTGAAATGAGGTTGTTACCAACATTCGAACAATCGAAGGCAGATTGGCTGAGTACAGCGCCTGCAATTCCACAGTTGTCGAATGAACCATTGTCTAGGTCTTCAAAACCGATTGAAGCGTTACCATCCGCATCGAGGATAACAGATGTATTAGCCAACAATACAACCGGAGCAGTTTGGTCAACAACAGTTACTGTTTGATCAACAGTTGTGATGTTTCCAGCTGCATCGGTAATTGTCCAGGTTACTGTAGTTGTACCGAGTGGGTATGTCGCTGGTGCATTGTTTGTGATCACCAAGTTGTTAGTACAATTATCAGTTGCAAACGGCAAGCCTAAGTCAACACCTGTAGCTTCACAGAAATTATTTGAAGACACAGTTACGTTTGCTGGCGCAAGCGCTGTTGGAGCTGTTTGGTCAACAACAGTTACTAACTGTGTAGCTGTTGAAGTATTGCCAGAAGCATCTGTGACTGTCCAAGTTACGGTAGTTGTACCGATTGGGTAGATCGCAGGCGCATCATTGCTTACAGAAGCTACAGAACAGTTGTCTGAAGTTACTGGAGTACCTAACGTGACACCAATTGCTTCACAGCCAAGGTTTGGTGTAACTGTTACATTCAAAGGAGCTGTAATCACTGGTGCCGTGTTGTCGCCGATAAAGACGTTCACTGGTACAGACGTTGCTGAACAGCCGTTCAAGCCTGTTGCAGTTACTGTATAAGCGCCAGACTGAGTCGCTACGATGAACGGAGTTGTCGGACCATTGCTCCATTGGTAGTTCGCAGCATTCGAAGCGAACAACACTACAGAACCTCCAGGACAAACAGACGTTGCACCACTTGCTGTAATCGTTGGTGTAACTGGGTTGTTCAAGACATTCACCTGAGCAACTGCAGTTGCAGTACAACCGTTGTTAGAAACCGTGTAAGTAATCGTTGTTGAACCTGCGTTCAAGCCTGTTACGTTACCTGCACCGTCAATTGTAGCGATGAAGTTGTTTGCAGACGTCCAAACCCCACCTGGTGTAGCAGATGTTAAGGTCATGTTACCGCCTTCACAAACTGTGTTTGCACCTGTAATGGCAGCTACTACTGGAGCAGCATTTACAGTTACGTTTACAATTGAAGACTGCGTTGTACATCCTGCTGCATTCGTAACCGTTACGAAGTATGCGCCCGACTGCGTTACAGTCGTTGCTGCACCTTGATCACCGTTACTCCAAACATAGTTTGCACCACCTGTTGCAGTAAGGGTCAATGAACCACCTTGGCAGAATACTGTTGGGCCGTTAGCCGCAATAGTAACCGCTGGGTTGGCATTGAATGTTACTGTTTCAGAAGCTGTTGAAGTACATCCGGCAGCACTTGTTACAGTAACTGTATAAGTGTTACCTGCAGTCACAGTGATAGACTGGTTAGTAGAACCGTTACTCCAAGAGTAAGTAGCACCACCGTTAGCAGTTAAGGTCACTGAAGAACCAAGACATGCCGTAGAACCACTTGATGAAATCGTTGCATTTGGCAATGGATTCACAACAACTGAGATGGCATTGCTCACTGAACTACATCCGTCTACTGTTGTACCTGTTACGGTTACAACTTCAGAAGCATTCAAAGTAATTGATGGTGTTGTTGCACCGTTGCTCCAAACGTATGTTGCAGCACCTGCAGCGTTGATCGTTACAGAACCGCCTTGACAGAATGTTGTTGCACCGTTCGCAGTTGCAGTAACTACTGGCAATGCATTTACTGTTACTGGGATTGCCGCTGAAGTTGCTGTACAACCGTTGGCATCTGTTACAGTAAGTGCGTATGAACCAGAAGCAGTTGCAACATAAGTGTTGCTAGTTGCACCTGTAATTGCAGTTGCACCATTAGACCAAGCGTAAGAATATGTTGAATTCAATGGTGAAATCAATGTAACGTTACCGCCTTGGCAGAATGTTGTTGCACCGATGTTTGCAATAGCTACAGTTGGAAGTGCATTCACCGTTACCGCGACTGGTGCAGATGTTGCAGCGCAACCATTTGCATTTGTTACAGTTACAGCGTAGGCACCTGAAGCGCTCACAGTGATAGACTGTGTAGGCTCACCTGTAGACCAAGCGTATGTCATACCTGCAGGTGCAGTCAAAGTAACTGAACCACCAGCACAGAAGGTTGTCGCACCAGAAGCTGTAATCACAGCAGTTGGCAATGCATTGACAACCAACGCCTGGCTTACACTTGAAGTACAGCCTGCAGCATTTGTATAAGTATAAGTAATTGTCGCTGAACCAGCGTTTACACCACTTACAACTCCATTGGCAGCTACTGTTGCAATAGCTACATCAGATGAAGACCAAGTGCCGTTTGCTTGTGCGTTTGCCAACAATGTTGTTGCGCCTTCACAAACAACAGCTGTTCCTGCAATTGCAGTAAGGACTGGTGTCGCGTTTACTGTGATGTTGAAGCTAACTGCATTCGAACATCCAGCAGCATTCGTTACCGTGTAAGTCATGGTTACTGTACCTGCAGCCACACCTGTTACTACACCTGTAGTTGATACAGTTGCAATAGCCGTGTTTGAAGAGGTCCAAGTACCACCAATTGTTGCGTTTGTAAGTGTTGTTGTAGAACCAGCACATACCGTGTTGTTACCAGCAATAGATTGAACAGTTGGCAAGTTATTGACAGTAATGTTCATATTTGCTGATGTAGCACTACAACCGTTTCCGTTAGTGATCGTTACCGTGTATGGTCCGTCGACAGAAGCAACAATTGTTTGTGTTGTTTCACCTGAACTCCAGAGGTAAGAAGCAGCAGCCGGAGCAGACAAGGTTACTGAACCACCCGCACAGAATGTGGTTGGGCCGTTAGCAGTAATGGTTGCTACTGGAGCTGGGTTCATAGTAACCGTGAACGGTGCAGAAGTTGCTGTACAACCATTTGCATTTGTTACAGTTACTGTTAGCGTTTGTGTCGATGATACAGTTACACTTTGTGTAAATGCGCCGTTAGACCATGCATAAGAAGAACCAGTTGAAGCTACTAGCGTAACTGAACCACCTTGACAGAAGCTGTTTCCGTTCAATGAAGTGATGTTCGCAACTGGTAAGGCATTCACCACTACTGAAGTAATAGCTGAAGTAGCTGAACATCCGTTTGCATTGGTTACGGTAACAGTGATGTCAGCAGTGTTGCTCACTGTGATGGACTGTGT
This sequence comes from Cryomorphaceae bacterium, assembly GCA_027483605.1. GTDB lineage: Bacteria > Bacteroidota > Bacteroidia > Flavobacteriales_D > Crocinitomicaceae > UBA952. Next base: position 1,842 of record JAIXUE010000021.1, on the reverse strand, counting down.
TGTTTGACCGTTGCTCCAGAGGTAAGATGAACCTGCATTTGCTGTCAAGACTACTGAACCACCTTGACAGAATGTTGTCGAACCGTTAGCTGTGATTACAGCTGCTGGTAGCGCATTCACTGTAAAGTTGGTAGAAACACTATTGGTACAACCATTTGCATTAGTAAAGGTGTAAGTCAAAGTCGTTGTACCTGGATTCACTCCGGTTACAAGACCTGTTACAGCATTAATGGTTGCAATTGTGTTGTTTGAAGTAGACCACAAACCACCAGCTTGGGCATTCGCTAAGGTTACTGTTCCGTTCTCACAAACTGAAGCAGAACCTGTATTTGCTGCTAATACTGGAAGTGGATTCACTGTTACAGTAGTTGCAGCAGATGTAGCTGCACAGCCACTGTTAGTGGTGATGGTTACTGAATAGTTACCGGAAGCATTTGCTACGAATGTGTTTGATGTAGCGCCTGTGATAGCCGTACCATTCAAACGCCATTGATAAGTGTAAGTCATGCCCGCTGGTGCGTTAGATGCAAGAAGCGTAACTGATCCGCCTTGGCAGAAAGTAGTTGCGCCTACTGTTGCAATAGCAGCCGTTGGCAATTGATTCACAGTTACAGTTACACTTGCAGTGTTGGTACATCCGTTTGCATTGGTGATTGTATAAGATACCACTACTGTTCCTGCACTCACGCCAGTCACAAGACCGTTAGCTGCAACTGTTGCAACTGCGGTATTGGCAGAAGACCAAACAGGGTTGGTAGCCGTTGTGCTGAGGAGGGTTGTGCCACCAATACAAACTGAGTTTGTACCCGTGATAGCAGCTGTTGTAGGTAAAGCATTTACAGTAACTACTGTTGGCGCTGATGTTACCGAACAACCGTTAGCGTCAGTTACTGTAACAGTGTAAGAACCTGCTGTAGTTGCTGTCATTACTTGGTTGTTGGTGTTATTTGACCATTGGTAAGAGAAGCCTGTTCCCGAGTTTGCTGTAAGGGTTACTGAACCGCCTTGGCAGAAGGTAGTTGCTCCTGACGCTGTGATCGTAGCTGACGGGTTCGTGAAGACATTGACAGAAGTTGGCAATGAAGTCGTTGAACAACCAGCAGCGCTAGTCACAGTTACGGTAATTGTCGCACTTGAAGTCACGTTGATTGAAGCTGTAGTTGCTCCATTAGACCACAAGTAAGTGTTTCCTGCTACAACTGGGCTTGCGCTCAATGTAACCGAACCACCTTGGCAGAAGGTCAATGGACCGTTAGCCAAGATATTTGCTGTTGGAAGCGGGTTAACCGTTACGATTGTTGCAGCTGAAGTATTTGAACATCCTGCTGCTGTTGTTACTGTTACATAATAAGAACCACCAGCATTTACAGTGATAGACTGTGTCTGTGCACCGTTAGACCACAAGTAGCTTGCGCCAGTGCTTGCAGTTAAGGTTACAGAACCACCTGCACAGAATGTAGTAGGACCGCCCGCCGTAATTGTTGCGGTTACACCGCTATTTACGTTGATGTCAGCTGAAACAGAAGAAATACAGCCGCTAGCGTTTGTTACCGTGTAGGTAATTGTAGCTAAGCCAGCAGATACACCCGTTACAACACCTGTTGCAGATACAGTTGCTACAGCAGCGTTGTTAGATGACCAAACACCGTTTGCTGTTGCACTTTCTAATTGAGTCGTTAATCCTGAACAGATATTGGTTGCTCCTGTGATTGCCGCTACAGTTGGTAACGCGTTCACAGTTACTGTTGCAGTTGAAGTGTTTGTACAACCGTTAGCATTAGTTACTGTGTAAGTAATCGTTACTGTACCAGCGTTCACGCCTGTTACTGCTCCAGTTGAAGC
>JAIXUE010000025.1 GCA_027483605.1 Cryomorphaceae bacterium | reverse complement strand
CTTGCGCTGATGGTACTGCGATTTTGATCGTGGGAGAGTAAGTCGATGCCGATTTTAAAAGCCTCACAGTAATGTGGGGCTTTTTTTTTGCCACATAGTTTTGCTGACTTACTTTTTTCCAGATTACTTTGTTATATATACAGGATTTTTATCACTGACCTTTCTATATCAATGATAAAAAACTACCCCTCACGAAAGTGAAGAGTAGTTGTGAAGAATACCTAGTAAAAAACTAGCATCTATTGGCCTTTACCAATGGCAAAAACGGTAGGAATTTTGGAGAGGTCATATGCTTTTTCTCGCCAATCAAGAACAGTCATGGTTCTGATGGATTGTGTTGGCAAGGTCAGGTTAGAGGCAATACACAATTCGGTTAAATCACCTACTTCATTGAGTAAATCTTCGAGTACATTCATATTTCTGAATGGCGTATCCATGAAAAGATGCGTTGTTCCATTCCTTTTGGTGTCCATTTCGAAATCACGAAGTTTTTTGATGCGTTCTTTGCGTTCTTTCGGTAAATATCCATGAAAAGTAAAATGCTGCCCATTGAAACCACTGCCTATTAGTGCAAGTAAAATGGACGATGGACCAACCATTGGTTTCACTTGAATGGCTTGGGTGTGTGCTAGATGTACTAGTGCTGCTCCGGGATCTGCAATGCCTGGGCATCCTGCTTCAGAAATGATCCCTATATCTATACCTTTAATGAGGAACATCAAGAGATCCATTAGTTCTGACTCTTTTGTATTTTTATTCAGAATTTTAAAGGTGCAGTCGTCTATCGGGAAATTTCGATCCATCTTGCGTAGCAAGCGGCGTGCACTTTTGATTTCTTCCACTGCAAAAACCCTGAGTTGGGTGGCTTGTTGAATGACTTCTTGCGGAATAATGTCTGCTGTGCTTTCTCCACCTAAGGTATTGGGGATCAGCAGAATAGAACCATTTTGTTTATTGCTCATGTAAAAGTTTTTGGATAAGGGCATCAGTAGCCTGATCTAATAAGTGATAAACAGCTTCGAAGTCTTGTTGTGTTCCGTAATAGGGATCAGGAACTTCTAATTGTTGGTTTGGGTGTAAAAAGTCGAGCAGTAAATTGACTTTGTTTCGCTCTTCGTCATTCCGTGCAAGTGATATGACATTATTGAAGTTGGACTGATCCATGACAAGAATGTGATCGAAGTGCAGGAAGTCTGTGGCAGTGAATTGTCTGGCGCGTAAAAAATCGAGAGGCGTACCGTGTTTGGCAGCCGTTTTGATCATGCGGCTATCTGGAGCCTTACCAATATGGTAGTTGGCAGTACCTGCAGAATCTACGCTAGCGTTGAGTTTTCTTTCTTTGATTTTGCGCAGTAACAAACCATCTGCTAGTGGTGAGCGGCAGATGTTGCCGAGGCAAACCATGAGTATACGCTTGGACAATACGAACTTATTGGATGGTCAGTTTCTTCTCGAGTTCTTCGAGGTAATGACGGAACTGCTTGTCAGTTTCGGAGAGATTGACAACCGTACGACAAGCATGAAGAACTGTAGCGTGGTCTTTGCCTCCACAATGCGCCCCAATACTTGCCAAAGATGATTTGGTCATTTTTTTGGAAAAATACATAGAGATTTGACGTGCCTGAACCACTTCGCGTTTGCGGGTTTTGGATTTGAGCATTTCGATAGGAAGGTCAAAATAATCACAAACCACTTTTTGAATATACTCAATAGAGACTTCACGGGCAGTACTGCGGACAAATTTGTCTACCATTTGCTTGGCAAGCTCTAATGTGATGGCTTTTTTGTTGAGTGAAGCTTGCGCGAGAAGGGTGTTGAGTGCGCCTTCAATTTCACGAACATTCGTATTGATCGAGTATGCCAAGTACTCCACAACCTCACGCGGGAGCTCGATGCCACTACCGTACATTTTCTTTTCGAGAATAGCGATGCGTGTTTCGAGGTCTGGCGTACCGAGGTCAGCAGAAAGGCCCCACTTGAAACGAGAAAGTAAACGTTGCTCCATTCCTTGCATCTCGACAGGTGCTTTGTCTGAGGTGAGTACGATTTGCTTACCGTTTTGGTGCAGGTGATTGAAAATACTGAAGAAGACATCTTGTGTTCGTTCTTTTCCAGCGAAGAATTGGACGTCGTCAATGATCAGGACGTCGATCATTTGATAGAAATGAACGAAGTCGTTGGTGGTTTGATTCTTGATGGCGTCTATAAACTGATGTGCAAATTTTTCTGATTGCACATATAATACGGTTTTGTTTGGAAAGCGCTCTTTGATGGAGATGCCGATGGCGTGCGCTAAATGTGTTTTACCTAAGCCAACGCCTCCGTAGAGTAGAAGCGGGTTAAAGGCTGTGCCACCTGGTTTGTTGGAGACAGCAAACCCCGATGCTCTTGCCAAGCGGTTGCATTCTCCTTCAATGAAGTTTTCAAAAGTGAAGTTTGGAATCAGGTTAGATTCGATGTTTACTTTCTTAAGTCCAGGAATTACAAACGGGTTGCGTATTTGCTTTTCGTCAACATTGATAGGCATGTTGACGGGTGCATTTTTTAAACTGCTTGAATTGTTGGTCGGGAGTTTAACGGTATACGGGCTGCGTGATTGGGTGTTGTTTTCCATCACGATACTGTATTCTAAAGTGCCTTCTTGCCCAAGTTCTTTTTTGATGACCTTGCGCAAAAGCGTAATGTAGTGCTGCTCGAGCCACTCGTAGAAGAAGTGTGACGGAACTTGAATCGTTAATACCGGACCCTCTAATTTGACGGGCACGATGGGCTCAAACCAAGTTTTAAAGGCCTGCAAAGAGATGTTATCTTTGATTACTTTTAAGCAGGACTCCCATGCACTTTCGTGGCTAGTATTCATAGTTTTGTAGGTTGTTCTCGTTTTTTGTAAATAATCGTGAGACCACGAAATTTGGTTGAAATAATGAGAGAACAAATATTCTCATAAAAAAGTTAAAAAAAAAGCGCTAAGGGTATTGCCTATTAAAAAAAAAAGACTTGTCTATAAAATAATTTTAATCTCGCCTTAATTCGCTTGCGCTTGTTAAATTTACAATAGCTTAACGGAACTCGCAAGTAAATAAGTATAAAAATCCAAGGTATGCAAGAGAACTTACACTTGAGTCATTTAACTTTTTCAACAAAGATCCGGGTGCGCTATGCAGAAACCGATCAGATGGGTTTTTGTTATTACGGCAATTACGCAAGTTACTTTGAGGTGGCACGAGTTGAGGCACTCCGAGACAAAGGAATTCACTACAAAGAATTAGAGAAAAAAGGAGTTCTCCTACCTGTTAAGCAATTTGAAATCACATACCACCATCCAGCAGTATACGATGATTTACTGGTGATTCACACCCAAATTGTACAGCTCGAAGGCGTGCGCATGGCATTTGAGTATAAAACTTACAATGAAGCAGGGGTGCTGCTCAATGAAGCTTATACCTTATTGGTGTTTATGAGCGCCCAAAAGCAAAAGCCAATAGCAATTCCAAAGGCAATAATCGAACAGTTAACTAAATGAAATGAGTGCATTTGAATTTCAACTTTTTGATCCAAAGCTTCGCAAGCTTGCTTTTCAGACCAGAAGCGCTGAAACTCGAGTTGGCGAACACCTTACTCAACAAACGCTGGAGTCTGCCAAGTATGTCTTGATTGGGATCAGTGAAAACGCAGGTCCGCAGGCAAATTTAGGAAGGCAGGGCAGTGAAAATGCATTCAAAGCATTTACCAAGATCTTTTTCAATTCGCAGTATTATGAGGGTGCTTCTACAAAGCAGTTGGCTTATTTGGGCATGATTCAGCAGCTCAAACAACCCACAGACCAACCGGAGGCGGCAGCTTTTGTAGAAGAACTCGACGCGCTCATATTGGCTATCTTGAATGAATACATCCGTGCAGGTCAAATACCAATTGTAGTTGGAGGTGGGCATAACAACGCGCTGCCGCTCATGCGTTGGGCTGCTCAAAAAGGAAAGCTGAGTGTTGTTAACATTGATGCGCACGCTGATTTGCGACCTACCGACAAACGACATAGTGGGAATTCGTTTTCTTTTGCACTACAAGAAAGTTTACTTGAGCAATATGGTGTATTTGGCTTGCACGAAGCTTTTAACAACGCCCTGATTCGAGCCAAACTTCAAGAACCAAGAATCACTCATCGCTTTTATGAAGACTACCTCGAAGGCCCACATCAACTCTACGACGACGTGCTCAGATTTGTGCAACAGCAGCACCACGCAGTGGGTTTAGAAATCGACATGGATGCTATCGCCTTGATGCCAAGTTCAGCTTTTAGTCCGTCGGGTTGGCAACTCGATCAAATGCGAACTCTTTTGCTCAAATTAGGTCATATTCGCCCAACAATTGCTTACTTGCATCTGACCGAAGCTGCACCGACAGATGAGAAAGAGGATTTGCTTGTCGGCAAAGCGCTTACCTATTTAGTGCGCGATTTTTTGCGTTTGTCATAAACAAAAAAAAGAGGCCCCGAAGAGCCTCTTGAAATCAACCTGTAGCAAAGTTAATTTGGATAAGTCTGCATACGCAAGACCCTTCAAAAGGTTACACACAATTAACACTGCACTCTTGAAAAAGTTATTGGGGTACTGCGGCCAATGTATGCTCAGCTTCTATTTTTGTCTCCAATGGATGCACAGACAACTATACAGGCTTTGGTTCGCCTCATCGATGACCCAGATGAAATGGTTTTTCAGCAGGTCCGTGACGAACTGATGAAGTTCGGTTCTCAGGTCTTGCCTGTATTGGAGCAATCTTGGGAGCAAGATTATTATGGCTTGTTGTTTCAAGACCGCGTTGAAAACCTCATTCACGACATCCAATTTGAATCTGTAAAAAGTCAGCTCAGCAGTTGGTTGCAAGCTCCAGATAAAGACTTGTTAGAAGGCGCAATCATTATTGCGAGGTATCAATTTCCAGGTATGGACGAAGGGCTTTTGCGAGCGCGCATTCAGGCTATTCGCCGCGATATCTGGTTAGAACTTAATGACCATCAAACCGCATTTGAACAAGTCAAGATTTTCAATCGTATTTTCTTCGGAATGCACCGTTTTCGAGGCGATAATCACAACTACCATACGCCAGCGCATTCGTATATTAATACCGTAATGGAAAGCAGAAAAGGCAATCCCTTGAGTCTTTGTATCATTTATAGCATCATTGCACAGTCGCTGGACCTTCCTATTTATGGCGTCAATTTGCCCAATCATTTTGTGCTCGCTTACATGGATAACAAGCATTCTTCTTTTGGATTGCAACAAGAAGACGACTACGGGGTGTTGTTTTATATCAATGCATTTGCAAAAGGTAGTATTTTCGATGCCAATGAAATCAAAGAATTCATCAAAGGCATTCATTTACAGCCTGACCGCAGTCATTTTGAACCTTGTTCCAATTCGGCCATTCTCAAGAGAATGCTGTCGAACTTGATCTATGCGTTTCAGCAGGTTGGCTCTGCCCAAAAAGTTGCAGAATTACAATCTTTAAGAAGCCTGATCCCCTAAGTCAATTGCGCTTTTCTTCGTATTTTTGACTAAAACAAATTCATGCCAAGCCCATATCAAGTTGCGGAGCGTTTCATGCGTTACGTCCAAATAGACACCACTTCAGATCCCAACTCAAGTTCCTTTCCTTCAACTTCCAAGCAGCGCGATCTCGCTTTGGTCTTGTTTGAAGAATTAAAAGCGCTAGGCCTTCAAGAGGTAGAAATAGACGAATGGTCTTATGTTTTTGCCACGATTCCATCGAATGTTGCGCAACCTTTGCCCACTATTTGTTTTTGCTCACACATGGACACCGCTCCAGATTGTAGCGGAACCAACGTGAAGCCCATTTTGCACACAAATTATGCTGGTGCGCCAATTGTCTTGCCCGACGACCCGAGCCAGATTTTGCGCACCGAAGAGCACCCTTATTTACTCCAAAAAATCGGCGATGACCTCATTACGGCTAGCGGCCACACCTTGCTCGGCGCCGACGACAAAGCGGGCGTAGCCATTATCATGGAACTTGCAGCCTACCTAATGGCGCATCCGGAAGTGCCACACGGCCCTATTCGTATTTTGTTTACACCAGATGAAGAAGTAGGCAGGGGAGTAGAGCAGCTCGACATGCAAAAACTCAACGCTCACTTTGGTTATACCCTCGACGGCGGTCCGCTCGGCGACATCGAAGATGAAACCTTTTCTGCCGATGCAGCAACCCTTACTTTTCATGGCGTGAGTGCGCATCCTGGCTATGCCAAAGGCAAAATGGTCAACGCCATCAAATTGGCTTCGGCTTTTGTGGATGCACTTCCAAAAGCAAATTGGTCTCCTGAAACCACCTCACATCGGGAGGGCTTTGTGCACCCTACAGCCATTGAAGGCGGCTTAGAAAAAGCAAGTGTTCAGCTCATCCTCCGCGACCACGACACCACTCTCATGGAAAGTTATCCGCAAAAATTAGCAGCAATCGCTGCACAAGTAGTAGAAGCAAATCCGGGTGCACGTTTCGAAATCAAGGTACAAGAGCAGTACCGCAACATGAAAGAGATTTTAGCGGAAGTTCCTTTTGTCGCAGACTACGCCGAAGAGGCAATGCGCAAGGCCGGCCTAAAGCCCAAGCGTGCCATTATCCGCGGCGGCACCGACGGATCCAGACTCTCCTTTATGGGCTTGCCTTGTCCGAATATCTTTACTGGCGAGATGGCCATTCATTCCAAGCTTGAATACGTCAGCGTGCAAGACATGGAAAAAGCCATCGACACCCTTGTTGAACTCGTCCAAATCTGGAAAAATCATCCATGGACGCAAGCTTAATCATCAAGGACATCCAAGCAAAGAAGTTTGCTTCTCTGTATTTTTTACACGGAGAGGAAACCTATTACATTGACTTGCTTTCCGATGCACTGCAAAAAAATGCCCTAGAAGAACACGAGCGCGATTTCAATCAAACCATTCTCTACGGAAAAGACGCTGATGCTTTGGCGCTGCAGAGTGAGCTCAAATCCTATCCCATGATGGCTGAACGCCGTTTGGTGATCCTCAAGGAGGCCCAAGACTTTAAACAAATTGATGTACTCGAAGCATACGCAGAAGCCCCCAGCCCAACTACCATCTTTGTGGTGTGTTACAAGCATAAAACCTTCGATGCCCGCAAGAAACTCCTCAAGCACTTTGCAAAGAATGGCCTCATCTTCAAGTCAGACAAAATTCGCGACTACCAACTCCCAGATTGGATAGCCAAATACGTAAGGGGTTTAGGAATGCAAATCAACGGTAAAGCCACCATGCTTTTAGCCGAGTTTTTAGGTGCAGATTTGGGCCGGATTGCCAACGAAATTGAAAAATTGCGCATCGTACTTGGTGCCAACACTGCGATCACCGAGCAGCACATCGAGCAGCATATTGGCATCTCCAAAGACTACAACATTTTTGAATTGGTCAATGCAATTGCTCAAAAACAAGCAGACAAAGCCTTCAAAATTGTACAATATTTTGAATACAACCCAAAAGCGGGTGAGTTGGTTGTCATTGTGCCTGCCCTTTTCAAATTGTTCTCGCAACTCATGCGTGTACATTTTATACCCAACAAAAGCAGAGAGGCAATTGCGAGCACAGTAGGTGTACATCCATTTGTGGCGGGCGAATTGCTTACCAACCGACAAAATTACGACCCTAAAAAAATTGCAGCCATTATTGCATTGCTGCACGAATACGACCTCAAATCAAAAGGTGTTGGCAATAGCCAAATGAATAGTGCTGAATTGCTCAAAGAAATGGTATTTCAAATTTTATACGCATGAGTGTATTTTATGCGCCAAGTCTGCAAAAAGAGCAGTCTCACTACCAACTAAGTGAGGAAGAATCCAAGCATTGCATCCGTGTTTTGCGCAAGCAAGTGGGTGCGCCAATTGAACTGATCGATGGAAAGGGCTTGCAAGCTTTTACCATCCTTGAAGATGCTCATCCAAAGCGTTCGATACTGCGCCTTGAATCCAGTATTTTTCATGAAAAGACCCCTGCCTTGCACATCGCCATGGCGCCCACCAAAAACATGGACCGAATAGAATGGTTTCTTGAAAAAGCAACTGAATTAGGCTTGTCTAAACTGACTTTCTTGCTGTGTGAACATAGTGAGCGCAAGCAAGTCAATACCGAGCGCCTAGAAAAAATTGCCGTGGCTGCCATGAAGCAATCAAAAAGATTTTATTTACCTGAACTAGAAGGGCCAATGTATTTTGAGGATTTCCTCCAAAATCATCCAAAAGGATATTTTGGTCACTGTCAAGAAGGGGAGAAGATAGGGATGAGTGGCTTGAAGAGCGCTTTGCCTTTTTTAATTGGTCCGGAAGGCGATTTTTCGGAACAAGAAATCGTGTTGGCCATTAACTCGGGGTATGAAGCAGTTCAAATGAGTGCTTTCAGGCTCAGAACCGAAACAGCAGCTTTGTTGGCCACCACAGCACTACTGCCATAAGAAGCTCATTTATTTTTTACTGTAATGATAGACTTCAAAGGCTGCCTCGTGTTTGTCGTCGCTTACTTGTGTAAACAACAATGATTTTTGATAGTTTGAGGTCTCAAAGGCAGGAAAGAAAGTATCGGCACCATAAACTTTATCGATATGAGTCAGGTAGATTTCATTGACCAGCCCACTCTCTAGTGCCAAGGCGTAAATTTGTGCGCCTCCAATGATAAATGCTTTTTGGCCTTCTTCCAATTGCAGTTGTTGCAGGCAGGCTGCTAAGGAGTCAAAAACCAAGCAGCCAGGCGCTTCAAATCCGGGTTGTCTACTCAAGATGACATTCTTTCGGCCAGGCAGGGGTCTGTATTTTTCGGGGATGGAATCGTAGTTTTTGCGTCCCATGATCACGACGTGTCCTTTTGTGGTTTCTTTGAAAAACTGCATATCTGCAGGCAAATTCCACATGAGGTCGTTGTTTTTGCCGATGCCATTGGCCGCATCGAGCGCGGCAATCATGGAGAGTGATGCAATCATATAGCTACTGCTGCTTTAATATGTGGATGCGGATCGTAGTTGAGCAATTCAAAATCCTCGTATTTGAAATCAAATAAGTTGGTGATTTCAGGATTGATGCGCATTGTGGGTAGGGGTCTGAAATCACGGGTGAGTTGCAATTGCGCTTGTTCGATGTGGTTGCTATAAAGGTGGGCATCGCCGAGTGTGTGTACGAAATCTCCGGGTTGAAGGCCACAAACTTGCGCCATCATCATGGTGAGTAGGGCATAAGATGCAATATTGAAAGGCACGCCTAAGAAAGTATCGGCACTGCGCTGATACAATTGGCAACTCAATTTGCCTTCGGCAACATAAAACTGAAAAAAGGCATGGCAGGGCGGTAATTTCATCTGTGGAATTTCGCCGACATTCCAGGCCGATACAATGATGCGTCGGGAGTCTGGATTGTGCTTGATTTGCTCAATAACTTGTTGAATCTGATCGATGTGCTCACCGCTCGCGGTAGGCCAACTGCGCCATTGGGAGCCGTAAACAGGACCTAATTCGCCATTGGCATCGGCCCATTCGTCCCAGATGCTCACACCATTTTCTTTGAGATAGGCGATATTGGTTTCGCCCTTCAAAAACCACAACAATTCATGGATAATGGAGCGCAAGTGTAATTTTTTGGTCGTGACGCACGGAAATCCTTCGGAGAGGTCAAAACGCATTTGGTAACCAAACACAGAAATGGTGCCCGTTCCGGTGCGGTCTTCTTTTTGAACGCCGTGTTCGAGGATGTGCGAAAGGAGGTCGTGGTATTGTTTCATGGACAAAAACTTGCTTGACTACGAAAATAGTAATTATTTTAGCCCTATGTTGAGATTCTTTTCGTTGATCTTTGTTGTATTTGCCACTACACTTTCTGTTGTTGCGCAAAGCAAGCCCATCAAACGCAAGTACCGTGGCGTTTATGAAGGTCAGATACCTACCTATGAAGTACGCATGGGTCAAGAGGTTTATACCGTTAAGGCAAGCACCTTGCGCATCTTTCTAGATCGCGATAGCATTTTTTTTGAAATCGGAACGTACCGCTATGCTTCAGGTTATTCCATAGAAAATAATGAAAAGCAATTCAGTCTGAGCGCCACCAGAGATCAGTCGGGTATCCCGGAGCAGTTGATCATAGATCCGAAAACCAAAACGATGGTCCGAAAAGGGCTGTATCCACAACCAGATGCCATCTTAACACGTTTTGGAAAATTACCGCGCAGGTAACCACAAACTGAAAGTGGTTCCTTTGTCGGCTGTGCTTTTGGCGTCTATTTTGCCTTGATGTGCTTCTACGATCAGCTTGACGTAATACAAACCGAGTCCGAAGCCTTTGACATCGTGGATATTTCCGGTAGGCACTCTGTAAAACTTATCGAAAATCAAGCGCAAGTCTTCTTTCTTGATCCCGATTCCGTTGTCTTGGATATCTATTCGAAAACCATCTTTTTCTCCTTTTACACTGATTTGTATTTGAGGTGCTACTTTGCAATACTTTACTGCGTTATCGACGAGATTGAACAGCACATTGGTAAGGTGAACGGGGTCGGCAATTAATTCAGCAGGCGCTACCTCTTTGACGATGGTAAATTGCCCTCCGCCTGTGGCTTGATTGAAATCAAAATTCTCCTTGACGTCGTCGAGGATATTGTAGATAGAAACCAATTCTTTGTTCAGACTGACTTTGTCTTTGTCTAGCTTGGCGATGTTGAGTACGCGCTCTACTTGCTGTTCGAGTCGTTTGTTTTCTTTGTATATAATACTGGCATATTTGCGCATTCGGTCGGCATCGGCGTTGTCTTCGAGTCGCAAAAGCAATTCGCTCGATAAACTAATTGTGGATATCGGCGTCTTGAGTTCGTGGGTCATGTTGTTGATGAAATCGTTTTTGACTTCAGAGAGTCTTTTTTGACGAATGATAATACCCATACTAAAGGCAAAAAACACGACCACGAAAACAACCACAATGAGCAAGTAAACCAAGGGAGAAAAACTCGAGGCTGCCTCAATTTGATCGAGCTTGAGGTTTGGAAAATAGACGGTAAAGTAGTGGCCGTCTTTGGTCAGGTTCAGGCTTTCTGGCGTAATGCCTTTGGTTTTTTGTGCTTTTTTGGCATAAATAGAATCTCGGTCAAAAACAAAAAGACCTGACAAAGCGATAGAGTCCGTAAAGCAATCGTAAATCCCAAATAAGAAGTCTTGTTGAATGTCTTGAAGATAGAATTCCTTCTTTAAAAGTGTTTCTAAGTAAAAGGGCTGCACTTCGTCATTGACATCTACGGTGTAGTGCTGGTAACTGATTTGTTTGATTGCACCGTAAACCGCACTTGGGTCTTCGTTCTGATTAATTGAAGTGAGTACATTGCGCAACGCTGCTCTTGCTTGTTGGGCAAATTCTCGCAAGTTCAGGCTGTCCTCGCGTTGTTGGATATTGATGTACTCTTGTTGAAGCTGACGGGTATTGTGGATCCAGACAAACTGAACCGATAGAATGCTCAGAATGGAGATAATGCCGAGAATGGCAACTGCATTAACCGCTTTGTTTTTCATCAATTAAAAGCCATTCACCCCGTTGACGGTCGTGGATTT
>JAIXUE010000031.1 GCA_027483605.1 Cryomorphaceae bacterium | reverse complement strand
GTGTACTGATCTGTCTGAGGAATCCATTGAAAATTATTGAGGCGCACCGGCGAAAGTGCTCTTTGCTTCAAAACAGACTCCTTGAGGTCGAAGGATTTCTTTTGACCGAAACTAACGAAAGCCAGTCCGATGAATAGGATTTGAAAGAAGTGTTTCATGAACGTTGTATAAATTGATTGAAAAATAATTCGAGTGGGCGCCCCGCTTGGTAACATTCGAGCATGATTTGATCGAGCTGTGGGTCGAGGAGCGTTTCGGCCTCAAATGTACTATAAAAATAAAACTGCTTATTGAAGAGCAGAGGCTCTTTAACGGCCGCTTCCTGAAATACTTTATCTAATTTCTTATTCTTTTCCCCATGGATTTCGCCAAACAACGCTTTAAACTTTTTGTCTGTATATAAATCTTTAAATGCAAATAAGTTATCGGCGATGCCTTCGCGCAGCGCATACAAATCGTCCTTTTCAATTTCATAAACACCACCATAAGCCCTCACATGTTCGGGACCAAACTCAAAATAAATCCCGTGAATAGAACTGCTCTTTTTGCCTTGCGGCGAGATAACAGCCGAGCACTGCGTCTTGTAAGGCGTTTTGTCTTTGGAAAAACGAATGTCTCGGTTGATCCGAAAAATGCAATCGGCGGCCTTGAGTTCCTTGAAAATTGGTTCTTTTTTGGCCAGTTCATCGATGAGGTGCTGTGTGAAAGCCTTAAATGGTTCTTTCACGCTCTTTTCATAGCGCTTGCGGTTGGCATCAAACCATTCTTTGTGGTTGTTTGCGGCGAGCTCTTGAAAGAATAGCAAATAATCTGCGGTGAAAAAGGACATGGGGTAAAGTTAAGAAAAAAGCCCTTTTTGGTGCTTTTTTGCTTAATTCTTGACCATTTGGATGGGTTGCTGACTGCCAATTTGCAACCAATATGTACCTCTGGCGAGGCCCTCACTATTGATGGAATTGACCAGTCCATTCAATTTTGCTATTTGAATGATGCGGCCATTGATATCTATAATATGCATGTCTTGATCAACAAGTTCGCTTGTGATTTCAATATTAAATTGACCGTTGTTGGGGTTGGGATATACGTTTATCTTGTCATTAGAATCGTTTGCTAGCATTTTGGGGCTTTCTATTTCAGGCATTTGGGTATTCACAAGTGTTAATTGAGGCGAATAGCCGACACATCCAAACGTGTTTGTAGCTCTCACCCGATACGTGCCGCCAGTAGAGGTGGTATATGAATTTGAATTCGCGCCAGGAATTGAAATTGGAAAGTTGCCATTAAACTTTTGCCACTGATAAGTATTGCCAGTAACAAATGGTGTGCTCAGTGTAGCGCTGGATCCTGGTGCTATAAGTAAAGTAGTAGCAGTGATTGTCGGAGTCGGACTAGGATTGACAGTTACCGTAATCGGATTAGAACTCACTTGGTTATTTGGGCATGAAGGGTTTGATACAACAACTGTGTAAGTTCCCGCCTGTGTGACGCTGTAAAAAGTATTGGTTGCACCCGTCATATTTATCCCGTTCTTTTTCCATTGATAAGTTACACCACTCGAAGTGGAATTCGCGATTAGGGTGAGGGAACTGCCGCTACAAATAATTGTTGACCCCGTAGCAATGATGTTTACAGAAGGATTGTTAAGGACTTGTACTTGAATGTTGTTGCTACTCAATAAACAGCCGCCAGGAGTTAAAATATTGACACTGTAAATACCGCTGCTAATAACCGTGTAGCTCGAATTGTTCGTAAAGTTCATTGCGGCATTGCCATTTTTGACCCATTGATAGGTGTAGCCAGTTCCTGTTGATGCTTGCAATACAACTGATGAGCCATGGCAGATTGTAGTTGGCCCTGTTGCACTCAAAATGGCTTGTAAAAAACTAATGGTAATGCTGTTTGATGTACTTATGCAGCCGTTTATGTTTGTGACCGTAACGGTGTAGTTGCCAGGCTGAAAAACCACAAAGCTTGCCGTATTTCCGTTTGACAGTGGTAGGCCATTCTTTTTCCATTGAAAAGTGCAACCTGGACTAGAGAGCGCCGATAAAATAACAGAGCCTCCTGGACACAATGCAAGTGGTCCGCTGGCCATAACAGTAACCACAGGTATCGGATTTACCGTCAATACCACCTGATCGCTGGTCACACAACCGTTGGTTCCGGTAGCGGTGGCTGTGTAGATAGTAGTTCCAATGTTATTGGCCACAAAAGAAACGTTGTTCTGAACGCCATTGCTCCAAGTTGTTGTGGGTGCATTGGAAATTGCATTAAGTGTTACGTTGGTTCCTTGACACACCGTTTGGTCTGGCCCGGCGTTGATGGTTGGCGGGGTGTTATTTACAGTTATCACGACTTGGTCTGTTGCCGTGCATCCGCTGCTATTTGTAACGGTCAGGGTATAAGTGGTGGTTGATGTTGGATTGGCAATAGGATTCGAGCTATTTGAGTTGCTCAAGCCGGTTGTCGGGCTCCAAGAATAAATTGATCCTGGTTGTGGTGCACTACCTATTGCAGCGCTAGAGGTCGTGCTTGAACAACCTATAGAAACATCTGGGCCCGCATTGGCTATGACACTGTTCCCGCCAGTGATAATGGTGTTAATGGTTGAAGACATGCAGCCGTTGAATCCTTGAAGAACTAGGCAATAGTTTCCAGGTGAATTGACGGTAATGCACTGTGTGGTTTCTCCGGTGCACCACATGTAGCCAACAAGTTGGCTTGTATTGGCGCATAGTGTAACACTTTGCCCTGGGCACAATGCAAGCGGTCCGGTGGCCGTAACAGAAGCCACAGGTGTTGGATTTACGGTCAATACTACCTGATCGTTGGCCACACAACCGTTGGCTCCGGTAGCGGTAGCTGTGTAGGTAGTTGTTCCGACGCTGTTGGCTAAAAAGGGTAGGTTGTTCTGAACGCCATTGCTCCAACTAATCGTTGGCGCATTGGAAATGGCATTGAGTGTCACGATGGTTCCCTGACATACTGTTTGGTCAGGCCCAGCATTGATGGTTGGCGGGGAATTGTTTACGTAGACAACAACTTGATCTGTGGTCGTACAGCCCATGGCATTTGTTGCTGTTAGGGTGTAAGTGGTAGTGGTTACGGGTTGTGCAATTGGATTGGCACTATTCGGGTTGCTCAAACCAGAAGCCGGACTCCAAGAATATGTAATGCCTGAGACAGCTGCTGAGCCAATTTGAGCCCCAGAGGTATTTTGCGTACAAGATAAAGTCGCATCGGGTCCTGCATTTGTACTCATGAAGATGTCAACAGGAATGCAAGCGATATTAGAGCAGCCAGTCAAATAGTCTGTGACGACTACACAATATGTGTCAGGATAAGAAACCGTAATACAATTCGTGATGGATGCGTTACTCCAATTATATGCCCATGGATATTGATACGGAACGCAAAGTGTAACACTTTGTCCTGCGCATAGCGCTGTTGGCCCCGAAGCAGTGATGCTGAACTGCGGCTGTGGATTCACGAGTACCACCAAATTGTCAGTAGCGACACAACCATTGGTGCCAGTAACACTTGCTGTGTAGGTTGTGCTACCTGTTGCACTAGCAACAAAAGGGATGTTGTTCTGAACACCGTTGTTCCAGGTAATGGGGCTGGCATTGCTTGTGGCGTTTAACGTCACGTTACTGCCCTGACAAACCGTTTGGTCTGGCCCTGCGTTGAGGGTAGGAGGGGTGGTATTTACCGTTATGGTTACCTGGTCAATAACAGCATTTCCATTGGCATCAATATCAGTTAGTGTGTAGGTTGTTGTAAGAGATGGATTCGCAATTGGGTTGGCAATATTGGGGTTACTGAGTCCGTTAACAGGGCTCCAAGAATAGGTGTGCCCGGCATTTGGAGCAGTTCCTAATTGATAGCCACTGGTATTTTGATTGCAATTTATAGTGGCATCTTGACCCGCAATTGAACTGAGCGTTGTAGGATTGATGTAATTCACACAAATGGTATTGCTGCAACCTGATAAATCTGTAATCCAACAGCAATATTGCCCTGATTGGAAGGCGTAGATACTGGAAAGGACCGTGCCATTGGACCACATGTAAGTCACAGGACTTGTTGAGTTGACTGTTAAGGTGATGCCATTGACTACCATAGTTGCGGTGGGTATGGCATTGACCGTAACCGCACTGCTCGACGAATTGCTGAAGGCACCGCTAGAAACCGTACAGGTGTATGTTGTAGTTGTACTTGGACTTACTGTTATACTTGGTGTTGTCGCGCCCCCGGGCATCCATAGAAAAGTTGCTCCGGGTCCCGCATTGGTACTGGCATTTAGTATTATTGAATTCCCGTTGCAGATACTCGGATTGAGCGGTGAAATAGCAATACTTGGAATTTGCGCAAAGAGTAGACCGCTAGCGAAGCAGTAAAGGCAAATTAGTAAGGTTCTTGACATTTGTACTAGCGTTGGTTATCAATGAAATACATCTTAAAAGTAAAGCTAAGCTTTTTGGATCACTTAGTGAAATGGAGACGTATGGAACTTGTAAGAGTGGTGGCCATGGATCGATTTATTTAGCATTTTATTTATCTTTCACACATAGTAAATGTATAATTACCAACGTAAATGTGAAAATTTTAAAACTAATTAAGTAACCCATAGCTAAGTTGTAATTTGCAGCTTTGCATCATGGAGCAACTTATTGGTGCACAGATTCGTAATGTACTGGAGAAGCGCGGCATGACCGTTACGGAGTTTGCCAAACGCATCAATAAATCTCGAGAAAATGCGTACTCCATATTTTCACGAAAAACAATTGATACCGGTTTACTCAAACTCATCTCAGAAGTCTTAGATCACGACTTTTTCAAGCAGTATAGCACTGAATTTAATGTCTTGGAAGCTGCTTACGAGCAAAATTTGGCTGAAAACAAGATGTTACGCGACTATAATCTCCTGCTTCGAAAGGATAAATAGACATTATTTATTGCTTTGAATTCTTGTGAATTCGCTTATTCTACGTATCTTTGCACCCCAAATAGTATATTAATTAAAGTTTAACCTTATGAATTCTTACGAAACTGTTTTCATTTTAACTCCCGTTTTGTCTGATGAGCAGGCAAAGGAAGCAGTACAGAAATTCGAAGGCGAGATCACCTCTAAAGGAGGTAAAATCAAGCATTCGGAGAGCTGGGGTTTGCGCAAATTGGCCTACCCAATCCAGAAAAAATCAACAGGATTTTATTTCCTCGTTGAATTTGAAGCTGAAGGCAACGTGGTTGCAGATTACGAATTGATGATGAAGCGCGACGAGCGTGTACTCCGATTCCTAACTGTTAAAATGGATGCCGATCACCTTGCCTACGCTGACAAGCGTCGTGCAAAAGCTGGAGCAACTGCCTAATTTATTGTCAAACCCATTAAACAACGAGACATGTCAAACGATATCCGTTACCTTACTCCGATCAACATCGATATTAAAAAGGAGAAGTACTGCCGCTTCAAAAAGAGCGGTATTAAATTCATCGACTACAAAGACGCTAACTTCTTATTGAAATTAGTCAACGAACAAGGTAAAATATTACCGCGTCGCATCACCGGTACTTCCCAAAAGTACCAAAAACGTGTCAACAAAGCCATCAAGCGTGCCCGTCACCTTGCTATCTTGCCATACGTTGGCGACATGTTGAAATAAGTCATTGTTGAACGATATAATTGAGAAATCATGGAAGTCATTCTAAAGAAAAATGTAGATAAACTCGGTTACGCCAATGAGGTAGTAACTGTTAAGCCAGGATACGGACGTAATTTCCTTATCCCGCAAGGGTATGCTGTACTCGCTACCGCAAGTGCCAAAAAAGCACACGAAGAAATCATGCGTCAGAAGTCGCACAAAGAATCTAAAATGTTGGGTGAAGCACAAGCAATTGCTGCCAAACTTGCAGATGTTACTTTGAGCATTGCAACCAAAGCTGGCGAAAACGGAAAAATCTTCGGATCTGTCAACACCGTACAAATCGCAGAAGCGCTTCGCGAAGCAGGTTTCGATATCGACCGCAAATCTTTGAAAATCAAAGATGAGCCTATTCGTGACCTCGGTACTTTCGAAGCAGAAGCTAACCTTTACAAAGGTGTGAAGCAAACTTTCAAAATTGAAGTAGTAAGCGAATAAGCGACCTACTCATGAAATAAAAAAGCCCCGCATTTGCGGGGCTTTTTTTATGGTTTAAATTCTTAGCGGCTTTTATTTTTGACTTACGTATTTAGCCTATTTCTTTTACGAGATGCTCCTTCACATAATTACCCACACCTTCCTCCAAGGAATGAAAACCACCGGTGTAGCCGGCAGCTAAAAGTTTGGTCATGTCGGCTTCGGTGAAATACTGGTATTTGTCTCGGATGTCAATAGGAGTATCGATAAAACGGATTGAAGGTGCCAAGCCTAGTGCTTCGAAAGTCAGGCGCGCGAGGTCGTAGAATGTGCGGGCTTTGCCTGATCCTAAATTATAGAGGCCGCTTGATGGGAGTTTGTCTTGTAGAAACTGGCAAACTTTGACCACGTCTTTTACATAGATAAAATCGCGCAATTGCTCACCGTCTTTATAGTGTGGGTTGTGCGATCGAAAAAGTTGCATTTGCCCTTTTTCTTGAATTTGTTTGTAAGTGTGCAAAACGACACTTGCCATGCGTCCTTTATGGTATTCTTTGGGGCCGTATACATTAAAGAACTTGAGTCCGTACCAATTTGGAGGTGTTTGGTTCTGGCCCAGCGCCCAAATATCAAAATCGTTTTTGGACTTTCCGTATAAATTCAGTGGTTGTAATTGAGTGCTGAGGCTATGTTCATCTTTGTAGCCGAACTCACCGAGCCCATAGGTGGCTGCTGAGCTCGCGTATACTAATGGAATTTGCTGCGCCGAACAAATGCGCCAAATAGCCTGGCTATAGTGTAAATTGAGATGGTCTAGGGCCTCTTGACTTTTTTCAGTGGTGTCGGTACGCGCACCAAGGTGGAAAACAAATGAAACGGAAGCTGCGTTCTCTTCAAACCAGGGCAAAAAGGCCTCGCGGTCTATGCATTGTTCGAAAGCAAGGTGGGTCCAGTTTGGTTTTTTGGCTTCGACAGAAAAGTCGTCTACTAAAATGAGGTCTTGGTGACCGGCGGCATTAAGTGCTTCGGCTAAGTAACTGGCTATAAAGCCTGCGGCTCCGGTAACGACGATCATGTCAGAACAAACCGTTTATTTCGGCATCGATCGCGTTGATGATTTTACCGAGGTCTTCTTGGTTTTCAGGGAAGCGGTTGTTATCGACGTCAATGATGAGCAATTTGCCTTTGTCATAGGTAGAAATCCAGGCTTCGTAGCGCTCGTTGAGGCGCTTGAGGTAGTCCAGGCGGATGCTTTCTTCGTAGTCGCGGCCGCGTTGCTGGATTTGCGATACCAAAGTTGGTACACTTGCGCGCAAGTAGATGAGGAGGTCTGGCGCGGAGACAAAGGAATCCATGAGGTTGAACAACGAAAAGTAGTTTTCGAAGTCGCGGGTGGTCATGAGGCCCATTGAATGAAGGTTGGGCGCAAAAATGAAGGCATCTTCGTAGATAGTGCGGTCTTGAATAACGGTATGCGTAGATTCTTTGATTTCTTGTATTTGCGTAAAGCGGCTATTGAGGTAATAGATTTGCAGGTTGAAAGACCAGCGCTGCATGTCGTGGTAGAAATCGTTGAGATAGGGGTTTTGATCCACGTCCTCAAAATGGGTATCCCAGTTGTAATGTTTGGAGAGTAAGTTGGTTAAGGTGGTTTTACCCGAACCAATATTTCCGGCGATTGCGACGTGCATAAACTTCAATTTTAGAAGGCTAAAATACGACAATTAGACTGAAACATCAAAAGATAGACCCTACAAAATCAAGCGGAATACCTTGATTTTCGCACCCTGTTGAAAATAAAACCGATCTTGTAAAACTTGAAGCTGTTGATAGTTTGAAGTGGGTAGTTCAATTCGACTTGAATGGATACTAGGCTTTAACTTTTCAATATAATTTTGATCTTGCAGCCATATTTCATTTTGGTATCCAAAAAGGGTGAGTTTTGGCGTTAAAGTCAGCTCTTTGACCAAGGTGAGGTTGCGGTCAAACTCAAAGAAGCGGCCATCGCTCAAGTAACAAATGAGGTTTTGTTGGTATTCAAAAAATTGCACAATTTGGGCGTCTTTGATGCCTTCAAAACAGTTGTCTACGATCTGAACCTCTTGAGCGGTATTGATATTAAATAAAATCAAGCGTTCGCGGTATTGGTCAAAGAGCCAAATAAAGTCAGGCCTGTTACTGATGGCAACTTTGGAAATATTCGAAAAGCCAAAATCAAAAAAAGCCAATAGCCCATCTTTTAATTGGAGCGTGTTGTCCACAATACCCATCATCTGTTGTCCTTCTGAATAAATGAGCGCGCGTAAGCCACTGATGGCTTGTACATCGCTGATTTGTGCGAGAATTTTAAAAGTTTCTTGAAAAGGCTGCTGATTTTGCTCATTTTGTAACCAAACGGTATTGCCTTTCCATTGATAGAGTTGGCCCCACTCATCACTCGTCCAGTGGTAAGTGCTGTCTTTGAGTGTGAGCTCTTTTTCCAATACCCAAGATTGGCTTTGTGCAACAAGTACGATCAGCAGGTAAAAAAAGGTGTAAATATATCTCATTGACAAGCTAATATTTCTTTCAATAGGTCCGCTGTGTTTTGTAAGCGCGGAACTTTGTGTTGGCCGCCTAATTTGCCTTTTTGCTTGAGCCAACGGTGAAAGGTTCCTTCTGGCGCCATGGTAATTAACGGCAGTCCGATGTTGATATTGCCTTTGCGTTTGGCATCGTAGTCTGCGTTTGCCTTTTTGAGCGCAAGGTCAAGCGTTTGGCAAAACGCCTCACGCTCTTTTGGGTTTTGTTCAAATTCAATGAGCCAATGGTGCCGACCAACTTGCCCATCTTCAGAAAAATCGGGTGCTACAGTGTAGTCGCGCACCTGCACGCGGTGTGCATGGCAAGCTTCGCTCAGGGCTTGCTCGGCGTGCTCAATGATGAGTTTTTCGCCAAAAGCATTGATGTAGTGCGTCGTTCTGCCGCTGACCACAAAACGAAAGGGCTTGGTTTGGGTAAAGCGTACGGTGTCGCCAATGATATAACGCCACAAACCTGCAGAGGTCGAAATGACCAAAGCGTAATCTGTACCGATCTCAACGGCTTCCAAAGGAATAACCGTTTTGGACGCAAGGCCCTCAAAGGTTTCCATAGGGATAAATTCATAGAAAACCTCAGAATTGGTCAGCAAAAGCAGGTCTTTACTGTCTTTTTGGTCTTGCAGGCCAAAATAACCTTCCGAGGCATTATAGTTCTCTACATAATTCATGTCAGCATTGCCAATGATTTTTTCAAAGGCTTGGCGGTAAGGCACAAAAGAAACGCCACCATGGATATAGAGTTCCAAATTGGGCCATACTTCTGCAATGGTTTGCCGCTTACTTTTTTCTAAAACTTTCTGTAAAAGCAGGAGGGTCCAACTAGGGACACCCGCAATGATGCAAATATTTTGATCAATAACCGACTCTGCCATGCGGTCGAGTTTTTCTTCCCAATTCTCTAAAAGTGCGATTTCTTTTTTGGGTGTGCGGCGTAGCTCGGTCCAGATGGGTAGGTTATTAATGATGATTGCAGATAAATCGCCAATGAAAACGCCGTGGCTCTGCTGCTCAATTTTGCCGGTACCGCCTACAATGAGGTGCTTGGCATTGTAGAGTTTGCGTCCTTCAAAATTGTGGTAATACTGCGCCAGTAAATCTTTGCCGCCGGCATAGTGGTTTTCGAGTAAAGAACTTTCGGTGATGGGTAAAATCTTGATGCGGTCTGCGGTGGTGCCCGATGATTTAGCAAACCATTTGGTAGCTCCTGGCCAAAGCAAATCGGTTTCGCCTTCTATGGCGCGGTCTATAAAAGGCTTGAGTGTTCCGTAATCCGAGAGTGGAACAGTTTGATGAAAAGCTTGGTAGTTTGTACAGGTGTCAAAACAATATTTTTTACCATATTGCGTTTGTGCACCTTCTAATAAAAGAAATGCTAGCGTGCGTGCCTGATTTGCTTGAGGTTGAGCGCGGTAGTCGTTGATGCGATCCATACGCCGACCAATCCACCAAGAAAATAAGGTGTTAAACGGCATATTCTAGCGGCGTAAACTTAACCCCAGATGAGGATAGATACGATGATGCTGAGTAAAGTAATGGTAACGATCGTGCCTACTGCGGCGGTAGAACCTTCAAAAAAGTTGTCTGACATAATGTTGTTTTTTGGTGGGTCAAAAATAGCAAATCTTTTATTCTCGATTGCCTAAAAGACGCAATAAAGACAAGAATAAATTTACAAAAGTTAAATACAGTTGAAAACCAGCAAATAAGGCTAATTTTTGACGCAGTGTGCCATCCATTTGGGCTTGGTGAGCCATGTTTTTGATCATTTGCATTTCATAGGCTACTAAACCTGTAAAAATAAAGACAGATACTAAAGAAATGATGTAATCAAAACCGCTGCTGTCCAAAAACATATTCACTACACTCGAAATGATGACGCCAAAGAGGAGCATGTATAGCAAGCTGCCAAATTTAGTAAGGTCTGTTTTGGTGGTGTAGCCCAAGAACGCCATGAAGCCGAAAGAACCAGCAGTCAAGAGGAAGGTGGTGGCGAGCGTTCCGGTAGAGTAGGCCATGAATAATACGGATAAACTCATGCCCAATAAAATGGAATAAATGACAAAAAGAGCCATTAAGGTGCCAAAGGAGAATTTATTGAAGCCGCCTGCCATAGCAAAGGAAATCAGTATCGGAGAGAACAAAATCACATAAAAGAACATAGAGACTCCACCAGCTGCCGTCATGAAAAGTGAAGCCATCAATTCGGTGTTGGTGCCGATGATGTAGGAGATTACCCCTGTGATGGTAAGTGCGGCAAACATGTAGTTGTATACGCTTTTGATGAAGTCACGGGCGTAGTCTTGGCTAAGTGAGCCTGAATTTTGGTAATTGAGATCTTCCATTGTTAATGAATTTTTGCTTGTACTAAATTAATAAATTCTCTTCTGGTTGCGTCGTTGGTCATAAAAATTCCGGTAAACGCACTAGTGGTCGTGACTGAATTTTGTTTTTGAACACCGCGCATTTGCATGCACATGTGAGCACATTCAACAACTACAGCCACCCCTAAAGGAGCAAGCGTGCGCTGAATGCAGTCGCGGATTTCGATGGTAAGCCTTTCTTGTACTTGTAGCCTGCGTGCATAAGCATCTACAACGCGCGGAATTTTACTTAAGCCTACGATTTTCCCATTTGGGATGTAGGCAATGTGTGCTTTTCCAAAAAAAGGCAGCATGTGGTGTTCGCACATAGAGTATACCTCGATGTCTTTAACGAGCACCATTTCCGAGTAGGCTTCGTGAAAAATTGCTGACTCGATGATTTGGTCTGCATTCAGTTCATAGCCACTCGTTAGAAATTGCATGGCTTTGGCCACGCGTTCGGGTGTTTTGAGCAAGCCCTCGCGCTGAGGATCTTCGCCGAGTTGTTCGAGGACACCCTTGTAGAGGTCTTGCAACTGCTTATTTTCCAAGTGAAATGATTTAGTGGGTGAAGGTCAAGAACTAAAAAGGTTCTTTTCCGCCGTAGTATTCTACGTAGTTGTTTTCTGTCTCGACCAACTTGATTTTGGCCAGTTCGCCGCCGTTCTCGAGTACAAGCGGGGCGAGGATGTCCCAGATGGCAATGGCCATGATTTCAGTAGAGGCCATTTGCCCAGCTAAAAACGGTACATCTAAATTTAAGTTTTTGTGATCAAGCGCCTCGATAATATGCGTTTTGACCAATTGACTCAGTAATTTGAGGTTCATGATGAAGCCCGTATCGGCATCTGGAATGCCTTTGACGGTAACCCAGAGCTCGAAATTGTGCCCATGCCAATTGTGGTTGGCGCATTTGCCAAATACTTCCCAGTTTTTTTCGTCCGACCACTCGGGGCGCCAAAGTTTGTGGGCGGCATTAAAGGTTTCGCGACGGGTGATATATGTTGTTTTCATGACAAAAGCCTAATTACAATGCAAAGTTAGTAAGAATGTGGCATTTCATGAGGCCATCGCGGTCAATTTCTGTCAATTCGACGGCTACAATTTGATTGATCAGCGCTTCATTAAAGGGCGTCTTGACCTTTACGTAGTTTTCACTGAAGCCAAAAAGCCAACCTTCGTTTTCTTCTTGCTCAAAAAGAACAGCTTTTTGTTTGCTTACTTGGGTCTGGTAAAAAGCCAATTTTTTGCGATCGGAGAGCAGGTGTAGGATTTTGCTTCTCTCGCGTCGGGTCTCCATTGGTACTTTGGCTCCGAGTTTTGGTGCGCCCGTATTGGCTCTTTCTGAATACGTAAAGACGTGCAGGTAAGAGATGTCGAGGTCCTTGAGAAAATTGACTGTCGCCAAGAAATCTTCATCGGTCTCGCCCGGGAAACCCACAATGACATCTACGCCAATACAAGCATCGGGGTTGGTTGCTTTAATGCGCGCCACTCTTTGTGCATACAGACTCGTATTGTATTTGCGGCGCATTTTTTCGAGGATGCTATCTGAACCACTTTGTAGTGGAATATGAAAATGTGGGGCAAATCGTTTGGAGGAGGTCAGGCAAAAGTCGATGATGTCATCGGAGAGTAAGTTGGGTTCGATAGAAGAAATTCGAAAGCGCTCAATGCCCGCAACTTCATCTAGTGCTGTGGTTAAAGCAAAGAAATTTTCGTTTCCTCCTTGCCCGAAATCGCCGATGTTGACGCCAGTCAGGACGACCTCCTTGACTTCAGTTTGTGCAATTTTATGTGCTTCGGAGATGGTTTGTGAAATAGAAGCATTACGGCTTTTCCCTCTGGCCAATGGAATAGTGCAAAAAGTACAGAAGTAGTCGCAGCCATCTTGTACTTTTAAAAAGGAACGGGTGCGGTCTCCGTAGGAATGCGAGGGAATGAAGTCGTGGGTGTGCTTGATGTTGTCGTGAACCACCAATAAGTCTGGTTGAGTGCGCTTGGCTTGCAAATGGGCTAACACATTGAATTTGTCGTTGGCACCCAAAACGAGGTCAACGCCAGGTATTTGACTGATTTCTTCCGGTTTGAGCTGCGCATAACAACCTAAAATGACGACCAAAGATTCGGGCGATATTTTTTTGGCACGCTTCACGAGTTGCTTGCATTTTTTGTCGGCGTTCTCCGTTACAGAGCACGTATTGATGACAAAAACATCGGGCTGGTCTTCGAAATCAACCTTGGCAAAGCCGCCGTCTTCAAAGAGCCGTGCTATGGTAGAGGTCTCGGAAAAGTTGAGTTTACAACCTAGTGTATAAAATGCAACACGTTCGAACTGATTCATCGCTGCAAAAGTACAAAATCCTTAACTTTGCATCAAACTAAAGTTATGAAGTACGATATCGCAGTTGTAGGAGGAGGAATTGTTGGCGCTGCCACTTTTTACAAGCTTCAAAAAAAATTCCCCAATCTCAGTATTGTTTTGTTTGAAAAAGAGAAAGTACTCGCCGATCACCAGACCGGTAATAACTCAGGAGTCATTCACTCCGGGCTTTATTACAAGCCGGGTTCACTCAAAGCGCGCAATTGTATTCAAGGCCGCAAAGAACTCGTTCAGTTTGCCAAAGATTACAATATTGCCCATGATGTCTGTGGAAAAGTAGTCGTTGCTACCGACCAAAGCGAGTTGCCAAACATGGACAAAATTTTCAATACTGGTTTGCAAAACGGTATTGAAGGCATCGAGAAAATCACTGCTGATCAAGTCAAAGAAATTGAACCGCACGTCAAAAGCATTGGCGGTATTTGGGTACCCGTTACCGGTATCATCGATTTTAGAGGAGCTACGGAGAAAATGGCCGAACTCGCATTGGCTGCTAACCCACAAAGTGCCATGCATTTGGAATGCGAAGTACAAGGCATCGAAAAAGGGGAGGCGAGTAGCACAATTTTTACAAGTAAAGGAAAATTTGAAGCGCGCTACCTTGTTTTTTGCGCTGGTTTACAGGCGGACCGCCTTGCCCGCAAAGATGGGATTGCGCTTAAAGAACAAGTGGTTGGTTTCCGCGGAGACTACTACGAACTCACGCCAGAAGCCAAGCATAAAGTCAAAAACCTCATTTATCCGGTTCCAAACCCCGACTTTCCTTTCTTGGGTGTACACTTCACCCGCATGACCAACGGAGAAATCGAATGCGGTCCGAACGCTGTTTTTACGTTCAAGCGCGAAGGCTATGGCAAAACCGACTTCTCACTGCGCGACACCTACGACGCGCTCACCTACAAAGGCACTTGGAAACTATTTTTCAATAACATGTCGTTTGGAATCAATGAATACCGTCGGGCCTTCTCTAAGAAGTTATTTCTCAAGACCCTCCAACGCATGATTCCCTCGCTTACCATGGAAGACATCCATCCGGGGCGCTCTGGTGTTCGTGCGCTTTTACTCGCCGAAGACGGCGATACCCGCGACGACTTCCGTATCGAGTACCATGGCAACTCCATTCATGTGCTCAACGCACCCTCTCCGGCAGCAACAGCTTCCTTGGCTATTGGCGAATATATTGCTGTGGAGGCCGAGAAGCATTTCAATCTTTAGAGGAAAAGACAGCAATTGTCTAGAGTTGGGAACAATTGAATTTGTTCCTATTCGAATTTGGGATTACTGTCTGCTCAAATTCCCAGCCTTCCAATCTTGGATCAGCTTAGACCAAGCATAGGGGTTGAGGAGGTTGTTTTGGGGCAGTTGGCCGTTGGTGTAGATTTTCGTATTTTGTTGTTTGGTGAGTGCACCATAAGCCAAAGAAGCATCGGCGTCTAGACGCGCAGCGACAAAAGCCAAAGATTCTCCACTCAGTTCGCGTTGTGCTCTTCTGATGTCATCTTCATAAGGGTTCATGTTGACGAAATGTTGTGCAAACGCTTCTTTGTTGGGCCAAGGATAAACCCTGACGTCGGGCATAGTGAGGGTGTCACGCGAGAGCATGTGAATAATGCTGTAGCGGTTGTCATTGAGCGTGTCGGGCACCCAAAATGGGCTTGAACTGTATCCTTTTCTTGAAAAATAGAGGGTGTCGCCAGGTTGGCAAACAATGGAGAAGAATCCGTAGCTATCAGAAATGACGCCCTTGTTGAGGGTTTTGTTATATACGGTGGTGTAGGGGAGCTCAAATGCCTCCTCGGTCACAACGACTCCGGATAATTGAATCAGTGACTTTTCGCTTCCTTGAGCAAACAAAGAATGAGTCGAAAGAAAGAGACAAAAAATAAAGATTGAACGTTTCACATGATAAAATTACGAATAACATGACGAATCAAAACTACTTAGGTAACCGAATGGCAAATTTTATTGTTAAATTTGCAGGAATTTATTAAAAAATAAGTTCATGTCGCTCTCGAATCTATCCCAGATCACTGAAGGTTTAACCTACGACGACGTCCTCTTGGCGCCTGCCTACTCTGAGGTGCTCCCTCGCGACGTCTCTTTGAAAAGCAAATTCACCAAACAAATTGCGGTCAATACGCCGATCGTTTCAGCAGCCATGGACACCGTCACGGAGTCTGCACTTGCCATTTCGATTGCCCAACAAGGGGGCATCGGTGTCATTCACAAAAACATGAGCATTCAAGCACAAGCATTAGAAGTGCGCAAAGTGAAGCGCTCAGAAAGCGGCATGATCATCGATCCAATTACACTGCTCGAAGATGCGCTGGTCAAAGATGCACTTACACTGATGCGCGAAAACAGTATTGGTGGTATTCCCGTTGTGGATGCCAATCGTGTCTTGAAAGGCATTCTCACCAACCGCGACCTCCGTTTTGAAAAGAACCTCGAGCGACCCGTTCGCGAAATCATGACCTCCGAACAAATCATCACCACTGGCGAAAGTACAGACCTCACTACCGCCGAGGTCATTCTACAGCAAAACCGCATCGAAAAACTTCCTGTTGTAGATGCAGACAATCGCTTAATTGGCCTGATTACCTATCGCGACATCATCAAAGTAAAAGAACATCCAAATTCATGTAAAGATTCATTGGGTCGCTTGCGCGTAGCCGCAGCGGTTGGTGTTACATACGATACCCTAGAACGCGTCGCGGCACTTGTTGAAGCAGGCGTAGACGCCATTGTCATCGATACTGCGCATGGCCACACTAAAGGTGTTGTAGACCAACTCAAAGCGGTTAAAGCCGTTTATCCGGAGCTACAAATTGTTGTGGGAAATATCGCCACCGCAGCAGCGGCCAAATATCTTGCCGATGCCGGCGCCGATGCTGTGAAAGTCGGAATTGGCCCGGGCTCAATTTGCACTACGCGTGTAATTGCAGGTGTTGGTGTTCCTCAACTTACTGCCATCAACGAAGTTGCCAAAGCATTGGAGGGTACTGGCGTACCGGTTATTGCAGACGGCGGCATTCGCTACACCGGCGACATCGTGAAAGCCATTGCAGCCGGTGCAGACGTCGTGATGCTCGGTTCTATGTTTGCAGGCGTTGAAGAATCGCCTGGCGAAACCATCATCTATGAAGGCCGTAAATTTAAATCTTATCGTGGCATGGGTTCCTT
Source organism: Cryomorphaceae bacterium (assembly GCA_027483605.1). Classification (GTDB taxonomy): domain Bacteria; phylum Bacteroidota; class Bacteroidia; order Flavobacteriales_D; family Crocinitomicaceae; genus UBA952. The sequence goes on along the minus strand of JAIXUE010000031.1, from coordinate 17,030 downwards.
AGAAGCCATGCAAAAAGGCAGCAAAGACCGCTACTTCCAAGATGCCGAAGACGACATCAAAAAATTGGTTCCAGAAGGCATCTCCGGACGCGTGCCTTACCGAGGCAAACTCATCGAAGTCATGTTTCAACTCATCGGCGGTTTGCGCGCCGGAATGGGCTACTGCGGCGCACCAGCAATTGATCAGCTCAAAGGTGCTCGTTTTGTGCGCATCACCTCCGCTGGTGTGCGTGAATCGCATCCACACGACGTAACCATTACCCGTGAGGCGCCAAATTATAGCATCAAGTAATTTCAAATTTTAGAATTAACCGCTTTAACCAACACAAATGAAAAAGACCCTTGTATTATTCTTGTTTGGCTTTTTGACCAACCTCGCTCTTTCCCAAAAAGAGCCAGTCGTCATGACGATCAACGATAAGCCTGTAACCAAATCAGAATTTTTACAGATTTACACCAAAAACAATTCAAATCCGAGCTTTGACAAAGACTCACTTGATCGTTACATGCAATTGTTTGAGGTTTTTAAACTCAAAGTAGCTGAAGCCGAAGCATTGGGTTACGACACCCTTCCTCGCTTGCAAAAAGAACTCGAGGGTTATAAAAAGCAATTGGCTTTGCCTTACTTAATTGATTCCGTACAAAATCAAGCAATGGTTCAAGAGGCCTACAACCGCACGGCTACGGAAGTCCGTTGCTCACACATCCTCATCAAACTAGACCCAAACGCAAGCCCCAAAGACACCCTAGCGGCCTATAATCGCTTACTTGGCCTCAAAGCGCGCATCGAAAAAGGCGAAGATTTTGCTTCTGTTGCCAAATCTAAACTCGGCTCAGAAGATCCTTCAGTTGTCAATAACGGTGGTGATCTCGGCTACTTTACTGCTTTTCAAATGGTGTATCCTTTTGAAGAAAAAGCTTACACTACGCCTGTGGGCACCATCAGTGCTCCATTCAGGACACGTTTTGGCTACCATATCCTAAAGGTGACCGACAAGCGTCCGGCAAGAGGTACCATCAAGGTAGCTCACCTCATGATCGCAACAGGCCGCGAAGCCACCACAGAAACGCGTCAAAACGCCGAAAAGAAAATCAATGAAATCTATGACAGCCTTGCCGCTGGCTCCTCTTGGGAGAAAATGGTTAGCGCCTATTCGGAAGATGCAAATAGCATCAAGAAAGGTGGGGAATTACCCGCTTTCGGATCTGGAACTAGCCAGCGCATGGTATTGGAATTTGAAGATGCGGCCTTCTCGTTGAAGCAAGTAGGGGAGCTCTCCAAACCGATCAAAACACAATACGGTTATCACATTATCAAACTCATCGAATGGACACCCGTCAAGTCTTTTGATAACATGCGTCGCGAATTACAAGCCAAAGTAAACAAAGACGAACGTTCTAAAGTAACCCAAGATTCTTTTGTTCAAAAATTACGCAGTCAATACGCCTATCAAGCAAAAAGTGAAAAAGGTTTGGATTGGTTTGTTGCCAACCTAGACTCCACTTATTTCATTGGCAAATGGACTGCCGATAAGCTCAAATCGAACAAAACACTATTTGTTTTGGATGGCAAGAAATTTAAGCAACAAGATTTCGCAAAATACGTTGTAAAAAATTACCGTTCGGTTCGCAAAGATGCACCTGCAGTTGTTGTGAAGCAACTTTACCAACAATGGGAGAAAAATGAAATCCTAGCTTATGAAGAAGCGCTTTTGCCGGCAAAATATCCAGCTTACAAAGCGCTTGTTCAAGAATATCACGACGGTATTATTTTGTACGAAATCATGCAAGATCAGGTTTGGAACAAAGCTGTTAAAGACACTGTTGGTTTGCGCGCCTTCTTCATGGAAAACCGCAGCAAATATACCTGGTCCAATCGCCTAGATGCTACTGTTTATGAATGTAAAGATGAGCATGTTGCTGTACAAGTTTACGGTATGCTCGTACAGTCAGATACCATTGACTCCAAGGCAGTACTAGAGGTCATCAACAAAGATTCAGAGCTCAATCTAAAGGTGCGCATGAATAAATTTGAAGTTGCCCAAACGCCATATTTACAAGCGCGCAACTTTACACCAGGCCTCAATCCTGTTTATTCAATGGATGGCAAATGGTATGTGGTCAAAGTGAAAGCTGTTTTGGCACCTGCACCTAAAGAATACAACGAAGCAAAAGGCTTGGCCACATCAGACTACCAAACATATTTAGAAAAAAAATGGTTAGAGGCGTTACGTTCGAAGCATAAGATCGTCATCAATGAAGATGTGCTCTATCAAATCGGTCAGTAATGAACTATCAAACACTATTCTTTCTCTGTTTTCAATTTTTGTTTTTGAGCCAAGTTCAGGCTCAAAAGTTAGTGAATCAAATTGTTGCCCAAGTTGGTGACAATATCATTCTTTGGTCCGATATCGAAACCCAAAGATTACAGCTCAGTGAAAAAGAGCGTGCAATCAACGGAAAAGAATGTCAAATTCTTGAGCAACTTCTTCTTGAAGAACTTCTCGTGAATCAAGCACTCATCGATAGTCTTGTTATTTCAGACGAGCAGGTCGATGCCGAAATGGAGAACCGCTTGCGGATCATGGAAAACAAAATGGGGGGGCGCGAAAATCTTGAAGAATTTTACGGTAAATCTACAGTTGCCATCAAAGAGGAATTCCGCACGATCATCCGCAACAAAATGCTCGCTCAAGAAATGGAGCGCAAAATAACTGGCGATATCTCCGTGACACCCAAAGAAGTGGCGGCGTTCTATGCACAGCTCCCCAAAGACAGCATTCCGTTTATCAACATGAAGCTGAGTTTTCAGCAAATTGTCCAGTTTCCTGAACTCACGGCTGCCGATAAAAAACTCGCCTATGATCAACTTGTCGATATTCGCAAGCAAATTGTAAGCGGTAGTAAACCTTTTGAAACAATGGCTCGACTCAAATCCATGGACCCCGGATCTGCGAGTCAAGGAGGTAAAATTTCCGCTTCAAAAGGCATGATGGTACCACAGTTTGAGGCTACTGTCTTTGATCTCAAACCCGGTGAAGTATCCGACATTGTAGAAACCATGTATGGTTATCACATCATCAAGCTCATTTCTCGCAAAGGTGATGACTACAATTGTTTGCACATCCTGATCATGCCAGAATATAGCTCTGCTAGTATTTCAATTGCTTCTGCCCGCATGGATACTTGTTATCAGTTGTTAACGCGCAACGCAATTACCTGGGAAGAAGCAGTACTTCGCTTTTCCAATGACGACGCCACCAAGCAAAATAAAGGCGTCCTGACCAATCCTTACACCATGGACATCTACTGGGACATGGAACAGCTCAACGAAATTGACCAACAAATTTATTTGCTCACCGACGCGCTTGAAAGTGGTGGTGTTTCGCAGCCGTCTCTTTACATGGACCTTTTCGAACGAAAGCAGGGAATTCGCATTGTTAGATTGCAAAACCGTGTACCTGCCCACCAAGCCAACCTAGCGCAAGATTACGCCTTGATCAAACTTGCGGCCGAAAACGACAAAAAACAGCGTGTGCTCGACGAATGGACACAAGCCAAGATTCCAAATGCCTACATCAGACTCGATACACAATTTCAAGATTGTGACTTTAGGGTCAATTGGTCTAAAACTCCTTGATTTCCCATGACAGACAAAGACAGAATTGATCAATTAGTAATTGATTACCAAGCTTTAAAAAAAGAAATTCACCAAGTTATTATTGGCCAAGACGACGTCGTTGACCAAGTTTTAATTGCGATATTCTCTCGTTCTCACTGCTTGCTAGTGGGCGTTCCTGGTTTGGCAAAAACGTTATTGGTAAATACGATTGCCAAAACACTAGGTTTGTCTTTCAATCGCATTCAGTTTACGCCAGACCTCATGCCTTCAGATATCGTTGGTTCGGAAATCTTGGATGAAACCAAACAATTTAAGTTCATCAAGGGGCCCATCTTTTCCAACATGATCCTCGCCGACGAAATCAACCGCACGCCACCCAAGACGCAAGCCGCTTTACTAGAGGCCATGCAGGAGCGCGCTGTGACGGCCGCTGGTACTACTTACCAGCTCGCTGCACCATTTTTTGTATTGGCTACCCAAAACCCTATCGAACAAGAGGGAACCTATCCGTTGCCAGAAGCACAGCTAGACCGCTTTATGTTCAATATTTGGGTAGATTACCCCTCTTATCAAGAGGAACTTGCGATTGTCAAATCCAGTACTTCTGACCAAGTTGTGGAGCTACAAACAGTGCTCAACGCCCAACAAATCATCGATTATCAAGCGCTCATTCGTCGCATTCCGGTCGCAGAAAACGTCCTGGAGTATGCCGTAACTTTAGTAGCCAAAACACGCCTCAAAGATCCGCTAGCGCCTCAACTCACCAAAGATTTCATTACTTGGGGAGCCGGGCCTCGCGCCTCTCAAAATCTTGTGATTGCTGCTAAGTGTCATGCTGCTTTACACGGAAAGTATTCTCCCGATATCGAAGATGTGAAAGCCGTAGCAAAAGCCATCTTGCGCCATCGCTTGGTGCGCAATTACCGCGCTGAGGCTGAAGGATATAGTATGGATGCCATAATCGAAGCTTTACTCTAGTATTGAATATTTTTATCTTCAATTCACTCCGCATTTCTTAATTTTACCTTGTGAAAATACTGAGTATATTTTTGTTGGTTTGTTTTACAATGGTACTCACTCCAAAAGAGTGGTGGCATCATTGCAGCCATGCCGACCATCACAAAAATGCACTTTCCAATGAGCAAACCCTCGATGAAGACTGCCCTGTTTGCGATCTTTCTTTAAGTGTTTTTACGCGCCCTACAGCGTTTGTTTTGAACATAGTGAAGCAAGCTCCTTTTGTTCATGGTCAAGCGCACTATACTGGGCTTTCCAATTCGCCATTCAATTTATTTCAGCTTAGGGCGCCGCCTGCATCTCTCATGTTTTAACATTTGAATGCACACCTAAGATCCTGAAATCATATGAATAAATTTCTTTTAGGGATGGCTATATTGTATAGCTTTCCCCTCCTTGCACAGCAGGGAATCAAAGGTTTGGTGCGCGATGCCCAAACCAATCTACCTATACAAAATGTCGTTGTTGCTGTACCTGCTTTTCAAATTCAAGTCAGTACAGACGCCAATGGCGTTTTTGTTTTTCCATTTACATGGTCCGAACAACAAGTTTTGCGTTTGAGACACCCTGATTACCAAGTGCTAGACACAATCGTTACCGGAACAGGCCCAAGCTTTGCTTTTGGATTGCGTTTGGGGCACATGACCACAGAAGAGGTAACCGTGAGTGGGCAGCAGCTTTCTTTGCGTCAAAAAAATACAGTGCCTATTGAAGTACGCAATATCAAGGATTTGCAGCTCTCAGGTGGCATGCATGTCTCTGAATTGCTCACCAAAATACCTGGCGTTTATGTGAGTTCATTGGGTAATGGCATTGCCAAACCAGTTATTCGTGGCATGCAAGGCATGCGCGTCGTGACACTAGTAAACGGTTTGCGTCTCGAGGGACAGCAATGGGGCGGAGATCACGGTTTGGGTATTGGTGAGCTCGCTTTGGGTTCTGCTGAGGTGATCAAAGGACCCGCTTCGGTATTATACGGAGCTGATGCGTTGGGTGGAGTGGTTTATTTGGCCGATGAATCTTTTGCTCAAATTGGACGTCAGGAATGGAGCGTGCAGCAAAAATGGAATCAGAATACCAGTGGGAGTACTTCTAGTCTCATGTACAAAAAGAGTGTCGGAAACAAGCGTTTATTGCTTGCAGGTAGCTATGCAAATCATGCTGATTTTCAGTTGCCAAATGGCCTATTTGCCAAAAATTCGCGCTTTCACGAATGGGTTGGTAAGGCTTCCTACTCATGGTTCAAACCCAATCAAATACACGTGCTGCGCTATGCTTTTAACAATACTGTAGCCGGCATTCCCGGTCACACGCACGATACGCTCGTCACGCCCGCGAGTTTTCAGGTGCCCATCCAAGGCAGGCGCTATTCTTTGCCCGCACAATTTTTCACCAATCAATTGCTCAGCTATGAATACAAGCGCTTTTGGAACGGCCAAGATTTTCAGTTTTTGCTTGGCCAGACCCACAACCGTTTGGTAGAGTACGATGAAAAGGTTACCAAGCCATTTATGGAGATGGATCTTTTGAATTCCATTTACCAAGCCAAGTGGACGCGCAAGTGGAGCAGGCAACAACTCATTCTTGGGGCTGCGGGTATGCTCCAATTGAATCTCAATTCACCTCTTGCTGAAGACCAGCTCTTGCCCGATGCCCAAACCTTAGATCAGGGTGTTTTTGGTTTGTATAAAATTGAATTAACGAAAATCCATTTATTACAAATAGGTATCAGACAAGATTTGCGTTGGATCCGAACGCAAACGACCTTGCAGCCAATGTCAAAATTTTATGCCAGTCCGAATGTTTCTTTAGGTTGGAGTTGGCAAGCGCATGCTCATTTGCAAAACCGCTTCAATCTCTCTAGTGGCTTTCGGGCACCCCATTTGAGTGAGTTACTTGCCGATGGCTTTCATCATGGCGCACTCCGCTATGAAATTGGCGATACCGCCTTAGTGCCAGAGCGGAGTTTGCAGCTTGACTGGTCGAGTAGCCTGAATACCGAACATGGCAGCGTCACACTCAATCCGTATCATGCTTGGGTTCAAGACTACATTTACATTCAGCCCAATGGTACGAGTATTGATGGTATTCCAGTTTTTACTTACGAACAGCTCGATTTAGGTCGTTTATACGGTGTAGATTTAAGTGCACATTATCATCCGCATTGGCTTCATCATTTGCATTGGGAAGCTTCGTTTTCTTACATTCAATTCAAGAGCCCGCAAGACAGCGCTATTTCCTTATTGCCGCCAACGCGCTTACAAAACGAGTTGCAATACCATTGGAATTTTTCGGGCGTTGTTCAAAAACTAGAAGTGAGCTTGAGTCATCAATGGATGGCTGCTCAAACGCGTGTAGCTTTTCAAGAAACAACCAGTGAAAGTTATCAGCTTTTACATTTCAATACACGCTTGTACCTCGAGAAAAATGGTGCTTGGGTACTGCAAACAGGTGTCCGTAACCTCACGAACAGTACTTATATCGATCATCTATCTCGTTTAAAAAATATTGGAATGCCGGGTCCTGGTAGGCATTTCTATATCAGTTTGAAGTACCAGGTATAACCACAAAATCAAAAATACAGTTTATGAAAAAGTTAATCTTAAGTGTGAGCGTATTGAGCTTACTGAGTGTTTCTTGTGCTAAAAACAAATGTGCAGAATGCCACTATGACGGGCCCACAGGGGAAGTAGAAATGGGAACATATTGTGGCGATGACCTCAAAAATTTGGAAGAATTAGGCACCTACACCGATAGCCTGGGTCAGTCTTTTGTAGTGCATTGCGGCGAGCATTAGCCATTATAACTTTTCAACATTTTTGGTATTTGTTAATAAGTGCCAAAAGCATTAGTTGTCATTATGACACAAAGGGCCTAATTTTATACTAAGAATTGGGCCCTATGTTTGACGACGACGAAGAAGAATACAACGACAGCAGTTTGAGCGAAGACATCGAGCACTTCGAAGCGCATTTGAAGGGCCAAAAGCTCAAGTTCATCGATAGCGACCGTCTAGAAGGCCTCATCGATCACTACCTCATTCAAGGGCAATTCAATAAAGCCAAAATCGCAGCTGAGTTTGGTATTTATCAGTTTGCCTACAATCCACTTTTTAAATTGCGCAAAGCTCAGGCTTTGGGGGGCATGGGTTTGTTGCAAGAAGCCATGGATTGTGTTGTTCAGCTCGAAAAACAAGAAATAGACAGCGCAGAACTGTATTTAACCAAAGCATCTATCCACGCCCAACAGCGCGAACACAAGCAAGCTATTCGCTATTTCAAGTTAGCCCTCGAGCACTCCGATCCTGCTGAACACGACTACATCTATCTCGATATCGCTATCGAGTATGAGCGCCTTGCGCAATATCAAGAGGCCATTGACACCTTGCATCAAGCTCTCAAAGCCAACAAGCAAAACGAAGCTGCGCTCTATGAGCTCGGCAGATGCTACGACGCACTTGGCGCCACACAAGACTCCATAGAAGCATACCTAAAATTTATTGATGAGCAGCCTTATTCGAGCACGGCTTGGTACAATCTAGGCAATGCCTACAGCAAACTAGAGAACTACGATCGCGCGGTATGGGCCTACGAATACGCTATCCTGATCAATGAAGAATTTGGTCCAGCTCATTTCAATTTAGGCAATGCCTATCTTTCTTTAGAGAAATACCATAAAGCTATTGAACACTTTGAACTTTGCATGAAGCACGACGGTGACGATGCAATGGCACTCTGCTACATCGGTGAAGCCTACGAGCAACTCAATGAACTCGAACTTTCCAAGCATTACTACAAACTCAGTATTGACCTCGAACCCATGCTGCCAGAAGCTTGGTTAGGCTTGGGCATCGTAGAAGACCTTATGGGTGCTACCAAAGAAGGAATTGTCCTGATTCAAAAAGCCCTCGATTACGATCCCGAGAACTCGGGTATTCACCATGTGTTGGCCGGAGCTTACCAAAAAATAGATTTGCGCTCTGAGGCAGAATTTCACTACCTCAAAAGCCTGGCGTTGCTCCCAGAAGACCAAGAAGCACTCACAGACTACATCTCCTTTGTGAGCGAGTCTTCCTTAGCCGACGCTCAACAGTTTATTTTACAGTTTTGCCAAGATCATCCTTCCGTTTTTGAGGCCCAACTTCATCTCATTAATATCAAATGGCAATTGGGTCAGTTTGCAGAGGCTAAACACCTCTATCAACTATGCCTTAGCCAAAACGCGAGTAGTGCCAAACAAATCTTTGAGATCAATCCCAAGCTACTCGACGACAACGATTTTTTATACTTAGCTGACTAACCATGAATTTTAAACTTTCATTTATCCCTAAACGCAGTGAAAAACCCCGTAACAAAGGGGTGACCATGATGATGGACAAGGGTTTAGGCCTGCGAGAAACCGAACATTTTATCGAGGCATCTGCTCACCTCACCGATATCGTTAAGTTTGGCTTCGGAACGGCGTTTGTGACGCGTCAGCTCGAAGAAAAAATCAAAATGTACCGCGAGGCTGGCATCAGACCTTATTTTGGTGGTACGCTTTTCGAAGCATTTTACGCACGAGGCATGTTCAAGGAGTACATTCAAATGCTCGACAAATACGACCTCGATCTCGCAGAAATCTCCGACGGATCCATCATTATCCCCCACGACGAAAAGTGCAAGCTCATCCATGAACTCTCTCAATCCAGAACCGTGCTCTCGGAGGTCGGTTCTAAAGATTCGGGAATCCTGATTTCACCAGCCAAATGGGTGCGCCTAATGAAAGCCGAACTAGAAGCTGGTAGCTGGAAAGTTATTGCAGAAGGTCGTGAGGCAGGTAATGTAGGTGTTTTCAGACCCAACGGAACTGCACACACCATGCTCATCAATCGAATTATTGCCAACGTGAAACCCGAAGACATCCTTTGGGAAGCACCTCAAAAGAACCAACAAGTTTGGTTTATCAAGCTTTTTGGAGCAGAAGTCAATTTAGGTAATATTGCACCCAACGACGTCATTCCATTGGAGTGTTTGCGCTTGGGCTTGCGCGGCGATACCTTCTTTGATTTCCTTCCAAAATCTTATGCAGACCGCCTCAAACAGGTCAACGACGATGCCGATGACGATCTAGCCGATGAACAAGAATAATTCGCAAGCGCTTTATTCCAAAAACTTCCAAATTACAGGCCATCAAGGCCCCATTTACGCTCTTGCGCAAGATACAACTTATATTTATTCGGCCTCTGCAGATAAATTCGTTGCGCGTTGGCACAAGACAAGCGGTCAGCAAGATCAATTTGCTATTCGCTGTACACAAGCGCCTTTTAGCCTGCTTGTTTTGCCCGATCAAAACCAACTCTTAATTGGTTTATCAGATGGTAGCTTACACCTCATCGATACAGAACAAAAAGTTGAGCTCAAGCACCTTAAGGCCCATCAAAGTGCAGTGTTCGCTATTGCCGCCAATCCGCAGCAGCAGCAGCGCTACTCTGCCGATGCAGAAGGTAATGTATTGGTTTGGGACACCAACTGGAACCTGCTGCTAACGCTTCCTTTTGCTTGTGGTAAAATACGCCAAATTGCAGTAGCGCCAGATGGCACTTATTTTGTCTTGGCTTGTGCCGATGGCTTTTACCGAAAAATCGACGCCATATTTTTCAATGAAATACAGCAAGTGTACGCCCATCAACAAGGGTGTACAGCGCTTTGCATTTTGCCAAACGGTGAGCTCTTGAGCGCCGGAAAAGATGCCTACATCAGGCGCTGGAACTCAGCTGGTCATAAGCAAAATGCTTTTCCTGCCCATTTAGGCACGATATACCAGCTGTTGCTTTTGCCAACAGGACACTACGTTTCTGCCTCTAGAGATAAAACGCTCAAGATTTGGTCGCTGGCTACAGATCAGATTTGTCAAAAGCTCGACTTGCAAATGGCTGGGCATAGGCATTCTATCAATGCGCTCTTGGCTGAAGTAGCAGGATTTGTGAGTGCAGGTGATGACAAAAGAATCATTGTATGGCATGCATCCAATGCAAAAACGCCGTAATTTTAGACCATGAAGATTTGGACGCTTGTGTTTATTTTTTGCAGCTTGGCAGTCAAAGCACAGTTTCAATTTAATTTCAGTACGTATATACCAGTTGTCTCTGAAGGGCAAAACTTAAGCAAAGCATGGGCTGGAGGGTTTAACACACCTCAGTTTTCTACCCTCGACTACGATTACGACGGTGATGAAGACCTCCTCGTTTTTGACCGCAGCGCCGATCAAATTCGTGTTTTTAAACAAGAGACAACAACTGCAGGGCCAATTTATGAAATCGACTTGCGCGCGCACTTGTTTTTTCCTTCCAACCTGTATTACCGCATGACCACCTACGATTACGATAGCGACGGCAAAAAAGACCTCTTTTGTTATGCCGTAGGCGGAATCAAAGCATTTAGGAATGTAGGGAATGCCACTACTGGCTTGCAATGGGAGGCTTATAGCCCGTATTTGCAATCTAATTACGCTGGCCCTACTCTAAATTTGTATATCAGCGGCGCCGATATTCCTGCATTAGTGGATGTTGAGGGCGATGGCGACATGGATATCTTGACTTATCATATTAGCGGCGAATACCTTCAGTATCACCAAAACCAAAGCCAAGAGCTTTATGGACATGCTGATTCTTTGGTTTTTATCCTCAAAAACCGCTGTTGGGGCAAATACCGCGAAGATGTCACGAGCAATACACTCTTTTTAAACGATACCAGTTCTTATTGTACTGATGGAAATGTCAGTAATCCTGAGTTGCCCGCAAATGACCAACAAAAAGCCCATGCAGGCTCAACTGTTTTAGCACTGGACCTCGATCAGTCTGGTGTCATGGATTTGGTACTTGGAGATGTGGCCTACGGCAATCTGGTGCGCCTCATCAATGGAGGCACAGCGCCCAATACCAATTCACCAATGGTCAGTGCCGACTACAACTTTCCGAGCAATACCACACCTGCCAATGTACAGCTGTTCCCAGCGGCTTTTTATCTGGATATCGACTTTGATCAAAAGAAAGACTTACTGGTAGCACCCAATGCCAATAATGTATCTGAAAACGAAAACAGTGTCTGGTTTTATAAGAATTTAGGGAGCAATCAAGCTCCTGTGTTTGTTTACCAAGACAACGATTGGCTGCAAGGCGACATGATCGACCACGGTTTAGGTTCTGTGCCGCTTCTACACGACGTCAATCAGGATGGGCTCACCGATTTGTTGGTAGCAAACTTCTTTGCCTATAAGCCAGCGCTCGACAAAGAAGCACGCATTGCCTATTACCAAAATGTAGGCACCCCAACAGCACCTTCTTTTGTCTTGATTGACCAAGATTTTCTGAATCTCTCTACGTCTAATTTAGGTCAACGCTTGATTCCTGCCATGGGCGACCTCAATGCAGATGGCAAACCCGACTTGATTCTCGGCCGAGACAATGGTCAATTAGCCTATTTTATCAATACCAGCGTGGGTTTGAGTCCGAATTTTCAATTGCAAGCCAGTGCACTTTTAGATGCCAATAATACCATTATCCAGGTACCTCTTTTTTCAGCACCTCAGCTTTTTGATTACAATCAGGATGGTTTATTGGATTTAATGATTGGTCATAAGGGAGGAAGCATACAGTATTACCTGAATACCGGTTCGGCACTAGCGCCAATCTTTGCGCTAGAAACGACCCAATTAGGTGGTGTAAACGTGCAAAGCAATGGCCCAGATGGCTATGCTGTGCCACATTTCTTTCGTTTTCAAGATACCACTTACCTCATGGTCGGCGCGCTCGATGGCAGCATCCATTTTTACGACAGCATTTCTACAGATCCGAGTGCTGTATTTCACGAACGCAGCTCCGATTTTTTGGGCCTGAGTGCGCAAATTGGCGCTTATGCAGCCGCTGCAATCGGAAACCTAGACAGCGATATGCACCTAGAGCTTGTGGTGGGTCAAGATGCAGGTGGCTTGTTTTTATTAGAGAATGAGCCAGGCTCAGATTTACATATTTCAGAAATTGCGGTGCGGCCATTAATGGTATTTCCCAATCCAACTAAAGGAAAGATTGCGATCAAAGGACTGCAGGGCAGCAGTTCGGGAGTCATTTACAATTTATTGGGTCAAAAGGTCTTGATGTTTCCTTTTATTTCAGCTCAAGAAATGCTAGATATCACAGCGCTAGAGGTAGGAACCTACATTTTAAAGTTGGACAACGGGCAAAGTGCGTTGTTCATGAAGCACTAAAATTATTTGCTCCTGTGCTTACTTGATGTTCAGCTCAAGTAATGTCTGACCGTTGAGTACTGCGCGCAAAGAATCGCCAATATGAACGGGCCCAACACCTGCAGGGGTACCTGTAAAAATGAGGTCACCCGTTTTGAGCGTTATGAATTGCGATACATAAGAAATGACAGTATCGATGCTGAAAATGAAATCTTTGGGGTGCCCAATTTGTCTGAGTTCACCGTTCTGAAACAACTTGAATTCAGCTTCATCTAGCTTCACTTCACTTTTTTCAATCCAGGTATTAGAAAGTGGTGCACTGTGGTCAAAACCTTTTGCTTTTTCCCAAGGTAAGCCGTTTTCTTTGCATTGCTGCTGAAGGTCCCTGGCGGTAAAATCGATGCCGAGCGTAAAGTGTGTGTAGTATTTGTGGGCAAATTCAGGAGCAATATGCTTGCCTACCTTTTCGATGCGCACCACGAGCTCACATTCGAAATGCAGGTCTTTGGTGAAGGCGGGGTAATAAAAATCGCCTTCTCTGAGTAAGGCGGTATCTGGTTTGAGAAAATAGAGGGGCTCTGTAGGGAGCGCGGCTTTCATTTCTTTGGCATGATCGGCATAGTTGCGACCAATACAGATGATTTTCATGGCTTTTTGAATTTATTTTTCAATAATTCGAGCTTGTCTTCAATGTTTTGTGAGGTGTTGCTGGCTTTGATCCGCTCCATTTCTTTGCGCAAGACTTGTTTGGTGTAGAGTGGAAAATCGGCCTCGAGCATCCAGCCGTAGTAGCCAGGTTCAAGTTTGAGTACTTGCGCAACGGTTTTGCCTTTGTGTTTGCCAAAATTGTAACAGACCTCTTGGTTTTCGTCGAAGGCCAAGCGCCCTGCGAAGTCGGCTTGTTTGTTGCCCACGGTAGAAAACTTAGCCAGCCCGGCAATATCGTTGTCTAGATCTGGGTATTTTTCGGTTTGGGCTTGCAAGACCTCTAATGTGGCGAGGGTGTCGTAAAGTGCGTTGTGTGCGTTTTCGATTTGTTTGCCACAATAGAACTGATAAGCAGCTGCCAAGGTGCGTTGTTCCATTTTATGAAAGATGTTTTGTACATCTACAAAATGACGCGCCCCTAAATCAAAATCGATACCGCAGCGCAAAAGTTCCTCTGACAAAACGGGAATGTCAAATTTGTTGGAGTTGTAGCCGGCAAGGTCGGCAGCGCCGATGAAGTCGAGTAGGCGAGGTGCAAGCACTTCAAAAGTGGGCGCATCAGCTACCATTTCGTTTGTAATGCCATGGATGGTAGCGATTTCTGCCGGAATAGCCTGGCAAGGGTTGACCAATTCATTGAACGATTCGGTGAGTCCGTCCGGGAAAAGCTTAATGACTGCGATTTGTACAATGCGGTCTTTGGTGATTTGTAAGCCGGTAGTTTCGAGGTCAAAAACACAAAGCGGGCGGACGAGTTGTAGCGCCATGCTTAAATGGTGGTTTCTGGGTCAAAACCTTCGAGGTAATCGGCAACGCGGCGTACAAACTGACCTCCGAGTGCTCCGTCTACCACGCGGTGGTCATAGGAGTGCGATAAGAACATTTTGTGACGGATCCCGATGAAGTCTCCTTCTGGTGTTTCGATGACGGCAGGCACTTTTCTGATGGCACCGAGCGCTAAGATCGCAACCTGAGGTTGATTGATAATTGGTGTGCCCATGACGTTGCCAAAGGTACCAACGTTGGTTACAGTGTAGGTACCACCTTGGATATCTTCTGGCTTTAGTTTGTTGTTGCGGGCGTTGTTGGCGAGTTCGTTGACTGCTTTGGCCAAACCAACAAGGTTCATGCGGTCTGCATTTTTAATAACGGGCACGATGAGGTTGCCACTTGGCAAAGCCGCAGCCATCCCAATATTGATGTCTTTGCGCTTGATGATGTTGGTGCCAGAAACCGATACGTTGATCATGGGGAAGTCTTTGATGGCCTTGGCCACCGCTTCCATAAAAATTGGCGTAAAAGTCAGGTTTTCACCTTCGCGTTTTTTGAATTCGTTTTTCATGCGCTCGCGCCATTTAACAATGGTAGTGACGTCTGCCTCCACGTAAGACGTAACGTGCGGTGAAACATGAACAGACATGATCATGTGCTCGGCGATGAGCTTGCGCATGCGGTCCATCTCGATGATTTCATCACCGCTGTTCGGCACAACCACTGGTGCTTTAATGGCTGGCATATTGCTGCTTGCGGCTACAGCTTCGGTTGGAGTAGTTGGAGTAGCGGCTACACTTGGGGCCGCAGAAGTGGCAGCTGCAGGGGCTGATACAGGGGCGGCGCCTCTTGTTTCCAAGAAATGGAGCATGTCTTTTTTGGTAACGCGGCCGTCTTGACCAGTACCTTGAATGGCGGCTAGTTCTTGTGCGCTGATGTTTTCTTTTTGGGCAATGGTGCGCACGAGCGGCGAATAGAAACGGTCTGAAGTACCTTTTGCAATTGGAGCGTTTGTATTGGCTGGTGCGCTGCTGGTCATTTCGATAACTGGCGCGGCAGCTGGTGCTGGCGCGTTAGTTGCTGGGGCAGCGTCTGCAACCGCTCCGCCATCTGTAGATAAAATGGCGATGACGTCGCCAACTTGTGCGACTTGGTCTTTTTCAAAAAGGATTTGCACCAAGGTGCCAGCTGCTTCAGAAGGCAGTTCGTTGTCTACTTTGTCAGTGGCAACTTCAACGAGTGGTTCGTCCATGGCAACGGAATCGCCAATGTTTTTGAGCCAATTGGTAATGGTTGCTTCGGTAACGCTTTCTCCCATTTTGGGAAGACGAATTTCTATTTGTGCCATGTATTGAAAATTGATGTCGTTGATTTGCCTGCAAAATTAAGCAAATTCAGACAATTATTAGTGGGGTTCGTTGTCTAGCTGCCCGAGTTGCTTCCAGACCGATGTGAGGTCGTGCCACGGGGTGTAGGATTTTGTATATATAAATGCTTGTAGTTCAGTTGGTTGAACCTTGTTTAATTTAGGTTGCAGGATGCAAAGTTTACCTTTTCTTATTGCGTCAGTATGAGGCATCACCCCAACAAAAGAATAGCGCCCCAATAAAACCTGACAAATATTTTTAATAAAGCGTTTTGGCTTCTGATAAAACCAAAAAATGAGCGGTGTCAGAAGGATAAAAATGCTGGCAAAAATGAGGTCGAGCAGGCGCTTAATGCGTTTGTTTGCAGGCAATTGAAGGGCGTCAAAATGAATGTTGTAGTAGGCGCCTGCCTGATCAATAGAAGAACTGCCAATCAGGTAACTTGCGTTGGGCTGGGCAATTTTGTATTCAAGGTCGAGCGTAGCGGTATCGGCCATGTACTGAATGATCTTGGAGGCCCCGACATCTTGGGCCGAGAAAATCATTTCGTTGAGCTGGTGAACGCGGATGATGTCTTCGAGTTGGTTGCTCGCCTTTGTGGGGAGTGCACTCAAGGTTATTTGATGAAGTTGATCAATTTCGGGGTAAGTCGCTTTCAATAAGTCAGCGATGCGCTCAAATTCTGCTTGGTTGGCCACAATTCCAAAGCGTTTTTTGGGGAGTTTACCGAAGTCAATTCGGCCTTTGCGCAGCAGTTCATTCAAGGAGCGCGTGAGGTAATAGGAAACTAAAAATCCAGCGGCACCCAATAAGATAAAAAGCCTTGAAAATTGCCATTCTTTTGGAAATAAAGCGTAGGCAACTAAGATGGCGATTGTACCCAAAAAAGTGCTTTTCCATATTTGATGTATCGCTGTACCACGGTCATAGAGGCCAAAAAGCCATGAACAGAAAATCCAGATGCCTACATAAAAAGGAATCAACACATCATAGGCCCATGCAGGAAAGAGAATTTGGTTTTGTTTCCATTGTTGGGCCAGTAGATATAAAAAACATACGGATATCGTGGTGTCAATTGCAGGCCACAATAGGTTGGTTAGTAATCTTTTGAGGATTGAAGCGCTTGCTCTTAAGTAGATAGCGAAGTGGATGGCCAATGAAAAGATCCGGGCATATCGCGCCGAAAAATGTTTCTTGGCGAATATGACCATCGCGTTGTAAAAGACAAAAACATAGTTCAAAGAACCTTTTTTAGTGCTCTCTCCTTTGTAGTGAATGATTTTGGTTTGTGGAAAATAGACGTTGGAATAACCACCGAGCTG
>JAIXUE010000002.1 GCA_027483605.1 Cryomorphaceae bacterium | reverse complement strand
TGGGCCGACTACCAAATGACGCGCTACAAAAGCTTCCAACAACCGCTCTACGTCGTCACCGACCACGAAGGCAATGACCTCACCAAAGCCATTGGCTACACCCCAGACATCAAATCATACAAACAATTCTTAGAGGGCGGCATCAAGCGCTTTAAGTAAGCAATGATAGTCTGTATAGCCGAAAAGCCAAGTGTTGCCCGCGATTTAGCGGAAATTTTAGGCGCCAAAAACCGTAAGGATGGCTACCTTGAGGGCAATGGCTATGCAGTTACTTGGGTCTATGGGCACTTGTGTTCACTCAAAGACCCCGAAGACTACAACCCCAACTGGAAATACTGGAAACTAGAAGATTTACCCATCATTCCACCCCAATTTGGCATCAAGCTGCGTGGCGACGACGGCGCTAGAAAACAGTTTCACGTCATTGAACGGCTCGTGAGCCAAGCAACCGAGGTCATTAACTGCGGCGATGCCGGGCAAGAAGGAGAGCTTATTCAGCGCTGGGTCTTGCTCAAGGCCAAATGCAAAGTTCCCGTGAAGCGGCTCTGGATCTCTTCGCTTACCGAAGAAGCGATCAAAGATGGATTCAAGAAACTGAGACCGGGGAGTGATTTTGACCGCCTCTTTGCCGCAGGCAACGCTCGGGCGGTCGGCGATTGGGTCTTGGGGATCAACGGCACGCGCTTGTTCACACGCAAATACGGCCGTGACAAACAAACCCTTTCTGTGGGGCGGGTCCAGACGCCAACGCTCGCGCTCATTGTGCAGCGCCAAAAAGAAATCGACAGCTTCAAAAGCGAAACCTTCTTTGAACTCAAAACCATTTACAGGGAAACCGAGTTCAGTTGTCAGATAGAGCGCCTCAAGACCAAAGAAAAAGCCCAAAAAGGACTCGAGTACCTCAGCGAGCAACCTTTCGAGGTCACGTCCTTCGAACAAAAAGACGCCAAAGAAGGCAACCCCAGGCTATACGACCTCACTTCGCTGCAAGTAGACGGCAACCGCTATTACGCCTACTCTGCCGAAGACACCCTCAACAAAGTGCAGAGCCTTTACGAGAAAAAATTAGTGACCTACCCGCGCGTAGACACCACCTATCTGTCGGAAGACCTCCACCCGAAAATTCCGGGTATTCTCGCTGGGCTCCGCGACTACAAACGCTTTACAGAAGCCCTCGCTGGCAAACCCATCAAGAAATCGAAGCAGATTTTCGACGACAAAAAAATCACGGATCACCACGCGATTATTCCGACCGGTGTGGCGCCTTCGAGCATAAGCCCCGACGAACAACGCGTCTATGACCTCATCGTACGGCGCTTCATTGCCGTATTTTACCCAGAATGTAAAGTATCGAACACCACCGTTTTGGGCAAAGTAGTTACGCTCGAATTCAAAGCTACCGGTAAGCAAGTCCTAGACAAAGGCTGGCGGGTGCTCTACGACGACCTCAAGGCGCAACAAACCAACCCAGAAGACAAAATATTACCGCTCTTTACCAAAGGAGAAAGTGGCCCTCACGAGCCGTATATCCATGAAGGTAAAACCAGCCCACCCAAATTCTACACCGAAGCCACACTACTGCGCGCCATGGAAACCGCTGGCAAGCTCGTCGAGGACGAAGAAATGCGCGAAGTCATGAAAGAAAACGGGATTGGCCGGCCGTCTACACGCGCAAGTATCATCGAGACGCTCTTCAAGCGCCAATACATCGAGAAAAAGAAAAAAAACCTCATCGCAACAGCAACAGGCATGGCCTTGATCGATCAAATTTCCTATGAACTTCTAAAAAGTCCCGAGCTAACAGGCCAATGGGAGCACAAACTGCGCAGGATCGAACGCGGCACCTATGAAGCACAAACCTTCAAAGATGAGTTGTTCGTGATGGTACGCCAACTCACCGACGAAGTCATTTTTGGCAAAAAATAAATCTAGATTTTACATGCGCGCTGGCGCTGCAATACCAAGCAAAGACAAGGCCTTGGAAATGGTCTGACGCACTTGCGAACTGAGTTCCAAACGCAACTGACGTATTTCTTGGTCTGGCTCTATCACAATTTTGACGCTTTGGTAAAACGCATTATACAATTTGACCAATTCATAGGTGTAATTGGCCAAAAGCGCTGGTGAATACCCTTTAGCTGCTTCTTGCAAAGCACTTTCAAAATACGAAAGTTGCTTAATGATTTCCTTTTCTACAGGGCTTAAAGTCGTGGCTAATTTGATAGCATTGGGTTGATAGCTTGCCTTTTCTAATAAAGTTGAAATACGCGCGTGAGCATATTGCAAGAAAGGCCCCGTATTACCTTGTAGGTCTATGGATTCTTCCGGATTGAAAAGCATGCGCTTTTTTGGATCTACCTTTAGCAAATAGTATTTGAGTCCGCCGATGCCAATTTGGGTATAAAGCGCGTGGCGTGCTGCCTCACTCAAGCCCTCTAAATGACCTCTTTCTTGGGTCATGGCATTGGCTTTTTCAATAACTTCGGCCATGAGGTCGTCGGCATCTACAACCGTGCCTTCTCTGGATTTCATTTTACCACTCGGGAGGTCTACCATGCCATAGCTCAGGTGAAAGCAGTTGTTGGCCCAAGTGTAACCCAATTTTTGCAAAATCAGGAATAGAACCTTGAAGTGGTAATCTTGTTCATTGCCAACCGTATAAACCATACCGTGCAAATCGGGATAATCTTTGAAGCGGTCTATGGCCGTGCCGATATCTTGGGTCATGTAAACGGCTGTGCCATCTGAGCGCAGCACGAGTTTTTCATCGAGCCCATCGGCGGTGAGGTCTATCCAAACCGAGCCGTCAGGTTTTTGATAAAAAACACCCGCTTTCAAGCCTTCCATCACTTGGTCTTTGCCTAAGAGAAAGGTGTCAGATTCGTAATAGAGTTTATCAAACGAAACGCCCATTTGCGCATAAGTTTGCTCAAAACCCTCATAAACCCAACCGTTCATGGTGGTCCAGAGTAAATAGACCTGTGGGTCTCGGGCCTCCCACTTGACGAGCATCTGTTTGGCTTCTTGTAAAATGGAAGTCTGGTTTTTAGCGAGTTCTTTGATTTTGTCGTCGATGGCCGCTTGGGCTTTTTCGTCTTTGTCTTGCTTAGCCTGCGCAAAATTCAATACTGCTTGTTGAACAGCTTCAGGGGTGTCGGAAAAGTTCCCACTTTGCCACTGGGCCATGATGGCTTTGGCCTCTTTTTGCAAGGCTTTATCGAACTCAACGTAGTATTTTCCCACGAGCTTATCGCCCTTCAGACCAGTATTTGAAGGGGTTTCACGCTCGCCGCGTGCATTGACAGGTGAGAATTTCTCCCACGCGAGCATCGATTTGCAAATATGGATACCGCGGTCGTTGATCACTTGTGTACGCACCACCTTATGGCCTACAGCGCGCAGGATTTCAGCTACAGCAGCACCGAGGAAAATATTGCGCAAATGCCCTAAATGCAAAGGCTTATTGGTATTCGGAGAAGCGTATTCAACCATGACGGTTGGCTTTGAGTTTTCTTGTGCAAAACCATAAAGGGGCTGCGCTTGCATCAGAAAGAGTTGTTCGAGCCAGTAGGCATCGGTCAGGACGATATTCAAAAACCCGTTGATGACAATACAGTGCGAAACACCCGGTACGTTGGCTTCTATCCATGTTTTGAGTTTGTCGCCGGCAGCCTGTGGCGAACAGCGCAAAAGCTTGACAAACGGGAACACCACAAGCGTGAGGTCACCCTCGACATCCTTGCGCGTTTGCTGAAACTGGATGAGTTCGTCTGTGATAGCGCAACCAAATAATTCGGGTGCAGCCTTTAATAGCGCTTGACGTATGTGTTGTTCCATTTTTAGGAGAGGTGCTTGATGATGTTTTCAATGAGGGCTAGAGCGGATTCGGCCATTTTATTTTTTTCGTCGTCAAGACAAGGATTGACCTCCACGATTTCAATGGCTACGGTCTTGGGGTCTTGTGCAAAATAGGTGAGCAGCGCTTGGGCTTCAACAAAAGAGATGCCGTTAGGAACAGGCGTGCCAGTGCCATAAGAAGTTTCTGTTGGATCTATGCTATCGATATCGAAAGAAACGTAAATGAAGTCGCAATCTTGAAGTTGAGCTGAAATGGCAGCTAAGCAAGCGTTCAAGCCAGTACTCCGGAGTTCGGCAACCGTGTAGTTTTTCAAGCCTAATTCGGCCATGATGGCGTCTTCTTGCGGTTCGGTATCGCGAACACCAACATAGACTAAATCTTGCGGTAAAAAAGCAGTACTCTTGAGGTTATTCCAATAGGCAATTGTGTCGGAATCGAGTTCGTTCTTGGCCAAATGAAGATGATCCAAACCGAGCGCAGCTGCAATTGGCATTCCGTGAATATTACCCGAAGGTGTGGTGTAAGGCGAGTGAATATCTGCATGAGCGTCTATCCAAACGACACCAATTCTTTGATTAGGAAAATTTTTTTTGAGGGCTGCGAGTGTACCTGCGGCAGCACTGTGGTCACCTGAAATAAGCAGCGGAAAGGAATCCGCATTCAAACAGGAGGTGATGTTTTGTTCGAGGGAGGCGAAAACTTGGCTCAGTCCGTCGATATTTTTGGCAAAAGTAAAAGGACTCTTGCGGTCGAGCAATTCGTTGTGTTGATCTACCACCTGAATAGGATGTTGAGAAAAGAGCGTACTACCTTTTGTTCTTGCTGCAGCACGAATGGCCTCTGGGCCAAGTGAAGCCCCGCGTGTGCCGGCACCTAATTCGGTAGGATTGAAGATAAAATGAATGTTTTTTGACATAATTGACCCTTTAGGGGCTAGCACAAAGATAAAGCTATTTTAGCAAAGCGGCATCAGCAGCCGCCCGTCATGGGCTCATAAAAAACAGGCTCAACAATACGCTGTTCTTTAGCCCTTCCCGATAAATACAAAATACGTCCGTCAAAATTGCTGCTGATGATCAGATCGGGAATGGCATCGGCATCGATCAGCCCCACAAAAAGACATTCAAGTCGGTTTGGGCCGTATTCATAGAATGGGTCAACGCTGCGCAGCAATTGTACTTTTTGTTCTTGTTTGGGGTCGTCGGTTTCAAGATAAAGCGCATATTGACCAAAACGTTGGTCAGCTAATCCCTCTTGTTTAGGTAGCTTTTGGCCCTTCGCAAAAATCCAATAATGAAGCCCATTGACTTCATATTTGAGTGTGTCGCCTGGGAGCAATACCGATTTTTCATCGTGAAAAGTTGGGCTAGTGCGGTCGGCATACAATACTTTGAGTTGTTTGGGCTGAAGACTCCCCTTTCTCAACACATAGCGACAGTTCATCGCACTGTGCATGATTTTCCCGCTCCAATTGGCCGTATCAGCTTCCGCATCATCGATGATGCCATCAAATACGGTCTCAATCTGAGGCTTCACTGGAAGCAAAAACCAATTTTGTTTGGTTTTAAAAATACCGAGCCAAGAATCGTTCAAGAAGTCCTGCTCGAGCTCATCCTCGTCTCGAAAATAGGCTTCGCTTTTATAGATGCCAGTCTGGAGGAATTCCGTATTCGGATAGTTGGATCTATACAATTTGTTGAAATCGACCTTCAAGTCATCTCGTTCAGCTTGCTTGATTTCTTTTGGAATTTTGCTTGATTGAGTTGCATTACTTGTACAGCTCAATAAAACAAGGAAACTCGAAATAAACAGAAAGCTTTTCATTGTTTAAAAATAAGTATTCTTAGCTTTGTTTATGCTGAAGTTTGTCTCTCTTTTCTTGTTTAGTGTCCTCACCCAACTCTTAATGGCGCAAAAACCATTTATTGGTCGTTTAGAGTATAATTTGGTATCCGTAGACCTCCTGAACAAAGACACCATTGAAGGAAAGCTTTTTATTTATGCCTTAGATTCTTTGGTTCGGTACAACTACCTGATGTCCGACGGAAAGAAACAAGAAAGCATACATCATTTACCCAAACATAAATTACTCTCTCTTATTGAGATAGATGGACAATTTTTTGCCATTCAAATCAATGACACGTCCAAAGCAGAAGACCCTTACCAACTGCACAAAAACAGAAAATGGCAACAGATTGCCGGGCTCAAATGCAGGGAAGCCAATTTAGCATATTCAGATAGAAATGTATTGCTTTACTATTCAAAATCAATACCTGCCCACTATTTTGTTGGACTCAAAGGAGCGCCGGGCTTGCCTGTTAAAGGGCAAATTCCTACCGACTTTGGCTACATGGCCTTTGAGTTGCAAAAAATCGACTTCCAACAACCCCCATTTTCCTTATTTGTACCGGAAAAAAAATACAAAGTACTGCCCTTGAAGGCCTTTTTGGAGTGGTCGCAAACCAATCAAAACAGCCCCGATCAAGATTAACTAACAGCTTGCTGTTTATAGGTTTGCTCTTGTTTCAATTTTCATGTACCCCTTTGCTGTATTTTCGTTTCATTAGACGCTAAAGCCTCATGGAAGAAAACGAATACATCCCTAAATCAGCCGTAAAACCTACTCCAAAAACCGAAGAAACAGGCGGTGCTAGGTCCAAAAAACGCGAAGAAGAAACGCTGCGTCCGAAAGAAACAAAAGAAGCAACAAGCAAAAACTTACCTAAAATAGGTTTAAGCGAACGCCTTAATCTCCCTAAAATCAAGTTATTTACAGGTGCCGTCCTGAGTTTGTTGAGCATCTATTTATTTTTGGCTTGTGTCTCTTACCTGTTTACTTGGGCCAAAGATCAAGACCAACTCATGAACCGCAGTTTTGTGGCTTATATCTTTAATTCTGACTTACCGCCTGTGGAAAACTGGCTGGGTAAATTTGGCGCCTGGACCTCTCACCTACTCATCCACAGAGGATTTGGCCTGACCTCTTTTGGCCTGGTGTTTCTCTTATTTGTTAGTGGCTTCAAGATTTTGTTTGGCGCGGCATTGGTACCTTTAGCACGCACCACTAGTATTGTCATCAGCTACATGCTTTGGGGTTCTATTTTCTTAGGTTTCTTTAGTCCGCAAATTAGTTATGCAGGAGGTGCCTTTGGTTTTTTTACCAATGAATGGCTACAGCTCACCTTTGGTGGCTTCGGCACGCTCTTCATGCATGTCATTGCCTTTTTTGTCCTGACCTCCTTGCAGTTTAGCCCCAACTACCGCGCCCTGCTTCAGCGCTTATTTGGCCCAACAGCAAGCGCCGAAAGCGAAACAAGCGAGCAGTTTGCCGATGCCGCAGCGCCATATGACGATATCTATGTAGTAAACACGATCAAAGAAGACCAAATCAAAACCGACGACATCTCGCAACCAGTCGTTTTTGACGACGGCGACGACGACGACGATATTTTTGACGAAGAAAGTGAACTCATTGTGCAAGTCAAAAAAGAGATTCCACTTGCGCCTCCTATTGAAGAAAACACCTTTAGTTCAGATTTTGAAATCGAACTTGGAGAAGATCCCTTAGTTGAGCCGCCTGTTAAGCTTCCGGTTGCCGATGAAGACATCTTAGCCAGCCAATTGGTCAGTGAGCACGGCGAATACGACCCTACAAAAGACCTTGAAGGCTATCTCCTGCCGCCACTTGAACTCATGAAAGATTATGTTTCCAGCGGCGTATCGGTGAGCAAAGAAGAACTTGAAAACAACAAAGACCGCATTGTCGAAACGCTTTCCCATTATAAAATCGATATTGCAAAAATCAAAGCAACAGTCGGACCTACCGTTACACTCTACGAGATTGTACCCGCGCCAGGTGTACGGATTTCAAAAATTAAGAACCTAGAAGATGACATCGCACTCAGCCTGTCTGCACTTGGTATTCGCATCATTGCGCCTATCCCAGGAAAAGGAACCATTGGTATTGAAGTACCGAATTCTAATCCAGAAATGGTCTCGATGCGCTCGCTCAT
This sequence comes from Cryomorphaceae bacterium, assembly GCA_027483605.1. Classification (GTDB taxonomy): domain Bacteria; phylum Bacteroidota; class Bacteroidia; order Flavobacteriales_D; family Crocinitomicaceae; genus UBA952. The sequence goes on along the minus strand of JAIXUE010000002.1, from coordinate 100,927 downwards.
CGCCTCAGATAAATTCCAGCATTTCGACGGAGAGCTTCCAATTGTTATGGGCAAAACCATAACTAATGAAACTTACGTATTTGATTTGACCAAAATGCCCCACTTATTGGTAGCTGGTGCCACTGGGCAAGGGAAATCCGTAGGCTTAAATGCCATTCTGATTTCCATTCTATACAAAAAGCATCCCGCACAGGTCAAGTTTGTTTTGGTCGATCCGAAGAAAGTGGAATTGACCTTATTCAATAAAATTGAACGTCACTTCTTGGCCAAACTTCCCGGCGAAGAAGATGCGATCATTACTGACACCTCGAAAGTCGTCAATACCCTCAACTCCTTGTGTATTGAAATGGACGAGCGTTATGAATTATTGAAAGATGCCAGCGTCAGGACCATCAAAGAATACAACGCTAAGTTCATTGGCCGACGTTTGAATCCAGAAAAAGGTCACCGCTACCTGCCGTACATTGTGGTACTTATCGACGAATTTGCAGACCTCATCATGACGGCCGGCAAAGAAGTTGAGCACCCAATTGCCCGTATTGCACAGCTTGCTCGCGCCATTGGTATTCACCTCATTGTAGCTACGCAGCGCCCGTCAGTGAACGTCATTACCGGGATGATCAAAGCGAATTTCCCGGCGCGTATTGCATTTAGAGTATTATCGAAAATCGATTCGCGCACCATCCTAGATGCTTCGGGTGCAGATCAGCTCATTGGCCGAGGTGATATGCTCATCTCTACTGGTTCTGAAATGAAGCGCTTACAATGTGGCTTTGTCGATACGCCAGAAGTAGAGGACATTTGTAGCTTCATTGGCGCACAGCGCGCATATCCTGAAGCACTGATCTTGCCAGAATACGTGCCAGAAGGCTCAGAAGCCAGCGGCGACATCGACATGAATGAAATCGACAACATGTTTGTAGATTCAGCCCGTATTGTGGTCATCAATCAGCAAGGTTCGGCGAGTTTACTGCAACGCAAGCTCAAACTTGGCTATAACCGTGCAGGCAGAATTGTAGACCAGCTAGAGGGCATGAATATCATTGGGCCTTTTCAAGGCAGCAAAGCCAGAGAAGTATTGTTTTCTGATATTGAGAGCCTAGATGAATACCTTCGCGTGAAAGGACTACTCTAAAAGAAAAAAGACTACCTAAAACTTATTTTACCCGATTGAGCCCCAAAGCCTTGAGCATCCATTTGGGCAGATGCTTCGGCGCGCGGCCTTGCTTGAGGTTCAAATAAAGACCGAGTTTCTTGAAAATAGGCACTTTATGTGTTTCTACAAATTCAATCCAGTAGCCATCCGGATCCTCGATATAAGCAAAACGACCAGCGGCTTCGCCCATGTCAAAAGAGTTATCTGAATCTACTGTAAACGGGGTCCCAAATTCAACACAGCGGTCCTTGAGTGCGTTCATGCCTTGCACATCAAAGCAAAGGTGAATAAAGCCCCAGTCTCCCCAGAAACGATTTTCAAAGATGGTTCTTGCGCCTGTTTTTGAACTCAACTCGACCAATTCAATTTCCGTAATTCCCAATAGTTGTGCAAAGTAGCCACCGCGCACTTTTGGATGGGTCAACAACGCTCTTCGGAACGCTTCCTTCCCTCTTGGTAAGAAATCAAAATCGGCAAAAACTTGTGCTTCATCATAGACTTTTTGCTCATAACCGAGCAAATCTTGGTAAAAACGCAGGCTTTTTTCCATATCTGAAACGCCAATTACAGCCCCTGCAACTCCACCACATTTAGAAGGATGCTTGGAGGCGCCAAACCATGAACGACCCTCAACAATTTGAAAATAATTGCCATTCGGATCTTGGACATAACAGGTCCAGCGGCCTGCAGGGTCTTGATGCGCAGCACTCACATTTGCACCCATTTGCGCCAAATGCTGTTGGGTATGGCGTACATCTTCGGATTTGATTTTACAAACAAACACGCCGTAGTCGCCAAGCTGTGGCTCAAATGTAGCTTTTTCGGTAGATCGGGAGGTGAACTGCCATATCTCAAAACCGCCACCACCAGCCATATTCAAGGCCAATGTAGCTGTGCGATGGTGCACTACCCCACCAGTATAACGTGTCATGAGCGGAGCGGGCGCCGCTTCTTCAAAAATACGGACGTCGAGTCCAAATGCTTGGCGGTACCAAGACCAAATTCCTTGTACATCTGGCACACCTATGCCCATTTGCTGAATACCGTTGAGGATAAATTTGTTTGTCATGTTTTTAGCGAATTGCGCGTTCATTAAATAATAAATAGCCAAAACTCAATTGAAATTGAAAGGGCTGGGCATATTTTGGTAAGTAATTGAGCGTGGCCCGAACGGGCCCCACAGGTGAATGGTAAATGAAATGGCCTGCGGCTAAAATACTTCGGCCATCAAGGGCCTTGGCATATGTAAAGGTACCATCCGGATTGAGTACCAACTGAATAATGGGTAAAAATAGATAGGCGTCTAGTCTCAGGTCTATGTTTTTCAGTGGGCTGACAACGAATTGTGTGCCCAAACAAGCATATTGTGTGGATCGATAAGCCGTTATAAAATAAGCATCGAGATCTGGCAAGACATTGAGACCCGGTAAGGCAAGCATACTCGCGGTATAATTGGCAAATAAAGACTGGCTATTAAGTACCGTTTTGAAATGAAGCCCCCAATTGACTACCTGTTTTTTTTGAAAAGGAAAACTCAAGAATTCAAGTTGAATACTGAGCCAACGGTGCTTTTTTGTAATGGTATCGTCTAAAAGTGAGGTAGATCCTGGAAAAGTCAACTCGCGGCCCATTACGTAACTCGCCTTGCATTCAAGAAAACTTCCTGAACTAGCAAACTGCTTGCGGTTGAGCGTATTTTTGGTGTAGGCCAAACGAATGCTCTCGCCGATAAAAGAAGTGTAATCTGCGGTATCTTCTTTAGTGAAATTTGCCGTCTGATAATAGGAGTCGTCTAACCAAAATATGCGTGTATTGGCGGTAAGCACCGCGTGGTTGCCGGTTGGTATTTTGAGTTGTAATCCTGAATAACGTTCCTCTTGCACCAAAAATGACGGTTTGACATCTTCGTAAAAAGTGGCAAAACTCTTGAAGTAATCCCAGCGATTCAGTACCAAATAGGCACTCAAGGAAATTGGAATACTTCCAGGTATCACAATTTCATAATGAACCTTTCCAGAGCCATAAAATTTCCCGAAGTAAGATGCAAGCTCTAAGCGCTGGCCAATATAGCCTGCTCTTCTATACGCCAAACTAAGATATCCAGTATTGATTGCGCGCGAAGACATGATGCCGCCGAAATCTACGCGAAACGCATTGGCTTTATTGACTTTAAGGCGCAAAACCAGACTTGAATCTGGACGTTTTTCGAGTAACGGAGCAACAAAACTAAAATAGGGTGAAGAAAGTGTCCTGAAATAACGTTTTTCAAGTGCGCTGCTATCGAGCACAAGCCTGCTAAAATTAGGCAAAATGGAGGCTCGCACAAATGGAAGATCTTGCTTGCGGTCAGAACTCGCGCGTACTTGACTCACACGCATGGGAAGTAAATTCTTTTTAAAAAGTTGTCTTTGTTGCGCGAGTGCTATGGTGTCGGTGCGATAAGAAACATATTTTAAAATGCCATCGATTTGAGCAACTGTTGCAGTGTAACCATCTTGAATGGCTTGCTGTACATCGGCAAAATCAAAAGTTCCGACTTGCGTATTGGGCTCAATTATAATACCCTCTGAGCAGGGCATCGCATAGTTCGTCGGGGTGGTCATCATGCTTGTGAGCAAACCAAAAAAATCGCGTTCCGAAACCGGGGCCAAATTCTTGGAAACATTGCTGCCAATAATGAAATCAGGCTGAAAATCGTTGTATAAAACGTCGATAGGAAAGTTATTGTAGAGGCCGCCATCGAAATACAAGACGCCATCGATCCGAATAGGATTGAGGTATAGCGGAAAAGTCATGGAGGCACGCACCACTTGATTGAGTTTACCCTTCGAAAATGTGACACTTTTTTTGGATTCCACAGCTGAGGCCACACAGCGATAAGGGATAAAGAGCTGATCGAAATTATCTTGGACGGATACGCTCGTGCGGCCAAATATTTTGAGCATCTCAAAATCGAGAAAGGTTGGATCGATCAAAGCAAGTGGCAAGGACTTTTGGAGAATGCTGTCCTGGGAAAGCGCAAAATTAAACATAGAGGCATTCGTGGCATCTTGGTAAAACAAGAATTGCTGATGTGCCTCTTCTTGTCCCTTGACCATCAGCTGAAAAGATTCAGAAAGCACATAAGCTTCGATTTCTGCAGGAGAATAGCCGCTGGCATACATGGCGCCAACGAGCGCGCCTGCAGAAGTACCTACGATGTAATCAATCGGGATTTGATATTGTTCGAGCGCCTTGAGCACCCCTACATGGGCTACACCCGAGGCACCTCCACCACTCAAGACCACACCAACCCGCTGACGTTCCTGTGCAAACAGCTGAAACGCAAAAAAAAGGATGGGCAAGAGGTATTTGGTCTTCGACAAATTCGTTCTTTTGTACAAAGTTAACGAATCCCAAAATAATGCATCCACAACCCAGCTCAAAAAGCACCCTGCTCACAATTACGCTCAAAAGTTTTTTTGGCTTTGAGGCCATTTTGGCTGAAGAACTCAACGAACTTGGCTATCCAGACGTCGAGCTGCTCAACAGAGCTGTTCAGATCAAAGGAACTTGGTCAGACGTTTACAAACTCAATCTTTATTGCCGTTGTGCTATTTCTGTTTTGGTCGAAATAGACAAGTTCTACATCCAAAGTGAAGAAGACCTCTACAAACGCGCACTCAGGATCAAATGGCATGAGCTTTTTGATGTACATAAAACATTTGCTATCAAAGGCGCCATCTTTTCGCCGATTTTTAACAACACACATTATCCTTTTTTACTGATCAAAGATGCCATTGTCGATGTTTTTAAAGACAAAATCAATGAGCGCCCCAACATCGATGTCAAAAAACCAAGCATTTTATTTGACCTCTACATCAAAGACAAAGAAGTAACCATTTCAGTCAATACAAGTGGCTTGCCTCTATTTCAGCGCGGCTACCGAACCGCAGTAGGACCCGCACCACTCAATGAAGTGGTAGCGGCTTGCTTGATCCGGATGTCGGGTTGGGATCGCAAGCAAACGTTTGTAGACCCTTTTTGTGGTTCTGGTACCTTATTAATAGAAGCAGCCCTTTTAGCGAGTGGCATTCCAAGCAATATCGAAAGACAACACTATGCCTTTAAAAACCTCAAAAACTACGATGCCAATTGCTGGGAAGAAATTTACCAAAACGCACCTCGAATAGTAAGGGAACTTCCATGCCGCATTATTGGCGGAGACAGCTCCGATGAAATGGTTTTGAAATCACGTCGCAACCTCCGTACTTTTTCATTTGGCCGTTTTGTAGAAGTACACTCCGCTCCTTTTGACAAACTCAAAATAGAGCCGCCTGTTTTTATCCTGACCAATCCGCCATACGACGAAAGACTTTCTACAGATATCGAAGTTCTCTACGGAACCTTGGGCACATGGCTCAAGCACCAAATGGCCGGCAGTAAAGCGTGTGTCATTAGCGGTAGCCTTGAAGGTTTCCACGCTATTGGGCTCAAAGCCTCGCAAAAACACCGCGTGTTCAACGGCGATATCGAGTGTGAGTTCCGGAAATACGAATTATTTGAAGGTAAAAAGGCGCTCAATTGAGCGCCTTTTTTCATTGTTTCAACTAACTGAGCAATTAACGCTGCTCAATTGGAACGTAATTGCGATTGACTTGACCCGTATAAATTTGGCGTGGACGGCCAATTGGCTCTTTGTTTTCGGTCATTTCTTTCCATTGTGCAATCCAGCCCGGAAGGCGACCGAGTGCAAACATCACAGTAAACATTTCGGTAGGAATTCCTAGAGCCTTGTAAATAATACCTGAATAAAAATCTACGTTTGGATATAAGTTGCGCGCTTTGAAGTATTCGTCTTCTAGTGCTACTTTTTCCAATTTTTTGGCAATAGCCAAAAGTGGATCGTTGACACCTAGTTTTTCGAGGACGTCGTCACAGGCTTTTTTGATGATGTTGGCACGCGGATCAAAGTTTTTGTAAACGCGGTGGCCAAAGCCCATCAGGCGGAATGGATCTTCTTTGTCTTTTGCTTTGGCAACCCATTTGTCTACGTTACCGCCGTCGGCATGAATGCGCTCGAGCATTTCAATGACTTCTTGGTTAGCACCACCATGCAGCGGCCCCCAAAGTGCAGAGATCCCTGCTGAGACAGTAGAGTAAAGATTGGCTTGCGAAGACCCAACGATGCGCACCGTTGAAGTAGAACAGTTTTGTTCGTGGTCTGCGTGCAAGATCAGGAGCTTGTTAAGAGCGTCAATGACAACTGGGTCTACGTGATAGTCTTGGGTTGGCATCGAGAACATCATGTACATAAAGTTCTTACAATAATCGTATTCGTTGCGCGGGTACATGAACGGATGACGAATCAAGTTTTTGTAAGACCAAGCAGCCAAGGTTGGTAATTTGGCTAACAAACGGTGAATTGTCAAATTCTTAGCTTCTGCGCTACGGTTTGGATCTAAGGACTCAGGATAAAAAGTCGCTAAAGAAGCTACCATAGAAGAAAGTACACCCATTGGGTGCGCTTTTGACGGATAGGCTTCAAAGAACTGCTTCATGTCTTCGTGGACAAGCGTGTGCTTACAAATACTATCTTGGAAAGAATCAAGTTCAGCTTGATTAGGTAAGTTACCATAGATAAGCAAGTAAGCAACTTCGATAAACGAGGCTTTTTCAGCAAGTTGCTCGATAGAATAACCTCTGTAGTGGAGGATTCCTTCTTCACCATCCAAAAAAGTAATGGCACTTTTGGTAGCACCCGTGTTTTTATAGCCGGTATCTAAGGTGATGTATCCGGTTAAATCGCGCAATTTGGAGATGTCAATTGCTTTTTCGTTTTCTGTACCAACAACAACGGGTAGTTCATAGACTTTGCCGTCGAGTTCGATTTTGGCTGTTTCACTCATGTGGTGGAAATATGTCGTTTGATAAATGTGTGCCTAAATTACAAAAGAAAGTGCAAATGATGTATAACATTACTCATAAAAACATTTAATAAACGTGAAAGTTTAAAGTTCTTCTAAAATGTAGTCATGTATCATGTTAAATAAGTGATTTCGGGTATTGCCGCCGTAAATGCCGTGGTTTTTATTTGGATAGATAAAGAGGTCAAATTGCTTGTTGGCTTTGACCAATGCATTGATCATTTCCATACTGTTTTGATAATGAACGTTGTCATCGGCGGCACCGTGAATCAAAAAGTACTTTCCTTGAAGATCTTTGGCAAAATTGATTGGCGAGTTGTCATCGTAACCTTTGGCATTTTCTTGGGGCGTTTGCATAAAACGCTCGGTGTAGATATTGTCATAGAAACGCCAATTAGTCACTGGCGCAACGGCAATGCCTACTTTAAATAAACCTTCTCCCTTTGTCATGGCAAGCGATGACATAAAACCACCGTAACTCCAACCCATGATACCTAAGCGCGACGCATCGACATCAGGGCGCTGAGCAAAAACTTTGGTGGCTTGGAGCACATCTTGAATTTCTAGCTTTCCAAGTTGCAAATAAGTAGATTTTTTGAACGCTGCGCCTCTGTATTGCGTGCCTCGCGGATCAATACTCAAGACCATGTAGCCCTCTTGCGCTAAAAGCTGATGAAAGAAATAATCGTTGCCGTCCCAGCTATCCAAAACTTCGTTGTGGCCAGGGCCGCCATACACGTTGACAAAAACAGGATATTTTTTTGCTGGATTGTAATTAACTGGCAAGATCAAAGAGGCATTTAAGTCGATATCTGGGGTTGAGATCATCAAAAAAGTTTTTCTGCTCAACAGCTCATTTTTCATTTTGTCGACGAGCGCCGCGTTGTCTTCTAAGGTGCGGACAAGCTCTCCATTTGCTTTTCTCAAGGAGATGACTGGCGGTGTATTGGCATTTGAAAAAGTGTGAATGAAATAATTCATGCCCTTCAAAAATGTGGCATTATGGTAGCCGTAGGCATTTGATATCATTTTTTGATCTGTACCATCGAGCCCAATGGAATGGATAGACTTATAAATTGCACCTGGCTCTGCACTTGAGAAATACAAAAGTTGTTTGGACTCATCAATACCTAAAAATTCAATGACATCCCATTCCCCTTTTGTAATCGCTTTAGAAGTGCCATCAAAATTGAGTAAATACAGATGGTTGAATCCGCTTTGCTCACTTGTCCTGATGAGCCCTTGCCCATTGGCGAGCAGGACTAAATTGTTGTCGACCTCTACGTAAGTACTTGCTGTTTCGGTGTAGAATTTGCGCACGTCCATTTTCTTGCCTTCACAGCTGATGAACCAATAATTCAGTTCGTTTTGATGGCGATTCATGGTTTGTACAATCAGCTGGTTACTTTTTGCAGACCAGTTCAATCGGGGAATATACTCATAGGTATCGAGTTTGACCGGAGCAATTTTAGCAGTTTGTAAATCCACTATATGCAGCGAAACCTTGCTGTTTACTTCTCCAGCTTTCGGATATTTGTATTTGTACTGCGCCGGATACAACTCGCCATACATGGCCATCTGAAACTCGGGTACTTCGCGCTCGTCAAACTTCAAAAATGCAAGATACCTGCTATCTGGAGACCAACCATACGCTTTGGTGATGGCAAATTCTTCTTCGTAGACCCAATCGGTTGTGCCATTGATGATTTTATTGCGCTTGCCGTCTTCGGTGATTTTCTGAATTTTACCAGTCGATAAATCTTTGATAAAGATGTCATTGCCATGAATAAAGGAAACTTTTTTACCATCCGGACTATATTCAGCTAAGGTTTGCGGCGCATGTTCGGCGTCTAGGGCCTCTAGTTTTTGTGTGCTGAGGTCATACAAGAAGTAAAAAGCTTCAAAACTGCGGCGATAAATTGCTTTTGGGGCCGTCCAAAGCAAAACTTTTTGTTCGTTTGCATTGAATTCGTAACCTGCCACTGTTATGGGCTGACTATTATAAACTAAAATTGATTTCGGGACCAGCACCTTTGTTTTTTCGAGCTCATCGGCTACCAAACCCTGTACGATATCTCCATTTTCATTCATCTCGACAAAATGAAGGCCGTCATTCATCATTTGATAGGAACTGCCACCTTTGGCACTGAATTCGTAATTCTTCCAGATTCGTTCAATCGTTAGATTTTGTGCATCGGCGTGCATGAACCATAAAAAAAGGAAAACGAGTAATTGGATTGACTTCATTTGAATTGCTTTTTGTTGATTTAAATTGAAACCTAAAAGTACACAGATTTAAAGATTAACATGCGCCACATCTTTGCTTCACGAAAAAATCATCTATCTTTTTAATAAACTTTTGGTGAAATGAATCTAAAAACCTTAAATTTGTAACAGCTTTTTTATGACCTCCTTGAAGCCAATCCCGTGCCGAAACCATAAAAAAGAGCTCACTAATACAAAGCTGATTGTCAGTTGATTTAAACTTAACATCATGAAGCAAGCACTACTTATTTTTTCTTTGTTTTTGTTTTTTGGCGCAAATGCCCAAAATACTTGTAACGAACTTTTCATTTCCGAATATGTGGAAGGTTGGTCTAACAACAAAGCATTAGAAATCTACAACCCAACAAACAACCCAATCAACCTCTCGGGATATTTTGTAAGCCGTTACTCCAATGGCGCTACTACCGCAACGGTTGCCAACTCCATACAACTCACAGGTGTCGTACCTGCCAAAGGGGTTTATGTTGGCGTTATTCAAAAACTCGATCCGAACGGAACAGGTCAAGAAGCACCAGTATGGGATTCCCTGCAAGCAAGAGCCGATGGTTTTTATTGTGCAGACTACAACGCGTCAAATGCCTGGTATTGGAATGGCAACGACGCCATTTTACTCGCAAAAGGAACTTTGCCAACAAGCGCAACTGCGGTCATTAACGCAACCAATGTAACTGGTTTTGCCATTGTAGATGTATTTGGAAAAATTGGAGAAAACCCAGCAAACGAAACCGGAACTTCTTCTGGCAACGATGGCGCATGGTCTTCACAATTCCCCTACAGCACAGGGCTTGGTGTTTTGCTTACAAAAGACCACAGCCTCATTCGCAAAAACAATATTTTAAAAGGTCAAACTACCAATCCTTCTTTCTTTGACCCCTTGTTAGAGTGGGACAGCATTCCACCGGTAATTAACCGACTCGATGCAAACGGCAACATCATTTACGGCACAAGCGGCAACCCTATTCTCGACGGCAACTGGTCCTCACTTGGCACGCACGAATGTCAGTGCAATTCTATTGGCATCAATAACGCAAGCAAACAAAGCCCGAGTGTTTACCCCAACCCAAGCAATGGCCTTGTTTTTGTCAAAACACAAAACGATGTGCGCAAAATTCAAGTCATTTCTGCACTTGGTCAACAAATCAAAGAACTGAACATCTCAAGCGCTCAGCAAGTAATTGAAATCGACATGGACAACTACCACGGTGTTTATTTCTTGCGTCTTACATCTAACTCTGGCGAACAAAGTCTACACAAAGTCATTATTCGCTAAGATGCGTTTCTTTTTTCTCGTGCTGCTTGCGGCACTCCCAGCACTTTTGTTTGGGCAACAGAACAACAAAATCAGTGGAGTTGCCATGATGTCTCCCGACGACATTCCCGTTGCCGGTGCCAAAATCACGCTCTACTCTAATCAAAACGTGGTTGCCCGTGTTGCCACCAACGATCAAGGCTTCTACCAATTCAACAACATCCCTTTTGGCAAATACCAAGTCGTTTTTACTTTGCCTCTATCTGATACGCTCAGATACGACGTCTTTTTGAATCAAGCGGCTTTGGTTCAAAACTTTGTCATTCGAGCTACCCAAGAAGAACGTGAAGTACGCGTTATTGGCAATCTCGTTAGGGGTCAAAATGTACCCGTAGCCGTAACCAAAATAGACACCAAAAAAATCAATGAAGAACTCGCCTCACGAGACCTGCCCATGCTCCTGAACGGAACAGCTGGCGTGTATGCCACCAATCAAGGTGGCGGCGATGGCGATGCGCGCATCAATGTGCGTGGTTTCGACCAACGCAACGTGGGCGTCATGATAGACGGCGTACCTGTCAATGACATGGAAAATGGCGCTGTATATTGGTCCAATTGGTTTGGTCTAGATGCCATTACCTCTCAAATGCAAGTGCAACGTGGGCTTGGCGCCACTAAAATTGCCATGCCCTCCATCGGCGGTACCATTAACATCATCACGCAAGGAGTCGGAACCAAAAAAGGAGGGAGCTTCAAGCAAGAATATGCTACAGGCAACTTTCTGCGCAGTTCTCTTTCTTACAATACAGGCATGACTCCATCGGGCTGGGGCCTCACCCTCTCTGCATCTTATAAGCAGGGACAAGGCTGGGTAGATGGCACGCCAACACAAGGATTTTTTGGTTACACAAAAATTTCCAAGCGCCTAGACAAACACCTCATCACGCTTTCCGCCTTTGCAGCACCACAACAACACGGGCAACGCTCCTTCTTTCAAGGTGTCCAATACTGGGATGCAAATCGCGCTCAAAACCTCGGAATTCCTTTTGACTCCACAATGATGCTCAGCGATATGGGCATACGTTATAACCAACATTGGGGTTATGTAACCAACCAAGAGGGTGAACGAGAAATTTTAAATGAACGCCGAAACTTCTACAACAAACCACAAATTACACTCAAAGATTTTTGGTCTGTCAATGACAAACTCGACATCTCCAACCTTGCTTATTTATCAATTGGCCGCGGCGGAGGCACCAGCATCTTCAATTCATCGGCCATCCTCAGAGATAGCAATTCAAATATTGACTGGGATCAAATGATCACAGAAAATCAGGTCAATTCACTTTTTGGCACGCCCAACATCGACCCCATTTACTCACCAACCGAAATCAAAGCGAGCCAAATCTTGTTAGCCAGCATGAACAACCACTTTTGGCTAGGTTACTTGGGTCAATTCAATTACCAATACTCTAAAAAAACAAACTTATCGGGTGGTTTAGATTACCGTTATTACGAGGGTCGCCACTACCAAGTCATCACCAACTTATTAGGTGCCGACTACTTTGTAAGTACAGCCAACTTCAATGATGCAGACCCTATGCAGCGCGTCGGTGACAAAATCGCCAAAAACACCTTCAATGCTGACCGCGACGGCGTTGTTACTTACGCAGGTATTTTTGGCCAAGTGGAGCATAACGGCGAGCGCATCAATTGGTTTGCGAATGTATCTGGCGTACTCAACGGATACAAAGGAATTGACTACTTTCAAAGAAAAGTACTTGATCTCGGGGATACTATTTTGCGCATTGGCGCCCTCGACACTATTCAATACAATGGCCAAACCTATAACGCCAGTTCTGCTGGGCTCACCTACTTTGCAACCGACTGGAAATACATACCTGGCGTAACTATTAAAGGAGGCCTGAGCTATAAAATCAATAAAAACCAAGACGTGTATTGCAACCTCGGTTACCTCAACCGCACCCCACAGTTCTCTAATGTCATCGACAACAACAGCAATAGCTTCTTTGGTGAAATCGTCAATGAAATCATTTACTCAGCTGAAGGCGGCTATCACTATGCCAACAAACGTTTTGGAGTCAATTACAACGCCTATTTCACAAACTGGAAAAACAAACCTTTTCCATATGGTGTAGCGGTACCAGACCCGAATGATCCCACGGAATTTATTCGCGTCAATATCAATGGCATGGACGCTATTCACATGGGGCAAGAAATCGATGTAGCATGGGAAATCTCCCCAAAACTTTCCTTTGATTTCATGTTCTCAATTGGCAACTGGATTTGGAACTCTAGCAAAACTGTTTTCATACCTCAATACGATTCCCTCGAGTTTACCTTTGATGCAAAGGGTGTTCATGTAGGTGATGCTGCCCAAACCGCAATGGCTGCCTCACTGCGCTACGAGCCCATCAAAAACGCTTACATCAAAGTTCAGGGCCAATTCTTTGACCGCTATTTTGCTGATTTTGATCCCTTCTCTTTACAAGGCAACAACGGCGGCCGCGATTCCTGGGTCATCCCGTCTTATTCATTGGTCAATGTTTTTGCCGGCTATCGCTACAAGCAATTCAGTGTGGGCGGCGCCATTACCAATCTTTTAAATACGTCGTTTATTTCAGATGCGCGTAACAATGCAAATGGCATCTACGATCAATTCAATGCGCAGTCTGCGGCCGTTATGTTTGGCCAAGGCTTTCGCTTTAATATCAACCTAGCAATACAATTCTAACCATGAAAAAATTATTACTCCAACTTGTGCTCATCGCACTCGGGCAACAAGCTTTTGCGCAAACCATTGCACAAGTGCGTAATTTAGGAATTGGCCAAACCGTTACAGTAAGCGGCGTAGTGACTAATGGCAGTGAACTTGGTCCTATTCGCTACCTACAAGACGGAACCGCTGGAATTGCTTGTTATGGTAGCAACCTAAATACCATCCAAAAAGGAGATTCAATTACCGCTACAGGCGTTTTATTTGAATTCAGTGGCTTGCTCGAGTTATCTCCTACCAACTCCTTTACCAACCATGGCCAAGCAGTTATTCAGCCTGCCGCTCTCATTATTCCTATTCCAAGTGCCGGTGAAAACCTTGAAGGCCAATTAGTACGTCTTGACAACGTCAGTTTTGTACAAACAGGCAACTTTGCAGCCGGAAACAGTACCGTTCAAGTGTTTGATGGCGCCAATACTTTTGATGTGCGTATCAACGGCACTACCAATATCGACGGATCTGCGATTCCAACAGGCCCCATCTCTATTATTGGCCTTTTAGGGCAGTTCAATGCCAACTATCAGCTCATTCCGCGCAGCACCCAAGACATCTTTACCTATGTTGCTCCAGCCCGCGAAATCAACGTTAAAATCAACGGCAATAGCGTGCTTTCAGGAAGCACTTATGTAGTGGGCAACTCAACGGCCACTACGATTACAATTGAAAACTACGGTGTGCAAAACCTCACTGTTTCAGGTGCAAGTTTTAGCGGTGCTAATGCTGCGGAATTTACTTGCAATGCCAATGTGGTTGTGGGTGGCACAAGCAGTCAAAACGTAACCCTTAACTTTACACCTGGTGGAACCGGCTCACGTTTGGCAACGCTTTCAATTGCCAACGACGATACCGATGAAAACCCTTACATCATCAATCTTTACGGCATTGGGACCAACAACTTGGCTACAGAACCAACTTCTAACCCAAGCGGACTTACCTTTCCTACCATAAAACCTTATTCACTTTCTGGTGAATATACTGCTGTAGGTGCTGAAAAATACATCGTATTGTGGAGACAAGGCAGTGCTGTAGCCGGTTTACCTATCGACGGAACAAGCTATAAGCGCGGTGATGTTGTCGGCAATGCCAAAGTAGCTTACATTGGCTCGGGTACAGGTTTTACACCCCGTCACATCGAAGCGAATACCAATTATCATTTTGCTGTTTACGCATTTAACGGCCCATCGGGATACGAAAATTACCGCACCATGAACCCTGCAACAGGGAATGTAACCAGTACAGGTAGTCAAATTGGCAACTATTACAACGGTATCAATTCAGGGAATAGTTCTTTTCTAAGCAACCTTAGCGCATTGATCAACCCGCACACCTCAATTACTTACTACAACTACCTCACCACCATGATGAACCAATATGAAGTGCGCGATACCACAAACGGTCAATCCTATGTAGAATGTGTTTATTCTGGTGAGCGCAAGGTATTCAATGATCCATTTACCTGGACCGCTTTAGGTTACTCACGTGAGCACACCTTTTCACACTCCTGGATGCCTACTTTCCCTTGCGATAGTCCAGAAAAGCCAGAATACAATGACCAACACAACCTTTGGCCAACAAATCTTCAACAGGCCAATACACCACGGAGCAACCTTCCTTTAATGGATATCGATGGTAACGTTGTCTTCACATACCTAGAGGGCCGTGTGGGTTACAGTGGCAGTCAATTAGTATATGAGCCGCGTCCGGAGCAAAAAGGAAATGCCGCTCGTTCGATTTTCTACATGGCCACTTGTTACAACGGTCAGTTAGGCAACTCTTGGGAGCTTCCGGCCAACCAAAGTCAAGAATCACTTAAAACTTGGCACTTTGCCGATGCACCAGACAACTACGAGATTGCGCGTCACGAATATGTTGCTGTACTTCAAGGCAACCGCAACCCATTTATTGACTCAGCATACTTTGCTTGTCATATCAATTTCTCCAACATGAGTTATTTGGTTTGTGATATGGGTCTGTCTGAGAAACTTGATCAAAATTTCTCTGTTTTCCCAGTACCAGCCTCACAAACGCTATATGCTCAGGTGAATGGCCTCGACATCCTTGCTTACCAAATCAGCGATATCCAAGGGCGCAAAGTGGCTCATGCTGAAAACCTGAAGCTCCCCGTTTTAGCCTTGCCAATTAACGAATTCAAGTCTGGGGTTTATTTCATCAGTGTAGAAACACAATACGGTCAAGTTCAACGCGAGTTTGTAATCGAATAATGACAAAGTATTTGTGGTATATGATCATCGGAGCAAGCCTTATGGCTTGCTCCGCTCGTTTTACCCCAACTTTTCAAATCAAAGCGCATCCAATTTTTGGCGAACCAAATACAGATTCGGCATTAGTTCAAATACTCCAACCTTATCAGGACACGCTGCACCAAGAGTTTGATGCCATCATTGCAAGTACAAAAGAAGCACTCTATGTGAGCCGACCAACCTCCAATCTCATGAATTGGTGCGCCGACGCCGTGTGGAGTTCACAAACTGCCAACAAACGCATGAGTGAACCCGTTATTTGCCTTTTAAACACAGGTGGTCTGCGCAGTTCTTTTGGGGCTGGTAACCTTTCACTCGCTGATTTCTATAAACTGATGCCTTTCGATAATCGGCTCGTATGGGTTCATCTACCCGTGGCAAAAATTGCTGATATTGAATACTATCTTTTAAAAAGTGGAGGAGAACCAATTGCCAATTGTGTCTTTCAAAATGAAAAATTGCTCATTGAAAGTTTGACCGCAAATCATCAGTACATTTGGGTACTGACCTCCGATTATTTGGCCAATGGTGGCGATAAAATGACCTTTTTTATCGGTCTTGAAAAACAAGAAACCAACATTTTATTGCGCGATGTGTTTATCGAAATGGCAAAAAAACAGGGCGAGTTAATCCTCGACGCACAACCCAGGTATTTCAGATGAATCTCACACGTAGAAAGCTTTTTCAAAAATTAGGTCTGCTCTCCTTTGGTTTGTTTTTACCAAAGTGGCTAGGCGCTTTTTCTAATAAAAAAGAGCTGCCCAAACTAATCATTCTTCATACCAACGACACGCATTCGCAAATAGATCCACTCCCTGCTAATCACAACAAATATCCCAATCAAGGCGGCATCGTCGCACGGGCTAATTTGATCGCTAAATACAGAAAAGAAAACAAACATGTCTTATTGCTAGATGCTGGCGATTTCTTTCAAGGCACCCCTTATTTCAATCGTTTCCATGGTACTTTGGAAATGAAACTGATGAGTAAATTAGCATACGATGTAGTAACGCTCGGCAACCATGATTTTGACATCGGCATCGAGGGTTTTATGAACGCACAACAATACGCCAATTTCAAGTTTGTCAACGCCAATTATGACTTTGGCCAAACCGCTATGGCGCAAGTGGTACAACCTTTTCAAATCATTCAAAAAGGACACTTTAAAGTTGGGGTTTTCGGGCTCGGCATCGATTTGAATGGGCTCGTTCCTCAAAACAACTTTGCAGGAATCAGCTTCAACGACCCATTTGAGAGCGCAGCAAATGTGATCAAGGCATTGAAATTAGCTAATTGTAATTTAATCATCTGTCTGTCTCACTTGGGCTATCAATACGAAGACAAAACCAAGCCCAGCGATCTTTTGCTTGCAGAGAAAGTTGCCGGAATTGACCTCATCCTCGGCGGACACACCCATACCTTTATGGATGCGCCAACCAAAGTGACACAACAAGATGGACACGAGGTCTGGATCCACCAGGTCGGTTGGGCAGGTGTAAGGTTAGGCGCCATTGAAGTGAGCGCCAAACAATTCAATTTTCATCAAAAAACTGTTCATTGAAATCCCTGAGTTATCTTACTTTGTTTTTGCTTATTGGTTTGTTTTCCTGTTCCAAAGAAATTCAAATTGACCTTCCGCAATTACCACCGCAATTAGTTGTGGACGGCAACATCGAAGCTGGCATGCATCCGATTGTTTTGCTCAGCATGTCACAACCCGCAGCAGATACCGTAAGCTTGCTTACTTATCTAAATAGTGTGGTCAACGATGCACAAGTAACCGTTGTCAATGGAACAGATACCTTTGCGCTCTCTCCTACTTTCATCCAGCAGCTTCCTATAGAAAGTCAAAAAAGAGTGGCAGAAATGCTCCGAGTTGAGCTCGAAGAAGTTCTCCTTTTGCCCATTCAAGTCTATAGCTCGACAGCACTTTACGGTGCCGCAAATCAAACCTACGAACTCTGTATTGACCATCAAGGAAAAACTTTCAAAGGAAGCACCTACTTACCAAACCCCACTAGCCTCGATAGTTTATATTGGAAACGAGAACCCGCCACAATCGAATATGGCTTCAGTTGGGCGCGCTTAACCGACCCTGCCTCAAATGCAGATGCTTACCGGTGGGAAGTTCGAAGAATTAACCGCAACGAACAGGGGCAAGATCTGGACCCCATTTTTAAGAGAGCAAGAGGCGGTATTTTCTCCGACGAGTATTTCAACGGCCAAACGATTGAATTCTATTTTCGAAATCCATTAATGAGAAAGGACAGTACTCATTTAAAAGAGTACCGACGTTATTTTAGATATGGAGATAGCGTTGTGGTGAAGTTATCCAAAATGGATCCTGCAGTCTTTCTCTATTATGACCGCATGGACGCCCAACTTGATGCAAATGCAAATCCCTACGCTACACCCATCAATATTCCTTCTAATATGAAAGGTTGCCTTGGTATTTGGGCGGGATTTACACCATGGTACGACACGCTGATTTGTACTGACTAATTCGAAACAGAGATCAGTTGTTAAATCGCTTTTTTTTTAACATAAATTATATTTATCGATCATGTTAAACAGTTAGGGAACAAAACCAAAAATTCTTTGTTAAAATAATAACAAATTTCAAGTTATGTTTCGCTTAATTACATCCCTTTTCGTGCTAGCACTAAGTAGCTCATTTTTTTCTCAAACCACCGTTTCTGGTGGAATCTATCAAAACACCACCTGGACAGCCGCTGGGAGCCCCTATTTAATGACAGGTTCTATGGTCGTTTTTCCTGGGGTTACACTCACTATAGAACCAGGAGCAGAAGTACTTGTCACCCCTGATTACTCATTCAATACTGGCAACTTGCGCTACCTTGAAATTCGCGGAACACTTGTCGCGATTGGTACAGACACTGCTCCAATTACCTTTAAAACGACAGACGTCAGTGTTTTGGGCCAGCAAACCTGGTACGGCATCAACATCAAGGGTTCGCAAGGTGGAAATGTCCAACTAGACCGCTTCCGTTTACACGATAGCTTTTATGGAATCGCCAACGACATTGCCCAACCAGGTGTTTCCTATAATTGGACCAACTGCCAATTCAAAAACAACAATTACAGTATCCAACTGAATGCCGACATGTCTTACAACAGTTGCTTATTTGAAAACAACGGTGTAGGTCAGGCAGCTCAACTCTTGTATGGTTCACTTACGGCCAACAATTGCCAATTCATTAACAACTTTTGCTCATTTACATGGTCAAACTACATCAATGTGAGTAACTGTTTATTTGAAGGTAACGGTAATAACATCGTGGGTTCTCCCGGTATGGTCAGCAATTGCCAATTCATTGACAACGACTTTGGTTTTGCCGAGGCATTTGGCCATAATATCCAAGATTGTTATTTCGAGGGCAACGGCGTTGCCATAGACAACACTGGTGGCGCAAGCATCAGCAATTCTACGTTTGACAGCAACATACTCGCAGTACGTTTGGGTGACAACAGCACCCTCACCAATAACATCATTACCAATAATGGTGTTGGAGTTGCTGTGCTAGCTTATAGTCCAAACTCAACCCTCATCGAAGACAATATCATTTGCTACAACACCGACTACAACCTTCAAAACTTGACTGACAAAAACTTCCAAGTCAATGCAAACTGCTTTTGTTCACAAGATTCTACGTACATCGAAAACCTCATATTAGATGGTTACGATGACATCACACGCGGCTTGGTGAACTACGCTATCTATGACGATTCTTGCGCCAATGTATTGGATTATGTCGTTAAAATCAACCTAGATGGCGGTGTCGGATTGGCAAGCCTTCAGCCCCACACATGGCGCCTAAAAGCACAAGATGCGAATTCTTTATTTATTGAAAGTGATCAAGTCATTCAGCTGCAACTCTTAAATGCTATCGGGCAAGTTCAAAAAGAAATTACGCTTCAAAAAGGTGAGAATAAAATCAGTACCACAAACCTTCCAAGTGGCATCTATTTTCTAAAAAATGAGTTTGGAAGAACCCAGAAAGTTCTGCTCTAAACTCGTTTATCCCCTTGGATAAGATTACTATCTTTGCATCCAAGTTTTTTATATATGTCTTCAACACCTGTTCGCGTTCGCTTTGCGCCCTCACCTACCGGCCCGCTCCACATGGGTGGTGTCCGCACGGCCCTTTACAATTATTTGTTTGCTAAAAAACACAACGGTACCTTTTTGATCCGTATCGAAGATACCGACCAAACCCGCTTTGTACCTGGTGCACAAGATTACATCATGGACGCGCTTGCTTGGTGCGGCATCATGCCCACAGAAGGCCCTAACCTAGGTGGCAACTACGGCCCCTATGTACAGTCTGAGCGAAAAGAAATGTATAGGCCTTACGCCGAACAACTCATTGCCGAAGACAAAGCTTACTACGCTTTTGACAGCGCCGAAGACCTCGACCGTATGCGCGATCAAGCCAAAGCCATGGGCATGCCCAATTGGCAATACAATAGCGTAACCCGCAGCAGTATGCGCAACTCCCTCACGCTTCCGCAGTCTGAGGTCGAGCAACTTCTTGCTGCAGGCGAGCCTTATGTCATTCGCATGAAAATGCCGCGCAATCGCGACATCCGCTTCCACGACCTCATTCGCGGATGGGTAGTGGTCAATACCAACAACCTAGACGACAAAGTGCTATTCAAAAGTGACGGCATGCCAACATATCACCTAGCTAATATCGTCGATGACCACACCATGGCCATTAGCCACGTCATCCGTGGCGAAGAATGGTTGCCATCCGCACCTTTGCACGTGTTGCTTTATGAAGCATTTGGTTGGGATTGCCCTGAATTTGCACATCTGCCACTTTTACTTCGTCCTGATGGCAATGGCAAACTCTCCAAACGAGACGGAGATCGTCTTGGCTTTCCTGTATTCCCAACCAACTGGACTACCGCTGAAGGCGAACTCTATTCTGGCTACCGCGAGAAAGGCTATTTACCCGGTGCATTCATCAATATGCTTGCGCTTTTAGGCTGGAACCCCGGCACCACACAAGAAATTTTTACCCTAGATGAACTAGTTGCTGCTTTTTCTCTTGAGCGTGTCAGTAAAGCAGGTGCTAAATTTGATCCAGAAAAAACCAAATGGTTCCAACAAACCTATTTGCGAGCGCAAGACAACTCAGTGATTGCAGCACAACTTCGTCAAGTTGAAACGATTGACTTAACAGATGCTGCACTTGAACAAATTTGTCACCTCATGAAAGAGCGCGCCACTTTTGCCCAAGACATCCTAACCGATGGCGCTTATCTTTTTGGCCGCCCAACTGCATTTGATACCGAAACCATTCGCAAAAAATGGAAACCTGAAACAGCAGGATACATTCAAGAATGGAAAAATATGGTGAGCAGCCTCACTGAATTTTCTGCACAAACAATTGAAGTCTCTTTCAAAGCATTCTTAGCGGAGAAGCAACTGGGTATAGGTGCTGTTCTCTTGCCATATCGTTTGGTACTTACAGGTGTTGGAGCGGGCCCTGGTATGTTTGAGATTTCAGAATTCCTCGGAAAAGAAGAAGTACTTGCACGCATAGACCTTGGATTAGCCGAGGTAGAAAAAATCCTTCATGAAGCATAAAATCTTCGTCAGCGGCATCCAATGCTATGCTTATCATGGTTGTTTGCCTGAAGAAGGCCGCATAGGCGGGCATTACATCGTCGACATCGAACTGCACACCGACTTCACTAAAGCCGCTGCCCAAGACACGCTATCAGATACCATAGATTACGTTGATGTAAACCGCATCGTGACTCAAGAAATGGCCATCCGTTCCAAACTCATAGAGCACGTTGGCCAACGCATCGTCGACAGGATCAAAAGTGAATTAAAAGGCATTTTTTCGCTACAAGTCAAAATCACCAAACTGTGTCCTCCAATCAACGGAGATGTGCAGTCTGTTGCCATCGTGATTGAAGCCTAAACTATCTTGTTTCTAAAAAATTGAGAAACTGAGCCATTGCTCTTGCCCGATGACTATACAAATTCTTCTCAGAAAGTTGCATCTGAGCAAAGGTCAAACTTTGGTCTTCGGGAATAAATATTGGGTCGTAACCAAAACCTTCTGTGCCTGTTTTTTCTTTGGCAATCACGCCTGTTACAATTCCTGTAAACTGCTGTTGGATCAAGCCATCACAATACGTTATAACGGTCTTGAACTGCGCGCTCCGATCTGCGGAATCTTCTAGTGCCGCCAATAATTTGTTCATATTGGCTTCATCACTTCGGTCAAGCCCAGCAAAACGAGCAGAATGAACCCCCGGAGCGCCATTTAAAGCGGCAACCTCCAAACCCGTATCATCGGCAAAACAAGGCAAACCAAAACGCTGTAAAACCCAATTTGCCTTGAAGGCAGAGTTGCCTTCAATGGTTGGTTCGTTCTCGGGTATTTCTTCTTCTAGCGCGAGGTCGTAAAGGGTGAGAAGAGACATGCCTTTGGGCAAAACTGACCTTATTTCTGTAGCTTTCTTTTGATTATGACTTGCAAATACGATTTTCATGGACTAAAAATAGGAAATATAGCCCAAGTGTAATTTACCCGCATTGAGTTGAAGTCCCTTTCCAAGCTCAGCGCCCAGACCATAACTCAATTTGAACTGACCATTATCTGAGCCCATTACCAAGCCCAAGCCAAAGGCATAGACAGCAGTTTGCGTATTATTGAGCACTTTGTTTTCAAACCAAGACCAATCCGAAAAAACTAAAAAATGGGCATATTCATCGAGTAAAAAACGATACTCTAAACCAGCAAAAACAATTGTGGAAGCAAAAAAAGCTTCTTCGTCAAAACCACGCATGCGTTCCAAACCACCAAAGCGGTAAAGCTCATTGGTATAGAGGTTTGCAGCCTGAATGTGATCAAATTCTTGACTCAGACACAAAACCTGACGTTTGGATAGGGGGACAAAGTAGCGCTGAGTCAACTCTAGGCGCC
This sequence comes from Cryomorphaceae bacterium, assembly GCA_027483605.1. Taxonomy (GTDB): domain Bacteria; phylum Bacteroidota; class Bacteroidia; order Flavobacteriales_D; family Crocinitomicaceae; genus UBA952. Next base: position 78,301 of record JAIXUE010000002.1, on the reverse strand, counting down.
AAGTGAGCTGCTCTGCTGCTGCTTTTTTATTTCCCACAAGATAAAGAGCTTTGACTTGTATGCCTTTTCTAGGATTAGGCATAAAATCAAGCTGTTGTTTTTGCAAGCCGATGCCATAAGCAAGTGTACTGAAATTAGATATACTGTTGGCAGCAGAGGAAACAAGCAAGGTATTTGAACGCCAAAAATCTAGCTGTGCAAGCAATTGCCAATTATTAGCAAACAAGTACGTCAATCCTAAATTTCCTTTCACTTCTAGAAAAGAGGTGTCTCGGCGATAGAGTGTAAAACCCGAGCTTAAGCCATATGGCGAGCCACCAATATAAGGCCAAGCGAGCGAGCTTTTGAGCATTTGGGTTTGTGGTGCAATACTGCGCCAATGCAGCAAGAATTTTTCATTTTTCTGGAAGGTATTTTGAAGTTGCAGATTGAATTCACCTACCAACGCTGTTTTTTGCGTTGCTGGGTTTGGTTGCAGGCCAATGATGCCTGTGGCTGAACTCATTTTAATTCTTTCCAGAAAGAAATAGAGGTCTGCGCGCTCATCGGTGTATGCCCATTCTGGCGCGCGTAATAACTTAAAAGGCAACTGGCCAGCCAGTTTATCTTGTATTTGTAGAAGATCTTTTTCGCTAAAAAGATCACCAGGATGAATTTGCAGCAGGTTAGAAAGTACTTTTTCTTGAATAATGCCCTCCGGCTTGATGTGCAGCTCACCCCAACGCACCTCAGGCCCTTTGTGTACTTTCAACTCCATAAAAAGCTGATTGCCAGAACTCATCTGCAAATGAACTTGCCCAAATGGATAGCCGTTATTCAGGAGCTGACGCAAGGAGTCTTGTACAAGTTTTTGTAATTCTTTTGCTTGAATCCATTCATCAGTACCCGTTCTGCTTTGCTGAGTAGACAATGAAATCCCCTTAAAAACAGGCCCCGGAACAATCTGATAGTAAGAAATAGAGTCGCTTCGTTTGGAAGCCTCGAGCGCAAAAAGAAAATAGCCGGCATCAAGTGCTTTTAATTGCCAAACGTTTGTTTGCTTTTGCCAAGAGACAAGGTTGTATTTTACAGCTGTATCAATTTGCAAGAAAGCCATTGGCTTGACAAGTGCCGGTTGCAACGGCTCTACTGCAAACTGCTGTTGTTGTGCATGGATTTGCCACACCCAACCTAACAAAAACAACAACCTTCTTACAACTTGCATCCTTAAGATTAAAGAAATAACGTGCTAATTTTTCAAAAATTGTAACTTTGTGTGACAAACGCCGTTAAACGCAGCAACAACAAAACAAACACACCATGAAAACTAAATTCACACTTATCCTCGCGGCATTCGCTACACTATTCGTACTAGCTTCTTGTGGCGCAGGTCGTACTGCAAGCTGCGATGCTTACGGAAGCCTTGAGCAAACGACACAAAATGCAGATTTAGCTACACGCTAAACTTGCTTTACATTTCGAAGCGCTGAACGTGCAGAGCCATTTGAGCTTGCATTTTCAGCGCTTCTTCTTTTGCAGCAACTGCAAAATCAACTCCCTTACTGGCATAAATAATGGCACGTGAAGAATTCACGAGCAAACCGCACTGTGCATTCGCACCGTATTTAACTACCGTGTCTAAGTCTCCTCCTTGAGCGCCCACACCTGGAACTAAAAAAAAGTAGTCAGGAGCCAAAGCTCGCACTCTAGCAATATCCTCGGCACGTGTAGCACCTACAACATACATGAGTTGTTCTGGGCTACCCCAAGCAGCTGAACGTGTCAGAACATGTTCGAAAAGGGCTTTGCCATCTGTTTCTAAAAACTGAAAGTCTTTCGCGCCTTCATTAGAGGTAAGAGCAAGTAGAATCACCCATTTATTTTCAAATTGTAAAAAGGGCTTCACAGAATCAGAGCCCATGTAAGGGGCTACTGTTACCGCATCTGCTTGCATGTGTTCAAAAAATGTTTTAGCGTAATAGGCTGAAGTATTGCCGATATCGCCGCGTTTTGCATCGGCAATCACCAAACATTCTTTAGGTATATAAGCGATTGTTTTACGCAAAGCCTCCCAACCAGCAACGCCATGGCATTCAAAAAAAGCGGTATTGGGCTTGTAAGCCACTGCATAAGGATGCGTTGCATCGATAATCGCTTTACAAAATTCAAAAAGCGGGTCTTCGGTCTGTAGCAGATGTGCTGGAATTTTAGCTAAATCTGGATCTAGACCCACGCATAAAAAACTTTGCTTTAGTTTAATTTGCTCGATAAGTGCTGCTTTGGTCATGCGGTTTCTCCTTTTAATTTCTCGGCGTTTTCCGCCATTTTGAGGGCGTCGAGCATTTCTTGCACATCGCCATTCATGAACGCACTGAGGTTGTACATGGTTTTGTTGATACGGTGGTCAGTGATGCGGCCCTGCGGATAATTATAAGTGCGGATTTTAGCGGAGCGGTCTCCGGTTGAAACGAGCGTTTTTCTTTGAGCCGCGCGCTCGTTGTGGATGCGGTCAAGTTCTTGTTGATACAAACGAGAACGCAAAACAGAAATGGCTTTCTCTAGGTTTTTGTGCTGTGAACGACCATCCTGACACTCGACTACCAATCCTGATGGAATATGTGTGAGGCGAATAGCAGATTCTGTTTTATTGATGTGCTGCCCCCCTGCACCTGAGGCGCGGAAAGTATCTTTTCTGACGTCGTTCATATCGAGCTCAAAATCGACTTCTTCTGCTTCTGGTAACACAGCAACGGTGATGGCTGAGGTATGTACGCGTCCTTGAGATTCCGTTTCAGGGACCCGCTGTACGCGGTGAACCCCCGACTCGAATTTCAAGGAGCCGTAAATTCCTGTTCCAGTAACCTCCATGGAGATTTCTTTGTAGCCTTTGACAGAACCTTCAGAGGAGTTGAGTAAGTCAACGCTCCAGCCCATGGCTTTGAAATACATGGTATACATGCGGTAGATGTCTTCGACAAAGATACAGGCTTCGTCTCCACCCGTACCAGCGCGCAATTCAATGATTGCATTTTTGTCGTCTTCGGGGTCTTTTGGGATAAGCAACAATTTGACTTCTTCCTCCAAGAGCGGACGCGCTTGCTCGAGCTCATCGATTTCTGCTTTGGCCATCTCGCGCATTTCTGGATCCTGTTCAACTTCAAGCAAGGCTTTGGCACTCTGAAGATTGCTCAGCAAAAGTTTGAAGCGCAGGTAGGCTTCGTCTAGCACCTCGAGGTCGCGGTATTCTTTATTGAGTTTGACGTACCGACTCATGTCCGAGATGATATCGGGGTCTGTGATCATTTTGCCGACTTCAATGAAGCGAAAATGAATGGCTTCTAACTTATTCAGTAAATCTGACATGCCGCAAAGATAGGCATAAAAAAACCACCCGAAGGTGGTTTTAAGTCAGTTAATCGATCCGGTGACCCGTTTCATGAAGCCATTTAGGGCATCGCGCTTGGGCACACCATTTTGGATTTCTTTGTGGACCTCTAGCGCACCAGAGAAATTAGAAAGCAATTCGCCAATGACGTCGAGTTCTTCATCTTTGATTCCCGGCGCCTCAATCAAAAACTCGAGGGTCTCCATGGTTTCATTAATGTAGTCTTCGTCGTTTTGTTCGATGAACTCTACAAGGTGTTTAATGACTGGTAAGCGCATCGAGAACTTCTTGAATGGTTTCTATTTTGTTTCCTTGCGCCTCCGAAACCAATTTGCCACCTTCAAAAGAGGCAAAAGTTGGTAAATTACTCACATTAGCATACTGACGTGCGTTCGGGCAATGTTCGGCATCTACGTATACAAAGGCGATGTCGGGATGCGTCTCAGCCAAGCGTTTGAACTTTGGTTTGGTAATCTTACAATTGCCACACCAACCTGCGCCATACTGAACCATTACCTTGGCGTTAGCGGCAAGAACTTGGTCTAAAGAATCGGAAGTGAGGTCGCTAAACATGCGCTTAATGTTTGCTTAGGTAATCTGCAACACCCGTACGCGTTGCGTTCATGGCGTCTTTTCCTTCTTCCCAGTTTGCAGGGCAAACTTCGCCGTGTTTTTGCACGTGAGCAAAAGCATCGATCAGGCGGATGTATTCATGTACATTGCGACCTACAGGGAAGTGATTAACCGACTCATGGAAGACCATTCCGGTTTCGTCTAACAAATAAGTTGCACGGTAAGGTACGTTGTCTCCGGCCATGTTGTCTTCGTCGAACATGTCGTAGTCGAGGATACCCAACTCTTGCGCCAATAAGCGTGTAGAATCTGCGATCAAAGGAAAACGAACGCCTTCGATACCACCGTTGTCTTTGGCAGTGTTCAACCAGGCAAAGTGTACTTCTGCGGTGTCGCAAGAAGCGCCAATCACGATTGTGTTGCGCTTTTCGAATTCAGCAGCCGCTTCTTGAAAAGCGTGAATTTCTGTTGGGCAAACAAAGGTAAAATCTTTAGGATACCAAAACAAGACTACTTTTTTGTTGTTGTCTACTGCTTGTTTTAATACGTTCAATTGAAAAGCATCGCCCATTTCGTCGATGGCTTTCACGGTAATGTCTGGGAATTTTTTTCCAACTAGAGTTGACATATTTTTTTGTTTTTAAGGATTACTAAATTGTGGAACAAAGATACTGCGCTTTGGTTGGAGAAGTGTTATAATTTATTTCGATTTATTTTATATTTGCATAGATTGTTTCTATATGATTTCGATACAGCAAATGAATTACATCGTGGTGCTCAGTGAAGAACTACTCTTTCAAAGAGCCAGCGAACGTTGTTTTGTAACCCAACCTACGCTTTCGATGCAGATTAAAAAGGCGGAGGAAACTTTGGGTTATGCTGTTTTTGACAGGGACAGCAATCCGCTGCAACTGACGCCATCAGGAGAGCAACTCATTCCGATACTACGAGAGATTCTCTCCGAAACCGACAAAATTAAATTGCTTTCTGATCAGCTCAAAGGACAGGTCAAAGAAGAAATTAGAATTGGTGTAATCCCCACCATTGCAGCCTACATGTTGCCAGATTTATTTAGCACTTGGATTGCAGACTATGGCAATGTCAAACTCAAAATTCGCGAACTCAAAACCACCTCAGCACTAGAAGCGTTAGAAAGAAAAGAACTCGATTTAGCCATTATTGCGGGCCCGCACCACGATGCGCGCTTGAGAAGCATACCTCTTTTCTTAGAGGAAATACAAGTTTATTGCCCAGAAGAAGCCAACAACACCATTACTTTTGAGCAAATACAGCAACGCCATCCTTGGTTGCTCAATCAAGGCAACTGTCTGCGCACGCAAATGCTGCACTTTTGTCAACTCAATAAAGAGCAGCACCAAGCTGACTGGGATTATGAAGGCGGTAACTTGCCTTTGCTCATTGAGATGGTAGATAAAAATGGAGGCTATACACTCATCCCCTCCAATTTTAGTCTAAGAGCTGAACAGCGCAGCGGCATCAAACAAATTGCAGATCTGCAAGCGTCACCCGCCAGAGAAGTCATTGCGCTGATCCCGAATCGGAGTATGAAAATGCAGCACCTAGAAGCGTTGGTGCGTCAAATTCAGCATTTTTATGGGCAAAAAAAAACCAACAAAAATTTGTTGGTTTTAGATTGGGATGTAGCGTAAGTTTGTCTCAACAAGAAAACCTAAACAAATTAGGCTTGTGCTAGGGCTACGAAATCGTCGTAGGGCAGTTCTTTTTTGGACAAAGTTACCGTACTTTTAAAATAGGCGGTGAGCTTTCCTTCAGCTAAACGGTCGTAAATACCATTGGCTTGCTCTTTATTTTGCAATAAGCGCTTAGCAGTTTCGGTCAGTTCGGCGTCGTCTGGGGCCGGCAAACCATATTGTGCATAGTTGCCAATCACCAAAGATTTGGTGAAGTTGATGACTTCCTCGTTGGTGAGTTGGATGTTGTTGTCTTTGAAAATTTTGGTTTGAATCAGCTGCCACTTCAAAGAATTGAGGTAAGCGTCGAATTCGCGATCGAGGTCTTCGTCGGAAACTGGCTTTTCAGAAGAAGATTTGATCCATCTTTTCAAGAAAGCCTCTGGGAAACTCATTTTGGTCTCGGCGAAGAGCATGTCAAATACTTTTTTGGTAAACAAACGATCGGCGTCTTCTTCGAACATGCGCGCGAGGTCTTCCTCGATGCGTTTGTTCATTTCGGCTTCCGTTTTTACTTCGTCGCCAAATAACTTTTGGAAAAGCTCTTCGTTGAGTTCTGCCATTTCCATGCGTTTGATGTCGTTAACGGTAAACTGAAATTTAGCATCGAGCTCAGCGTAGGCTTCTGGTGATAAACCCAACATAGCTGCGGCATCTTCCGGACCTTTAGAAACAAGTGTAAGATCGAGTTCAAAGGCATCATTGATTTTTTTACCAATCAAAAGTTTGCTGCCTTTTTTGTTTTCGAGGAATTCCATGGAAATAGTAGTCGAGTGGCTAATGCCGCCTTCTTTCACGCCATTGGCGTCGAGTTCTTCGAATTTACCCATGACCATGTCTTTATCGCTTACCTCGGCAGAGGAAATGAGTTTGCCATAACGACGACGGAGGTCTTCGGTTTGTTTGTCGAGGAGTTTTTTATCAATTTTGACGCTATGATACTCCATTTTTGTCTTGGATGAAATGGGCAACTCAAAAGAAGGGCTGTAGCCGATTTCGTAACTAAATGTGAAGTCTTGAGGAGCATCGAAACTACCTTCAACGCCATTTTCTATTGGAAGTGGATTGCCAAGGAGTTCGAGTTTTTCGTCGATGACGTATCGATACAAAGCGTCGTTGGTAATTTTATTGAGTTCTTCTAACAATACTGACTTGCCATATTGTTTTTGGATGAGACCAGCAGGTACATGACCTGGACGGAAACCAGGGATTTTGGCCGTTTTACGGTATTTATCAAGCGCTGCTTTGACCTTGCTTTGGTAGTCAGCTGCTGCAATTTCTACTTTTAATACGCCATTTTGGGCATCGATTTCTTGACGTGTAATTTTCATGCGATCGTTTTGTTAAGCCTAATATTTAAAAAAAAAGGCCTCGTTGAACCAACGAGGCCTTAGTGCGGATGGAGGGACTCGAACCCGCACACCTCTCGGCACCAGATCCTAAGTCTGGCGTGTCTACCAATTTCACCACATCCGCAATTTTATGTTTTGCTTATACCGTTTGTATAAGACCCCGTAGGGGTTGCAAAGATAAGAAAGAAATCAATATTACAATAAGAGAAAAGAAAAAATTAAGCGAATTACAGCGCTTTTTTTTGCAGTTGTGTGCGTATTTCTTTCATGAAGGAGGACGCATAAACGAAACTCTCAATCTCGGGATTCGTTGCGTTGATAATAGAGTGGCGATCGCCTTCCCACCATTTTTTACCCTGATGAATAAAAAGGATGTGGTCGCCAATTTCCATGACGCTGTTCATGTCATGGGTGATCACGACGGTCGTAATTTTATATTCCTTGGTGATGTCTCGAATGAGTTTATCAATGACAATTGATGTTTTAGGGTCGAGTCCGGAGTTGGGTTCATCACAAAATAAATATCGCGGATTCATGGAAATTGCTCTTGCAATTCCAACGCGCTTTTGCATTCCGCCACTGCATTCAGAGGGCAATAATTTATTGCGGCCAGCCAAATTGACACGCTCTAAACAAAAGTCAGTTCTGGCCTGAATTTCGGCTTTGGTCATGTTGGTAAACATCTGTAGAGGAAACATGACATTTTGTTCAACGGTCATGGAGTCAAAAAGAGCAGCGCCCTGAAAGAGCATGCCGATTTCTTGACGAATGCTGCTGCGTTGTGCACGGTCCATGTCAGTAAAGTTGCGCTTGTCAAATAAAATTTGTCCTTCGTCTGGTTCATATAGACCAACAATACATTTGGCTAAAACAGATTTACCTTGTCCTGATTGCCCAATGATCAGATTGACCTGCCCTTCCTCAAAAACATGTTCGATGTCAAAAAGTACTTTCTGACCATTGAAACTTTTAGAGACCTTCTTGACTTCTATCATGAGAGCAGCATGAGTTGGGTAAGAATAAAATTGGCGATGAGAATAGCGATACTGCCACTCACGACAGCCTGTGTAGAAGCGCGACCAACATCTAAAGAGCCGCCTTTCACATAATAACCATAAAACGATGCTATGCTGACAATCAGAAAGCCAAAAACAAGTGTTTTGGTAAGGGCGTAAGTGATGTGAAAAGGATTAAAGAAGGAACGAATACCCATAATATAGATTTCGGTAGTGGTGAGATCTGAGACCAACAAAGCCAACCAACCACCAAACATAGAAAGCGCCATAGAGAAAATCACCAACACAGGAAAAAACACTAATGCTGCAGTTATTTTAGGTAGGATTAAAAAATTAAGTGAGTTGACTCCCATAATTTCTAAGGCATCGATTTGTTCGGTAACGCGCATGGTGCCGATTTCAGAGGCGACATTCGAACCGACCTTGCCCGCGAGAATAAGAGATATAATGGTTGGGGAAAATTCAAGAATGGTACTCGATTGCGTGATGAAACCAACTGTGTAGTCGGGCAGCAAAGGGCTTTCCATACTCGAGGCGGTTTGCAAAGCGATAACTGCGCCCATAAATGTTGACATAAGTGCAACAATTGGCAGAGAGTTGATGCCGATTTGTTCGATTTCTAAAAGTGTATGCTTCCAAAAAAACCGCCAGCGATCAGGCCTAGAAAAGACGACGCCAAGCATAAGCATGTACTGACCGAACTGTTTGAGAAGATTCACTACGCTAAATTAAACATTATTTTTGTGGTCATGCAGTCAAAGCGACAACACTTCATTGATACCCTTGAAAAATTTGTACCAGCAGTATTTGCACCCTATTTAGCAGACTGTATTTTAGCCGCAGGGGTTCAGTTTAAGATCGTCCCCGGACGCAAAACAAAGCTTGGTGATTTTCGAACACATCCGCTGCAAACAAAACCCATCATTACCATTAACGGCGACCTCAACCCTTACAGTTTTTTAATTACTTCCTTACACGAAATTGCCCACCTCGACACCTTTAGACAATATGGCCATAGAGTCCCTGCCCACGGACACGAATGGAAAACCGCATTTAGGCAGCGCCTCTTACCCTTATTAGAAAGCCGCGCCTTACCGCAAGAACTTCATCAAGTACTCGAAAAAAGTTTTGTAAGACTCAAGGCTTCTAGTGGCGCAGACGTACAATTGAGTCGGGTATTGCGGACTTTTGATCAAAACACGGAAATCACATTAGAATCCCTGCCTAAAAACTCGCATTTTCTACTGAACAACAAACAGTTCATTAAAGGTGAACTCCGCAGAACTCGTTATCTTTGTACCGAATTTGACACCAAGCGCATTTTTTTAATTCATGCGCTTGCTGCCATAACACCTCTCTCAAATGAATAGCAAACATACCTATGGCCTCATCATGGCTGGCGGCGTCGGTAGCCGATTTTGGCCACTTTCTACTGCTGAAAACCCAAAGCAATTTTTAGATGTCCTCGGCATCGGAAAGTCTTTGCTCCGACTCACTTTTGAGCGCTTGCAAAAATTTATTCCCGCAGAAAATATTTACATCCTCACCAACACTTCCTATGAAGCATTGGTACTCGAACAACTACCCGAACTCACCAGCAGCCAAGTTTTGTGCGAGCCTGAACGCAAAAACACTGCGCCCTGTATTGCTTATGCTGCAGCCAAAATCCAGGCCCTCGACCCCAATGCCACCTTACTAATTTCACCGGCAGATCACCTCATCATCAATGAGGCACGCTTCGAAGAAATTATCCGCACCGCTTGGCACACCGCCCAAGAAGACAAACTTGTTACACTCGGCATAGAGCCTACTAGACCCGACACCGGCTACGGCTATATTGAGTTTGAAAAATCAGCGCTAACCCAAAAAGGAAGCGCCTGCGCAGTACTCCAATTTAGAGAGAAACCAAACCTAGCCACTGCCGAAGAATTCCTTCGGGCAGGCAACTTTTTTTGGAATGCCGGAATTTTTGTTTGGAAAGCAGCGGTTATTCTCGAGGCGCTAGCACAGCACCAAACCGATGTTTACAACATTTTCACTGCACAACCTGCCGTTTATGGCAGCACGCAAGAAGGCACTTTCTTAAAAGACGCCTTTGCCGCTTGCCCCGACATCTCTATTGACTTTGCCGTCATGGAAAAAGCGCAAAACGTCAGTATGGTATTAGCCGATTTTGACTGGAGTGACCTCGGTACTTGGGGCAGCCTCACTACCCACCTCAAAAAAGACGAACAGCAAAATTCTATTATTGGCCAAAACGTTTTTGCATTTGATTCGAATAACTGCTTGATCAATGTGCCAAAAGAAAAAACAGTGTTGCTAGATGGCCTCCAAGATTACATCGTTGTAGACACCGCCGACAAATTAATGGTGCTCAAGCTCAGCAACGAACAAAAGCTCAAAGAATACCTCAAAGCAATGGGGCTTTAAAATTGTAGCAAACGATGGTAAAAATTCGCAATATCGAACTCGGCGATTTCCCGTTGCTCTTGGCGCCCATGGAAGACGTCTCTGACCCGCCTTTCCGTGCGCTCTGCAAGCAATACGGTGCCGACCTCATGTACACCGAATTCATTTCTTCGGAAGGCCTCATCCGCGACGCCGCGAAAAGCCGTCAAAAGCTAGATATTTTTGAATACGAACGCCCTATCGGCATCCAAATTTTTGGTTCAGAAACCGAAAGTATGGTTCAATCTGCGCAAATCATTGAAGCCGTTCAGCCAGACCTCATCGACATCAACTACGGTTGCCCCGTTAAAAAAGTCACTTGCAAAGGTGCTGGTGCAGGCCTGCTTCAAGACATTCCAAAAATGGTTCGCCTCACCAAAGAAATTGTCAACGCCACTAAACTTCCGGTTACCGTCAAAACACGCTTAGGCTGGGACGACGACACCAAAAATGTGGTAGACGCCGCCGAAAGGCTACAAGATATTGGCATTGAGGCTATCTCTATTCACGGCCGTACCAGAAAGCAAATGTATAAAGGTGAAGCCGATTGGTCCTTGATTGCGGAGGTCAAGAATAACCCGCGTATGCACATCCCTGTTTTTGGCAATGGCGATATTGATAGTCCAGAAAAAGCACTCACTTATAAAAACCGCTATGGCGTTGATGGCGTCATGATTGGCCGCGCCTCTATTGGTTACCCCTGGATTTTCAGAGAAATAAAGCATTATGTCCAAACTGGTGAGACACTTGCTGGCCCCACGCTATCAGAGCGTGTTTTGGCCTGCAGAGAGCATTTACTCATGAGCATCAAGTGGAAAGGCCCGAAGTTAGGGATTGCCGAAATGAAGCGACACTACACCAATTATTTCAAAGGCATTTCACATTTCAAGGACTACCGAACAAGGTTGGTCACGACAGCAGAACTCGATGAAATTTTAGGCATCCTTTCTTATATCGAGGCACACCAAGACGAATTTATTTTCGCTTGATTTACACCTAATCCAGACCTGACTAAATTAATTTATTGCGCCTGAGAATAGATCTTACCGGCACCTGAAGGCTGCCAAAGATTTCGTAACGCGTCAGTTTGTCGATTTTAAAGTAGTACTTCGTGCCTTTATACTTCCAGAGCACTTGGTTTTGCTTACTGCGCACTACGCGCGGCGAAGTAGCTGCTGAAAAGTACTGGTAATAAGGACCAGATTTTTGGAAATGCAGTAAGGGAGAAAACAAAAAGCGATAACCGTTTTCGTCTTCGCGCAAGAGGCCTTTTTGAGCCAATTTACCGATAAATTGAGGTCCTGATCGATTCAAGGAAGCCAGCACCGCAAATCCTGCGACGGTGTCGTAGCGCAAGCGCTCTACTTCTGTTTCGTTGAAGTCGTCGTCTAGAATCGTTTCAATGAAACGCACTTCTTGAATTTGCTTTCCTCCTTCTTGATAAACAAGATCACCGTTCCAGGCAGCCATGAAACGCTCAAATGGGAAACCAATTTTTCGACTCAACTGAGCGAGTTGCACATAGACTGAATCTTGTTTTTGCTGCTTAAATTCACGGACATCTAAGTGAATATCAATAAGTCGGTCGGTTTGAAGATCACTTTTGTAACTCAAGCCAGAACGCTTGAGTGAAAAATAAAGCGGTGTGCGTTTTTTGATATAACTCTTGAGACGAAAACCAAGCGAATCGCTGTCGTGGGCAAACATTGCTGTTTGGATATCAAAACGCTTCAATTTAGGCCAATTGGCATAAATAACGAGGTGTTCGTTTTTAAATTGCTTTTGCCTTAGAAATTCTTTCCACACTTTTTGCTGTGCACCATAGTGAGCAGAAACCACTTGATTCAAAGTTCGAATAAAATCATTTCCTTGATAAATCAGGGCGTAATCTTTTCCATAATGCAAGTAAGACTGTTCTTTTTGGATGTAATAAAATTTGTTACCGCCCACTACTGAATCTTGTAGAGCGGCAAACTTAGACAAGCGCTCCATACCAATATGGACTTTTGAAGAATCTGTTAGGCGAATGAGTGCTCCCCAATTTCCATTTTCGTTAGCAAAAAGATAGAGGTTGGATTCTAGATCAATTCCGTATTGCTTTCCTTGCCCTAAGAGAAACTCATAGGTGGTGAAGTCCCGCATGGAGAGTTTGTTGTATTGAAGCAGCGAATTGGTTTCTTTGGCAAGCTCCAAAATATTGGCCTTTGCCAAGAAATCAGCACTCGGAAGTCTGTCGAGTAAACGCGGAGTTTTAGGTTGCTCAAATAAAAATGATTTGACAAATAAGACCAAGCCAAGACTACCGGCGATCAGGACGAGTGTCAGAAACTTGCGATACATTGTTTACGGATTCAATGTGTAGATGAGATATAGCGAATTGACGAGGTCGAGCAAATGCTTGCCCGTAGATTCTGTCCCCTCAAATGTGTAACTCATTTTGAAATTTGTGTGCTCGGCATTGGTTTCAGATGAGGTCAGGATAATTTGACCTGACTTACCTTTTAATGACGAAACAATTTCGGCATTGCGCGGTGTGAGCACCTCTGTTGGAAAACCATCAAGTGTTTTGGGGATGTCAACAGAGCCATACATAAATCCGCTTTTGCGTGCTGCCTTGCGGTCGGCTTTTGAAAGCGCTCCTTTGCCATATCCTTTAGGATGCAATCTAGCCAGGTCTTCGTCGTTGGTGAAGATCAGGAGCTTACCCGTGTTAAGGATATAAAGCGGCGCTGCATCTAAAATTGCGTTGTCTATGCGCCAGTAATTTTCAAAACGCTGAATCCGAGAACTCAGGCGCGCCATGTGCTTGAGTACTAATTCAGGTACATCGGCTCTGGCAGTTGAGAAACCCAAAGTAAAAATGGGCATTTCTGCTTCTGTTTCTGTTTCTGTTTCTTGATAGGCGAAGGTTTCTTCGTCGTAACTAAAGTCTATTTTTTTGGTTTTGACTTTTTTGATGCCATTGAAAGTACCGAACATACTGCCTTTGTAGGTATCAAATAAGGCATCTTTGTTGATGAACTCATTTAGCAACTCAAGGGTGAGCACGTTCATAGCGATTTGAGCGTTTTTCTCATCGCTAAGCAAAGGAAGCAACACCTTATATGCTTGTTCGTAAGCTTGCTCTAGGTTGATGTTGTAAGTAAAGTAAGCAGGGCTTTCAGCGGGGATATAAGCCAACACGTTTTGGTCAAATTTGGCATCATTCATTTGGGCATAAATACTGCCAAGTGCTGGTCCGTATTGCGCTTCTACTTCAAAGTCGACTTTGTTGTCTCGCAGGAAGAGATCCCCGAGAATGACGTTTCCGGCATACAATTCTTGAATGTCCTTGTAAAGTGTAGGTAAGACAGTCTGAAAATACCACAAACCCTCTGATTTATCTAGATTTCGGGCGTTATCTAGGTAAAAAACACCTTCGGCGTTGTGGGTGAGCTGGGCAGCAAAACGAGGATCAAAGTGATAGAGATTGACACCTTTTACAAAAATCTCGTCGATGACACGCGCTAACTCAGCCTGTTGGAGAATGACCTGAACGCTGTCGCGGAGTTCGTAGTAATTTTTTACTGCTGGATTTTCGGTGGCTTCAGGGAAAACATTGGTATTTGGGTTGTCTTCGTAGGTTTGTTCGTTTAGAATTTGTTCTTCTTGTGGGGCTTCTTCAAAAAAGTCAAAAGGCATTTCGTTGCCTCTAGCATACCAAATGGAGTCCGTAACAGCATCGATGTGTTCCATGGTGGGCTCGATTCTGATGAGAATAGCTTTGTTGTCTTTGATCAGCAATTGATTAAAGAAGGTGCCGTAAATTTCTAGCCCCACTAAAGGACTCTGAACAACTTGAAAATCGTCAAAGACTTCAAATAATGCTGCTTTGTCGGCAACCCCAAAAGTAAATCCAGTAAGTTCATGGGTATTGGTTTTGCCATAAAAAAGATTCAAGCGTTGATTGAAGTCTAGCCCTGCATCTTTGAGCGTTTTTCCTGAGGTAGAACCGTCAAAAAGTTCTTGGTGTACCTCAGACATGAATTCGTAATTGACTAGCTCGTCCATGGAAATCTTTTGCAGCAAACTGATGTTGTTGATGCTAAATACCGTTACGGCATCTTTGGGCAGCAAGTGCTCGGATTGAATTTGTTTTAGTTGGGCTTGGGTAGTGGTGCAAAAGAGCGTGGCACTTACCAAACCCAGGACCATCTTAAAAAGTTGACTCACGCGATAGAAAATTATAAAACGAAGTTAAGCATAATCCGCGATTCTCATCTCGGAGTTAATACAATTGTGTTGTCTAGCAAATGTTGGTTTTCCTTGAGCTCAAAGGTGTTGGTTCTGACCATTACAGCCATTTGATTTTTACTGAGTGTACCTAACTTGTTTTCAAAGGAAGCGACAGGGCGTTCAAAGCGTGCAATGGAAGTATAAACACCTTCTTTGAGCTGCTCAGCATCTTCTAATTTGTAATTCTTGATTTGCTGTGTAATGTATGACGGAATGCTCCGTACCAAAGTATTGCCATCCCAACTGAGCCAAAATTGATCGGCAGCCGTTGTTAACTTTTCATTTGATAATTGAGCGATGCTGAGTTTGATGCCGTCTTGAAGATTGCGGATACTGCTGAAATCGCAGGAAAACTTAAAGATAAAATCGGTGTAGTTTTCTTCAACCAGCACATTTGATATACCGACTTGCGCATCCAAAATGCGTACAAATTCATTGATTTTGGCACTGATTTGGGCTTTGCTTGGGACAGGCTTGCCATCTAGGCTATCTAAGGCTAGAATAGAATTGACCTTGACCTTACTTTCGCTGAGGTTAATTTTATAACGGAGTGTCCCTGATCCATCATTATTGAGTGTAAGGTCATCCCAAATCTCAATACATGAGGTGAACAAACCAAGAATAAAGAGCAGGTATATAATTTTCATGTGTTGGCGCTATACAATTGTAATGCCAAAGTTAGTCAAATAAGCTGCGCTGTTCTGACGAAGAATTGCAAAATTTTTGGCTGACTTCTACTGCATTCGCGTTGGGGCCTAAAATCATTTTTTTATTGACTTCCCAGGCCTCTAATTGAATGCTATCTCGATTGGCTATTTGATGCAAAGCAAGCCGCCCGTTTAACCAATCCTCTTCTTCATTTAATGACAAAACAAGCGGCATGCGTTTTTTACTGTTGTGAATTTCTGCCATTAATGCATTGGCCTCCGTTGTTAGAATGGTAAAGGTTCTTTCAAAAGCACCTCTCGACGGATCGAGCCATGTGTCGTAAAGACCTGCGATGGAAAAAACAGGTTGTTTAATATCTTTGATAAAATAAGGAATCTTGAGCTTACCTTGGGTTTTCCATTCAAAAAATCCTGTTGAAGGAACGAGGCAACGATTGGACTGAACTAAGTGTCGAAAAGATGCTTTTTCGGCACAAGTTTCTAGTCGGGAATTGAGGGTTTTGGCGGCGAAATCCATCCAGTTTGAACCGCTGTACCAATTGGGAATCAAACCCCAGCGCATTTGCTGCAGCACCTCATCATTTGTAACCACCTGCCAGTTTGGAAATTGAAAACCTGTCGCAAAGTAATAACTCAATTCTATGGGTTGTGAGGGAACTAATTTGCGGTAGCGTTCAGCAAGCTGTTGGGTAGAAGAAGTAGATGAATTGCTGTAGCACATATTTCAAATTTAAGCAAAAAAGAAAGCCACCCGAAGGTGGCTCTATATAGACATTTCTCGCTATCCGTAAAGACGGGAAGAAAGAAATGAAAAAGAGCCCGAAGGCTCTTATGATCTTTACATCATGCCTGGCATTCCGCCACCCATTCCGCCCATCGCGGCTGCAGGACTTGCCTCCTCTGGCTCGTCGGCAATAACGCATTCTGTAGTGAGTAACATTGCGGCAATTGACGAAGCGTTCTCAACGGCAATACGCGTCACTTTTGTTGGGTCAATGACACCTGATTTGTAGAGCGGCTCGAATACTTCTGTGCGGGCATTGTAACCGAAGTCACCCTTGCCTTCGCGTACTTTTTGAACCACAATTGCTCCTTCGCCACCGGCGTTGGCAATGATTTGACGCAATGGTTCTTCGGCAGCGCGTTTCACGATTTGAATACCGGTCATTTCGTCTTCGTTGGCACCTTTCAATGTGTCGAGTGTTTCGATGGCACGAATCAAGGCAACACCTCCTCCTGGTACGATTCCTTCTTCAACGGCAGCGCGCGTTGCAGCGAGTGCGTCGTCTACGCGGTCTTTCTTCTCTTTCATCTCCACCTCTGTTGGCGCACCTACGTAAAGTACTGCAACGCCGCCAGCTAATTTAGCCAAACGCTCTTGCAATTTTTCGCGGTCGTAATCAGATGTTGTTTGCTCAATTTGAGCACGAATTTGCCCTACTCTCGCTTGGATATCCGCTTTGGCTCCTTTACCATTGACAATTGTGGTGTTGTCTTTGTCAATTTCAATCTTTTGCGCTGAACCCAACATGTCCATGCTGACGTTCTCAAGGGTCATGCCGCGGTCTTCTGATACAACAACACCACCTGTGAGAATAGCGATGTCTTCTAGCATGGCCTTGCGACGGTCGCCGAAACCTGGCGCTTTTACAGCGGCAACTTTCAAAGAACCGCGCAAACGGTTCACAACGAGTGTGCCTAGTGCTTCGCCATCGACGTCCTCAGCGATGATCAAAAGTGATTTTCCCGCTTGCACTACTGGCTCCAAAATTGGAAGCAATTCTTTCATGCTAGAGATTTTTTTCTCAGAGATCAAAATCAAAGGATTCTCCATTTCGGTAATCATTTTTTCGGCGTTGGTAACGAAGTAAGGAGAAAGGTAACCGCGATCAAACTGCATCCCTTCTACTGTTTTGACTTCCGTTTCTGTGCCTTTTGCTTCTTCTACGGTAATGACGCCGTCGTTGCCGACCACTTTCATGGCTTCTGCGATGAGTTTACCGATCGTTTCGTCGTTATTGGCAGAAATAGTGGCAATTTGTTCAATTTTGCTGTTGTCATTGCCAACTTGCTTCGAGATTTTGCGAAGGTTTGCAACCACTTCTGTCACAGCTTTGTCGATACCGCGTTTGAGGTCCATTGGATTGGCGCCTGCGGCTACGTTTTTGAGACCTGCAGTTACGATGGCTTGTGCCAAAACAGTTGCTGTAGTGGTTCCGTCTCCTGCGATGTCGGCAGTTTTGGAAGCCACTTCTTTGACCATTTGTGCGCCCATGTTTTCGATAGGATCTTTGAGCTCAATTTCTTTGGCTACCGTAACGCCATCTTTGGTGACGTGTGGTGCGCCGAATTTTTTGCCAATGACCACGTTGCGACCTTTTGGCCCAAGCGTCACTTTTACAGCATTTGCCAAAGCATCTACTCCTTTTTTGAGTTTTTCACGTGCTTCTACATCAAAGAAAATTTCTTTTGCCATTTTGATTTAAAATTTAGATTAAAAAATACCGTAAATGTCTGATTCTCGCATGATGAGAAAAGTATGCCCATCAATTTTGATTTCTGTTCCAGCGTATTGGCCATAGAGAATGGAGTCACCAACTTTTACTGACATGGGTTCATCCTTCTTACCAGACCCAGCTGCTATAACAGTACCGCGCAAGGGTTTTTCTTTTGCTGTGTCTGGAATAATGATTCCGCTTGCTGTTTTTTGCTCTGCTGGCGCAGGTTCTACCAGAACTCTGTCTGCCAAAGGTTTGAATTTTACTGACATAAAAAATATTTTTAGTTGGCTCAATTCCTTCGAAAAACATGCCAATTGCTGTTTTGCGTCAAAATTGCATAAAGGAGAAAAAAAAATGTCAGTATGCGTGACATACTGACATTTCATATGATTAAAAAAATCAGGTTACTGACCTTGGCTCTGACCTTGGTTCTGACCTTGACCTTGATTTGGTGCTTGTTGTTGGGTTTGTGGTGCAACTTGTTTTGGTGGCTTTGGTTGACTCAAAGAGATACCAAGGCTAAAAACAACGATAGCTGCAGCTAAGCCCCATGTAAGTTTGTCGATGAGTTCGTTGGTGCGTTGAACGCCGCCTAATTGAGACGCTCCACCAAAATCAGCACTTAGGCCCCCACCTTTTGGGTTTTGAACATAAACAACGAGAATCAGCAATGCGCTGGCTACGATGATTAAAAAAGAAAGTATTCCGGTCATGATTAAGCGTTGAGGTTTTTCTTAAGTACTTTAATTTGATTTGCAAAGAAACTCTTTTTTTCCGGATTAAGCAAAATTAATTGCTCATAAACCCCAATTGCTTTGCCTACTGCGCCTTGCATCGCGTATATTTTGGCTAAGGTTTCCGAAACAGGTATTTGATCGGAACTTAAACTCTCTTTTGCTTTTTTGGCCGGTGAATAAAAATCTTGCTTGGGTTTGGCAATGCTGAGGTACTCCTTTTGCTGCTCTTCATTGACCTCTTCTGCATGATGTAACCATTGCGAGAAAGTAAAGCGCTCCGTTGGAGCTAGGACTTGTGTTGGCATTTGCGCTGCTTGCTCAAGCGCTGCTGAGACATCTGGTTCTTCAGCTTGTTCGTTTAGGGTTTTGAGCTCTTCAGTATAAGTAAGGTCAACATAAGCCGAGTTGATGAGACTTGCGCGCAACAATTGATCGAGCTCATCGGGAGCTGTTTCTTCTTTATCTAGTAACTCTTCCTCTCCTTTTACTGCTTCTGTGACAACCTCTTCTACTTCTATTGCCGCTTCCTTTAGAAGGTTTTTTTCTTGCTCAGGAACTGAAACGTCTCCAACGACCTTTTCTACTGAAACTTGAATTTCTTGAATAATATTTTCTGTTGAAACTTGAACTACTTGGGGTTCTTGTTGCAGGCGCTCGTTAAGTAATTCGTAGAGTACTATCCGATTTTGGATCGCAAATGCTTTTTGGTCCAGCGCTTTAGCAAGCCGAACATCTTGTTCTTTGGCAAGTGTCTTCAAGTAAAGAATCGAGAAGCTTGTGGCATAGGGATACGCCGCCTGAAGATCTTCGAGATCAGTCAGGTAAGCACCCGAACATAGGGCTGGTGTCGCAATTTGCAAATGAAGTTGTTCTTTACTTAACACAGCGCTAATTTACCAATTACTGTACAACTTATTGATGAGGTCTTGTACCATTTGGGCAGAAATCTCTGCAAACAGTTTTTGCTCGACGTCGGCCAAATTACTAGACGATGAGAAATCGGCAAAACGCGTGCTCACCATTTGCCATTCTTCTTCTTTGGGTGCTTTGATTTTGATTTTGAGCGCGAGCGTCATGGTGAGCCTATTGCTGCTGGCGTTGTCTGCACCTTGAATAGCCACTGGTTGTACTTGATACGCTGTAATCGCACCTTCGATGTTTACCTCACCCGAACCTTGTTTGGTGTTGAGTACCAGACGCGTATTGTTCTGCACGCCATCTTTGAGTTGTTCGGTAAGCAATGGTGCAAAAGAAAGCGGGCAATTGGGTGCTGTATTTTCTAGATTTTGTATGGTGAAACTTTCCCATTCTGGGGCCATACCGCCGCTATCTCGAAAGGAAAAGCTCTCGGGCCAGCAGGCGCTCAGGGCAAAAGCGACCAATATATAGCAGGCATAACGCATCATTCTGCTAATTGAAATTCTTTGATTTTGCGATAGAGTGTGCGCTCAGAAATACCGAGTTCTTGCGCTGCATATTTGCGCTTTCCGCGGTGCTTCTCGAGTGCTTTTTGAATGAGCTCGCGCTCGCGATCCTCTAGACTTAAGGATTCTTCAAGTTCTATGTGGGCCTCGTATTCGTCGTGATCTGGTGTGCGCTGTATGGTAGGCAACTCTACATGTACACTAGGAGCCGGTAAGATCCTTGTGGGGGAAGTGGGTTCTTCGTAAACCTCCTGATAGAGTCGTGAAACCGCAGCAGTCTGATCGGCACTGAGGTTAATGTTTTGGGTGCCGCTAGCGATGTCGATGACCAGTTTTTTGAGTTCAGTGAGGTCTTTTTTCATGTCAAATAAAAATTTGTACATGAGTTCTCTTTCCGAGATGGAATCTTGACTTTGGTCGTTGAGCTGCAAGCCACTGCTCTTTTCAGTGATTGGCGTCAGGTAAGCACTGAGCGTCATTGGATCAATTTGGCGTGCTGTTTCAATGACAGAAAGCTGCTCGACCAAATTTTTGAGCTGACGAATATTTCCTGGCCAAGGATAACTGAGCAGAAGTTCGACAGCAGCTTCGGTCAGCTTGATGGCCGGCATGCGGTATTTGTCGGCAAAGTCGTTGGCAAATTTTCTAAAAAGCAAATGGATGTCTTCGGCACGCTGGCGCAAGGCTGGCAAAGGAATCGGAACGGTGCTCAGGCGGTAATATAAATCTTCTCGGAATTTGCCGGATGCAATAGCTTTTTGCATGTTTTCGTTGGTGGCAGCAACCACTCTCACATTGGTTTTGAGCGGCTTAGAAGAGCCCACCCGAATGTATTCACCTGTTTCGAGTACACGCAGCAAACGCACTTGTGTCTGCATGGGTAGTTCTGCGACCTCATCCAAAAAGATAGTACCCCCGTTGGCCACTTCAAAATAACCTTGCCGGCTTCCTTGGGCGCCCGTGAAAGATCCTTTTTCGTGTCCAAATAGTTCGGAATCAATAGTACCTTCTGGGATTGCGCCACAGTTCACGGCAATGTATTCGCCGTGTTTGCGCGCACTAAGTTGGTGAATGACCTGTGGGATGATTTCTTTACCTGTTCCACTCTCGCCAGTAACTAATACAGAAATGTCTGTGGGCGCAACTTGCATGGCAATTTCCAATGCGCGATTGAGCAAAGGTGCTGAGCCAATGATGCCGAATCTTTGCTTGATTTGCTGAACATCCATGTTATTGAACTCGTGTTTATAATTCTATTTCACCCATCAAAGTGGCTGAAGTGCAGTCTTTGATGCGGACATTCACGTAGTCTCCTTTTTCGAAATGAAGTTTCGGGAAAACGACCATGACGTTGCTACCTGTGCGGCCACAAAGATGCTCTTCTGATCTTTTGGATTTACCTTCTATCAGGACTTTTTGAAGCGTGCCAACTAGGCGCTGATTGGAGGCCAAAGAGTGAGCCAATTGCTTTTCGATGATTTCGTTTAGGCGACGACCCTTCACTTCTTCGGGAACGTCGTCGGCAAAGCGTCTTTCGGCGAGTGTTTTGGGACGTTCTGAGTACTTAAACATATAAGCGAAATCGTACTGAACGAGGTCCATTAAGCTGAGCGTTTCTTGATGCTCTTCTTCTGTTTCACCACAAAAACCAGTTATGATATCAGTTGAAATGGCACAACCCGGAATGATGCGTTTAATGGCCGCAATGCGCTCGAGGTACCACTCGCGGGAATAGCCGCGGTTCATGCGATAAAGCACATCAGTGTTGCCCGACTGAACGGGTAAGTGGATGTAAGGACAAATATTTTCGTATTTGGCCATTATTTCGAGAACGTCGTCGGTCATGTCTTTTGGATGCGAAGTACTGAAACGCACGCGCAATAGCGGAGAAACCTGCGCCACCATTTCCATGAGCTGAGCAAAATTAGTCGTGGGCTCTGCTTCATTTTTAATTTCTCCTTTTGCAGAGATGTTCCAACGATAAGAATCGACGTTTTGACCCAATAAAGTCACTTCGCGATAGCCTTTATCAAAAAGATCTTGGCATTCGGCAACAATCGTTTTTGGGTCCCTAGAACGTTCGCGACCACGTGTAAACGGCACCACGCAAAAAGAACACATGTTGTCACAGCCACGCATAATGGTAACAAAAGCTGAAATACCTCCTTGGTCAAGACGAACAGGTGCGATATCGGCGTAGGTTTCATCGCGTGACAACAACACATTTACTGCTTTTTGACCGGTTCCCACTTCGTCTATCAAATTAGGAAGGTCGCGGTAGGCATCTGGGCCCGCAACTAGATCGACGAGTTTTTCTTCGTCGAGTAAATTCTTTTTGAGGCGCTCGGCCATACAACCAAGAATACCCACCACCAACTCAGGATTGCGTTCTTTTTTGATTTTGAACTCGGTGAGGCGGTTACGTACGCGTTGCTCAGCATTTTCGCGAATGGAGCAGGTGTTGAGCAAAATGACATCGGCGTCATCGATATTGCGGGTGGTTTGATAACCTTGATCGGAAAGAATGGAAGCCACCACCTCGCTGTCTGAGAAATTCATCTGGCAACCATAACTTTCTAAGTATAATTTTTTTGCGTCGGGGCTGCCCTGAGTTGGTAAATCAAGGGCAGTACCTTGGAGTGCTTCGTCTATTACTTTGTTTTCGTATTCCATCGTTTTTCTTGAACTGCAAAAATAGGGCAAAATCAAACTACTGACAAATTGGCAGCACAGGAAGTTGTCAAACCTAAAAAAAATATAACCATAGGTTAAGGATCAATCCGTAGAAAAATGCAACAAACAAGTTGAGCTGTGAACTGTTTTACTTTTACATTTGTCCCCAAAATCTCCTTATGGCTAAAAATCTTGTTATCGTTGAGTCTCCTGCAAAGGCAAAAACCATCGAGGGCTACCTCGGTAAAGACTACATTGTAAAGTCGAGCTACGGCCACGTCAGAGACCTCGCCAAAAAAGGCATTGCCATAGACATTGAAGCGAGTTTTGCACCGCAATATGAAGTGAGTCCCGACAAAAAACAAGTAGTTGCCGAACTTAAAAAATTAGCCAAAGCAGCCGACACCGTATGGCTCGCAACCGATGAAGACCGCGAAGGAGAAGCCATTTCTTGGCACTTGTACGAAACACTTGAGCTCCAAAAAAAAGATACCAAGCGCATCACTTTCAATGAAATTACCAAAACAGCCGTTACGCGTGCCATCGAAAATCCCAGACAAATCAATCAAGAACTTGTCGATGCACAGCAAGCGCGCCGTGTGCTAGACCGCATTGTTGGTTTTGAACTCTCGCCAGTGCTTTGGAAAAAAGTGCGTCCAAGCCTTTCTGCTGGCCGCGTGCAATCGGTAGCCGTTCGGCTTATTGTAGAGCGCGAACGCGAGATCAATCAATTCAATTCCGAAGGATTTTTCCGAGTTCAAGGTCAGTTTTTATCGGGAAATGGCATACTCAATGCAGAGCTCAACCAACAAATTTCCGACAAAAAAGCGGCGCAGCAACTTTTGACAGAAGCGCAAAATGCCCAATTTAGTGTAGAAGACGTACAACAAAAACCAGCTACAAAAAGCCCGGCAGCGCCCTTCACCACTTCTACCCTTCAACAA
The DNA here is from genome assembly GCA_027483605.1 of Cryomorphaceae bacterium. Classification (GTDB taxonomy): domain Bacteria; phylum Bacteroidota; class Bacteroidia; order Flavobacteriales_D; family Crocinitomicaceae; genus UBA952. The sequence continues at coordinate 54,614 of JAIXUE010000002.1, read as the reverse complement.
GAGGCAAGCCTCAAGCTCGGTTTTTCGGTGAGCAAAACAATGAGTGTTGCCCAAAGACTTTACGAAGCAGGTCACATCACCTACATGCGTACCGATTCTGTGAATTTATCGCAAACTGCCATTGACGCCGCAAAAAGCGCCATCACGAGCCTTTACGGCGAAGCTTACTCCAAACCTACCAAATACAGCACCAAAAGTGCGGGCGCACAAGAGGCCCACGAAGCCATTCGCCCCACAGACTTTACCCGCTCAAATATCCAAGCAGAGCGCGACGAAGAACGTTTGTATGAACTCATTTGGAAACGCGGTATAGCCAGCCAAATGGCTCATGCACAACTCGAAAGAACAACCATCAAAATCAACGGACTGAGCAATCCATACTATTTTCAAGCAAAAGGCGAGGTCTTGATTTTTGATGGCTTTTTAAAAGTTTATTTGGCTGCAAGTCTAGACGACGATCTAGACGAAAACAACGAAACAGAGGGCCTATTACCAAAAGTTACTGTCGGCGAAGTTTTGACCCTACAACAGAGCACTGCAACGGAGCGTTTCAGCCGTCCGCCGTCGCGCTACGTGGAGGCATCTTTGGTCAAAAAACTCGAAGAATTAGGAATTGGCCGCCCCTCTACTTACGCCCCAACCATTTCAACAATTCAGAAACGCAACTACGTCGAAAAACAAGAGCGAGAAGGTGTTATTCGCAAATATGCACAGCTTGTATTGGATTCGAACGGCATTCAAGAACTAGAAAAATCGGAAACTACAGGTAAAGAGAAAAACAAGCTCTCTCCTACCGATATCGGCATGGTTGTGACCGACTTTTTGGTCGCCAACTTTGAACAAATTCTCGATTATCAGTTTACAGCAAAAGTGGAGGCTTCTTTTGACGAAATTGCCAGCGGACAACTCAACTGGACCGACATGCTACAGTCCTTTTATGGTCCTTTTCATTCGACTGTAGAAAACACCCTCGAACACTCCGAAAGAGCTACTGGCGAACGCGAATTAGGTACAGACCCAAAAAGCGGACGCAAGATTATTGCCCGCATTGGCCGCTTTGGCCCCATGATTCAGATTGGCGATGAAAAATCGGATGGCCTCAAACCTCAATTCGCTTCCTTACAAGCAAATCAATCGATCAACAACATCACGCTCGAAGAAGCGCTCAAACTTTTTGAATTACCAAAAGTGCTCGGCGAACACAACGGTGAAGCTGTACGGGTCAACATTGGTCGCTTTGGTCCTTATGTACAAGTAGGTAAGCGTTTTTGCTCAATCCCAAAAGAAGAAGACCCAATGTCCATTAGCTTGGAGAGAGCCATTGAACTTGATACCATCAAGCAAGATGAAGCCGCAAAAGCGCTCATCAAAACCTTTGATGAAAACCCAGATGTTCAATTGCTCAATGGCCGCTATGGTGCCTACCTTAAGATTGGGAAAGACAACTTCAAATTGCCAAAAGACTGCAAGCCAGAAACTTTAAGTTTGGCAGAATGCATGGAAATTGCTGCTAATCAGCCAGCAAAAAGTGCGAAAAAGCGTCCTATTCGAAAAAAATAACTATTATTGATTGAAAAAAATCAAATGAACGGGAGTGTCAATAAAGTTATTTTAATCGGAAATCTGGGCAAAGACCCAGACGTTCGCCGCCTAGAAAATGGTGCGGTAGTGGCATCGTTTCCGCTGGCCACCTCAGAGAATTACACCGACAAGCAAAGTGGTGAAAAGAAAGAAATAACCGATTGGCACGACATCGTTCTTTGGCGTGGTCTTGCAGAAGTTGCCGATAAATACCTGCGCAAAGGCAGTAAAATTTATGTAGAAGGCAAACTCAAAAAAAGATCCTGGACAGACAAAGAAGGGCAAATGCGCTATGCCACCGAAGTAGTTGGCGACGAGCTTACTATTCTTACTCGCTCCGAACAAATAGAGCGCACAAGTCATTATGGGAACGAAGGAAAACCCAATAACCCCACACCCATGAGCGGCCTCGCCTCAGATTCAGCCGACGACCTTCCCTTTTAAACCATGAACTCAGCCATAGAACCTCCGAGTCTCGAAGCATCGCTTTTTGATTTTCATGTCCAAATTAGCGATGCAAGTTATCTTTACCTCCTGATCATTCTTTTACTGCTCTTGCTATCTGCATTTGCATCGGGCTCAGAAAGTGCTTACTTTTCACTCAAGCCCAAAGACAACGCAGCCATAAAAGCCAATCCTTCGGCACGGGCCAAACTCATTTTGACGCTATTGTCAAAGCCGCAAGAACTCTTAGCTACTATTCTCATTTTCAACAATTTTGTTAACGTTGGAATTGTCATTTTATCGTCGTTTGTACTCAATGACCTCTTCCCTACACAGGGTCATTTTGCACCTTGGCGTTTTGTCATTGAGGTACTTGGCATCACACTTTTACTCTTGCTATTTGGCGAGGTTATCCCTAAAATTTTTGCCAATCGCAATGCCTTAAAAGTGAGTTTGCTTGCGGCGTATCCGCTGCGCTTGATCAGCAAGATGCCGCCCATCTCATGGCTCAAGTATATTTTAGTTTGGGGCACCAATTTTATCCAAAAACTCGGTAATAAAGGAGCTACTATCAATCAAAACGAACTCGAGCAAGCAGTTGCGCTTACCAAAACAGATGGCGGATCAATAGAAGAACACAAAATTCTAGAAGGCATCGTGCGTTTTGGCAAAACCGAAGCATCGGAAATCATGACACCGCGCGTAGAGGTGGAAGACATCGATGCTGCCGATTCCTTCTCAGCGGTCCTGAATAAAATCATCGAAGTAGGCTATTCACGCATCCCTGTTTTCAATGAAAGCCCGGACAACATTATTGGGATCTTGTATATCAAAGATTTGTTAAATCATCTAGATCAACCTGCTGATTTTAATTGGGCGCAAGTCCTTAGAAAACCATATTTTGTACCTGAAAACAAAAAGATCAATGATCTCTTACAAGAATTCAGGAATATGAAAATGCACATGGCGGTGGTTGTAGATGAATACGGCGGGGCCAGTGGTATCATTACCCTAGAAGACATCCTTGAAGAAATTGTAGGCGATATCACTGATGAATTCGACGACACCGAAATTCAGTACACCAAACAGGCAGACAACATTTTTCTGTTCGAAGGCCGAACCTCGCTCAATGATTTACTCAAAATCATTGGAGAGCAGCACGAAAACACCATCGAAGACGCACGCGGCGAAGCCGAAACCCTAGGAGGACTCGTGATTGAAGTTGCCGGCAGAATTCTCAAAAACAATGAATACATCGTGTTGGGACCACTCAAACTGATTGTAGAATCTTCTGACAAAAAACGCGTTAAATCTGTAAAAGTCTGCATAGATGAAAATTAACTTGCTTCTCGCTTATTTGGTTTTATGGCTATTAATGGCCTGTGGCGAATCCAACCCAGTGCCTAAACCGAGTACTTTTTTGCGCACTGAATTCCCTGCGCATGCTTATCGGAGCTATACCAGCCCCAACAATTTTCAATTCAAGTTGGCCAATTCCTTCATGCCAAAGAAATATGAGCAATCCAAGAACAACTACAGTTTACAAGAAATAGACCTTGGCCCGCTCAACGGCACCCTCTTTTTATACTACTTGCGCATTCCTTCCAAAGATTCGTTGCCTGAAATCATCAATTTTGCCAACGACAAAGTAGACGAGCACAAAATCATGGCCGACAAAATTGATTTTGAACAAATTATCGAGCCTCAAAAACGCGTATTTGGAACATTTTTCGAACTCAAAGGAAATGTCGCCACTAACTTCCAGTTTTACCTCACTGACTCTACCCAACATTTTTTGCGTGGGGAAGTCCTGCTCAATTGCAGACCAAATTATGACTCACTGAGACCCACCTTGATCTACCTAAAGTCAGATTTACAAGAACTTGTCAAAAGTTTCAAATGGAAATAGCTGGGAGCAACAGAGTTGTTATCGCTTTTGGCTCTAATTTGGGGGATAAAGAAGCAAACATCCTAAAAGCCATTGATCAGTTGGCAAAATCTTGTGGAAGAGTGGTCCAGGTCTCCGCTTTTTACAGGAGTGCCCCAGAGGGATTCATTTCTGATCATGAATTTGTCAATGGTTGTTTGCTTTTGTTGACTGATTTAAATCCTTATCAACTTCTAAAAGAATTGCAGGCAATTGAAATGGCTTTAGGCCGCATCAAGCATTCGGCACATTACGAAGACCGCTGCATTGATCTAGATATCATCTTCTATGAAAATCTCTGCATCCAAAGCCCAAATTTACAAATACCGCACCCGCGATACCAAGACCGCGACTTTGTATTGATTCCGTTACAATCGCTGCAACTAGATTTTCATCCACATTAATTTTTCAAAATATAAAGATCTTGGAACAAAAAATAGGGATGTTAAAATTATTCCCTAATTTTGCAAGGAATCATAAAAATTAAACACATGAATTTCACTCGCTTAAACGGAACCTTACTGATCGGAACTGCGGCGTTTTTTGTCGCATCTTGCGACCTTGTCAAAGACATCACCTACACAGTGAACCCCAATCCGTTGGAAATGCACGGTGACTCCGTAAAGGTTAGCATTACAGTTAATGTTCCTGAAAAGGGCATCCAAAAAAAGGCGAAAGCTGAAATTACCCCAAAAATTGGTTCCACAGCAATTGGAACTTGGTATGTAAATGGTTCTAAAGTTACCGGAAACGGCACCACCATCGATTTCAAAACTGGCGGTACCGCCACATTTGAGCAAACCATGGCCTACGACCCATCCATGGAGGCTGCAGATGTCATCATCACTGGTAAATTGTACAAGCAAACCAAAGAAAAAGGTGCATTGCCTGAAACTAAAATTGCCGACGCTACCATCATTACACCCTACCTCGTAGACAAAACCTTTAAAGTACTCACTGAGCAAGATGCTTTGGTTCGTTCTTTTGACAAAACAACTACAGCTACCTTTAACTTTGAAAAAGGCAAGTCTGATATCCGCGCAAATGAAATCAAAGACCAAGACATCCTTGCGCTTATGGCTTGGATGCAAGCTGCCCAAACCAATCCTAAAATCAAAATCACAGGAATAGAAATCAATGGTTACGCTTCTCCAGATGGCGAAGTTGCCAAGAATGACAACCTTTCAGCAGACCGCACAGTAGCGGCGCGCAAGGCCCTTACCGACCTCATGAAAAAAGCAAAGCTTACTGCCTACGCAGACACTAATGCATACGCTTTGGCAAAATTCGGCGAAGACTTTGAAGGTTTCAAAAGTCAACTTGCTGCCACTACCACTATTCCAGAAGCTGATAAAAACCTATTCATTCGCATCTTAGAAATGACCAAAGACCCAGAGCAACGCGAAAAAGACATGGTCAATTTGGGGAAAGCTTACACTGAATTAGAGCGCGATGTGTTCCCTATGATTCGCCGTGCAGTTGTTGTCGTGAAGTATACAGAATATGGTCTCACCGACGAAGAACTTCGTGCAGCAAGTGTGCAAAATCCAAATTCACTTTCTATCGAAGAATTGTTATTCACTGCAGGCAAACTCACTACCGATGTAAACGAAAAAGCGCGCATTTACGCAATTGCAGCAGCAAACTACGCTAATGACCACCGCGCGCACACGAACCTAGGTGCTACCCTTTTCGAATTGGGCAACACTAAAGATGCTGCTAAATCTTTCAAAAAAGCCAACGAGCTCAAAGATATCCCTGTTACGAAGAACAACTTGGCAGCAAGCCTGATCCTAGAAGGCAACCGTGCGGCTGCAAAGAAGCTCATCAGCGCTTCCAAAACAAGCGTTAGCAACTACAATCAAGCGGTTCTTGACATCATGGATGGCAACTACGGTGCAGCTGAGAAAAACCTCACACAAGATTCCTACAATAAAGTGCTTGTGCTTATTTTAAGCAACAAATTAGATGCCGCTAAAAAAGCAAGTGCCGGACTAACCGAAACAGCAGAACTTGCTTACCTTAAAGCCATCATCGAAGCGCGCAGCGGTGCAGGTGCCGATGCAGTTGTTGCTAAGTTGAAAACAGCCATTTCAAAGAACGCTGCATACAAAGAAAAAGCAAGCAAAGACCGCGAATTCATCAAACTCATGAACGATGCCACTTTCATTGACTTAGTCAAATAAGTAGCCCATAAACGTCATTTAAAAATCCTGGATTCGTTCAGGATTTTTTTTTGAAAAAAAGTTCTGTTAAAAGCCAACCTTTATCACTAATTTTGAGACTCTAAAACAAAAACAATGGATAGCAACGAATTTCGCAAATACGCCACCAAACACATGGGCATTAGCAGCATGAACGTGGACCACTATATCGAGTCCTCCATGACTCCCTATATCATCGAAGAGCGCCCGCTCAACATGACACAAATGGACGTCTTTTCGCGCCTCATGATGGACCGCATCATTTTTCTTGGCACTGGCATCAATGACCAAGTCGCGAATATCATCAATGCGCAACTTCTGTTTTTAGAATCGGTTGACGCCAAAAAAGACATTCAAATTTACCTCAACTCTCCAGGAGGATCGGTTTATGCAGGCTTAGGCATCTATGATACCATGCAATACATTCGTCCTGATGTGGCCACCATTTGCACAGGTATGGCCGCTTCAATGGGCGCCGTTCTGCTTTGTGCAGGTGCTGAGGGCAAACGCAGTGCACTCAAGCACTCTCGCGTCATGATTCACCAACCACTTGGCGGTGCACAAGGGCAAGCGTCAGACATCGAAATTACTGCTCGTGAAATCCAAAAGTTGAAAAAAGAACTTTACGACATCATTGCCACGCACTCCAAACAAGACTACGACAAAGTATGGGCCGACTCCGATCGAGACTACTGGATGACCTCCGAAGAAGCGAAAGCCTACGGAATGGTTGACGAAGTCTTATTGCGCAATCCAAAATAACACATGGCTAAAAAAGAAACAACTTGTTCATTTTGCGGTTCACCGCGCTCTGGTGTCAACATGCTGATTGCCGGTATCAACGGCCATATCTGTGACTCCTGTGCCAATCAAGCCAGTAAAATTGTTCAAGAAGAACTCACGCTTGCTCCAAGCGCTACTAGCACCGCCTTTCAGGCACTCAACTTGCTCAAGCCACAAGAGATCAAAGCGCACCTTGACCAATATGTCATTGGCCAACAAGATGCTAAAAAAGTATTAGCTGTAGCAGTCTATAACCACTTCAAAAGACTCAAGCAAAAAACCACCGAAAATGAAGTTGAGATTGAAAAATCAAATGTCATTCTCGTTGGCCGAACGGGTACAGGTAAAACCTTACTTGCCAAATCAATAGCAAAACTGCTCAATGTGCCATTTTGCATTGCTGATGCCACCGTTCTGACAGAAGCTGGCTATGTGGGTGAAGACGTCGAAAGTATTTTGTCAAGACTTTTACAAGCAGCAGACTACAACGTGGAAAATGCTCAAATGGGTATTGTTTTCATCGATGAAGTCGATAAAATTGCCCGCAAGAATGACAACCCAAGTATTACCCGAGATGTATCAGGTGAAGGCGTGCAACAAGCCTTACTCAAGTTGCTCGAAGGCGCTACGGTCAATGTACCACCACAAGGCGGCCGCAAGCACCCCGAACAAAAAATGATTTCTATCGATACCAAAAATATTTTGTTTATCTGTGGTGGTGCTTTTGATGGCATCGAAAAACTCATTGCCAACCGCGTCAATCGCCAAACTATCGGTTTCTCCTCTGAACACGACTTCAGTATTGAACAAGATTCACTACTCAAATACATCTCGCCTACAGATATCCGATCTTTTGGCCTAATCCCAGAGCTCATTGGTCGTTTTCCTGTGCTCACCTATCTTGAACCACTCAAGGAAGCTGACCTCAAACGCATTTTAACTGAACCTAAAAACGCTTTGGTGAAGCAATACACCAAACTTTTTGACATCGATGGCGTGAAACTAGAGTTTGATCAAGAAGTACTCGATTTTATTGTACAGAAAGCCATGGAATTCGGTTTAGGTGCCAGAGGCTTGCGCTCTATTTGCGAGGCTATCCTCACCGACGCCATGTTCGATTTGCCGAGTTCTTCCAAAAAATCTTTATCCGTCAATCTAGACTACGCCACCCAACAATTCGGCAAATCAAAAATTGCAACACTTAAAGTCGCATAAACATTTGAAGTTTCTGACTTATTTGTAATTTTGCAAATTGTAAAAATGACACTATGAAAACCCTACAATTCAGAGAAGCCCTTAGAGAAGCAATGTCCGAAGAAATGCGCAGAGATGAAAACGTATTTTTACTCGGAGAAGAAGTTGCCGAATACAATGGCGCCTACAAGGTATCTCAAGGGATGCTCGATGAATTTGGTGCAAAACGCGTCATCGACACACCAATCGCCGAACTCGGTTTTTCAGGTATTGCTGTAGGCGCTGCCATGAACGGCTTGCGCCCTATCGTAGAGTTCATGACTTGGAATTTCGCTATTCTTGCCGCTGACCAAATCATCAACTCAGCAGCTAAAATGCTCCAGATGTCTGGCGGTCAGTATGGTTGTCCTATCGTATTTCGCGGTGGCAACGGCCCTGCAGGCCAATTAGCAGCCACACACTCCCAAAGTTTTGAAGCCTTTTACGCGCATGTTCCTGGCCTAAAAGTCATTACGCCGTCCAACCCAGCGGACGCAAAAGGTTTGTTAAAAGCAGCCATCCGAGACAACGACCCAGTTGTCTTCTTAGAATCTGAAAAAATGTACGGTGACAAAGGCGAAGTACCTGAAGGAGAATACATCATCCCGATTGGCGTTGCAGATGTCAAAAGAAAAGGTACCGATATCACCCTAGTTTCCTTCGGAAAAATCATCAAAGTAGCGCATGAAGCAGCTGAAGTATTGGCTAAAGAAAACATCAGTGTAGAAATCATTGATTTGCGCACCATTCGCCCAATTGATTACGGTTGTATTGTTGAATCCATCAAGAAAACCAACCGTTGTGTGGTTGTCGAAGAAGCATGGCCTTTGGCAAGTATCTCTTCAGAAATTGCTTACCACTTGCAACGCTACGCATTTGATTACTTAGATGCACCCGTACAACGCGTTACCCAAACCGACACCCCATTTGCTTTCTCTCCAACGCTCATCGACGAAGCTTTACCAAACGTAGAGCGCATCGTTAAAGCAGTGAAAGCCACACTTTACAGGTAAGTGTTCTAAAAATGCATATATGAAAAGGAATCCCTACTCGGATTCCTTTTTTTATTGTAAGCAAAAGCGTTACTTTGAATCCTTATCATTTTTAAATCGAATACCCCATCAAACTTCTGCTATGAAACACTTCCTTTTTCTCCTCTCCATTCTTGTAGGTACCTTAAGCTACGCACAAGAATCCATCCATTTCCTTTTTACCACAGACGGTAACTATCAAATTTCAGAGCCCCTCTGTACAGCCATGATCGAAGAATCAAAGAATTTGATGGAAAAAGAAATGATAAAGATCAAGAAGGCTAAAAAGTCAGGTGAATACAATATCAAAAAAGCGGATCTGATAGAAGTTGCCAATTACCAACTCATTCAAAAACTAGCCGAAAATCCCAAAGATTATTTTCCAATTTACAGCCCTATCACAGATATTTTTAGACAATACGACGACTTGTTTGAAGACAAGGTATTTATAAGCCTTCAAGAAGTAGCCTTAAAAGAGCTCGGCAATCCAAACATTCAAATCGGCATCCGCAACGTAGTAGTGAGCCCCTCCACAACCTCCTTAGACATGGACATCATCGATTTAAGTCAAGCGGGTGCGCCAAAGGTGAGCAAACACTTTTCTTGTGCAACCGGACGTATATTAGAAACGCAACAAGACGAGGCCCTTTGGTTTTTCTTTTGGCAACAATTTTATGCGGAAGTGGCATTTCAAGACTGGGTGCTAGATGAGCTGTATAAGATCAACAACAAATTGTTCTCTGAAAAACAACGCAACGATATGATTGAAGCCAAATTAAGCGAGCTAGGAATAGGCACTGAAAGCTACGTGAAAGAACGAGTTGGCATCTTACAAAAGCAACTCATCAGTTTCCCGAATAGCGGACTCAATTTGGATCAGGTAAAAGGCATTTTAATGAGCCAAGACCAAAACAAGTATATTTTGTACACGCAACAACAACTTCCAGATGAGTATAGGATGGGGGCTGATAATGAATCCGAAATATTCCTTATAACGCTTACAAAAATTCAAATGAATTCAGAAGGTGAAATTCAATGCGCGCAATTAGGTGAAAATATATTCTACTCAGTTGATAGATTGTCTTATTATCAAAATAGATTTTATTACAATTCCTTGACTCCTTTTCCAACTTTAGCCTATAACGAAGCACAATGGCTCAGCACCTTTTTTGATTCAGAAAATTTAGATGGCTATTATCCGAATATAATTTTGAAACACGAAAGCCAATCCAAAGAAACAAGCCAACTCCTCAAGACCTATATTGAGCCGCTACTCAATGAGCTCGTGAATGACTCGAGCCAATACAACAATTATTACCAACGGATCACTGCCGATAACATTAATGAATATGATTTTGATGTGGAAACCAAACCCTCTGTTGTAAAAGACTATCTCCTTTCCAACCCAGAAAAAACAGCTTACATCTACCCTGTGCTAATGCAGCACCGCTCAGCACAAGACCGCGATTTTTATTATACCAATGAAGATTTCAAGTTTTATGTGCTACTCAAAAATGAGCAAGGTACCTTTGACCTCTACGACTGGCATTATTTCAGTGCACTACCTTACAAGAATTATTATTCGCTCTTAGCCTGCGCGCATTCGCACCTTAAGAAGATCAGCAATTGGGATGGTGAGTCTGACATCATCAACGACCCTGCTTTCTGGAATGACTTTGTCGCGAAGAAAAGTGACCGCGGATTTGATTACCTCACCCTGCACACATCTAAAGATCAGTCACCAATGGTTGCTAGATCTGAATTTGAGGCACAAGTAAAAGACTGCTATAAACTATTGAGCGAACAAGACGTTGCTGACTGCTACCCCAATCAACTCCAACAAATGATTTTATGCCTCAACACCATCCAAACATACAATTTGAAAGGAAAGGATGAATTGCAGCTTCTGACCCTAGCCAATCAACTTAATTTTCAAAAAAGATTGAATAAGGTCCAGCAATTTTCCGGCTATTATTACCCGTTATTGCATTTAGAATATGGTGGAAACCTACAACCCCATTCTTATTACCAAGTAAAATAAAACAAAAGAGGGAATCAGGAGTCGATTCCCTTTTTTTTTGAAAATCAGGCGATAAATAGCCGAATATTTTTCAAACGGTCTTGGTTTATAAAAATATATAGTTATCTTTGCACCCCTCAAAGTGCGTTTGGGGGTTATTATTTATTATTAAAAACAAGAGTATTTTATGCCAACTATTCAACAATTAGTTCGCAAAGGAAGAACTGCGGTAGTGAAGAAAAGTAAGTCTGCTGCGCTTGATTCATGTCCACAACGCAAAGGTGTTTGCGTTCGTGTGTACACGACAACTCCTAAAAAGCCGAACTCGGCCATGCGAAAGGTAGCGCGTGTACGTTTGACCAATGGAAAAGAAGTCAACGCTTACATCGGTGGTGAAGGCCACAATCTTCAAGAACACTCATTAGTATTAGTACGCGGAGGAAGGGTAAAAGATTTACCTGGGGTACGTTACCACATTGTACGTGGTGCTGAGGATACAGCCGGAGTACAAGGCCGTAGCCAACGTCGTTCTAAGTATGGTACAAAACGTCCTAAGCAGAAATAATTAAAAGCTAGACATCATGAGAAGAAGAAAAGCGAAAAAAATTGCGATCCTACCAGATCCAAAATTTCAAGAAGTAGTTGTTACTAAATTTGTAAACAACCTCATGCTAGACGGTAAAAAGAGTTTAGCATTCCGTATTTTTTACGAAGCATTAGAAATCGTAGAAAAGAAAATCGAAGACGCAAATGGTCTCGAAACGTGGAAAAAAGCAATCGAAAACGTAACGCCAAGTGTAGAAGTACGCTCGCGTCGCGTTGGTGGTGCTACTTTCCAAATCCCTACTCCAGTTCGCGAAGAGCGCAAGGCATCATTGGCCATGAAATGGTTAATTGGTTACTCACGCAAACGCAACGAGAAAACTATGGCTCAACGTTTGGCCTCTGAAATCATCGCCGCTTCAAAAGAAGAAGGTGCTGCTTTCAAGAAGAAAGAAGATACGCTTCGCATGGCTGAAGCGAACAAAGCATTCTCACACTTCAGATTCTAAGCAATGTCAAGAGATTTAAAATTCACAAGAAATATTGGTATTGCAGCTCACATCGATGCTGGTAAAACCACTACAACCGAGCGTATCCTTTACTACGGTGGTGTAAGCCACAAAATTGGTGAAGTTCACGACGGTGCAGCCACCATGGACTGGATGGAGCAAGAGCAAGAGCGTGGTATCACCATTACCTCTGCTGCTACTACCTTAGATTGGAACTACCGCGGTCAAAAATACCACGTGAACATCATCGATACCCCAGGACACGTTGACTTCACCGTAGAGGTAAACCGTTCCCTACGCGTTCTCGACGGATTGGTATTTTTGTTCTCTGCTGTTGACGGCGTTGAGCCTCAATCTGAAACCAACTGGCGTTTGGCTAATAACTACAACGTTCCACGTATTGGTTTTGTGAACAAAATGGACCGTCAAGGTGCAGACTTCCTCATGGTTTGTCGTCAGGTTAAAGAAATGTTGGGTAGCCACGCGCTTCCACTTCAAATCAACATCGGTGAAGAAGATAACTTCAAGGGTGTAGTCGACTTGATCAACTGGAGAGGTATCGTTTGGAACGAGCACGACATGGGAATGACTTTCCAAGAAGTAGAGATTCCTGCAGACATCATCGACGAAGCACGTCAATTGCGTTCGGAATTACTCGAAGCGGTTGCAGAATTCGACGAAAACCTCATGGAGAAATTCTTCGAAGACGAAAACTCTTTGACAGAACGCGAAATCCTCGATGCTTTGCGTCAGGCTACCATCGCTGGAAAAGTAGTTCCAATGATGTGTGGTTCCTCTTTCAAAAACAAAGGGGTACAAGCCATGCTCGATATGGTAATGGAAATTCTTCCGTCACCAATGGACGTTGAAGGCATTACAGGTATCAACCCTAAAACAGATCAAGAAGTAACGCGCAAGCCATCTTACGACGAGCCTTTCGCTGCACTTGCATTCAAAATTGCAACTGACCCATTCGTAGGTCGTTTGTGTTTCGTTCGTGCATACTCTGGTAAGCTTGAAGCAGGTTCTTATGTATTGAACACACGTTCAGACAACAAAGAGCGTATTTCTCGTATCTTCCAAATGCACGCAAACAAGCAAAACCAAATTCCTGAACTCGGTGCTGGTGATATCGGTGCGGTTGTAGGATTCAAAGACATCAAAACTGGGGATACCCTTTGTGCTGAAAATGCACCAATCATCCTCGAGTCTATGGACTTCCCAGATCCAGTAATTGGTTTGGCAATTGAGCCTAAAACACAAGCTGACACCGACCGTTTATCTATTGGTTTGTCTAAACTTTCTGAAGAAGATCCAACTTTCCGCGTCAACACTGACGAAGAAACAGGTCAAACGATCATCTCTGGTATGGGTGAGCTTCACCTCGAAATCATCATCGACCGTTTGAAGCGTGAATTCAAAGTAGAAGTAAATCAAGGTGCGCCTCAAGTTGCCTACCGCGAAGCCATTACTGGCGCTACAGAACACCGCGAAGTTTACAAGAAACAAACAGGTGGTCGTGGTAAATTTGCCGATATCTACGTAAAAATTTCAGCGCAAACCAACGAAGAGAAGACAGGTCTTGAATTCATCAACAGCATCAAAGGTGGTAACATCCCGCGCGAATTCATCCCTTCAGTTGAAAAAGGCTTCAAAGATTCCATGAAAAATGGTGTTCTTGCTGGCTTCCCTATCGACGCTATGGTAGTTGAATTGTTAGATGGTTCTTACCACAACGTCGACTCCGACTCACTATCATTTGAATTGTGTGCGAAAATGGCTTACCGTGCAGCTTTGAAAGCATGTAGCCCTATTCTACTCGAACCAATCATGAAATTGGAAGTAGTTACCCCAGAGGAAAACATGGGTGACGTCGTTGGTGACCTCAACCGCCGTCGTGGTATGATGAAAGGTATGGATGACCGCAATGGTGCGAAAGTATTAAAAGCTGACGTTCCATTATCAGAAATGTTCGGTTACGTAACACAATTGCGTACCATCACTTCAGGTCGTGCAAGTTCTTCTATGGAGTTTTCACACTATGCTGAAGCACCTAGAAACATCTCCGATGACGTAGTAGCAAAATCAAAAGGTTAAGTCAAAGCATAAAAAGTTAAGCAGATGAGCCAAAAAATCAGAATAAAATTAAAATCTTACGATCACAACTTGCTCGATAAATCAGCAGAGAAAATCGTAAAAACAGTTAAGTCTACAGGTGCTGTGGTTAGTGGTCCTATTCCACTTCCAACACACAAAAGAATTTACACCGTACTTCGTTCACCACACGTGAACAAAAAGGCGCGTGAGCAATTCGAATTGTGTGCCTACAAGCGTTTGATGGATATCTACAGCAGTTCTTCTAAGACAGTAGATGCCCTCATGAAGTTGGAGCTTCCTAGTGGAGTTGACGTAGAAATCAAAGTGTAATTTTTAACAACTAGTATATGCCAGGAATTATTGGACGCAAAATCGGGATGACTAGCATCTTCAGTGCTGAGGGCAAATCAATGCCATGCACAGTCGTAGAAGCTGGTCCTTGTGTTGTGACGCAAGTCAAAACACAAGACAGGGATGGTTACGATGCAGTTCAGTTGGGATTCGGTGCTCGCAAAGAGAAAAACACCCCCAATGCATTAAAAGGTCATTTCAAAAAATCAAACACGGCTCCTAAAGCCAAGTTAGTTGAATTCAAAGGATTCGACGCTGCTAATTTAGGAGACACCATCGATGTCAACCTTTTCGAAGAAGGTGAATTCGTCGATGTAACCGGAACCACAAAAGGTAAAGGTTTCCAAGGGGTTGTTCGTCGCCACGGATTTGGTGGAGTTGGACAAGCTACACACGGTCAGCACAACCGTCTTCGTGCACCGGGTTCTATCGGTGCTTGTTCTTATCCTGCTCGAGTATTCAAAGGAATGCGCATGGCAGGCCAAATGGGTAACAAAAGACGCAAGCAGGCCAACCTACAAATTTTAAAGGTAATTGCAGACAAGAATCTCATGATCATTAAAGGATCGATTCCAGGTGCAAATGGTTCAACCGTAACAATTGTCAAGTAATGAAACTGAAGATCTACGATTCAAAAGGTGCAGCTACTGCTCAGTCAGTAACCCTTGCAGACGAGGTGTTTGGAATTGAACCAAACAACCACGCAATTTACTTGGATGTCAAACAACATTTAGCGAACAAACGTCAAGGTACTCACAAGTCCAAAGAGCGCAACGAGATTGCTGGTTCTACCAAAAAACTCAAGCGTCAAAAAGGTACTGGTGGTGCACGTGCAGGTTCAGCTAAGTCTGGTACACGCGTTGGTGGTGGCCGTATTTTCGGACCGCGTCCGCGCAACTACCACTTCAAATTAAACGTGAAGTTAAAGCGTTTGGCACGTAAGTCTGCTTTTGCTTTCAAAGCAAAAAGCGACTCTCTAATGGTCATTCAAGACCTGAACATGGAAGCAAAAACAAAAGACTTCAAAGCGCTTTTGTCTTCACTCAACCTTGAAAACCAAAAAGTACTTTTTATCCTCGGTGACAAAACGGACAGCGTTTACCTAGCTGCACGTAACCTTGGACGTGTAAAAGTCGTAACAGCAGATTCCTTTAACACTTACGACGTGCTCAATGCATCGAAAGTGATTTTGGCTGAAAGCTCTATTGAGAAAATTCAAACGATTCTTAACTAAGCGTTATGCAAACAATTATCAAGAAGCCGGTCATTACGGAAAAAGCAACAAAATTAAGCGAGCTTTCTAATCGCTTTACTTTTGAAGTAGACCGTAAGTCCAACAAGATCGAAATTAAAAATGCCATCGAAAAGATGTATGGAGTACATGTCACAGATGTTCATACATTAAACTATGGTGGTGGGGTATCCTCTGTGAAGTACACGAATAAAGGCATTGTTGAGCAAAAAAGCAAACAATGGAAGAAGGCTGTAGTAACGATAGCAGATGGTGAAACCATTGATTTATTTAACAATTATTAATGTTTAACCATGAGTTTGAAAAAATTTAAACCAACAACTCCAGGTCAGCGCCATAAAGTAGCTACTGACTTTGCAGAGCTTACCAAAGCGACGCCAGAGAAGAGCTTGTTGGCACCGATGAAAAAATCAGGTGGTCGTAACAACGATGGTCGCATGACCATGCGCTACCTTGGTGGAGGTCACAAGCAAAGATATCGTATCATTGATTTCAAGCGCGAAAAGTTTGATATCCCTGCTACTGTTAAATCCATTGAATATGACCCTAACCGTACTGCAAACATTGCATTGTTGTTCTACGCAGACGGTGAAAAGCGCTACATCATTGCTCCTAACGGATTAAAGGTTGGAGATGTAGTTTTGTCAGGAAAAACTGCTTTGCCAAATGTTGGTCATGCCATGTTCCTTTCTGATGTTCCACTAGGTACTGTTATTCACAATATCGAATTGAAGCCAGGTGCTGGAGGTATCATTGCACGCGGTGCAGGTACGTATGCGCAATTGAACGCAAGAGATGGCAAATACGCTATCGTTAAAATGCCTTCAGGTGAAACACGTATGATTCTTACAACTTGTCTTGCTACAATTGGTTCTGTTTCTAACGCTGAGCACAACCTAGTTGTCTCTGGTAAAGCAGGACGCTCTCGCTGGTTAGGTCGCCGTCCACGTGTACGTGGTGTTGTGATGAACCCAGTTGATCACCCGATGGGTGGTGGTGAAGGCCGCAACGCCGGTGGTCACCCACGCTCTAGAAATGGTATGCCTGCAAAAGGATTCAAAACAAGATCCAAGACCAAGTATTCCGATAAGTTAATTGTAGAAAGAAGAAAGAAATAATTAAGGTATGAGTCGTTCATTAAAGAAACCACCGTTTGTTCACTATAAGTTGATGAAACGAGTTGACGATGCTCAAGCGTCTAGCAGCAAGGCTGTTATCAAAACATGGTCACGAGCATCCACGATTACTCCGGAATTTGTTGGTCTGACTTTCGCTGTTCACAACGGCAATAAGTTCATCCCAGTATTTGTTACGGAAAATATGGTAGGTCACAAACTAGGAGAATTTTCCCCTACTCGCAACTTCCGTGGCCACGCCGGTAATAAAAAAGATAAGAAACGTTAAGAATTATTACAGTCATGGGAGCTAGAAAACGCTTAAGAGCTGAAGAGCTTAAAGAAAATAAAAAGTCATTGGCCATCGCACGCTTAAATGATTCACCTATTTCTCCTCGCAAGATGAGATTGGTGGCTGATTTGATCCGTGGTGTTGAAGTCAACAAAGCTTTGAACATCCTCCACTTCAATGGTAAAGATGCCTCAACAAGCCTTGGTAAATTGTTACGTTCTGCGATTGCAAACTGGGAACAAAAAAATGAAGGTGCAGATATCAGCCAAGAAACACTCGTTGTGAGTCGTATTGAAGTAGGGTGTGGAACAATGCTTAAACGCATTCAACCGGCACCACAAGGTCGTGCACACAGAATTAGAAAAAGATCGAACCACGTGACGATCGTAGTTGATGGTACTAAATAACTAGAAGAAATGGGACAAAAAACGAATCCAATTGGAAATAGACTTGGTTACATCCACGGATGGGAATCAAATTGGTACGGCGGCAACGATTACAAAGATAAAATCGTTGAAGACGATCAAATCCGTCGTTACCTTAACGCTCGTTTGGCAAAAGCAAGTATTGCCAAAATCATTATTGAGCGTACCCTCAAACTAGTTACGGTTACGATCAACACTGCCCGTCCTGGTGTCATCATCGGTAAAGGTGGTCAAGAAGTTGACAAACTAAAAGAAGAATTGAAAAAGTTGACGAAAAAAGAAATTCAAATCAACATCTTCGAAGTGAAGCGTCCTGAACTAGACGCACGCTTAGTAGCTGATGGTATTTC
Source organism: Cryomorphaceae bacterium (assembly GCA_027483605.1). GTDB lineage: Bacteria > Bacteroidota > Bacteroidia > Flavobacteriales_D > Crocinitomicaceae > UBA952. Next base: position 36,457 of record JAIXUE010000002.1, on the reverse strand, counting down.
TCGTCAATTAGAAGCTCGTATTTCTTTCCGTCGTGCCATCAAAATGGCAATCGCAGGATCGATGCGTATGGGTGCTGAAGGGATCAAAGTTAAAATCTCTGGCCGTTTGAACGGAGCTGAAATGGCTCGTACAGAAATGTACAAAGACGGTCGTACGCCTTTGCATACATTCCGTGCCGATATCGACTACGCAGTATCTGAAGCACACACTACATACGGTCGTATTGGTGTCAAAGTGTGGATTTGTCGCGGTGAAGTATATGGTAAGCGCGACCTCGCTCCAAACATCGGTATGAACACCGGTGCAGGAAACAACCAAGGAGGCGATCGCAAACCTGCGTCGTTCAAAAGAAAGAAGAAGTAATAAGACAGTTAAATTGACAGGAAATGTTACAGCCTAAAAGAACAAAATTTAGAAGAGTACAGAAAGGAAGAAACCGTGGTTTGGCCCATCGTGGATCAACAATCGCGTTCGGATCTTTCGGATTAAAGGCTTTGGAACCAGGATGGATTACTTCACGTCAGATTGAAGCTTCTCGTATCGCCGTTACTCGATACATGAAGCGTGAAGGAAAAGTTTGGATCCGAATATTCCCAGACAAGCCGGTTACCTCAAAACCAGCTGAAGTACGTATGGGTAAAGGTAAGGGTGCACCTAGCCACTGGGTTGCCGTGATCAAACCAGGAACGATCATGTTCGAAGCAGATGGTGTCGCTTACGACATTGCAAAAGAAGCAATGCGCCTTGCTGCACAGAAGTTGCCTGTGAAATGCAAGTTCATTGTTCGCAATGATTATGTTTTACCAGTTTAATCGATAAAGATGAAACAAACAGAAATCACAAAACTTTCTACAGCGGATTTACAAAGCCGTTTGGACGACTTCAAAGGTCAATTGACCAACTTGAAGTTGACGCACAAAATGGCTCCTATTGAAAATCCTTTGCGCATTCACCACATGCGTAAATTGGTAGCAAGATTGAGTACAGAGTTAACTAAACGTTCAAATCAGGCATAATCCTGAGCTAAAAAAATGAACATGGAAAAACGAAATTTAAGAAAAGAAAGAATTGGTGTCGTAACCAGTGACAAAATGGAGAAATCCATTGTCGTTTCTGTTGAGCGTAAAGTGAAGCACCCGAAATACGGTAAGTTCGTTAAGAAAACTACCCGTTTTGTTGCTCACGACGAGAACAACGATTGTCATGTTGGTGATACCGTTCGCATCATGGAAACACGTCCTTTGAGCAAATCAAAGAACTGGAGAATGGTAGAAATTGTAGAACGCGCTAAATAATCGGATAAAATGATACAAACAGAATCCAGACTATCAGTAGCAGACAACTCAGGAGCAAAGGAAGTATTGGTCATCCGCGTTTTAGGCGGTACAAGACGCCGTTATGCTTCAGTTGGTGACAAAATTGTTGTTGCCGTAAAAAGTGCAATGCCAAACGCAGCCGTCAAAAAAGGTTCAGTAGCAAAAGCAGTTGTAGTGAGAACGAAAAAAGAAATTCGTCGACCAGACGGTTCTTATATCCGTTTTGATGACAACGCTTGTGTGATCCTCAACCAAGGTGGTGAAATGCGTGGCACGCGTATCTTCGGGCCAGTAGCTCGTGAATTACGCGAAAGCAACTACATGAAAATTGTTTCACTAGCACCTGAGGTGTTATAAATCATTGAGTAATGCAAAAGAAATTACACATCAAGATTGGCGACACCGTGAAGGTTATTTCTGGTGAATCCAAAGGTCGTGAGGGCAAAGTTGCCACCATTGATCGCGAAAAAATGCGTGCAACTGTTGAAGGTGTTAACATGGTTAAAAAACACAACAAGCCAAGCGCAACAAATCCTCAAGGTGGAATCGAAGAAAAAGAAGGTTCGATTCACATTTCTAACCTTATGGTGATGAGCAACGGCGTTGCAACACGCATCGGAAGAAAAGAGGAAAAAGGAAAATTAGTACGTTATTCAAAAAAATCAGGGGAGGTGATTAAGTAATGAGTTACACGCCAAGATTAAAAGAAAAGTACAGGAACGAAATCAAGCAAACGCTTCAAGAGCGTTTCAATTACAAGTCTGTAATGAGCGTTCCTAAGTTAGAAAAAATTGTACTCAGCCAAGGTATGGGTGATGCAGTTGCCGACAAGAAATTGATCGACAGTGCGGCTGCTGACCTCTCTCGTATCGCTGGTCAAAAAGCAATTACTACCATTTCTAAGAAAGATATCTCCAACTTTAAGTTGCGTAAAGGAATGCCAATTGGTACTAAAGTTACCCTTCGCGGTGACCGCATGTACGATTTCCTAGATCGTTTACTTGCTGTTGCGTTGCCTAGAACACGTGACTTCCGCGGGATCAACCCTAAAGGATTTGACGGACGTGGTAATTTCAACCTCGGTATCAAAGAACATATCATTTTCCCTGAAATTGATATTGATAAAGTAAATCGTATTCTCGGTATGGACATCACTTTCGTTACTTCTGCGGCAAGCGACGAAGAGGCAAAAGCATTGTTGGATGCATTTGGTTTTCCATTTATTAAAAAGTAATAGAAATGGCTAAAGAATCAATGAAAGCGCGTGAGCGCAAAAGAGAAAGGTTAGTAAACCGTTACGAAAAGAAACGTGCGGAACTTACCAAAATTTTGAAGTCAACTGATGCATCTGAAGAAATTCAGTCTCAAAAATGGGATGCAATGATGCAATTGCAAAAATTACCAGCAAACTCCTCTAAAATCAGAAAACACAACCGTTGTGGCTTAACTGGTCGTCCGAGAGGTTACATGCGTCAATTTGGTATCTCAAGGGTTACTTTCCGCGAGATGGCTTTGGCTGGTAAAATCCCCGGAGTTAAGAAAGCAAGTTGGTAATTAAGAAAAAACTAAAGAAATGAATACAGATCCAATAGCAGATTTCCTCACCCGCATCAGAAATGCGAGTGCAGCAGGCTTGAAGACCGTAGATATCCCAGGTTCAAACATCAAACGTGCAATGACACAAATTTTGTTTGACCAAGGGTATATCCTCAACTACAAATTTGAGGAAGACAACAAACAAGGAACAATCAAAATCGCCTTGAAATACAACATGTCTACGCGTGTACCAGCCATTACTAAATTGCAACGTGCTTCACGTCCAGGACTTAGAAAATATAGCAGTGCCGAAGAAATGCCACGCGTTTTGAACGGTTTAGGTATTGCCATCGTTTCTACCTCTCGTGGTGTGATTACAGATAAAGAAGCACGTCAACAAAACGTTGGCGGCGAGGTTATTTGTTACGTTTACTAAAAATCAAGAGCAATGTCAAGAATTGGAAAAGCACCTATAACTATCCCAGCTGGCGTCGAAGTGACGTTCAAAGATGCCGTCATGACGGTAAAAGGGAAAAAAGGAGAATTATCTCAACACATTGATGCTTCGGTAAGCGTTAGCATTGAAGACAACGTCATTACTTTTGCGCGTGCTACTGACGCTCCAGATCACCGTTCCAAGCATGGTTTATACCGCGCTTTGGTATTCAACATGATCCATGGTGTATCAGAAGGATTCAAAAAAGAAATGGAAGTTATTGGAGTTGGTTACCGTGCAAATGCAGTTGGTCAACAACTCGAATTAGCCCTCGGATTTTCACATGCCATTATTTTGGAAATCCCGAAAGAAGTGAACGTTACCACTGTAACTGAGAAAGGTAAAGCACCTGTCGTGACTTTAGAGTCATATGACAAACAATTACTCGGACAGGTTGCAGCCAAGATTCGCTCTTTCAGAAAACCTGAACCATACAAAGGAAAAGGTATCCGCTTTGTAGGTGAAGAAATTCGTAGAAAAGCTGGTAAGTCAGCAGGTAAAAAATAATCGAAAGAATTATGGCACTAAATAAAGTTTTAAGAAGAGCAAAAATCAAGCGAAGAATCAGAAAAAAAGTTTTTGGTACTTCAGCTATCCCGCGTCTTACTGTTTTTAGAAGTAACAAGCAAATCTATGCGCAAGTAATCGACGACAACACAGGTCGTACACTTGCCTCTGCTGGTTCCCTTAAAATGGACGATGCGCAAAAAATCAACAAAGTAAACCAGGCAGCAGTTGTCGGAAAGAAAATCGCAGAAGTTGCTCAAAAAGCAGGTGTTGAACGCGTAGTATTTGACCGCAACGGTTACTTGTATCATGGTAGAATTAAATCCTTGGCTGATTCAGCTCGCGAAGGAGGACTCAAATTTTAAGAAAAATGGCAGCTCAAATCGTAAACAGAGTGAAATCAGCTGATATCGAGTTAAAAGACAAACTCGTTGCTGTAAACCGTGTTACCAAAGTAACTAAAGGTGGTCGTACGTTCAGTTTCTCAGCTATTGTTGTAGTTGGAGATGAACACGGCGTTGTAGGTCATGGTCTTGGTAAAGCAAAAGAAGTTACCGAAGCCATCACTAAAGGCATCGATGACGCTAAGAAAAACTTGATCAAAGTTCCTATTCTTAGAGGTACTGTTCCACACGAGCAAAAAGGTAAATTCGGTGGCGCTGAGGTATTCCTCAAGCCAGCAACCGAAGGTACTGGTGTAATCGCTGGTGGTGCAATGCGCGCCGTACTCGAAAGCGTTGGCGTACACAACGTATTGGCAAAATCACAAGGATCATCTAATCCACACAACGTTGTGAAAGCAACTATGGACGCGCTTGCAAACATGCGCGATGCAGTTGCAGTTGCTCGTCAACGTGGAATTTCCCTTGATAAAGTATTCAACGGTTAAAATATTCAGCAATGAGCACAATCAAAATCAAACTCGTGAAAAGTGCGATCAAGCGTCCAGCTGATCAAAAAGCTACAATCCAAGCTTTAGGTTTTCGTCGCTTGAACCAAGTTATTGAAAAAGAGGTTACTCCTCAAATTATGGGAATGGTGAATAAGGTACAACACCTTATTCAAGTAGTGGAACAATAGACTAAGAAAGAAATGGAATTACATAATCTTACACCAGCAGCAGGTTCGATCAAAGCAGAAAAGCGTATCGGACGCGGTCAAGGATCAGGACGTGGTGGTACCTCCACACGTGGACACAAAGGTGCAAAATCTCGTTCTGGTTACAAAACCAAAATTGGTTTTGAAGGTGGACAGATGCCTTTGCAGCGTCGTGTACCTAAATTTGGTTTTAAAAACATCAACCGTGTTGAATACAAAGCCATTAACCTAGACATCATCGAAAACCTAGCCAGCGTAAAAGGCATCTTGGACATCACTCCAGAAGTCATGCGTGAGAATGGTCTTTTATCTAACAACGAACTTGTCAAAGTACTTGGTCGTGGTGACTTAAAAGCAAAAGTGAACATTACTGCCAATGGTTTTTCAACTACAGCAATCGCTGCAATTGAAGCTTTAGGTGGTACATGTACAAAAATCTAACTATCTTTGCACGCTTTTAGATGAAACGATTAATAACCAACCTGCAAAATATCTGGAAAGTTGAAGAGTTGCGCAAACGCATTCTCTTGACACTTGGCCTCATTCTTACTTACAGAGTAGGATCGTTTGTGATTTTGCCAGGCGTCAAGTACGACGCGCTGTCAAGCACAGCTACGGACCAAAACTTTCTAGAAAGTATTCTCTCCGTATTTTCCGGTGGAGGATTCACGAATGCTTCGATCATGGCACTAGGTATCATGCCTTACATCAGTGCCTCCATCATCATGCAATTGTTAGGAATGGCTGTTCCAGCGGTTCAGAAAATGCAAAATGAAGGAGAATCAGGCAGAAAGCAAATCAATAACTACACCCGTCTTTTGACCATTGTTATTTGTGCTTTGCAAGCCCCAAGTTACCTTACGCTTTACGTAAGTAACAAAAATGCCATGCCAGATGACCCCAACACATTCTGGTGGACACAAACCATTATGCTATTGATAGCTGGTTCAATGTTCGCTGTTTGGTTAGGTGAGCGCATTACAGAGCGCGGTATCGGAAACGGTATATCTTTACTCATTACCGTAGGTATCCTCTCACGTTTACCTGGCGCATTCTTTGCAGAATTTGGTAAATCAGTTGAAGCCGGTAACCTCATTCGTTTGGTTTTGGAAATCGTAATGTTCTTCTTGATCATCCTCGTGACCATTCTCATTGTGCAAGGAGTCCGACGCATTCCGCTCAATACAGCGAAGCGCGTTGCAGGAGCCAGAGCAATGGAAGATGTGAACGGCGCGCGCAACTACTTGCCGATTAAAATCAATGCAAGCGGTGTCATGCCTATTATTTTCGCGCAAGCGATCATGACCATCCCAATGATGGTTTACCAAGGAGTGACGCAAGAGCAAAATGCCGGATGGTTGACCAAAACACTCGGAGACCCATACGGATTTAGCTATAACCTACTTTTGGTCATCTTAATTGTTGTGTTTACATACTTCTACACTGCAATTATGATCAATCCAAGTAAAATCGCCGATGACCTCAAAAAGAGTGGTGGATTTATCCCAGGAGTTCGTCCAGGTGAAGAAACAGCCGAGCACGTAGATCAAGTTGTATCGCGCATTACCTTCCCAGGTTCCTTGTTTTTGGCCTTGATCGCAATTTTGCCATCCATTGCTAAACTAGCTGGTGTCAATGACAGCTTTGCCATGTTCTTCGGTGGTACTTCCATCTTGATTATGGTTGGTGTTGTTTTAGATACATTGCAACAAATCGAAACTTACCAATTGAACCGCAACATGGATTCTCTCATGGAAGGTACTCGTGTAAGAGGTCGTAGAGGTGCTAACGAATTATCCGGAATGTAATTTATGGCAAAGCAAACTTCCATAGAACAAGATGGTACCATCCTCGAGGCATTGCCAAATGCAATGTTTAGAGTAGAACTCGAAAACGGACATGTCATTACTGCCCATATTTCTGGCAAGATGCGCATGTTTTACATTAAAATACTTCCTGGAGACCGCGTCAAAGTAGAAATGTCTCCTTATGATTTAACAAAAGGTAGAATATCTTTTAGATACAAATAACTAGAATTATGAAAGTCAGAGCATCAGTTAAAAAGAGAACTGCAGATTGCAAGATTGTGAAGCGTAAAGGCAAAGTTTACGTAATCAACAAGAAGAATCCGAAATTAAAACAACGTCAAGGATAATATTAAGTATATGGCACGTATTGCAGGTATAGATTTACCAAAAAACAAAAGAGGAGTCATTGGCTTGACTTACATCTACGGAATCGGTAGAAGTAAAGCTCAAATGATCTTGAACACAAACGGTATTGATGAAAACATCAAAGTCCAGGATTGGAACGATGATCAATTAGCCGCTATTCGTAACACCGTTAATGAAATCAAAACGGAAGGTCAGTTGCGCTCAGAAGTTCAGTTGAACATCAAGCGCCTCATGGACATCGGATGTCAGCGCGGAATTCGTCACCGTTTAGGCTTACCGCTCCGTGGTCAAAGAACCAAAAACAACTCTCGCACACGTAAAGGAAAACGTAAGACTGTTGCGAACAAGAAAAAAGCAACTAAATAATAACTAGTTCCCAATAAAATGGCAAAAGCAAATCAAAAAAAGAAGAAGAACGTTAAAGTTGATGCTGCCGGAGAAGCGCATATCCAAGCGAGTTTCAATAACATCATCATTTCTTTAACGAACAATGCCGGACAAGTGATCTCTTGGTCATCTGCAGGCAAGATGGGCTTCAAAGGTTCTAAAAAGAACACGCCTTATGCTGCACAAATCGCGGCAGAAGACGCATCCAAAGAAGCACATGACTTCGGACTACGTAGAGTGCGTGTTTTTGTAAAAGGGCCAGGTGCCGGACGCGAGTCTGCCATCCGTGCGCTTCACAATTCAGGCATTGAAGTAACAGAAATCATTGACGTGACACCTATGCCACACAATGGTTGTCGTCCACCTAAAAGAAGAAGAGTATAATTTTTTTTTAACCCGCGGGCTTAGTGTCATCGAAGGAATGCCTTAATTCATGACGCCCGCACAATATTTTTTATAATGGCAAGATACAGAGGTCCTAAATCAAAAATTGCGCGTCGCTTCCGCGATCCAATTTTTGGCCCAGACAAATCCTTGGAAAGAAGAAATTACGGTCCAGGGCAACACGGTCCATCCAAAAGAAGAGGTGGCAAGCAATCTGAATACGCAGTACAGTTAGGTGAAAAGCAAAAAGCGAAGTACACTTACGGTATTCTTGAGCGTCAGTTTGCTAACATGTTTGAGAAAGCATCACGCATGAAAGGTATCACCGGTGAAGTGTTATTGCAACTATGCGAAGCCCGCTTAGACAACACAGTTTACCGCTTAGGTATTTCTCCTACTCGTCGTGGCGCTCGTCAACTTGTTTCTCACAAACACATCACAGTAAACGGAGAAGTTGTAAACATCCCATCTTATACTTTGCGCGTTGGTGACGTCGTAGGCGTTCGCGAAAAATCAAAGTCTTTAGAAGCGATTACAGGATCCCTAACTGCAAGAAATAAAACATTTGATTGGCTTGATTGGGATTCATCAAGCATGAGCGGTAAATTATTGAACTTACCTGCAAGAGAAATGATTCCAGAAAATATTCGCGAGCAATTGATCGTCGAATTGTATTCTAAATAACCCTAAGCGATAGAAAATGGCAATATTGGATTTTCAAAAACCTGACAAGGTTATCATGCTCAACTCCGATGATTTCAACGGGGAATTTGAGTTTCGTCCGCTAGAACCGGGCTACGGAATTACCATTGGTAACTCCCTCCGTCGAATTTTGCTTTCTTCCTTAGAAGGTTTTGCAATTTCGTCTATTAAAATTCAAGGTGCAGACCACGAATTTACGACCCTCAAAGGTATCGTAGAGGATGTTACGGAAATTGTATTGAACCTCAAGCAAGTACGCTTTAAGCGTCAGATTGAAGGAACAGATACTGAAACAGTTATTGTTTCAGTAAGCAATCAACAACAACTCACTGCCGGTGATCTTGGTAAATTTACAAGTGCGTTCCAGGTTTTGAATCCTGACCTCGTCATTTGTAATATGGAGTCTTCTGTAAAATTTGAAATGGAACTCACGATTGTCAAAGGTCGTGGATATGTTCCTGCTGAAGAAAACAAATCTGCAAACGCTCCTTTTGGAACGATTTGCATTGACTCCATCTTTACACCAATTGTAAATGTTCAATACAGCATTGAAAACTACCGTGTTGAGCAGAAAACCGACTACGAGAAATTGGTATTCCATATCAAAACAGATGGTTCTATTCATCCAAAAGATGCGTTGAAAGAAGCTGCAAAGATTTTGATCCACCACTTCATGTTGTTCTCTGATGAGCGCATTACATTAGACAGTGAGATCAAAGCTGAATCAGAAGAATTTGACGAAACATCACTACATATGCGTCAATTGCTCAAAACCAAGTTGGTAGACATGGACCTTTCAGTTCGTGCGCTTAATTGCTTGAAAGCTGCAGATGTAGAAACACTTGGAGACCTCGTATCCTATGCCAAGTCTGATTTATTGAAATTCAGAAACTTTGGTAAGAAGTCATTGACTGAGCTAGAAGACCTCGTCGACAGCAAAGGCTTGACTTTCGGGATGAATGTCGCAAAATATAAATTAGACAGAGATTAAGATTTTAAGTCATGAGACACGGAAATAAAGTAAATCACTTAGGAAGAAAGACTGGCCACCGCAAAGCAATGCTTCAAAACATGGCTTGTTCTTTGATCGAACACAAGCGCATCACCACTACAATTGCCAAAGCAAAAACCTTGCGCGTATTTGTTGAGCCTTTGCTCACTAAATCAAAAACCGATTCTACACACTCTCGTCGTGTTGTCTTTTCTTACCTTCAAAGTAAGGAAGCAGTTACAGAATTGTTTAGAGAGGTTGCGCCAAAAATTGCGAACCGCGAAGGTGGTTACACACGCATCATTCGCACTGGTTACCGTTTAGGTGACAACGCAGAAATGTGCATGATCGAAATCGTTGACTTCAACGAATTGTACAACAATAACGAAAGCAAGAAAACCACACGTCGTTCACGTCGTGGTGGCAAAGCGAGCGAAGGTGTTGCAGCTACTCCAGTAGTAGAAACACCGGTAGCAGAAGTTGTTGAAGAAACGCCAGTTGCAGAAGTTGTTGAAGAAACACCAGTAGCAGAGGTGGTTGAAGAAACACCAGCGGCTGAGGTGGTTGAAGAAACTCCAGTAGCAGAGGTTGTTGAAGAAACACCAGCTACAGAAACACCTGAAGAAGCAGATACTGCAACTGAAGAAGAGAAAACTGAAGAATAAATTGACAATATGTTGATAAAAAAGGCGGACATTGTCCGCCTTTTTTGTTTTTATACCCCTCCTATTTTGACAAAGTCCGTAATTTTGGAGAAAATTTTTAAATGCAGCAAAATCAAGCAGCTATTCTACTTCTGGCAGATGGCACCGTATTCAATGGTATTGCCATCGGAAAAATAGGAACCACCGGCGGAGAAATCGCCTTTAACACCGGCATGACCGGCTACCAAGAAGTATTTACTGACCCTTCTTACCTTGGTCAGCTTCTGATCATGACCACCTCACATATCGGTAATTATGGTGTGCATGCCGAAGAAATCGAATCCGAATCCATCAAAATATCGGGTCTGATCACCAAAAAGTTTTCAAACGGTTTTTCTCGACCAGCTGCTGCTGAATCTTTGCAAGCACTGATGGAAAGAAATAACACCGTAGGTATCTCCGATATCGATACCCGCGCCCTTGTCAGGCACATTCGCAACAAAGGAGCAATGAATGCCATTATTTCTTCTGAAATTTTGGATATCGACCTGCTTAAAGCGAAACTCAAAGAAGTTCCGTCTATGGATGGTCTTGAACTTTCTTCAAGAGTTACCACTGAAAATGCCTATGAAGTTTGCCCAGAAAATCCGCAATACCGGGTTTCTTTGATAGACTTTGGTGTCAAAAAAAATATCGTTCGCTGTTTAGTAGAACGTGGTTGCCACGTCAAGGTATTCCCGATGCACGCGTCAAAAGCAGAGCTTGATTCCTTTAATCCAGATGGCTACATGCTGTCAAATGGTCCTGGAGACCCATCGGTCATGACTGATAGTATTGCACTCGTTAAAGAAATTGCCGCTGATCACAAACCTGTTTTTGGCATTTGCTTAGGACACCAAATTTTGGGCCTTAGCCAAGGTCTTCAGACGGTTAAAATGTTCAATGGTCACCGTGGAATCAATCATCCCATATTGAATCTTCAAACCGGCAAAGGAGAAATCACTTCTCAGAACCACGGCTTCGTGATTTCTAAAGAAAGTATTGCATCCAATCCGAATATCGAAGTTACGCATGAGCACCTCAATGACCAGACAGTAGCTGGCATCGCCATCAAGAATAAGCCTATTTTCTCGGTGCAATACCACCCAGAAGCATCCGCAGGCCCTCACGACTCCCGCTACCTCTTTGACACCTTTATTCACCACATGCAACAATACCAAGCAAAATGAGTTTCATTGCCTCCATTCACGCCCGTCAAATTTTAGATTCTCGTGGAAACCCAACCATAGAAGTTGATGTACTTACCGAAAACGGTGTGCTTGGGCGCGCTGCTGTGCCCTCTGGTGCCTCTACTGGCATCCACGAAGCAGTGGAGCTTCGCGATGGCGACAAATCTCAATATCTGGGCAAAGGTGTGCTCAAAGCGGTAGCAAACGTCAACACCACCATCCAAAATGCCTTGCTCGGCATGGACGTCTTTGAACAAAAGAAAATCGACTACCTCCTACTCGCACTAGACAACACTTCCAATAAATCAAATCTTGGCGCCAATGCCATTCTAGGTACTTCCTTAGCTGTTGCCAAAGCAGCTGCCGCAGAAGCTGGTCTGAGCCTTTTCCAATACATCGGTGGCGTTGGTGCAGTTACGATGCCAGTACCCATGATGAATATCCTCAATGGTGGTTCTCATGCCGACAACCTCATCGATATCCAAGAATTCATGGTCATGCCTTTTGGCGCCAAGAGTTTTTCCGAAGGACTGCGTTGGGGCACAGAAGTGTTTCATCAGCTCAAAAGCGTACTCAAAGCCAGAGGGATGTCTACCAATGTAGGTGACGAAGGCGGCTTTGCCCCAAGTTTAGGTTCCAATGAAGAAGCACTACAAGTAGTGATGGAAGCCATTGAAAAAGCAGGTTTCAAAGCGGGTGTAGATATGTTCATCGCACTCGATGCAGCAGCGTCTGAATTTTACAACGCCGAAAAACAACAATACATCTTCGAATCTACTGGTGAAGCCAGAAGTTCTGAAGAAATGGTGGCATTCTGGGCAGACTGGTGTGAACGCTACCCGATCATCTCTATCGAAGACGGCCTCGCCGAAGATGACTGGGCAGGTTGGAAACTCGCTACAGAAAAATTAGGCCACAAAATTCAATTGGTTGGCGATGATCTCTTTGTAACCAACACCAAAAGACTCCAACAAGGCATTGAACAAGGTGTCGCTAATTCCATCCTTGTAAAGGTCAACCAAATCGGCACACTCACCGAAACCATTGAAGCCGTTAATTTGGCTACGCGCAACGGTTATTCTTCAGTCATGAGTCACCGCAGCGGCGAAACCGAAGACAACACCATCGCAGATCTTGCTGTAGCACTCAACTGTGGGCAAATCAAAACAGGCTCTGCTTCTCGCTCAGACCGTATGGCCAAATACAACCAATTGTTGCGCATCGAAGAAGAACTCGAGGAAGCAGCCGTTTATCCTGGGCGCAATTTCAAGTTCATTCGCTAATTGAAGTGCTTCAACTTAAGAGTTTACGGTCTCATCATCAACGAATTCAACGAAATTCTACTTTCGGATGAATACCGCTTTGGGCAATTTTTTACCAAGTTCCCTGGTGGTGGCGTAGAAGCTCAAGAAGGTATTGAAGCTGCCTTACACCGCGAGTTACAAGAAGAACTCGGGCTAGTGGTCAATGACGTCAGTTTCTTTTATTTCAATGAGTTTCATCAGGCCTCTGCTTTTGACCAAAGCAATTTAGTTGCTTTCTACTACCTTATTCGCTTGCAAAAGCATGAGTTTCCGGAAAGCGAGGCATATCAAACTCCTTTTGAAATAGAACAAGAGAAACAGCGCTGGATAAGTATTCAAAAATTGAATAGCGAAGAGCTCACCTTTCCTATTGACAAGATTGTACTGGAAAAGTTAAAGCAAATACTACTCTTATGAGGATTCAACATAAAATTACTTCCGTTGCAATCCTCCCGTAAAGCTTACTTCTTAAAATTAGAGGCTACCACTAAATCTTTGGTTCCGTGGGTCCAGGAATAGAATCCTTCGCCAGACTTCACTCCTTTTTTACCTGCCATCACCATATTAACCAACAGCGGGCACGGTGCATATTTTGGATTGCCAAAACCGTCGTGCAAGACCTCTAAAATGGCCAAACATACATCGAGACCAATGAAATCCGCTAATTGAAGTGGGCCCATCGGGTGCGCCATTCCAAGCTTCATAACGGTATCGATTTCCTCGACGCCTGCCACACCTTCAAACAAAGTATAGATCGCTTCGTTGATCATTGGCATCAGGATGCGGTTGGCCACAAAACCAGGGTAGTCATTAACCTCTACAGGCACTTTTGACAAGCTGCGCGAGGTTTCCATAATGAGTTGCGTGACTTCATCTGAAGTGGAATAACCGCGAATGATTTCAACGAGTTTCATGACCGGTACAGGATTCATGAAGTGCATGCCAATCACTTTATCGGGGCGATTGGTAACGGCCGCAATTTTGGTAATTGAAATTGAAGACGTATTGGTTGCTAGAATCACTTCTGGCGCGGTAAATGCATCGAGGTCTTTAAAGATTTTAAGTTTTAAATCTACGTTTTCAGTGGCAGCTTCTACAACTAACTCAACTCCTTTTACGCCTTCAGCCATATTGGAAAAAGTGGTGAGGTTTTGTAGCGTTTGGGCTTTTTGCTCCTCGGTGAGGCTCCCTTTGGCTACTTGGCGATCGAGGTTTTTGGAGATGGTCCCGATGGCGCGCTCGAGGGCGGCCTCAGAAACATCAATAAGGTTGACATTGTATCCAAATTGGGCAAAGACGTGTGCGATGCCATTTCCCATGGTGCCTGCACCAATTACTGCTACGTTTTTCATTTTGTTGAAAGTTTGCACAAATATACTGCTCCTTGGTAATTTGCACTAAAAATGAATACATTTTGATTTGATTATCTTTGTAGTGTTAGCTCACTTATGTACCAACGCATCCGACAATATTTTACCAACTCTGGACTACTTCGCAATTCGGCTACTCTGATTGTGGGTACGGTGCTCGCTCAACTCATTCCCATTTTATTTCAGCCTGTGCTCCGCAGAATGTTCAGCGCCGAAGAATTCGGAACAGCCGCACTTTATGTCACTGCTGTTGGGATGCTCGTAGCCATCGCCAATCTCAAGTATGAGAGCGCTATTGTTTTGCCGGAAGAGGACAAAGAGGCCAACCATTTAGTAGCAGGAGGCGTCTTGATTACGGCTGTTCTTGCCTTGCTTGTTTGGATTATTGTGTTTTTAAATGAATCTTGGATTGTTCGACGCTTTTCCTTGAACGACCAAGAAGCTTGGTACCTGCACTTATTGCCGGTAAGTGTTTTTTTGGTGAGCAGTTTTCAATGCTTTAATCTATACCTGATCAGAAAAAAAGCATTCAAAGACGCGGCAAAAAACAAGGTGTACCGCAGAACAACCGAAGCCGCTGCACAGAGCGCAAGTGGTTATTTTGGGAACAGCACTGGTTTGCTTTTAGGCAACCTAGTAGGCGATATCATCAATTTTTTTGGCGGATTTTGGCAGGCCAAAAGAATGGGGCTCAATTTTGCTTTTCGACTCCAAAATACCATCCCAACACTCAAAAAGTATTGGCGCTTTCCAATTTACCACGCCTTTCCATCTTTGCTCAACACCATCAGCCTCACCCTTCCCGTATTTATCGTGAATGCAGCTTTTGGCAAAGCACAAACAGGTCAATTTGACCTCAGTAGAATGGTGCTTTCCTTGCCTATGGCACTTATTTCCATTTCGCTTTCTCAAGTTTACTTGCAGCATCAAGCAGAGAGCAAACGAAAAAAAGAAGCAATTGTTCCAGACTTCAAAAAAGTGAGCCTGACCCTACTGCTTTTGAGTTTGCCACTTGCGGTCTTTTTATTACTCTTTGCCTCACCGCTCTTTGCCTTTGTTTTCGGACCTGAATGGCGGCTCGCAGGCCAACTTACCGGCGTACTTATTTTTGGTCAAACCCTCAAATTTGTGGTTTCACCCTTGAGCTCAACTTTGGTTGCACTCCAAGAAGTACGTTTCAGTGCCCTCTGGCAAATTCTTTATTTTGCGTCAATGCTTTGGCTTTACATAAATCCGGGTCAGGATATCCAAGATTTTGTATGGCGCTACTGCCTTGTTGACCTCATTGCGTACAGCTGTTATTACGGCCTGATCTACAACCGCGTCAACCACTACGAAAAACTGCGCGCATGAAACATTTGAGCGCTTTAGTGAAAGCCCACCCCTATTTGACGACATATTTGTTTGTATATGCCTTGCTACAAATAGGACTGCTGAACCATTCTGGCCTGACCTATGCCCCAGCCCTGTTCTTTTTATTTTTGCTACCCTTTCTACTGGCTTATTGGATCTTTTCACCCATTTCCATTTCGTTTTCTTTTCCGTTCCCGCAGCAGCACTTCAAACATTTAGAAAAGTACTTTTTTATTTTTTCTCTTTTAGTGCTTGTCCTACACCTGTTTTGGCTCGGCAAAATTCCATTTGTCGAGGCATGGCAAGCGACTAAACTCTCAGAAGCCAATCTCATTCGCAAAATGAGTTCAGCGAGTTTACCAAAATGGTTGCATTATGCCAGCACCTGGACAATCAGGGCCTTACTCCCCACAACAGCATTATTTTTCCTTGTAGGGAAGAATAAACTCGGGTTTTTCTTGAGTATTGCTTTGGGTTGTTTTTATGGCTTGGCACTGCTGCAAAAAAGTTTGATCTTTTGGATGGGTTTCCCTGTAATCGTTTATTTATTGCTGAATAGAAAGTGGTGGTATGGATTATTGAGCGGAACCCTCATGCTTGTTTTTTTTATTGTTGCTATTTATGCGAATAATCCACAATTACACGGAGGTCAACACGATTTACAGGACAATTTAAAAAAGCAAGCGCAAAGCCAAACGGTTTCTGAAGGGATGCTAAAGCGCATTTTTATAGTACCGGGCAAAACGCTGAGTATGTGGTTTGCGCATGTGCCCAAAGATAAACCATTCTTGTATGGTCAAGATTTTGGTTTGTATACCAAAATCACTGGTCGCCAAACAAAAGATTACAATTTAGAACTTTACCCTTTGTTTTACCCAGACTACGCCGCTCAGGGTATTCAGGGGAGTGTCAATACAGCACATTTCATGCGTGCTTATGCCAATTTTGGCTGGTGGGGGCTTCCGTTTTCGGCTATATTTCTTGCCGCATTCTTTCAATTTTTGAACATTGTACATAGGAAAACCCATGCAGCGTTGGCGTTTAGTTTGCAGATTTTCCCGCTACTTTTACTCAGTTCAGGATCCTTACTTACCTTGTTGTTTAGTGGTGGTTGGGGACTCATTTTATTGCTGTTATTAGCTCGCCAAAATACGGACAACTCCTATGCTTAAGCAGTTGCGAATTTGCCATCTCACAAGTGTTCACCTGGACGGTGACATCCGCATCTTTCACAAGATGGCTCAAACAATGACGCCTCATTTTGAAATGCATGTAGTGGTACCCAATACGGAAAGCCGCATTCAAAACGACGTGCATATCCATAGTTTTGCAGCTGAAACACAAGTCCGAAGTAAACGGATGAAATATACCGTAAATGAAGTGTTAAAAGTGGGTTTATCCATTCAAGCGGATATTTATCAGTTGCACGATCCAGAATTACTTCGCATTGCACCTCAACTTCAGCTAACCGGAGCTAAAGTTGTCTTTGACTCACATGAAGATGTGCCCAAACAAATCATGGATAAATTCTGGATTCCTTGGGTATTTCGTAAACTGATTTCATGGACCTATGCTTGGTATGAAAAAAGAAGTGTTCGACAACTCGATGGCATCATTTCAGTAACGCCAGGCATTTGTGCGCGCTTTGCCAAAATGAATCAAAAGGTAGCCCTCATTCGCAATTTCCCGCTGCGCGCTGAATTCCCAATTCCAGATTGGAGCCAGAAAAATACCAAGCATTTTTGTTACATCGGCGGGCTTTATGAGTCGAGGGGTATTCGCGAGGTGGTTTTGGCCATGAAAGACCTCGATGCGGTCTTGCACTTAGCCGGTACTTTTGATGATCCGTTATTGCTAGCCGAACTCGAAAGTTCCAGCGCCTGGAAAAAAGTGATCTACCATGGGCAAGTTGGGCGTTCTGCAATTCAGCAGATTTTGAGCCAATGTAGCGTTGGGATTGTGACCCTACACCCCACTCCAAGCTACAAAGAAGCCTACCCCATCAAAATGTTTGAATATTTAGCAGCCGGATGCTGCGTTCTTGCAAGCGACTTTCCCCTGTACCGCTCTTTACTAAAAGAGGAATCTTGTGCTTTTTTTGTCGATCCTCAAAATCAACATGATATCGCACAAGCGCTCATAGATTTCGCTTCGAATTCAAAACAAACAATAGAAATGGGTAAAACTGCTCGAAATCTTTTCGAAACCCAATACAATTGGGAAAAAGAAGCCGAGCAACTCCACCAATTTTATTTAAACTTATAAAACTTGAATTCACAGAGACTTTTCAATATCGTATTGATCGCATTTTGCGGATCATGGTTGCTATGGAAAGGCTTATCTGGCCCTCTACTGATCTTGCTCTTGGGTATTGCTTTGGTAGGAAATCTGAAAAAAGAAAATCAAGTCCAATTTCAGTTGATTCATGCCCCATGGGTTTTGCTCTTTGTGTTGTACGCTTGCTCTTTGTATTGGTCAGGTACACCAGATTGGAGTGCACTTGAAAGAAAGTTAGCATTCTTGGCCTTTCCACTGCTGTTTGCTTTCAAATGGAAAAATCCTTTGCCTTTGGCGCACATGTGGTTGGCGCATACGCTAGCATGCTTGGTTTTGATTGCAATTGCCTACTACGATGCTATTATGTGCCAGCTCACCCTCGGCAACAGCGTGCGTTGTTTCAACACGACCTATTTCTCTCAGCTGCATCATCCGTCGTATTTTTCAGCCTTTTTGATTTTTGCCATCATCGGTTTGCTCCTCGGTAAAGTGGCCTGGTTTCGTTCACAACCTCGCTGGCTTTCGTGGCTACTCATCATGTTGTTTGCAGCAATGCATCTTCATCTGGGTGCGTTGGCTGGCATCATTGCGCTTGGCTCCGTCTTGATGATTTTTGCCATTTATTATTCGATTCAATACTTCGGAACGACTAAAAGTATTTTTCTAGGATCGCTCATTTTGATAGTGAGTATTGTACTTGCACTCTTTAGCAAAGACATCCGACTAGATGCGCAAAATGCAGCTCAGTTCACGAGCAGTTATCTTGAAAATCCGACCAAATTTGTAGAAGGCAGAAAAGAACCTTTGCAAGGAAATGAGGTGAGACTGATCCTCTGGACAGCAAGTGTTGAAATTGGAACGGCACATCCGTTTGGGCTTGGCTTAGGAGGTTTGGAGCCTGCACTTTCCCAAAAACTCATCGCTTGGGGCTACCCAGAACAGGCGAAAAAAGAATTCAATCCACACAATCAATTTTTACAAATTTGGAATGAAATCGGCTACATCGGCGTGCTACTTTTTTTAGGACTTTTGATCTTCATCAACCAAGCATTTTACAACAAAAGACAACTCAGCGGACTATTGCTTTCCCTCGTTTTTATTGTTTTTTGCTTATTTGAAAGCATCTTACAACGCGAGTCTGGCATCGTATTTTTCTTGTGCTGGTTCACTGCACTTAGTTATTGGCCTAAAAATGCGACAACATGAGGCTACTCATCCTGACACAATATTATCCTCCAGAAATTGGCGCACCACAAAACCGCCTCCACGAACTTGCTATTCGGCTCAAGGCTTATGGCATGGAGGTAGAAGTGCTCACCGCACTGCCCAATTACCCCAAAATGAAAATTCAGGAGGGCTATGAAAAGGGTAAGAAACGCGAAGAACAAATCGACGGCATTGCCGTGCACCGCGCTGCTATCTATGTGTCGGCGTCCAAAAGTATCGTGGCGCGCTTACTCAACTATTTCAGCTTTGTCTGGACCTCTTATTGGCGCGGTAGAAAACTCGACAAATTTGATTTTTTACTCGTAGAAAGTCCGCCGCTTTTCTTGGGTTATAGTGCCATGGCTTTGTCCAGAAAGTTAAGCGCTAAGCTCATTTTTAATGTCAGCGACCTCTGGCCTGAGAGTGCTGAAAAACTCGGTATTGTAAACAACCAAGCACTGCTCAAAATGGCTTACCGACTCGAGGCTAAATGCTACAGAAACGCAGCACTCATTACTGGGCAAACCCAAGGAATTGTAGCGGATATCAAAACACGCTTCCCTGAAAAAGAGGTTTACTGGTTGCCAAATGGGGTGAATATCGATTATTACAAGCCGTCAAACTTAAACGAAAGCGACTTTAGAACCCGAAATGGATTTAAAGCAAGTGACCTTTTGTTTTTTTACGGTGGGATTTTAGGTCATGCCCAAGGACTTGAGGTTATATTACACGCCGCTGAGCAACTTTCAATGCATCCGCACATCCACTTTATATTGCAAGGTTCAGGACCCGAAAAAGAAAAATTAATAGCACTCAAAGCATCTTTGAATCTCTCCAATATTCATTTTTTGGAACCCGTATCAAAGACTGAAATGCCTGCTATCTTACAAGCCATCGACGTCGCATTGGTTCCTTTAAAAAACTTACCGCTGTTTCAAGGTGCGATACCATCAAAAGTATTCGAAGCACTGGCGATGGAAGTGCCGCTATTATTAGGGGTAGATGGTGAGGCGCGCCAACATTTTATTGACAACGCGGCAGCAGGTTGGTATTTTGAACCAGAAAATGCAAGAGAATTGGCAAATGTGATTCAATCTATTGTTGCAAAACCGGATGACATTAAAAGCGCGGGTAAAAACGGTCGAATATATGTAAGTCAACATTTCAATAGAGATCAAATTGCCGCATCTTTGTATCAACATTTAATTTCGCTCTCATGATTCCTTTTTCTCCACCACGCATCGACCAAGCGGTTATTGATGAAGTGACAGCCGCGCTACAAAGTGGCTGGATCACGACTGGGCCACGCACCAAGCGCTTCGAAAAAGAAATTACAGCGTATTGTGGTTCGAAAACCACCATAGCCGTCAGCGCCTGGACCACTGGTATGGAAGTATTATTGCGTTGGTGGGGCATTGGCCCTGGCGACGAAGTCATTTTACCTGCCTACACTTATTGCGCAAGCGCAAATGTGGTATTGCACACAGGTGCTACTCCGGTTCTTGTCGATTGCGACCCCACTGATTTCAATCTGTCTATGGAGGCGGTAGCTACTGCCATCACACCACGCACCAAGGTAATCATGCCGGTAGATATCGGCGGTTTTCCCTGTGATTACACAGCGTTATACGAAATCATCGAAGCGAAAAAACACCTTTTTGAAGCCCATTCAACAGCACAAGAAAAACTCGGTCGGGTCTTAATTGCTGCCGATGCAGCACATAGTTTTGGTGCTTTATACAATAACCAGCGTGTGGGTAGCCTCGCCGATATCACAGTCTTTTCTTTTCATGCCGTTAAAAACCTCACTACAGCAGAGGGAGGTGCCATTACTTTTAATTTGCCCGACCATTTTGACCACGAGGAGATTTACAAGACTTTCAATATGAAAATTTTGCATGGTCAATCCAAAGATGCACTCGCCAAAACCCAAAAAGGAGCCTGGCGTTATGACGTCTTGGAGCCTGGCTTCAAATGCAATATGACAGATATTCAAGCGGCAATTGGCCTTGTTGAGCTGAGTAGGTACCAAGAAAACTTAGACCGTCGCCTTGAGATCTTCAGACAATATGAGCTTGCCTTTTCTAAAAAATCTTGGGCACTCCTACCCACTTATTCGACGGGTTTCAAGGAAAGTTCTTATCACCTCTATCAACTCCGCATTCAAAATTGCACCGAAGCGCAACGCGATGCCATCATTCAAGCCATTTTTGACCACGATGTAGCTGTCAATGTGCATTTTCAGCCTTTGCCTTTGCTCACGGCATACAAGCAATTGGGTTATCAAATCCAAGATTATCCAAATGCCTACTCCCATTATGCAGCTGAAATTTCGTTACCAGTTTATTACGACCTCAATGATGCGCAAGTTCAGACCGTTATTACCGCTGTTTGCACTTCAGTTGAAATGATTTTAAATTTATAAAACATTTAGATTTCAAATGAAAACGTTTTTACAACTCCTACTCATTCTACTTCCCTTGTTTTCCCAGGCACAAGATTGGCCCATCAGAGGTACCAAAGATTGGGATGCCTGGCCCACCAAAGACCTTAACGATACTTGTGATGTGATCCCATTAGGAGTGAGTTTTGGCTTTTGCGCCATGCCGCTGGGCTGGGCACTGACCGATACTGGCTGTGTGTTGCTCTCGGGTTGCGGCTGGATTGGCAGCGATGGCATTGATTATACCAGTTCATTTTTTAGTTCTTCCTACGAATGCAACAGCGCGTGCTTACAAGACACAGTAGTCATGTTGAACTGCATTGATTCTAATTTGATTGACCTCCAAGTATTTTGCCCGGGTGTCATTGACCCAGTTTGCGGTTGTGATTCAGTTACGTATCAAAATTCTTGTCAAGCGATTTCTTACTATGGTGTCAGCTCTTATTACCAAGGAGTGTGCGTAACGAGTAGTGCTCAAATGGTTGTAAGAAGTACCATAACGGTATTCCCGAATCCAAGTAATGGCTTATTTCATATCGATCATTTACCTGTAAATTCAAAAATCTCCTGTTCGGATTTATTGGGAAAAGAAGTTTATCAAATCACTACAAGCCAAAAATCGATAGATTTAGAACTCGGATACCTGCCCAAAGGATGTTATTTATTAACGGTCAATGGTATTTTACAGGAAAAATTACTGATAGAATAAAGGGCTTTGGACCAAAGTGCGTTTGATCTCGGTATTTCTACTGAATCCGTTTAGCTAGAGGATGAGGAACTTTGAATCAAATCAAGATTCATTATGTTCATCAAAACCTACTCCAGCGCCGTATTTGGCATTTCTGCCACCACCATTCAAGTCGAAGTTAACATCGATATTGGCATCAATTTTCATTTGGTTGGTTTGCCAGATATCGCCGTTAGAGAAAGCCATCAGCGCATCAAGGCTGCTTTTCGCAATAACAAGCTCCATTTCCCAGGTAAGGAAGTTACGATCAACCTCTCCCCTGCAGACATCAGAAAAGAGGGCTCTGTCTTTGACCTCCCTATTGCTATCGGCATACTGGCGGTTACCAAGCAAGTCAAGGAAACCCGACTGAGCGAGCTGCTCTTGCTAGGCGAACTCTCTTTAGACGGGAGTATTCAGCGCACCAAAGGTGTTTTAGCCATTGCGCTGCAAGCCAAAGCCGAGGGTTTCAAGGGCCTGATTGTCCCCTTGGAAAATGCGCCCGAAGCAGCTATTGTCCAAGGATTAGAGATTTATGGAGTCAAGAACATTCTTGAAGTCATTGCGCTACTGAATGGCAAATCAAACGTTCTACCCACGCCAACTATTGGGCCTGCAGCGTTTGAGCAACTCGCCACACAAACCAACCTCGACTTTGCAGAAGTCAAAGGGCAACTCCACGTCAAGCGCGCTTTTGAAATTGCTGCTGCGGGCTCGCACAACCTCGTCCTCGTTGGGCCACCTGGCGCCGGAAAATCTATGCTGGCCAAGCGACTGCCCACTATTTTACCCCCCATGACCCTCGAAGAAGCACTCGAAACCACCAAAATTCACAGTGTAGCGGGCAAAAAAAGAAGTGCAGGAATTGTATCTCAACGCCCCTTTCGCAAACCGCACCACACCATCTCAGACATCGGCCTGATCGGAGGGGGTAATTTTCCTCAACCTGGCGAAATTTCTTTGGCGCACAATGGTGTGCTTTTTTTAGATGAACTCCCAGAGTACAAAAGGCACGTGCTTGAAGTACTGCGGCAGCCACTCGAAGACAGAGCCGTCAACATCTCCAGAGCCCGATTTTCTATTGACTTCCCTGCAAACTTTATGTTGGTAGCCGCCATGAACCCCTGCCCCTGCGGTTTTTTAAACCACCCCGAAAAATCTTGTGGGTGCCACCCCAATGCCGTGCAGCGCTACCTTCAACGCGTCTCGGGTCCACTGCTAGACCGCATCGATATGCACATAGAAGTGAGCCCTGTCAAATACACCGAACTCAATCAAAGCACTGATGCAGAAAGTAGTCAGCAAATCAGGCTGCGTATTTTGGCCGCGCGCAAATTACAACTCGAGCGTTACACGAAGCAATCCGGCACCTATGCCAACGCACACATGAACAGGCGAGAGGTAGAACAATTTTGCCAATTAACCGCAGAAGCCCAAAGTATTTTGCAAAGTGCCATGAAAAAACTCGGCTTGTCTGCCCGTGCCTACGAGCGCATCCTCAAAGTGGCCCGCACCATCGCCGACCTCGACGCCTCTGTAAACATCGCCACATGCCACCTATCCGAAGCCATACAGTACAGGAATTTGGATCGGAGCAACTAATTGGTATTTCAATTGTTACAAGGAGCTATACAACAAGCAAATAGATTTTATTCGCGCTTTATTTGCGTACATTTATAGAAAAGAAGCCTATGCAAAGCACTACATACAAGCTCGCTCTGATTACTTTGATCGGACTTTTTCATACTACATTAAGTTTTTCACAAACTCTGAATATTGGCCACACCACCCTCACCTTTAATGACCCCAACCGAACAGGAGGTTTTGGAAGCGGGGCTGGGCCCGGGCGGCAAATCCAAACAGAAATTTACTATCCTGCGGCTGCGGCAGGAGAAAATGTGGCTGTTGCCAATGGTCAGTTTCCAATCATTGTATTTGGCCATGGTTTTGCCATGAATTGGGATGCCTACTCGAACATCTGGAATCAACTGGTGCCGTTGGGTTACATCATGGCCTTTCCGCGCACAGAGGGTGGCTTGTTTCCGGCACCCAGCCACGGCGATTTCGGGCAAGACATCGCGCTCGTTGCTCAAAAGATGACAACAGCGGCCCAAACCACAGGTAGTTTATTTGAAGGAAAACTAACTGAATACGCTTGCGCCATGGGGCATTCCATGGGCGGGGGCGCAGCCGTATTGGCAGCAAGCCAAAACAATATTTTTGATTGCTACCTCGGACTTGCCCCGGCAGAAACCAACCCTAGTGCCATTGCAGCGGCAGCCAATCTGCAGGTGCCCTCCTTAATCCTTTCTGGCACCAACGATGGCGTGACACCACCAAGTCAACACCATTTGCCCATTTACGATGCCATTCCACATGAATGCAAGAGCTTTTCAAGCCTGATAGGCGGCGGGCATTGTTACTTTGCCAACACCAATTTCAATTGCGATTTCGGCGAAAGCACAAGCTCAACGGGTATCAGCCTCACGAGAACCGAGCAACAAGGCTTGATGTTCCAGCAAATTACGTCCTGGTTAGCCTATTTCTTAGACCTATCTTGCAGTGCCTATGAATCTTTCGCTTCCGATCCAATTTCGGGCATTGCGCTCACCACCACCTGCCCCACAACAGTGCCTGCCGTCAGTATCAGTCAAAACGGAAACGTACTCAGCACAACTACTCAAGGCCTCAGCTATCAATGGTATTTGAACAACAGCCCTATTCAAGGCGCTACCAATGACAGTTTAACGGTTCAAAGTAATTTCTCAGGGGTCTATAATTTATTGGTTACCTATGATTATGGCTGCGCTTTCAGCAACAACATTGCCGGTCTAGAAGAATCATTTGGCGCATTTCAAATTTTCCCGAATCCGGCCAATAAAACCTTACAAATTCAAGGTCCAGCTGAATTTCATGCCCACTTCCAGTTATTCGATGTAGGGGGGCAAGTTGTGTTATCGGGCTCTATCAATAAGAGCCAAGATGCTATTGACATCGAAAGCATCAAAAACGGGACCTATTTGCTACAATTAGATTCCGCACCGTCATCATTTTACAAGGTCATTATTGCGCATTAAGTAGTCATGAGAAATCAAAACAATTCATTAACTTCGGGAACTCTTATCTGAACAAATGCTCAAACGAATACTCCTACCCCTCCTGATTCTAGTTTGCAATACCCTTGCTGCCCAAGATTACGTCATTCGCGGATTTTTACACGACGCCTCTAATGGAGAGCCCATCTCCGACGAACGCGTCAAAGTACTCAAGCAAGACAGTACCCCAATTGCAGTGGGCTATTCCAATATTTCTGGTTTCTTTTCTATTCCCAAATTAGCCGTAGGAAACTACATCCTCAAAATTGAGAAGGGGAAATATGAGCGGAGTTTTTTGAATGTCGAAATGACCGCTGCCAAAAAGATATATGATGTTGGCTCTTGGAATTTGAACCCAAACACGCTCAATGTTCAGGATGTTCGCGTGAGCAATGAAGCTAAAGTAAAGAAGCAGCAAATTGGTATGTCTGAAATAAAAATGGACAAACAAGCTGTGGAGCGCATTCCGATGTATGGTGCAGAAAGCGATATTGTCGGCGCCTTGAGTGTGACCCCTGGTGTCGTGACCACAGGTGACCAAGGAGGGCAATTGTATGTGCGCGGTGGAACACCCATTCAAAATAAAACTTTACTCGATGGCATGACCATCTACAACCCTTTTCACTCCATCGGTTTTTACTCGATTTTTGAAACTGAGCTCGTGAAGTCCGTAGACATCTACACGGGTGGCTTTGAATCTAAATATGGAGGGCGTATTTCGTCGGTCATGGACATCACCTACCGAGATGGTAACCGCAGTAAGTTTGCGGGTAAAGTTTCTGCATCTCCTTTCATGACAAAGGCAGTAATTGAAGGTCCGTTGGGTAAAAAAGGAAAAGATGGTTTATCCAGTGGTTCTTACATGTTAACTGGAAAGCATTCACTTCTAGACTACACCAGCAAGTCTTTGTATCCAACCGTAAACGACGGCAACGGTCTTCCTTTTAACTTCACTGACCTCTACGGGAAAGTAACCTTTAATGGCGAAGGCGGCTCTAAGGTAAGTGTTTTCGGTTTTTCTAATCAAGACTCCGTTAGTTACAACGTCGCCGACCTGGACTGGAATGCGGCAGGAGGCGGGCTTAATTTTACGCTTGTGCCTAGTAGTTCTCCTATTTTTATTCGTGGACATGTCAATGGTAGTAATTATGAAACAACCTTTTTAGAAACAGGACAAGAACCACGATACTCGAAAATTGGTGGCTTTGATCTCGGTTTTGATTTCACTTTTTTTCAAAAGAATGAAAGCGAACTCAACTACGGCTTCAATTTAAGTGGCTTCAATACCCAATTCATTACATACAACGAACTCGAACGTAAAATTGAAGCCAGTAACTTCACCACCGAAATCGGCTCTTACGTGAACTACCGTTTGGTTACCCCGCGTTGGGTGTATCAAGGCGGTGTGCGCATGCAATTATACGCATCGCTCAATACCGTTTCTATTGAGCCTAGAATTGGTGCAAAATATAATGCCTCTGACAAACTGCGCTTTAAGTTTTCAGGCGGAAGATTCTCTCAAAACTTCACCTCGGCCTCTTCCGACAAAGATGTGGTCAATCTATTTAACGGACTGCTCTCTGCGCCTACAAATGTACAGGATCAATTCATTAACGAGTTTCAACAAGTTTCTGAAATTAAAAATGGTTTACAATATGCTTGGCACGCCATCGCGGGCTTTGAATATGACCTCAATAAATATTGGAATGTCAACATTGAAGCCTACTATAAATATTTTGACCAACTCAGTAACATCAATCAAAACAAACTTTACTCTGATATCGCACAGTTCGAACTGATCGACGATGTCTTCAAGAAAGATTTCATTATTGAATCTGGGCAATCCTATGGTGTAGATGCACTTGTCAAATACGCCAAAGACCGCGTCTTCCTTTGGGCTGTTTATTCACTCGGATACAATACCCGTTGGGATGGTTTTGACAACTACTTCCCTGTCTTTGACAGACGCCACAACGTAAATTTAGTCGGCTCATATGCTTTTGGCAAAAAGAAGCAAACTGAACTCAATATTCGTTGGAATTTAGGTTCTGGGCTACCATTCACGCCAACAGCAGGCTACTACCAACTTGAAAATTTCGGAGAGGGCCTCACCACAGACTACGTAACCAATAACCCCAACAACGTAGCTACCATGCTCGGCACCTTTAACTCACAAAGATTACCTTCTTATCACCGCCTTGATATTACTGTAAAGCACAGTATCATCATGAAGAACAAATCGAATTTAGAATTGGTAATTGGCATAACAAACGTATATAACCGCAACAATATCTTTTACGTAAACCGCGTCACCAACGAAATCATCTATCAATTCCCCGTTTTACCAAGTTTAGGGATCAGTTATAAGTTCTAAAAAATGGCAAACATCAGGTCGTTTAAGGGAATTCGCCCGGTTCGCAGTAAAGTTCATCTGGTAGCGACTAGACCTTACTATTCGTATAAAAAAAATGTCCTGAAGGCCAAACTCGAAGACAATCCATTTACCTTCTTGCACATAATTAACCCCGAGTTTGGTGCTCAAATCAAAACCAAACCTAATTCAACCGAACGATTTTTACAGGTCAAACAAAGATTTAATGCGTTTATCGATGCCGGCATACTCACCACTGACCCAGAAGCCCAACTCTATATCTATAGACAATCTAGAGCTGGCCTTGTCGTATCTGGTTTTTTTGCCGGTGTAAGTGTAGACGATTACCTTAATGGCAGCATCAAAATTCACGAGCAAACACTCACTGCCAGAGAAGACGTCTTCACCAACTACCTGCATACCGTTGGCTTCAATGCCGAGCCTGTTTTGCTCACTTATGAAGGGCAAGCACCCATTCAAAAAATGCTCGACAACTATTTAGCCACAAGACCAGAATACGAATTTACCACCACAGATCGCATTACCCATGAAGTCTGGATCTTGAGCCCTACTGACTCCGCGGTTGTCTGCCAAGCTTTCCAAAATGTTCCTGCACTTTATATTGCAGACGGTCACCACCGCTCTGCGTCTTCGGCACGCTACACGCAACAACTACGTGAAAAAGGGACCGCCTATCCAGCGGCAGCAGATTATTTTTTGGGCTATTTAGTGGATGAACGCGAAGTGCAAATTGCAGCTTTTCATCGCTTGCTGAAGTCTACTAATGGACTCGAGCTAAAAGGACTTATGGCCATCCTGAGCAGCGAAGGCAGCCTCGAAACTTTAGCAGGTCCACAACTTCCTGAAAAGAAACACGATATCCATATTTACATGGACAAAACTTGGCTCAAGTTTAGGCCCAACCTGAACTTTATCAACGACCAAGACCCCATAGAAACATTAGATTCCTTCATTCTTTCAGACCTCATACTCAAACCAATTTTTGGCATCATTGACCTTAAAACCACCGATCAAGTAGAATTTGTGCCAGGTAACGAGCCACTTCATAAAATGATCGCTGCAGTGGATGCCAAAAAATTTGAAGTCGCTTTTTTACTGCATCCGGCAAGCATAGCCGATGTTAAAAAAGTAGCTGACGCCGGCCTCAATATGCCACCTAAATCGACATGGGTTGAACCCAAATTAAGGAGCGGACTCACCATTTATTCGCTTGAGGCATGATCCCCAAACAACTAGATCTTGTTCGGGCTGAAATCCCAACAAACACAACACTCATTGCGGTTTCCAAAACCAAACCCCTTGCTGATCTTCAAGAGGCCTACAATGCAGGTCAACGACATTTTGGAGAAAACAAAGTGCAAGAAATGGTCGAAAAAGCGCGGCAACTTCCCCCAGACATCCATTGGCATCTGATTGGCCATTTGCAAACCAATAAAGTCAAGTATATGGCGGGTTTTGTACACCTCATTCATGGTGTGGACAGCCTCAAGTTACTCCAAGAAATTGACAAACAAGCTCGAAAAGTGGGACGGGTGCAAGATGTACTGCTTCAGTTTTATATTGCTCAAGAAGAAACCAAATTTGGTCTTGAACTACAAGAAGCAAAGGCAATTTTAGATTCGCTCGAGTTCAAACAACTCAAAAACATACAAATTTGTGGCGTCATGGGCATGGCGAGCAATACCTCCGATCAAACGCAAGTTGCCAGCGAATTCCGAACCTTGAAGCAGATTTTTGAAACGCTCAGCAATAATTATTTTCAAGGGCAGACCTACTTTAAAGAAATTTCGATGGGTATGAGTGGTGACTACCAATTGGCCATACAAAATGGCAGCACTATGGTAAGAGTTGGAAGCAAAATTTTTGGCGGACGCTAAACGGGTGTCTACTCAGCTTCTTTATCAAGATTTTCGACATCAAAAATGAGTGAAGACATGGCTTCTTTTCTCAGGTATTGCTTTGCGAGTCCTTGAATTTCTTCTGCTGTAATTTTGTCGATGGCCTGGTGCATTTCAGCGATAGTGTCTATCTGACCAAACGCCAACATGCTCTTGCCTAGCCCCTGCATCAGACCCGAATTGACATCCATTCCCAAGGCTAAATGACCCTTGAATTGTCTTTTGGCTTGCGTAAGTTGGCTTGAGGAGAGTGGTTTATCTCGCAATTTGTCAAGTTCTTTATCTATTAGCGTCAGTGTTTTATTGATATTCTTGGATTCTGAACCAAAATAAATTTGCCAATAGCCGGTATCGGCAAAGGTATGGTAATTGGCTTCGATTGAATAGGCGTAACCATAGCGCTCTCTAACTGATAAATTGAGACGAGAGTTGAGCGCAGGACCGCCTAAAATATTGATCAGTAATGACATCGCTATGCGCTCGTCTTGATGGTAACTCGGTGCCAAGCCCCCTAAAACTGCATGGGCTTGATAGTTAGCCTCCTTGACTATTTCATTGAATGGTGCCGTGCTATTAAATGGTTGAGGTGCAGGACGCATTGCCGTTTTGGGCATATCCATGAGTGCAGACTCTAATGAAGCTTTTAGTCTTGGCAAAGACATATTGCCAACGAAAGAAACTACTAAGTTGTCTGCGGTAAAATATTGCTTTACATAATCTTGGAGATCTTGCTGCGTGAAACCCGAAACACTTTCTTTGGTGCCGAGGATGTTTTGACCCAAGGGATGACCTTTGAAGAGTTTGGCGTCGTAATCGTCGAAGATTTTGTCACTAGGAGAATCTAAATAAGAATTGATTTCATCTAAAATGACTTCTTTTTCTTTCTCAATCTCTTTTTGCGGAAAAGTAGAATGAATAGAGATGTCGGACAACAAATCGATAGCACGCTTTGTGTGTTCTTTGGAAAACGAGGCGTACAAGCACATTTCTTCTTTGGCAGTGTAAGCATTGAGTTCGCCACCTACAGCATCTATGCGCGACAGAATGTGAAGCGCCTTGCGTTTATGGGTGCCTTTAAAAAGACAATGCTCTAGAAAATGTGCCAAACCAATTTGATTTGGGGCCTCGTGACGCGAGCCCGCTGCAAAGAAAAAACCCAGATGCGCGACTTGGCTAGGTACTTTTAAGTAAACCAAGCGCGTGCCATTGGACAATACTTCACAAATAGGTTGATAAGCCTTCATTTAAGGATTGAGGAGTTTGGATTTCCATTCATTCTGACTGAGCTCATAGGCGCGGCGTTCGTGTAAGCGAGAAGGTTGACCTTGCCAAAATTCTAAGTAGTGGGGATGCAGCGCAAAACCTCCCCAATGTGGCGGGCGAGGTACCTTAGACGGGAATTGCAAATCGAGGGCTTCAAAACGCGCAATGAGCTCAGCACGATCGGTTAAGGTCTCGGATTGCTGAGAGGCCCAAGCACCTAGTTGGCTTTCGCGGGGGCGAGAAGCAAAATAAGCATCAGATATAGCTGGGTCAATTTGTTGAACTTGGCCCTCAATGCGCACCTGACGCATGAGTTGAGGCCAAAAGAAGAGCAGTGAGGCTTTAGGGTTGAGTTGGAGTTCTTGACCCTTGTGGCTGCTGTAGTTGGTGTAGAAAATAAATTGCTGCTGTAGTAATTCTTTGAGGTACAGAACGCGCGAACTGCTTTGAAGTTGCGCATTGGTTGTGCTCAAGACGCATGCATTGGCCTCTAATTCTTGGGCCTGTACTGCTGCGTCGAACCAGAGTGAAAAGGCTGCAAAAGGATCTGAAGGAAGGCTCCCGATAGCCGAAGGCTGATCGAAATCGGCGTGGTTTTCACGGTATGCTTTGAGCCACTCACTCATGTTTAGGCTTCTGCGGTTTCGTCGGTTATTTCTGAATCGTCTTCATCGTAAAAAACATCCTCGTCGGTGAGGTCGTCATCGGAATCGGAACCCGAAGCAGAGAAAACTTGACGAATAGGCGTATGGGTTGTTTCTTCCTCGAATTTAGGCGCCTTTTGCGCTGGAGACTGAACGTCTTCTTCGCGGTAAGGGAAGATTTCAACGATAGGAGAAGCGGTAATGGATACCACATTGAAGTCAATCATGAGCGTAGCGAGGCTTTCTTCTATGCGCTCATAAGCTTCTTTGACATGAGCTGCACTCACCAAGAAATTTTGAGAAATTGTTTTGGCTTTTTCGCCGTCTTCGTCGATGCGGTCATAGGTGACCTTGCATTTGAACCATTGTTCGGCGTCGTCGTATTGGAAAATATCGTGTAAATCGGTGCGGGCAATACCAGTTACTTGAAACTCGCCTCTGATGCTAGAGCCCAATTCTTCGTAAATACGCGCTTCGGCATCGGTGAAGGTCATGGCGGCGAGCAAATAAGGTTCAGAAACCCTTTTAAAAGTGCCGTTTTCGAGTTGTTTGGTGTATTTGACTTTGACAGTAAACCAGCTATTCATGCGTATTAAATTTGGACTACAAAGATAATACGCTCGTTGGAATTTACACTACTTAGAAAAGCCAAATGGCAATAAGTTTTGAACCGTTTCCAAGACAAGTATTTCACCTGATCTTTGTACCAAAAGTACCTCTATCGGATTATTTTGACGCGCTTCACTCTCCAACATAACTTGTCGGCACGACCCACAAGGAGAGAGCAAGGCGCCCTCGGGCATTAAATCGCCTTCTGCTACAATACAGATCTTGACAATGGGGTCTTCTGGATAATTGGCACCGGCATAAAACAAAGCCACGCGCTCGGCACACAAACCTGAAGGATATGCAATATTTTCTTGATTGTTTCCTTCTACAACAAGGCCACTTTTCAATAAAAGACTGGCGCCAACTTGAAATTTCGAATAGGGTGCATAAGCACGTCTCATCGCGGCTTGGGCGGCGCTCGCCAATAATTTATCTTCAGTAGCTAAATCTTGGAAAGTGGGCACTAAACGATAAGAAAAAGAGAACTGTTGCATCATCGAGGCGTTTATACGCAACTGATTACAAAAAGTTTCGCGATTTAATTTGACAGCGTAAGGGATTTACAGCCCTTTTTTCGGTAAATTCGCGTTTTTACAATACATGGAAGCAGATAAATCAAAAGCATCATATGGCGTAGGCATGAGCATCGCCGAAAGTTTGGCCCAACAAGACCTTTCCACCCTAGATCTCGATCAGGTATTGGCAGGCATGCGCGCTGTTTTTAGCGGCGAGCCCCCACTCATCAGTCCAGAAGAAGCCAATATGCATATCCAGCGTTTTTTAGACGCTCAAAAAACACAAAAATACGAAGCTGTGAAGTTGGCTGGGGAAGCCTTCTTGGCCGACAACGCGCAGCGGCCGGAAGTCAAAACCACTGCAAGTGGTTTGCAGTACGAAGTGCTGCAAGAAGGCGACGGACCCAAGCCGGGCCCAACGAGCCAAGTTACTGTTCATTACCACGGAACCTTAATAGACGGAACAGTCTTTGACAGCTCCGTACAGCGCGGTGCGCCTGCTACATTTGGTGTCAATCAAGTAATCCGGGGCTGGACTGAAGCGCTGCAACTGATGTCCGAAGGTGCTAAATATCGCCTCTCCATTCCCCAAGAATTGGCCTATGGTGCCAACCCGCACCCGGGCGGAGCCATTCAGCCATACGCTGCACTCATTTTTGATGTCGAACTACTCTCTATTGCCTAAACCTTACAACATGAAATACCTATCTATCCTTGCCCTTGTTTTAACGCTTTTATCTTGCGGTGATGAAGTGGTGACCTTCAAAACAGACAAAGAACGCTACTCTTACTTACTGGGCGTGGAGATTGCCAAGCCATTCATCACACAGGCGCCATTTACCAAAATGGACAAAGAAAAAATGATCGAAGGTTTCGAAAACCCAGTCAAAGAAGCTGAACTCAAAAAATATTACAAAGACCTCGAATTACTTCTTGGACAAACTGGCAAAAGCTTCAACGAAAAATACAAAGAACAAGGCTCTTTTGCTGTAGGTAAAATCAACCGTGAGCGCTTTGATCATTACTTCGACGAACTCGATGCAAAAGCGCTGATCAATAGCGATTTCGTTAAAAAAGGATTCTCAGACGGTTTGAATAAAAAAGATGCTGAAGCCCTCAAAGGCCAAGACCGCAAAAAAATAATGGCTGGCTTTGAGGCCCTCATGAATCAGAAATACCAAAAAATTACTGCAGGCTACAAAGCCGAAGGTGAGGCTTTTATGAATGCCAACAAAAACAAACCTGGAGTCATCACAACGGCAAGCGGCCTGCAATATATGGTCATTAAAGAAGGAAAAGGACCAAAACCTGGTCGAGATGCACGTGTGAAGATGAATTATGTAGGGATGAACCCCGACGGCAGTATTTTTGATCAATCGCCTGCGGGTGAAGGCATTAGTTTTGGTCTCAACGAAGTGATTCCCGGCTGGACCGAAGGTGTTCAACTCATGAGCGTAGGCACCAAAATTCGTTTATTCGTACCACAAGAACTCGGCTACGCAGGTAATCCACCGCAAGGCGCCAACATCAAACCATATTCTCCACTCATTTTTGAAATGGAACTCATGGCCATCGAAAAAGCAGCAGCTCCAAATACTGCTCTCCAAATGCCCAATCCAAGAATACAATAATTCGTAAATTAGACCATGCGTTTTTTAAAATACCTCTCCATTTTTGTTGCCGGTGCTTTGGCACTGAGCTCCTGTGAAGAAGACATCATCCTCGATGGCGACTTCGTAGAAACTGCTGTTGTATATGGCCTTCTCGACCAAGCAGATTCTATCCACATGATCAAAATTACCCGCGCATTTATTGGCCCGGGTTCTGCCCTCGACATCGCTCAAATACCAGACTCCAGTTATTTTGATCAAGTAGAAGCTACGGTATCTGAAGTGGTAAATGGTCAGGTCACCCGCACATGGACCCTAAAAGATACCATCGTACAAGATAAAGATACCAATGGTCTTTTCTACGGCCCCGAACAAAAAGCGTACTATTTCAAGACCCTACCAACAGGGCCACTAGAAGCCATTCAAACTTCTAGCAACCCCATGCTGAGTTCACTCAAGCCAACTGCAACTTATCAATTCAAGGCCATTATCAATGGTGGTGAATTTGAGGTGAGCGGCCAAACCGAACTTGTTCGCGGCATGACCTCCCCGTCTGCTTCTCAAAATTTTACTTTTAAATTTGCCGACGATCCAGGAGAATACATCTCTACCGGAATCGCAATTTCCAATACCGGTAATTCGTATATCACTAGTGCTCATCTCGACATACTTTTCAATGAACACCAAGGTCCTGTAGTTAACGAAAAATCCTTTCGTTGGAAACTTGGAGAAGCAGCTGCTGAACCATTTACAACTCGTACTTACTCTGCTGTTGGTAGAACTTTCTACGACCTTGTCAAAGCCAATGTAAGCAACAATCCAGCGATAGACAAACGCACCTTTAAAGGGATTCGCGTCATTCTTACTGGAGGTGCTGAAGAGCTGTACAACTACATGAGCGTCAACTCACCTAGCTCTAGTTTGGCACAGAGCAAACCCACCTACACCAACCTCAGTGTCACCAACGGCAAGCGTGTAGTTGGAATCTTCTCTTCGCGACAAACCGTAACGTACTATAAACCTTTCTACACCTCTCCACAACAGGCCTACATTAGAGCAATCGATAAAAAATCAACCCGAGAACTCTGCAACGGCCCAATTACAGGATTTCTCCTATTTTGCTCCAACCATCCAGGTGACAACGTAGTGGGGCAAGAGGAGTCTTTTGCATGTAACTAAATGACTGAGCGCCAGACACTCTTTGCCGATGTCTTGCTGCCAGTCCCGATGCGGCAGGTTTTCACTTACCGCGTTCCTTTTGAATTCAATGCACAAATGCGCAGTGGATTGCGCGTATTGGTTCCGTTCGGAAAAAACAAACTCCTAACCGGTTTAGTAACAAACGTTCATTCGAACGTACCTCAAAATTACC
Organism: Cryomorphaceae bacterium; assembly: GCA_027483605.1. Taxonomy (GTDB): domain Bacteria; phylum Bacteroidota; class Bacteroidia; order Flavobacteriales_D; family Crocinitomicaceae; genus UBA952. The sequence goes on along the minus strand of JAIXUE010000002.1, from coordinate 914 downwards.
AAGCCAAATACATCGATACCATCCTCGATGAACAACCCATTATCACAGGCAAGCAACTCGCTTTCTGGGATTGGGTAAGTACTTATTACATGGCACCGATTGGCGATGTCATGAACGCCGCCTTACCGGCAAATTTCAAGCTGGCCAGCGAATCTAAATTTTGTCTGCACCCAGACGCACCGCTGCAAAGACCAGAACTCAGCACGCGCGCCGAAGAAATTCTAGAATTGCTCATGGTGCAAAGCCAAATGAGCAGCAAAGAACTCACCGAACGTTTAGGCATCAAAACCATTCAGCCCTACCTCAAAAAACTCCTCGAGCTCAAACTCATTGCGAGTGCCGAAGAAGTTCAAGAGCGTTACACCCCCAAAACACAACTCTTTATCTTTTTGCACTCAGATTTTCAGCAAGAAGAACAACTTACTGCGTTTCTCAATACCATTGAACGCAAGCCACGAGCTGAAAAACAAGTACAAGCACTGTTGCGCTTTATCCAATTAGCTACCGAAGCCGGTAGTTTAGCTGCGCCAGTATCCAAAACACTTTTACTCCAGCACGACATCAGTGCCTCAGCACTCGCTACACTAGAAAAACAGGGTATTTTCCAAATGGAAAGACTTCAGGTAGAACGCTATAGTAGTATTGGTGAAGGAAAAGGCGCTTTTAAACCACTTACTGAAGTGCAGCGTACTGCACTTCAAGAAATCGAAACAGGCTTCTCTCAAAAAGATGTATGTTTATTTTATGGCGTAACTGGCTCAGGCAAGACCGAAATTTATGTGCAACTGATCCAAACATACCTAGACCTCGGAAAACAGGTGCTTTTTCTGATCCCAGAAATTGCACTCACCACCCAACTCATTGGGCGCTTGCAACACTACTTTGGCGACCTCGTTGGTGTTTACCACTCCCGT
>JAIXUE010000046.1 GCA_027483605.1 Cryomorphaceae bacterium | reverse complement strand
GCAACGTCATTGATACACAAATCAGCAATTTGGTTGAAGGTAGATTGCTCGTTTGGCAAAATTTGAATATTCATGGTTGCCGTAGTTGCACAAATACCCGCGTTTGGCGTAAAGGTATAGGTGGTGGTACCAGAGTTTGCCGAGTTGATCACGGCAGGGTTCCAAGTACCTTGAATAACAGGAGCATTTGTAGACAAATTCGGTAAACCTGGTGCAGCTGCGTCTTCGCAAAAGGGTGCAATTTGGTTGAAAGTTGGAACTACAGGAGTGTTGACTACCACAGTAGTGGTTGCCGTCGAGATACAACCTCCGGCGTCATAGGTAACCGTGTATACACCAGCCATTGCAGCTGTAGAATTTGGTATGGTTGGGTTTTGAAGGTTGGAAGTGAAGCCGTTAGGGCCTGTCCAGCTGTAGGTTGGAGATCCGGTGCCTATAGCTAATGAAATAGTAGCTCCGGCGCAATATGGTCCGGTATTGCTCGCGGTGAGTACTGTAGAGCCTGCAACGTAGGTAATCACGACCTGACCGTGACCAGTCTGAAAACCTTGTGTACAGGTGCCACCTGCAGGGTAGAAGCTCGAGCCTGCACCCCCTCCGCCGCCGCCGTTAAAACCAGGACAGCAGTTGTCTGCGCCGCCGCCGCCTCCGCCAAAATAGCCGCCACCGCCGCCTCCTCCGGCTGCTGTGGCATAAAAACCACCATTTCCGCCTTGGCCAATGCTGCCAACAGTTCCTGGTTGGCCACCTCCCCAAGGAGGGCCACCATTTCCGCCTGCGGTTTGAGTGCCACCACCACCACCGGTGCCGGTAAATGGTGAACCTGTTCCTGCTTGCCCAGTGAGGCAACCACCTTGACCGCCTGTAGCCTGGTAATTGGTTTGGCCAGAGCCACCAGCGCGGCCACCTCCACCACCTGCCACAACGATGCGGTTGTTCATGGCATAAGGTGCAATGCGGATATCGGAAGCACCGCCCCCGCCTTTAGATTCGTATTGGGTATTTGAAGGAGCTGCGTGTCCGTTGCCTCCGCCGTTCCAGCCACCTGCTGGGCCGGTTGGGTTGCCGCCAACGCGAATTTCTAGCACTTGACCCGGTGTAACTGCAATACTCGGGTGTTGCACGCGGGCGCCGTTTCCACCTTGGCCAGAACCTATAAAAGGGTTTGCTAAAATACCACCGCCCTTTGCGCCGCGTACATCTACTTGAATGTTGTAGACGCAAGGTGGAACGGTCCAGGTTTGGACAGCACCGGTGTAGTTAAAAGTTGCAGTTTGTTGGGCCTGCGTAAAAAAAGAGGAGAGTAAGAGTAGGGAGAAGAATATCTTCTTGAACATATGCGTGTAGGTTTTGTAGGTAGGCAAATTTAATTTAAATAATCCTGATTTTAGAACGAAATTCTTGCAATGTGGTTGCTTTGTTGCACAAAAAAATGTAAATTGTAGGTAAATTTCTTCATAATGACGCCTTATTCCGGACCTTGGACCGCAGCTCAAGCAGCTCATTTACTACGACGCTGTACTTTCGGTGCCACCTACAACGATATTCAAATAGCTGTGCAAGCTGGGATGAGTGTGACCATATCCAACTTGTTGCTTGCAAATTCAACAGATGAACCTTTGGCCTATGACCCTGCAGAACAAATAGTGGCGCAAGGCCAAACTTGGGTATCAGCTGTTTATCCGCAAGATGTCACTGCAAATCAGCAGACGGAGGGCGCTCGCATGAAATCTTTGGGTGCCTGGATTGCCAAAAATCTCAATCAAGAGAGTTTGAGCTTAACGGAGAAAATGCTCTTTTTTTGGCAAAATCATTTTGGGGTCACTACTTCAGGAGATGCGCGTGCCATGTATCATTACCTTCATTTATTGCGTCAAAATGCGTTGGGCAATGTCAAGCAACTTGTGAAAGACGTGAGCATAGATCCCTGCATGTTGCTTTTTTTAAATGGGTCTACGAACACGGTTTTTTCGCCAAACGAGAACTATGCCAGAGAATTACTCGAACTATTTACTGTCGGCAAAGGCGCACAACTAGCCGCCGGAGACTACAGTACATTTACCGAGCAAGATGTGGCAGCAGGAGCAAAAATTTTTACGGGCTATATCGTTCAAGGGGTGCGCAGTTCAACTCAAAACCAAGTAACGAGTCAGTTTATGGCACCGTTGCACGATAATTCAAGCAAAGTACTTTCCTACCATTTCAACAACCAAGTTGTCAATGCAGCAGGCGCAACAGAATATGCCAATTACATCGACATCGTTTTCAATCAGCCTGATACTGCCACCTACATTTGTCGCAAGCTCTATCGCTATTTTGTCAACTGCGACATCACCGCATGGGTAGAACAGCACATTATCACCGACATGGCTCAAACTTTCGTGGCCAATAACTTTGAAATCACCCCTGTATTAGTCGAGCTTTTTTCTAGCGCTCATTTCTATGACATCAGCGTGCGCGGTGCTATCATTCGCTCGCCCCTAGAGACGCTTTGCGCCATGCTCAATACTTCTTCAACCACCGCTAATTTTGATTTGCAGACCACCTACCAAATTTACCTCTCCATGTATGGTTTGGCAGATCAAATGGGACAGGGTTATGCCGCACCGCCAAGTGTAGCTGGCTGGACACCTTACTATCAAGCCCCCGCTTTTTACCGTCTTTGGATCAATTCAACGTACATTAAGAAAAGATTTGATGTCGCCAATGTACTGACCTCCAATAGCTTTAACGTGAACGGCAACATTTTTAAAATTCAAGTACTCAACTTATTAAATGGTTTGTCTCAGCCCGCTTCGGCGCCACAAGTCATAGAAGATCTCTGCTTGGTTTTGTTCCCCAAAGATATTCCAGCAAGCGATAAACTAGCGATCAAAGCCATTCTAACGGGTGGTCTTCCTGATTTTGAATGGACACTGCAATACAACGAATACCTCGCCGACCCGAGCAATCCTACGTTCTACACCCCAGTTGAGCTTCGTATGCAAGCGGTGCTCAACGTCATGTTCAAAATGCCTCAATTCCACGTCTGCTAATGAAAAGAAGATCCTTCCTTAGAAACGGTGCGCTCGCAAGTCTCTCTTTGCCTTTTGTGCAAAATGGTTTGTCTATGCAAGCAGTCGCCAAAAAATTATTTGAAGTCCCTAAAAGTGCAGAAGATAAAGTACTTGTTTTGATTCGCATGAATGGAGGCAACGATGGACTGAATATGGTTTTTCCGAGAGATCAATACGCCGAAATGTTGGTGCAGCGCGCCAATATTTTGGTTCCGGAAACTGAAATCTTGCCGCTTACTTTAGAAGTGGGTCTGCATCCAAAAATGACGGGCATGCAAACGCTATTCAATGAAGGTAAACTGAGCGTTATTCAAAATGTGGGTTACCCAGAGCCCAATCGTTCGCATTTCAGATCCATGGATATCTGGACAACAGGTGCCTTAGACATCAATCAAACGAGTGGGTGGTTGGGTCGCTATTTTGACAGCGCTTACCCGAACTTCCCCGATGACTACCCAAATGTGGACTACCCAGATCCGTTTGCCATTTCCATGGGTTCTGAGGTTTCAACAACTTGCCAGGGTCTCATGGGCAATTTCAGTCATGCGGTATCGGACCCCTTCAATTCTTCTAATTTATTGCTCACGTCTGTTGCCAACGATGGTACTTACTATGGTGGCCAGATCGAATACATCTCCACGCTCATCAATCAAACCAATGAGTATGGTCAGCAAATCAGCAGCGCAGCAAGTGCAGGCAATTCACTATCGAATCTCTATGATCCGCAGAATCCTTTAGCGGTTCAGCTCAAGTACGTTGCCCAAATGATTTCAGGTGGTTTGCAAACAAAGGTTTATATTCTAAACGTCAATGGCTTTGACACCCATGATGCACAAGTGGATCAAAATGATTTCAAAGAAGGGGTGCATGCCAACTTACTCAAGCGCATCTCTGATGCAGTAAGGGCTTTTCAGCACGACCTACAGTTGCTGGGCTTGGAGCAACGCGTTGCAGGCCTGACCTTCTCTGAATTTGGCCGTCAGATTGCCAGCAACGGCAGTCTGGGTACTGACCACGGCGATGCGGCACCTGTTTTGCTCTTTGGGGCTTGTGTGAGCTCGGGCATTGTCGGGGCAAATCCACAAATTCCCAATCAAATCAATAATCAAGCGGGCCTTCCTATGGCCATAGATTTTCGAGATATTTATGCGAGTATCCTCAAAGATTGGTTCGAGGTGGATCAGCAAGTCATACAAGGATTATTTGAGCAGAATATCACCTATTACGATATGCTACAAGGTTGTACCAATGGTAGCAGCGAAAGTGCTGCTACCCAACTCCATAAACCGTTGGTTTTTCCTAACCCGAGTTTAGGTCAGCATCAATTGAAATTCACTTCAATTAATGAATTTGTAGAGATTTATTTAATTGATCAAAGCGGAAAAATACTGCAAAAATCATTCGAAGGCCAACTCAATGCAGGTCAGCAATTATTGACTTTTGAAATTCAATTCCTCCAAACCGGACTTTACCATTATTTACTCAAGTCGGCATCGCGTCAAGAGCTGGTTTCTTTTCAGAAATTATAACCGCGCTTAGTTGCCGCGTTGCATTTGCTCGAGGCGCTGTTGGCGCTGCATCGGGTTTTCACGCGTTTGCTCTTGTTTGTACAATTGATAGCGCGTTGGTTGCATGATACGTGGCCAAGTGTTGTTGTCGAGGTCGGTGTCGGCAGTCTCTAAAAAAGGATCTACTCTGAAAGAAACAACTGCTTGGTCATAAACAAATACCTTGCTTACCTTCAATTCTTCTACGCGCCAGATTTCTGCCGGAATACGCTCTACTTTTTTGCTGCCATCGGCAAAAGTTGCTTCAATGATCAGTGGCATCACAAGCCCACCTAAATTTTCGAAGGTAAGTTCGTAGAGTTGCTTGCCAGCTTTGAGGTAGGCTAGATCTTCAGCGCTTGTTTTGGCTACAAAGCTCTCGTAGGCTTTTTGGTCGATCGCATCCACTGCATAAATGTTGCGTTTGCCATAAAAATCATCGATTTGAGGGTCGCGTTCGTTGACCGTTTGCCCAATCGCAGTTTGGTTGCGCGTTACGCCAATATGTACGTCTTTTTGAGCGTCTTTTTGCTGTAACAAGGCTTTTTCGAGTACTGGGTTTTGGGTATTCAACTGAAACCACTTGACGTCTGTTAAAGCGATATCGACATGGTCAGTAGAGTAAAACCAGCCGCGCCAAAACCAATCGAGGTCTACAGCAGAAGCATCTTCCATGGTGCGAAAGAAATCGGCAGGCGTAGGGTGCTTGAAGGCCCAGCGCTCGCAGTAAGTTTTGAAAGCGTAATCGAAAAGCTCACGCCCCATAACGGTTTCGCGCAAAATATTGAGTGCTGTTGCAGGTTTGCCGTAGGCGTTGTTGCCGAATTGCTTGATGGATTCAGAATTAGTCATGATGGGGGAGATGCCACTGACGTCGCCGCGCATATAGTCTGCGATCATGTAGGCTGGCCCGCGGCGACTAGGGTAGTCGCGCTCCCATTCTTGTTCGGTGAGGTATTGAACAAAAGTATTGAGGCCTTCGTCCATCCAGGTCCATTGGCGCTCGTCAGAGTTGATGATCATTGGAAAGAAATTGTGCCCAACCTCATGGATGATCACGCCCCACATGCCGTATTTTTCACCTTCAGAATAAGTGCCATCTGGTTCTGGTCTGCCGCCATTGAAGCAAATCATGGGGTATTCCATACCAATCCATTTGGAGTGCACGGAAATAGCGACCGGGTAAGGGTAATTAACGGTGTATTTAGAGTAGGTTTTGATGGTGTGGGCCACTAACTTGGTAGAGTATCGTTCCCATAACGGGTTGCCTTCTTTCGGGTAGTAACTCATGCAAAGAATGTCTTTGTTGCCAACCGTTTGCTTTTGGGCATCCCAAATGAATTTGCGGGAGCTTGCAAAGGCAAAATCGCGAACGTTGGTGGCTTTATACACCCAAGTTTTGGTTTTTTCAGCTTTGTTTTTTTCGGCCGCCTCAGCTTCTGCTTGCGTCACAATAAGCACTGGGCTGTCCGATTTTTTAGCTTGCTCATAGCGTTTGCGCTGCTCTGCAGTCAGGATACTCGCATAGTTCTGACACTCACCAGTGGCCGCAACGATATGATCTGCAGGAACGGTAATGCTCACTTCGTAGTCGCCAAAAGGCAGCGTGAATTCGCCGCGCCCAAGGAATTGTTTGTTTTGCCAACCGGTGACGTCATTGTAGACGCACATGCGCGGAAAAAACTGCGCAATGGTGTAGAGGTAGTTTTGATCAGTTTCGAAATATTCGTAACCTGAGCGGCCACCCACTTGCATGCGGTCATTGATGTTGTACCACCATTTGATTTGAAAAGAAATATTTTGGCCCGGTAAAAGCGGTTTGGCTAAATCAATGCGCATCATGGTTTTGTTGATGAAGTATTTCATGGGCTGGCCGCTCATGTTGGTGATGCGTTCAATTTTAAAGCCCCCATCGTAATAAAAATCGCGTTTGCGCAAGTCAGAGACACTCTTGAAGTTTTCCATTTTTTCTACTTCAATGATTTTGCTATCTGAATCGAGGTTGTAAATATTTTGATCGAGTTGTAGCCAAAGGTAGGCGAGGGGGTCTGGTGAATTGTTGGTGTAGGTGATGGTCTCGACGCCATCCAAGCGTTGTTTGGCATCATCTAAAACTAGCGTCATTTTGTAGTCCGCTTTTTGCTGGTAATAAGCATGGCCAGGTGCTCCTGAGGCTGCACGGTAGTTGTTGGGCGTCGGCAACATTTGGTCGAGCTGCGCAAATTTGGTTTGTGCCAAAAGCGAACTGCTGGAAAGGGTCAAAATAGCGATTAGTAATTTTTTCATGGCTTGAGAAAGAGGGTTTGTGTTTCTTTTCCTGGAATAAAATTCAAGGTTTCTTTTTGATTTCTGTAAATGAGAGTCAGCTTATTTTGTTGACCCGAAAAGGTTTCAAATAAGGCGCCAAAATGTATTTCTAAAAAGGTTGAGTACGCTAAGCCAAGATGGGTTGGGAGGTAAACAAGTTTCGCGGGAGCTGAGATGTAGCATTCAATAGTGCCATTGAGCGCTGGTGAGATGCCTTCCAGTGTAAATTGTGTGTAGCACACGACGTCGTAAGCATTTGAATCGAGTGCACAACCGTAGCGGATATGAAAATGTTGGTTGATGTATGATTCTAATTGCTTACGAAGGGTAGAGGTCTCATCGCTTTTTTCCAATTTGCCAATAAGTGTGCCTTTTGGCTCGAGCGCTCTTTCGAGGTCATGAGTGGTGAAAATGAGTGTTCCTTCAAATTTTTGATTCATTTCGTTGTAGGCCAATTCGGCGTAAGCGAAATAAAATTCATGTGCCCAGCTTTGAGAAAAACTTGAGCCCATCACGAGGAGCAGAAAAAGGACCTTGCGCATGAGCACGAAAATACAAAAAGCAAACGAAATGCATATCTTTATCACATGAAACAAATCCTATTCTTCGCGAGTCTTTTCTTTTTGTCTGGTTGTTCTTCCTCGAACCCAGATGCATGTACCTGCGGTCAGGAATTGACCAAGCCAAGTGCCGAACAAGATGCAGCTATCATGGAAGCTTGTGCAAAAAAGAGTGAAAAACTAAGTGACAAGCAAAAAGTCAAATGGTTTAATGAGGTCATGAACTGCGTGGAGTAAAAAAAAGGAAAGTCCCGCCGAAGCGAGACTTTCAAACAAACAACAAACAATTCTTGCGTGCCCCATGTGGCATTGTTGCAAGAATACCTTTTTGTCCGTTGCCCGGATAAATCATGTATTGCATTGACCTTAACGGAAGCTTCCAACCAATGGTTACATTGACAGGCGTAAATTCCGTAATTTTCCTTCTATTCGGAAATATTGTCATTTTTAAAATCCAAAATCGGTCATTACGTCAGTAAAATAAGGGGTGGTGTAGCATTTGTGCGTTGCTTTTCAAATCATAGACAATGGATTTAGAAAAGTTCAATTGCTAAAACACAAATTATGGACCTCAGAAACGGAGAAAAAGTGCAAAATGCACAACAAGATGCCAATTACCAATCTTTGGAGAAATACGCCAAAAACCTCAATGCGCTCGCCAAAGACGGCAAGCTCGACCCTGTTATTGGTCGCGACGACGAAATCAGAAGAGTGCTGCAAATACTCACGCGGCGCACCAAAAATAACCCGATTCTTATTGGTGAACCTGGAGTAGGTAAAACGGCTATAGCCGAAGGTTTGGCGCACCGCATTATTGCGGGTGACGTACCCGAAAACCTCAAAACCAAAACCGTTTATTCCTTGGATATGGGTTCTTTGATTGCGGGAGCAAAATACAAAGGAGAGTTTGAAGAAAGACTCAAAGCCGTCGTCAAAGAGGTGATTGCTGCGGAAGGTGAAATTATTTTATTTATTGACGAAATCCACACACTAGTAGGTGCTGGCGGCGGCGAAGGGGCCATGGATGCTGCCAATATCTTGAAACCAGCACTGGCAAGAGGCGAACTGAGAGCAGTGGGTGCGACCACTCTGAATGAATACCAAAAGTATTTTGAAAAAGACAAGGCGCTTGTGCGTCGTTTTCAGACTGTACTCATCGACGAACCCAACACCGAAGATGCGATTTCCATTTTGCGCGGGATCAAAGAAAAGTACGAAAACCACCACAAGGTGCTCATCAAAGATGCTGCGGTTATTTCTGCTGTAGAGCTCTCTCAGCGCTACATCACAGACCGTTATTTGCCAGATAAAGCCATAGACCTGATCGATGAAGCGGCTGCAAAGTTGCGCATGGAGATCAATTCTAAGCCCGAAGAACTCGATGAAGTAGAGCGTAAAATCATGCAATTGGAAATCGAGAAAGCAGCAATTATACGTGAAAACGACCCTAAGCGTCAAGAGCAAGTAGCGCAAGAACTCGCTAAATTCCAAGAACAACGCCTGAATTTGCAAAGCCGTTGGCAAGCAGAAAAAGACCTGATAGAAGGGATTCAGCGCGCAAAAGAAGCCATCGAAATACTTAAGTTCGAAGCCGATGCGGCCGAACGCATGGGCGACTATGCAAAAGTTGCCGAATTGCGCTATGGCAAAATCAAAGAAGCTGAAGAGGCCCTCGAGCAGCTCAAAGAAAAGCAACAAGAGCTCGAAACACAGGTAAAGCTCATTAAAGAGGTGGTTGATGTCGGTGAAATTGCCGAGGTGGTTTCGAAATGGACCGGCATACCCGTTGGAAAGATGCTCGAAAGCGAACTTGGTAAACTACTGCGCCTAGAAGAAGAATTGCACAAACGCGTGGTAGGGCAAGAAGAAGCCATTACCGCACTTTCCGATGCCATTCGCCGCAGTAGGGCAGGTTTACAAGATGCCAAAAAGCCGATCGGCTCCTTTATCTTCTTGGGTACTACCGGCGTAGGAAAAACAGAATTAGCCAAGGCCTTAGCTGCTTATTTATTTAATGACGAACAAGCCATGACGCGCATCGACATGAGCGAGTACCAAGAAAAGCATGCCGTGAGCAGGCTTGTGGGTGCACCTCCAGGTTATGTTGGTTACGAGGAAGGAGGGCAGCTCACAGAGGCTGTTCGGAGAAAACCATATTCCATCATTTTGTTGGATGAAATTGAAAAAGCGCATCCGGACGTATTCAATATATTACTTCAAGTACTAGATGACGGAAGGCTTACCGATAACAAAGGGCGCTTGGTAAACTTCAAAAACACACTCATTATCATGACCTCTAATTTGGGTTCTCAGCTCATTCACGAGCGCTTTGAAAAAGCAAAAGAAGAAGCATATCCAGAAGTTGCCGAAAGCACGCGCACTGAAGTACTCGACTTGCTGCGCCACACCATTCGTCCTGAGTTTTTGAACCGCATCGATGAAAGCATTCTCTTTTTGCCATTGACCAAAAAAGAAGTTGCTCAGATTGTCGAGATGCAACTCACTGAGCTCAAAAACAAATTACTCGAATCTGATATCAGGTTGGTGGTGACGCCCGATGCCTTTGAACACATTCTATCCATGGGTTACGATCCTTTCTTTGGCGCAAGGCCAGTGAAGCGCGTTATTCAAAAGCAAGTCCTCAATGAGTTGTCTAAGGCGATATTAGCCCAAAAGGTGGACAAAGCGCAAAACGTGGTGATGGATATGTTCGACGGTAAAATTGTTTTTAGAAAACCGATCCACGCTCATGAAGAACTTGCAGTGGATGCTCATTAGGAAGGAACGAGCAGCTTAGATGCGGAATTTTTTGAAGAAGGCGTCCCAATTCCAGACAAAGTTGGCCATGACTTCGTCCATGCGCTTGAGAAATAAAGGGTTGGGTGCTTGCATGCGCTTAAAATATTCATCTTGAAATTCGGAGAGGCCGTATTTGTGGAAAATAGCTTTCGACATTCCGTAAATCCAGTTTTTGGATGGGTGGTTGACGCGCATGATGAAACTTTGGTAGTCGCGGATCATGTTTTGAAAATCGCCAACGCTCATCTCGTAGATGCGTGCAAGCTTTTCAAAAATGAGTTGCTCTACACGGGCTGCTTGATCAGATTCAAAAGTACTTTCTAAAAAAGACAAATTTCCTACAATTACGATGAGGCCAAACTGGCCGGAGTCAGCGCTAGAAATATTTGGGCTCGTGACAAAAACGCTGTCTTCGTTGATCATCGCGGCGACTTCTGCAAAGCCCTTATCGACACTATCAAAAATACCATTGATAAATACGTTGGCTACTTGGTTGTCGGATAATTTTTTCTTGGTGAAGGAGCTGAACATATCGATTTGGAATTTGCTTCAATACAAATTTAACATTCGGTTCATCTGCTGCAACTCCTTGGAAAAGTGCTTTATCAACGGAGTTTTCAACAAAATATAAGCTGAAATTGATGTAAATTTGCCGCAAAAAGATTTTATGAAAGCAATTATCTCTACCAGCAAAGGCGAAATGCACGCAGAACTTTTTGCAGAAGCAGCTCCTATTACTGTAGCCAATTTTGTCAAATTAGCCCAAGACGGATTTTACAATGGCCTTAAGTGGCACCGTGTCATTCCTGATTTTGTGATCCAAGGTGGTTGCCCCAACACACGCGATGGCGCAAGCGGCATGGCGGGTACAGGTGGCCCGGGTTATCAAATCGATTGTGAAACCAAAGGAGACATGCAATACCACGATCGCGGAGTTTTATCCATGGCGCATGCCGGTCGCAATACAGGTGGTTCACAATTCTTCGTTTGCCACTCGCGCAACAATACTGCTCACCTAGATGGTCAGCACACCGTTTTCGGTAAAGTTTATGAAGGATTGGATGTATTAGATTCCATTCGTCAGGGAGATGCTATTGAAAGCATCTCCATTGTAGAGGAAGCGTAACAATTGCTTGTCAATCATTACAAAAAAAGCGAAGTTGAACCTTCGCTTTTTTTTGTAATCAGTAGTTTTTTTGAGCTCAGTCGTTTTTTGCAAAAGCAATAATGAGTTCGGCGAGTTCTTCGCCAATGCGATCTTGGGCTTCTAGGGTCGCGGCGCCAATGTGAGGCGTGCACGCTATCTTCGGATGATTAATGAGTTCTTTGAGTGGGTTTGGTTCGTTGTCATAAACATCTAACGCAGCAGCTGCAACGGTTCCGTTTTCGAGTGCTGCCAACAGCGCTTGTTCGTCAATGACCCCTCCTCGAGCAGCGTTGACTAAGCGCACGCCTTTTTTCATGCCTGCAAATTCTTTGGCGCCAATAACTGCTGAACCGTCGGGTTGTTTGGGAACGTGAATGGAGATGTAGTCGAGTTGCTGAAGTACTTCATGTAGCTTATCCACAACTTTTACAGGAATCTCAATTGTTTGACCACCGATTTTCAGGGTAATTGGTTGAATGCGCGCTCTTCTTTCAATGGCAATGACTTTCATGCCGGCACCCAATGCATAAGCAGCCAAACTTTGGCCAATGCGTCCAAATCCGATGATGCCAATTGTTTTGCCGCGGAGTTCAACACCTTTTGCGTAGTTTTTCTTGAGGGTAGAAAAGTCTCCGCTCGACATGTTTTTAAAAGAGTCGTGTAAGAATCGCGAAATCGAAAAAAGCTGCCCCATCACGAGTTCTGCAACAGACTGTGAAGAAGAAGCGGGCGTGTTGATCACGGTAAGGCCTTTTTCACGGGCGTATGCGACATCGATGTTGTCCATGCCAACACCGCCGCGGCCAATCAGGCGCAAGCCAGGACAGGCGTCTACGACTTCTTTGCGCACCGTTGTGGCACTGCGCACCAAAACAGCATCATAGCCATGCTGATTGATGGTGTTGATCAATTCGTCTTGTGAGACTTTATCTGTGCTCACCGCGTGCCCTGCGGCTTCTAGTAAAGCTTTACCGAGTTCAGAAATACCGTCGTTTGCTAAAATTTTCATCTTATCCTCTTCTATTAAATTCGCTCATGACCTCAACCAATACTTGAACGCTTTCTAGCGGAAGTGCGTTGTACATAGATGCGCGGTAGCCACCAACAGAGCGGTGCCCTGGTAAACCAACAATACCGGCAGCTTTCCACATGGTGTCAAATTCAGCGCTTCTGCTTTCATCTGTTAATAAGAAAGTCACGTTCATTTGCGAGCGGTCTTCGGCTGCAACTGCTCCTTTGAAAGAAGGATTGCTGTCGATTTCACTGTAAAGTAATTGGGCTTTCGCTTCGTTTTTAGCTTGTTGTGCACTTACGCCACCGTTTGCCAATAAATGACGCAGGTTGAGCATCGAGACATACACACTAAAAACTGGTGGAGTATTCAGCATTGATTCTTTCTCGATTTGCTGCTTGAGGTCGAGGTAAGTTGGCATGAATTGCGCCGAGCTTTTGCCCAACACTTCATCTTTGACAATATAAAGAGTGGCGCCTGCGGGTCCGAGATTCTTTTGTGCACCAGCATAAATCAGGTCGAAATCTGAGACGTTGATCGTTTTGGAAAAAATATCTGAAGACATGTCGCAAACCAATGGTAAGTCGGTTTGAGGATAATCTTTGAACTGCGTTCCGTAGATAGTGTTATTGCTTGTAAAATGAATGTAGTCAACGTCGGTTGGAACTGTATAGTTTTTAGGAATGTAGGTGAAGTTCTGATCTTCTGAAGAGGCGAAGACGTTGACCTCTAGGCCAACTTTTTTAGCTTCTTTGATTGCGCCACTTGCCCAGGTTCCGGTGTTCATGTAGCCGGCGCGTTTGTGTTCGCGTTGCATGTTGAGTGCGGCAATAGTGAAACCGAGTGTAGCGCCACCTTGTAAAAAGGCAACAGAATAGCCTGCTGGAACATTCAAGGCTTTTTTGACTAAATCCATGGCTTCGTCCATGACGGCCACAAAATCTTTGTGGCGGTGCGATACCTCAAGAATAGATAAACCGTTAAAGTCAAGAACAGCCGCAGCTGCTTCTTTAAAGACGTCTTGCGGCAAAATACAAGGGCCCGCGCCAAAATTGTGTTTCATAAGTGTTGATTAATGTTTGCTAATGCGTTGCAAAGTTGCAAAAAAAAAGAGCTGCGAAAGCAGCTCTTTGGATCATTCAGATTTTTTTGTGGTCGTTTTTTTGGCGGCTGGTTTTTTAGTGGCCGCAGCAGCCTTTGCTTTAGGTTCAGCCTTGACAGGCTTCTCTTTCTTTTCTTTTTTTACGACAACAATTGGTGCGTCTTCTTTGCGTTTGCGGGTCTTGCCATAAGAACCCATTGCGCGTTTTCCTTTTGCCGTTTTTTTGTCTCCTTTTCCCATAAGTGTTTGTTTATGATACGTATACACTCAAAGTTATCAAACTTTTTTAAATTCTTCACGAAATTTTTGAGCAAGTTGAGGCCCGCCATTTAAAATGCGTTCACACCAAGAAATTTTGAGTTCAGTTTGCGCTTCGGGGCTCAATAGCCAGTCAATAGAACTGGCTGCTAAGCGCGTTCTCAAGGCACTTAACACAAGTGCAGCTGAGACCGATAAATTGAAACTTTCGGTAAAGCCGTGCATCGGAATATGTAAAAAGGCGTCTGCATTTGCGCTGAGTTCTTCAGAAATGCCATGTTTTTCGGCGCCAAAAAACAGCGCTATTGGTTGCGTTAGGTCGATATTTTGTGGTGTGCTCGCTTTGATATGCGGAGAAGTAGCCACGATTTGATACCCTTTGGCGCGCAGTAAGTTCATGCTGTCAAAAATGGGTTCTGGCGGGTTTTGATGTTGCACAACATCTAACCATCTTGCGGCGCCAAGTGCGATGTCGCGTTGGAATTGATAGTTATTGTTTTTTTCAATGAGGTGCAATTCTTGAAAACCGAGGCAATCCATGCTGCGCATGATCGCTGAAGCGTTGTGGTCTTGTTGAATATTCTCTACCCCTACAACAATGTGTTTGGTGCGCTGGGCTGCAATGCGCTCAAACATGTTTACTTTGTTGGGCGTAATGATTTTATAGAATTCTTGTAATACGTATGCGTCTTCAGTCATGCATTAGATCAATTTGTGCATCAAAAAATGTTGGATTTCGCCAAAGAGCAGGTGGGAGGGTGCATCGAGCTCGTAGCCGAGTTTTTCATAAAAAGGGAGGGCAATTGCTCTGGCGTGTAAAACGATTTTTTGAATGCCCATTTCTTTGGAAACGTTTTCCATTTCTTCCATGAGGGCCCTGCCGATGCCTTTTCCTTGCTGTTGTTCAGCTACCGCCATAAAGCGAATTTGTGTGGTTTGTGCATCAACAGAGTCTAGACGTCCAACGCCAAGAATCTGATTGGAGTTGTCAAAATAAGAAAAGTGTTGGTGTGCTTTTTCATCTGCGGTTTGTTCGCTTCCGATGGGCTGCCCCCAGGGTGCGCGCAGGATATCGTAACGCAATTGGTAGTAGTGTTCCCATTCTCGGGGCGTTTGTGGAGAGCGAATCATGCTTCAAATTTAAAGGCAATTTGCGAAACGCGTTTGGTGTTTTGGCTGCCAATTTGTTCTTCTCTGACCAATTCTTGCGCATTTGGATCTGCGAATACTTGGTCGAGTGTTTGGATTTGTGCAGCGGGCACGCCAAGTTCTTGAAGAATGGAAAGTAAGGGAGCCGCAAGTAGCTCGCCTACTTTTTCTTGAATGATTTGAGCGAGCGCACTTCTGTTTTTGACGCGTTCAATATTGGATTTGAATTGGATATCATCTTGTAGCGCAATGAGGTCTAAAGAGGCTAACAATTTATGAAAGTGGAGGTCGGAGCCAATAGCGAAAGTGAGCAGCTTTTCGTCTTTAGATTGAAAGATTTCACCGTAGGGGGCGATGTTTGGGTGCAAACTGCCAATGCGCTGCGGAACTTGTTGGGCCATCAGGTAGTTTGATGCCTGGTTGGCCAAACTGCAAATAGCGGCGTCGTAAAGCGAAACACTCACCACCTGACCTTTACCTTGTTTGTGCTGCAAGAGTGCCAAGAGCAATCCTTCCTTGAGTTGATGCGCAGCTAAGACATCAATGAGCGCCACTGGCATTTTAACGGGCCCGCTGTCTGGTGTACCGTTCATGGACATAAAGCCACTTTCTGCTTGCAGAATGAGGTCATAAGCTATCCGATCGTTGTCTGAGCCAAAACCGCTGATTTTACCGATGATGAGTGAAGGATTGATTGCCCAGAGGTTTTCGGGTCGGACTTTGAGTTTGACGTCGTCACCTTTTTTGAAATTCATCAAAATGATATCCGCATCTTTGAGCTGTGTCTCGAAAAGGGAATAGTGGGCTTCAATAGTTAAATCGAGCGCCATGTTTTCTTTCAAGAAATTGACACTAGAATAATAGGCGCTTTGCTTGCTCGAATCGCTTTCTTGCTGCAAGCGCCATGTGTTGGTAACGTCGCCGAATTTAGGGTGTTCGATTTTGATGACGCGCGCCCCGAGTTCGGCAAAAAAAGTACCGACTGAAGGGCCGGCAAGTACGGTAGAGAGGTCGATTACTTTGAGGTCTTGAAAAGGAAGTTTGCTCATTTGTGGGGTAGGGTGTCTATTAACTTGAGCTCAACTTGTGCCAAGCCATCGCGCACAAAATTAAGTTTTTTAGCAGCAGCCCAACTCACGTCGATAATGCGGCTACTCGATGCCGACATTCTATCTGTAACGCGCAGCACCACAACCGAATCATTTTTGAGATTGCGCACTTCAACTCTTGTTCCAAATGGCAAGCGCGCATGTGCGGCCGTCAGGCTATCCGAGCAGTAGCGTTCACCAGAAGAGGTTCTATGGCCATTCATGGATTGCGCGTAATAAGAGGCTTTTCCGCGCTGGTAAACGTTATCGCTTGCAGAAAGTAATACCAAAATAAGCAATGAATAAAGCTGATACATAATTTGTTTTTAAGAAGTGGACGCTTACTTTCTATGCAGCGTTACAAAGTTATCAAGTGTAATATCTTTAATCTTTCCATTACAATACTTCATGATTTTCGCAAGTTCGTTTTCGTCACCAATTCTGATGTGTGTAGCGCAGTTATTTGCTCTGTTATCCGTATATTCTGTTACAAAATATCCTTCGCCTGTTTGCTCATCTATGTTTGATTCTGGTCCAAAAAAGAAACCTGAACTAATGTCTGCTTGCCCAGTTTGCGTGTGGTTGGCCTTGCCAAATTCTACCATTTCAATTCGATAGTCAACCGTCGTGTAATTGATCCGTTTTATAGTAACTGCTATTGCTAAATTCCCTTTTTTTCCCGTGTATACGCGGGATTCTCCAATTTTTGGTGTACGAGAAAACAGTACAGTGTCTTTATTGTCAATGATTAATAAACTGTCTATTAATTCTATTTTTTGAAAACCAAGTTCTTGAAGCCCTTGAATAAAATGCTCGGAATAAGCAGCGTTGTTTTTGACGACTATTTCTGTGTTGTTTATGGGAACTTCTTTATTGTCAACATTTTGGCCGTGTATAGAAGGTACAAAGGTCAACCCGATTAAAATTCTTAAAATATTTTTCACTGTTGTTGTTTTAAACACCTTTACTCATTGCCACATGAACTAGTAAATAGATAAATTTAATTGATTTTGGTAAATTATCGAAAGAAGCGCTTATTTGTTGTCGATTTTTAGCAATAGGAACGAGTGAAAATGGTTTAAATTCCGTAAATTTGGTGCGCATTAAAAATCACAATATCGCACTATGAAAGTTTTTGACCTCGACATGATCCAACGTGTATATGAGCGCTACCCTGCTCGTATTGCTGCTGCGCGTAAGGTAGTGGGCCGCCCGCTTACTTTATCAGAAAAAATTCTTTACGCTCACCTCTGGGAAGGCGAAGCTACAGCAGCTTCTGAGCGCGGAAAATCTTACGTCGATTTTGCACCAGATCGCGTTGCCATGCAAGATGCAACTGCCCAAATGGCGCTATTGCAATTCATGCAAGCGGGTAAAAAACGCGTTGCTGTGCCTTCAACTGTGCACGCCGACCACCTCATTCAAGCGAAAGTGGGTGCAAGCAAAGATTTGCAAGAGTCTTTGAATCAAAATAACGAAGTCTTTAATTTCCTTTCTTCGATTTCCAACAAATACGGAATCGGCTTTTGGAAGCCAGGCGCTGGTATCATTCACCAGGTAGTCCTTGAAAATTACGCTTTCCCGGGCGGCATGATGATCGGTACCGATTCTCATACCGTAAACGCTGGTGGTTTAGGCATGCTCGCCATCGGGGTAGGTGGCGCCGATGCTGTAGATGTGATGGCCGGAATGGCTTGGGAGCTTAAATTTCCTAAACTGATTGGGGTCAAATTGACGGGTAAACTCAATGGCTGGACCTCCGCCAAAGATGTCATCCTTAAAGTTGCAGACATCCTCACCGTTAAAGGTGGCACAGGTGCAATTGTCGAATATTTTGGCGAGGGAGCACTTTCCTTGTCTTGTACAGGAAAAGGTACCATTTGTAATATGGGTGCCGAAATCGGCGCCACTACCTCCACATTCGGTTACGACGACTCCATGCGCCGTTACCTCAACGCAACAGGCCGCGAAGCAGTCGTGAAGGCTGCCGATGCCATTGCAGAGCACCTTACTGGCGACGCCGAGGTTTATGCTGAACCAGAAAAATACTTCGATCAACTCATCGAAATCAATTTAAGTGAACTCGAACCACACGTCAACGGGCCATTTACCCCAGACCGCGGTACGCCCGTTTCTAAAATGCGTGCAGAGGCCACTGCTAATGGCTGGCCTTTACAAGTAGAGTGGGGTCTTATCGGTTCATGTACCAACTCTTCTTACGAAGATTTAGCGCGTGCGGCTTCTATCGTGAAGCAAGCCGTTGCACAAGGCATTATGCCAAAAGCAGAATTCGGGATCAATCCAGGTTCTGAGCAAGTACGCTATACCGCTGAGCGCGATGGTATTCTTGCCGACTTCGAAAAAATGGGTACTAAAGTATTCACCAACGCTTGTGGGCCGTGTATTGGTCAATGGGCACGCGAAGGCGCTGAAAAACAAGAGAAAAACACCATTGTTCACTCTTTCAATCGCAACTTCTCGAAACGTGCCGATGGCAATCCAAATACGCATGCCTTTGTAACGAGCCCAGAAATGGTTGCTGCTTTGGCCATTGCCGGTGACCTCGGTTTCAATCCACTTACCGACACCCTTACCAACGATAAAGGCGAACAAGTAAAACTCACTGCACCAGTTGGCGACGAATTGCCAACGCGTGGCTTTGCTGTAGAAGACAACGGATACCAAGCCCCTGCAGAAGATGGTAGCAGCGTGGAAATTGCAGTAGCGCCAGATTCTCAACGCCTACAACTCCTTGAGAACTTCCCAGCATGGGATGGTCAAAATATCCTAGGTGCTCGTTTGCTTATCAAAGCCAAAGGAAAGTGCACTACAGACCACATCTCTATGGCAGGTCCTTGGTTGCGTTACCGTGGCCACCTCGACAACATTTCCAACAATATGTTAATCGGTGCTGAAAACGCCTTTAACGGTGAAGCCAATAAAGTGAAAAACCAACTCACGGGTGAATACGGTGAAGTTCCTGCCGTACAACGTGCTTACAAAGCAGCTGGTGTTGCCTCTATAGTTGTCGGCGACCACAACTACGGTGAAGGCTCTTCTCGTGAACACGCTGCAATGGAGCCTCGTCATTTAGGTGTTCGTGCAGTACTCGTGAAGTCCTTTGCCCGTATCCACGAGACCAACCTCAAAAAACAAGGTATGTTAGGTCTGACTTTCGCCAACGAAGCGGACTACGATAAAATTCAAGAAGACGACACCTTTGACTTCATCGATCTTCAATCTTTTGCTCCTGACACCCAACTAACGCTGCAGATCAATCACAGCAACGGTAAGTCGGAGCAAATCAAAGTGAATCACACTTACAATGCTTCTCAAATTGAGTGGTTTAGAGCTGGCTCAGCACTCAACCTCATCAAAATGATGGAAGCTTAACCTTCAACAAATGAAAATTTTGTTTTCACTTATCTTGAGCTTGTTCTGCGTGTCAGGGCAAGCTCAAGGTCTTTTTAGGGGAAATATCATCCTCAATGCGTATACGGGATATCCCAATTTTTTAAAGTTAAACATGCCAACGGTGGAGGATATTCCTGAAGCTTACAACCCCACTTATTCAGGTTTGGCTCCTTCTGGTTTGCGCTTTATGTATATGGCCACAGACGACGTGAGTATCGGAGTTGACCTCATGTATGGAAGGGCAAAAGCCAATTTTACCAGAACAGACAGTATGTTTACAAATGGCAATTGGGAGCTACAAAATACAGTTTACCAAATTCAAAAACAGCGTTTCAGACCCCAGTTACGCATTGATTTTCATTTAAAAGCAACAGATCCAAATTTTGATCAATACATAGGTTTGGCATTTGGAGGAAACATTCGCACTAGAGAAGTTCTCATCAATAACCAACTTGTGGATCAAAACCCTAATGAAATGAATTTAGTCATACCTGTTTCTTTAAGAGCTTGTTATGGCTTCAGGTATTTTTTTGATTACCACTTCTCCGTTGGGGCTGAATTAGGGTTGGGTGGCCCATTGATGCAATTTGCGCTTAGTTATCGCATTTAAATCAACTTGTTGATTAGAAACAAAAAAGGCGAGCCACCGGCTCGCCTTTTTTAGTTTTTCTATTGCTATTAATAGCGGTAGTGTTCTGGTTTGAAAGGTCCTTGAACCGCAACTCCGATGTAGTCGGCTTGTTCGGTAGAAAGGGTTTCGAGCTCCACACCAATTTTAGATAAGTGCAAACGCGCTACTTTTTCGTCGAGGTGCTTAGGAAGCGTATAGACGTCGTTTTCATAGTTGGCACTGTTGTTCCAAAGCTCTAATTGCGCAAGTGTTTGGTTGGTGAAAGAGTTGGACATTACAAAAGAAGGATGCCCAGTAGCACAACCGAGGTTGACCAAACGCCCTTCTGCAAGTACGATGATATCGTTACCTTTCACATTGTAAAGGTCAACTTGTGGCTTGATTTCCATTTTGGAAGCACCATAGTTGCTGTTGAGCCATGCCATATCAATTTCGTTGTCGAAGTGACCGATGTTACAAACGATAGATTTGTCTTTCATGGCTTCAAAATGACGACCAACAACAATGCTCTTGTTACCTGTAGCAGTCACGATGATGTCGGCGAGGTGAATCACTTTGTCGAGTGGTTTCACTTCAAAACCATCCATGGCTGCCTGAAGCGCACAAATTGGGTCAATTTCAGTGACGATCACGCGTGCACCAGCACCTTGTAAAGAAGCTGCTGAACCTTTGCCAACATCTCCGTAGCCACAAACAATGGCTACTTTACCCGCCATCATGACGTCAGTTGCGCGGCGAATGGCATCTACAAGAGATTCTTTACAACCATATTTGTTGTCAAATTTAGATTTGGTAACGGAGTCATTGACGTTGATAGCTGGCATCACGAGCGTTCCGTTTTTCTTACGCTCATAAAGACGGTGAACACCTGTTGTGGTTTCTTCAGACAAGCCTTTGATGTCTTTGGTGAGTTCTGGGAAACGGTCAAAAACCATATTGGTGAGGTCGCCGCCGTCGTCGAGGATCATGTTGAGGGCTTTGCCGCCTTCAAATGCAAATAATGTTTGCTCGATGCACCAGTCGAATTCTTCTTCGTTCATGCCTTTCCAGGCGTAAACTGGGATACCTGCTGCTGCAATTGCTGCTGCTGCGTGGTCTTGGGTAGAGAAGATGTTGCAAGAAGACCAAGTGACTTCTGCGCCGAGCTCAACGAGTGTTTCGATCAAGACTGCAGTTTGGATGGTCATGTGCAAACAACCGGCGATGCGTGCACCCGCCAGTGGTTTGGAGTTGCCGTATTCTTCGCGTAAAGCCATTAGGCCCGGCATTTCGGCTTCTGCTAATTTAATTTCTTTACGACCCCAGTCTGCTAGACTGATGTCTTTCACTTTATAAGTGAGGTTTTCTGTTTGATTCATATATAGTTACTACAAATAAGTTTGCAAATGTACGTTGATTATTTCTCGATGTCAAGAAATCTTACAGCTCTTTTTGAATGAGCTCGCGAAGCCCATTGACAAAATGAGGGTGTGTATTTGAACTCGGAACTAACTGTACTTTTTCTCCGCCGTGTTCTTCGAAGATTTCTTGGTACTCATCGCCGATTTCAATAAGGGTTTCTAGGCAGTCTGCCACAAAAGCAGGGCTAAAAACCAGTAATTTCTTGGCGCCTTTTTTCGCCCATTCTTCCACCACTTTATCGGAGAAGGGAGTGAGCCATTTTTTATCAAGTCTGGACTGAAAACAAACGGTGTATTGATCTTCATGAAGGCCCAAGCGCTCGGCGATCAGGCGTGTCGTTGCGTAGCACGTAGCTTTGTAGCAAAACTTGTTTTGGTCGTTGATAGCCGACTCACAAGGTTGGTCTTGGCACAGATCTGAGCCGTCGTAGACTTTATCGACTTGGCGCTCAGGTAAGCCGTGGTAAGAAAACAAGATGTGGTCGTATTCAGCAATATTGAATTTTCTGGCGTTTTCGACAATAGAGTTCAGGTAGCCCTCGTTGTCGTAGAACTGACTAATGATTTTGACTTCAGGAATGACCCACCATTTGCGGATGATGTTCATGGCCTTTTCTATAGCTGAACCAGATGAGGCCGAAGCATACTGCGGAAAAAGTGGCAAAATGATGATGCGGTCATAATTAGCCTTGCGCATGCGTTGGAGCACGTTGTCCAAAGATGGGTTTTTGTAACGCATGGCCAATTCAAAAGTGACGTCTTGGTCTTTAAAGGCATCTTGCAGTAAAGATTGAAGTTTTAGGCTGTGGGTGAGCAAAGGAGATTGGCCTTCGCCGAGCTCCCAAAGCTCTTTGTATACTTTTGCCGATTTGGGTGCTCTAAATGGTACAATAATGCCATTAACGAGAATTTTGCGCAGTAGATATGGAATGTCGATGACGCGTGGGTCATTGAGAAATTCAGTAAGATAGCTGCGTACGTCGGACACACGTGGTGAATCTGGAGTGCCGAGTTGAATGAGGAGAACGCCTGTTTTTTTCATGATATAGGTCCAACAACTTGGAAATTTCTTTGTTCAAAAATACCGATTTATTCGCGATTGCTGCTTGTGTTGCCTTAACTTTGTCTGGTGGACGCACTACACTATTTGTCGCAAATTGATTCAACTAACTTTGAGGTCGAGGCTTTAGCTACTTTCCAACGGCAGTATGCTCAAATACCCGTATACCGTCAGTATGTCGATTTAAGAGGGCTACAACATCCGAAAACGCTTTCGCAAATCCCTTTTTTGCCCATTTCTTTTTTCAAAAGCCACGAAGTCTGCCCCTCCGGATCCAAACCTGAACAAATTTTCTTGTCGAGCGGCACCACCCAACTATTGCGCAGTAGGCATTTGGTGACTGATTTATCTTTTTATAACGCTTCTTTGTCACTTGGATTTGAGCGCGTTTTTGGTCCTGTTTCTGATTACGTGTTTATTGCGCTGCTCCCTTCTTACCTTGAAAATGGCGATTCGAGCCTGATTTACATGGTAGACCAACTCATCGAAAAAAGCGCTTCCGTGCTATCGGGTTATTATATGAGTAATGCTGCAACGGTTGCCGCGGTCTATAATAAAACCCTTAGTGCGGGTAAAAAGCCCTTCGTTTTTGGCGTTGCATATGCGCTTTTAGATTTAGCCGCGTCTGGAATTCGGTTAACAGAAGCCTTAATTTTAGAAACAGGGGGCATGAAAGGCCGTCGTCAGGAACTGACTAAAGCTGAACTCCACGAGCGTTTGATGCAAGGTTTCCAAACGACCACCATTTTATCTGAGTACGGCATGACCGAACTGCTCTCACAAGCATATTGTCTTAATGATCAAACATTTTCTTGCCCGCCCTGGATGCAAATCCGCATCCGCGACGCCTACGATCCCTTTGATGAAGTTCCTTTCGGTCAAAAAGGAGGTGTCAATGTCATCGATCTGGCCAATCAAAATAGTTGTGCGTTTATCCAGACCGACGATTTAGGCCGTTTAACGCCTCATGGTTTCTTACTAGAGGGTCGGATAGAAGCAAGCGACATCAGAGGTTGCAATCAACTTGTCGATTAACTAGAAAACTTCTTACATTTGTTCAAGATGTCGCTACAAACCATTTTATTGCTCACGCTCATTGGCCTCGCAGCTGGCGTGCTCAGCGGCATGGTAGGTATTGGAGGTGGTGTGATCATTGTGCCAGCGCTGGTTTTTATACTCGGCCTCACACAGCATCAGGCACAAGGTACGTCGTTATTTGTGCTCTCTATGCCAGTTTTGGTTTTGGCGGTCTTTAATTACTGGCGAACCGGCAATGTCAATTGGCGTTTCGGACTCATCATCGCAAGTACCTTTGTAATTGGTGCTTTTCTCGGCTCTAAACTGACCTTGCGTTTGCCTGAGGCTTGGGTCAAACTTATTTTTGGGCTTCTGATGGCCTATGTTTCTTTTCAATTGATACTAGCCGGCTACACTGGCATCCAAAAAAATGAGCCCTGAACAACTTCAAGCGCAAATTCGAGCACTAGCGCCACAAATTGTGGCCTGGCGCCGCCATCTGCACATGCACCCCGAACCTTCGTTTCAGGAGTTCGAGACGATGGAGTTTGTCAGTTCGGTGCTCGGCAAATATGAAATTCAACATCAAAAAGAAGTGGCAGGTACAGGTGTGGTGGCTTACATTGCCGCAACGCACCACGACCCTCAGACACCTTGTTTGGGCTTGCGCGCCGATCTAGATGCCTTGCCTATTCAAGAGCAAAACGAAGTTCCTTACAAAAGCCAAGTTGCGGGCTGGATGCACGCTTGTGGCCACGATGTACATACAAGTATTTTGCTTGGTGTGGCTGTCGTCTTGCAGGCCAATAGAGAAAGTCTAAAACGTCCGGTGAAACTGATTTTTCAGCCAGGAGAAGAACAAAACCCAGGTGGAGCAAGCCTAATGATCAAAGCTGGCGTACTCGAAAATCCATTTGTGGAAGAATTAGTAGCCCTACATGTTTACCCAGAAATGCAGGTGGGTCAAGTAGGTTTGAAAGAAGGCTTGTACATGGCATCGAGCGATGAAATTCACGTCGAGATTGAAGGCGTAGGCGGTCATGGTGCTTTACCAGAACGCTTCGTCAATCCAATAGACGTAGGAATTGCCTGGATGCAAGCGGCCCGACAACTCGTCGAGGAAAAATGCCCGAAAGAGGTGCCTCAGGTACTTACTTTTGGTCGTTTTGAAGCACTAGGCAGCACCAATGTAGTGAGTGCGAATGCAATGATCAAAGGGACATTTCGCACCATGAATGAGCACTGGCGGGCAGAGGTCAAGGCTATACTCAAAGAAACCGCAGCGCAAGTTTCAGCCGCCTTTGGTGCAAGCATAGAGGTCAAAATAGGAGAAGGCTATCCTTTTCTTCAAAACGATCTTGAACTGACGCACAAAGTCAAAATTATCCTTGAAAAAGAACTCGGTACTTCAAACGTAACGCAGCTTGGGCTGCGCATGACGGCTGAAGATTTTGCATTTTACAGCCATCACAGACCGGTTTGTTTTTTTAGATTGGGAACTAGTAAGCCTGATCAAAAGGCAGCACCGGCAGTGCATCATCCGCAGTTTGATATCGATGAAAATGCGCTAGAAGTGGGCGTAAAGTGTATGTTAGCTATTGCGTTATCCTGATGAAAGCCATTTACTTTTTATTGATTTGTATTGTTTTTTCTTGCTCGAAGATGGAGCATAAACAAAAGTTGCTACTAGGAAACTGGGATTTAGATGTGGTGCGTATTGAGGATGGAGAAGGATTCCTTTTTTATGACAGCACCGCTGTGGGTAACTTTACTTTTGAGCAAACACAACTTTCAGGTAAAGCGGCATATACGTATTCTTATTTTGGCCAATATGACGTAAGTGACTCCGTGCAATTTGACCAAACGAGTGTGACTTTAAGTAGCGACGCTATGTATTTACAAATTGCGCGCCCGACAGATACGCTACAGGCTAAAATAATCATGCTTACCAAAAAGCAGCTGACTTTTGAGTACTACGATTTTTTGCAGTACCGACTCAAGCGCTTTAGCCTCACTAAGCAATAGTGTTGCTTAAAGAAATCCTAATTCGAGTTTGGCTTCTTCGCTCATCATGTCTTTGTCCCAGGGCGGATCAAAGACAATCGTCACTTTTGCGCTTTGAACGCCATCAACACTAGCTACCTTGTCCTCAACTTCTTTTGGTAAAGATTCGGCAACTGGGCAATTGGGTGAGGTGAGGGTCATGTCGATGAAAACATGGTTGTCTGTTTCAACTTTAACTTCGTAAATGAGTCCGAGTTCGAAAATATCTACAGGAATTTCGGGATCGTAAATGGTTTTGAGCATCTCGACGATGCGGTCTTCTAGTTCGTTCATTGTGTTAGGCATTGAAGTGCTTCTGTTTTCATGCGTTTGACCATGCTTAAAAGGCCGTTGGCTCGGGTAGGTGAGAGGTGTTCGGCGAGCCCAATTTGGTTGATGAAAAAAAGTTCAGATTGCAGAATTTCAGCTGGACTTTCATTGTTGTAGACTTGAATGAGCAAACCGATGATGCCTTTAGTGATGATCGCATCGGAATCTGCACTGAACTGCATTTTGCCGTCTTTGAGTTCGGTAGCCAACCAAACGTTAGACTGGCAGCCTTCAATAAGGCGGTCTTTGGTTTTGAGTTCAGGAGCTAGTGTTGGCACACTTTTGCCTAGTTCGATGATGTACTCGTATTTGTCCATCCAGTCGTCGTAGATGGCAAATTCGTCGATGATGTCTTGTTGTTTTTCTTGGATGCTCATGCGCCTAAAATTTGCATGCTGCGCTCTAGGGCGGCAACGAAAATATCAATTTCTTCTTTGGTGTTATAAAATGCGAAAGACGCGCGAACAGTACCAGGAATTTGGTAGAAATCCATGAGGGGCTGGGTGCAGTGGTGGCCGGTGCGCACTGCGATGCCTTGCTTGTCTAGGAGTGTGCCGATGTCGAACGGATGCATGTGGTCTACGGTAAACGAAACCACACTGGTTTTGTTCTTGGCTTCTCCGATGATGTGTAGCCCTTCAAATGTATCTAAGATACCTTGTGCGTACTTCGTTAGTTCGAGTTCGTGTGCGGCAGCTGCTTGCATGTCAATGCTTTGCAAAAATGAAATGGCGCTGCCCAAGCCTATAGCACCTGCAATGTGCGGTGTGCCGGCTTCGAATTTGAGCGGAAGGGTGTTGTAGGTGGTGCGTTCAAAGGTGACTTTGGCAATCATGTCTCCACCGCCTTGATACGGCGGCATGCTGTCGAGGAGTTCTTCTTTTCCGTAAAGGATGCCAATTCCAGTTGGTCCAAAAACTTTGTGACCAGAAAAGGTGTAGAAATCGCAGTTGAGGTCTTTGACATCAATTTGGAGGTGCTGAATGCTTTGGGCGCCGTCTAGCAAAACTTTGGCGCCAACTTTGTGCGCTTTTTCAATGAGCTCTTTGACGGGGTTAATGGTGCCGAGCGTGTTGGAAATGTGTGTAATGGCCAGTAATTTGGTGCGTTCAGAGAGCAGCTCTTCAAATGCTTGGAGGTCGAGCTCTCCTTTTTTGGAAATAGGGATGACGCGCAGCGTGCAGCCTTTGCGTTCACACAAAAGTTGCCATGGCACAATGTTGGAGTGGTGTTCCATGGCTGAAATCAGGATTTCATCGCCGGGTTTGAGGCGCTCACCAAACGAGTAAGCAACCAGGTTGATGCCATCCGTAGTGCCTTTGGTAAAAATGATTTCTTCGGGGGCCTTGGCGCCGATATACTGCTGTATGGTTCGGCGTGCAGCTTCATAGGCTGAGGTAGCTTGTTGGCTCAAATAATGTACCCCACGATGGATATTCGCATTTTCAAGTGCGTAGTATTGCTGAAGGGTATCGAGTACAACTTGTGGCTTTTGCGAAGTAGCGCCGTTGTCAAAATAAATGAGTTGTTTTCCGTATACTTTTTGGCGCAGGGCCGGAAAAAGTTCGCGGATGGCAGAAACGGAAAACGGAACAGAAGCCATACTTTATATTTTGGTACAAAAGTACGGATTTTCGTTATTTTGAATGGTTCTAAAGAAGCAAAAAAAACAGAATTCTTTTTCTTTAGAACGCTTACATTATTTGGCTTTGAGCTCTACAAACGGAATCATGATTTCTTCGAGCGAAATGCCGCCGTGCTGAAAGGTTTGTCCGTAGTAGTTCACGAAGTGATTATAGTTGTTGGGATACACAAAAAAATCTTGTTCGCGTGCAAAAACAAACTCGGCTGAAAGTTTGAGTTTAGGGAGTTGCGCTTCTTGAGGATTTTTGACCACAAATACTTCTTTGGCGTCGTAGCTTAGGCCGCGCCCTGCTTTGTAGCGTAGGTTGGTGTTGGTGTTGCGTTCGCCTACAATGCGCACAGGTTTGGTGACTTTAATGGTGCCGTGGTCGGTTGTAATGATGAGCTTATGCCCGGCATCGGCAATTTTTTTAAGGATATCGAGTAGCGGTGAGTGCTCTAACCAACTAGTGGTAATGGAGCGGTAAGCAGCTTCGTTGTCGGCGAGTTCGCGAATGACTTCCATTTCGGTGCGGGCATGGGAGAGCATGTCAACGAAATTGTAAACAATGAAGTTGACGTCGTTGTCTTTCCACTGGTGGAATTGATCTGCGAGTTTTTTGCCTGCCTCCACGTTGGTGATTTTATTATAAGACCACTTCACGTTCTTGCCTAGACGCTTGAGCTGCGCTTCTAAGAAATCTTTTTCGTGCATGTTTTTACCGCCTTCGTCGTCTTCGTTTTTCCAGAGGGTTGGGAAGCGGCGCTCAATTTCTGAAGGGAGTAATCCGGCGAAGAAAGCATTGCGTGCATAGTGTGTTGCGGTGGGTAAAATAGAGAAAACGATGTCTTCTTTTTCTTTTTGGAAATAGCGCCCTACAATACTTTCGATGGTTTTCCATTGGTCAAAGCGCAGGTTGTCGATGACCAAAACCGCGAGTTTTTCTTTACCGATGAGCGGTGCAATGCGGTCTTTGATGAGCGTGTGGATCATGGTGGGGGCATCGGGGTCGCCGCTGGTCCAGTCGAGGTAGTTGTCTTCGATGAAGTCACAGAAGAGTTTATTGGCTTCTTTCTTTTGCATCTCAAAGATTTCGCGCATCCCGGTATCTTCGATGTTGTCGAGTTGGAGTTCCCAGAAAACAAGTTTGGTATAGAGTTCTTTCCATTCGTCTGCGTCTAAGCGACCAGACAGTTGCATGCCGAGTTGGCGAAACTCTTGTTGGTAGCTCGCGTTGGTTTTCTGACTGATGAGCTTGCTGTGGTCGAGGTTTTTTTTGATGCTCAGCAAGATTTGATTCGGGTTGACGGGCTTGATGAGGTAATCGGCAATTTTGGAACCGATCGCTTCTTCCATGATGTGTTCTTCTTCGCTTTTGGTGATCATCACGACTGGCACAAGTGCTTTGTGCTCCTTAATTTGTGCTAGCGTTTCTAGGCCGCTCAGTCCGGGCATGTTTTCATCGAGGAAGATGATGTCAAAATGCTGACCCAAGGCTTTTTCGATGGCATCTTGGCCGTTGGTGGCGGTATCTACTTCATAACCTTTTGACTCCAAAAAGAGCACGTGTGGTTTGAGTAATTCGATTTCGTCGTCGGCCCAAAGAATTTTACCTTGCATATGTCTTATTTTTAATAGCTTTGATTGAATTTTTAAAGTTAGCAACTTGCCAGCGAACACAGCCCCCAACAACAAGAAGAAAATCATAAACGACCCAGTCTATGGTTTTATTTCTTTGCCCCACGAAATTATTTTCGATATTCTCGAGCATCCATATTTGCAGCGCTTGCGCCGCATCCAACAATTAGGCCTCAGTCATTTGGTGTATCCGGGCGCCATGCATACGCGCTTTCATCACGTTTTGGGGGCCATGCACCTCATGACCCAAGCCGTTAATAGCATTCGCCGCAAAGGCCATCCGATCAGCGAGGAGGAAGAGCGCGCGGTTTGTTTGGCAATTTTACTACACGACATCGGCCACGGCCCTTTTAGCCATGCACTAGAATACGATATCGTTTGCGGCGTCAGTCACGAACAAATCTCAGCCTATTTCATTGCTGAACTTACCGTTGAGTATGGCCAAGACCTCGCTTTAGCGCTCGAGATTTTCAAAAATGAATACCATCGTCCGTTTTTACACCAATTGGTATCGAGCCAACTCGATATGGACCGCCTAGACTACCTCAACCGCGATAGCTTTTATTCAGGTGTTTCGGAGGGTGTCATTGGCAGCGAGCGGCTGATTGAAATGCTGAATGTCCATGAAGGGCATTTGGTGCTCGAAGAAAAAGGGATTTACTCCGTAGAAAAATTTATTGTGGCACGCCGACTCATGTACTGGCAAGTGTATTTGCACAAGACGGTGGTGGCCGCTGAGTTCATGCTCATCCATGCGCTGCGCCGTGCCAAAGAATTGGTCAAGGAAGGCACGCCATTGTTTGCCAGCCCATCCTTGCATTTCTTCTTGTCTCAGGACATCAAAAGCGAGCACTTTGAGCAAGACCCCATGGTGTTGACGCATTTTGCGCGACTAGACGACTACGACATTTGGGGCGCCATTAAAGTCTGGCAATTTGCACCCGATTATATTTTGGCAACGCTTTGCTCCGGTTTGGTCAATCGCCAATTATTCAAAATCGAAATTTCGAAAACGCCTTTTAGTGCAGCGCGGATTGCTGCCGTTCAGCAGCGTATTCGAGAAGAGCACCAATTATCAGAGCAAGACCTTTCGTATTTCATTTACTCAGATCGCCTGACCAATAAAGCTTATAACGAACAAAAGCAAAACATCAATTTATTGCGAAAAAACGGCGAAATCATCGAGCTTTCTCAAGCTTCAGATAACCTCAATATTTCGGCCTTGTCTACGCCCGTGGAGAAATACTTTTTGTGCTATCCGCGCTAGTAATTTTGGATTTCTAGACCAAAGTATTTGACTTGATGATCACTGTTTTATTCAATACGGCAGATGTGGGTATGGTGATGAGGTTACCTTCCACTGACTTGATGTACATGAAAAAAAAGCTCAAATCGATGAGTTCACCCTCTGCATCAAACTCTTTATCGTAAATGCGCACGGTTTCGCCAATCTTGAGCGGATGGTTGAAGTATAAAATGAGGCTTGCTGTAATGTTAGATAAAATTGACCAGTTGGCAAAAAAAGCGATGCCAATGACCGTAATGGTGGAGGTGAAGAAAACCAAAAGATCATTGGTTTCAATGTTCCAAATAGCCGCATTGATGAGGATGAAAAAAATCGACAAAAAGAGGTTGATGATGCGAATAGAAACGCGTTTTCTTTTGATGTCTCCTTCAAATTTGACTAAAAAACGCGTGACAGCCTTGCCTGCAAAAAAACGAATCAATAGGGTAATCGCCAATAAGATGAGTGATTTGATGGCGTGTTGGTAAAAAGCATCCATAGTCCTTTTTTTATACTGTTGTTTTATTTCTCATTATTCTTTGCTCGCTCCCAATAAGTATCTAAGATTGCCAAAGTTTGATCTTGGACCAAAAGCCCTTCCTTGGAGAGCAGCTGCTCCATTTGCTTGAAGCGCCTCATGAATTTCTGATTTGTAGTGGCGAGCGCATTTTCTGGCGAAATTTTTAAAAAACGCGCGTAGTTGACCAAAGAAAAGAGTACGTCTCCAAATTCTGCTTCTACTTGATCACTATTTTGGTCAATTTCTGCTTTGAGCTCGCTGAGCTCTTCTTGTACTTTGGCCCAAACGTCTTCGGCCTTTTCGAATTCAAAACCAATTCCTTTTACTTTTTCTTGAATGCGAGTGGCTTTGACTAACGCGGGTAGCGATGCAGGAACACCTTCTAATACTGATTTTTTGCCTTCTTTGAGCTTGAGTTTTTCCCAGTTGGCTTTGACCGTTTCTTCGTCGGTAGCCTCTACATCACCATAAATATGAGGGTGGCGGTGAACCAATTTGTCGCAGATTTTATTCAGAACGCTCTCCACATCAAACAAACCTTGTTCGCTGCCGATTTTACTGTAAAAAACCAGATGCAAGAACAAATCACCCAGTTCACCCTCTAAACTCTGATAGTCTTTGTCGGTGATGGCATCGGCCATTTCGTAAGTTTCTTCTATGGTGAGCTGTCGCAATGTTTCAAAGGTTTGTTTTTGATCCCAGGGGCACTGCTCGCGGAGTTCATCCATGATTTGCAGCAGTCGGGAAAAGGCAAGTAAGCGTGGGTCCATAGTGCAAAGTTAGCAGTTGCAACGAGCTTTTGATTAAATTTGACCATGCGTCCGATTTACTTCTTGTTTTGCTTCTTGTGTTGGGGTGTCAAAATTGCAGCACAGCCTGGGTTTGAATACCGTCAAAAACTTGGTTTTTTGTTGGCTCATCGCGGTCTTATGGCTCACCTCCCGCAAGCGCCGGCAGTTGCTGGCGAATTTTCCTACATTTATCGAACGGCGGCTGCCAAGCAATGGCACCAAGCCTATCGCCAACCTTTAGTGGGCGGCACGCTGTTTTTTGGTTCGGTCGGAAACAACGAAATTCTCGGTCGTTTTTTAGGGCTTTATGGTTTTGTAGAATTGCCAATTGTCAAGCTCAAACGCTATCGTTTAGACTTTAAATTTGCAACGGGTTTAGGTTACACCAATAAGCCTTTTGACCCTGTATTGAATCCTGAGAACATCGCAATTGGCTCTAGCGTCAATGCTTTGATGTGCTTTGCGCTCAAGCAAAGCTGGCGCTGGAACAATACCGCCCTTACATTGGGCATCGACATGACACATTTTTCGAATGCGAGTTATCAAATGCCCAACCTAGGTATCAATGTACCTTTTCTTTCTTTAGGTGTGCAGCGTTTTTTTAAAGAACGTTCCACTGAGAAGCTGCCAACAGAACTCGAGCGTCCGGAGTTTACTTTTGGTCTAACAGCCATCGCAAGCGCCAAAGAAATGAGGCCTTTGGGTGTTGGGCGTTATCCTGTTTATGCAGGCAATATTTTTGCACGTAAATATTTGAGTCCAAAAGGTGGCGTTGAGGCAGCGTTGGATGTTATTTATAAAGTTGGTTTGCTGTCGCACCCTAGTTATCCGCAAGCCGCAGCGCTAGATCCATTGCAGCTTGGTCTTTTCTTGGGTTACATTCAATCTTTTGATCGCTTGCATTTTATTTACGGCGCCGGCGTATACCTTCGGGACGTCCTGCAACCCGATGAATCTATTTACATTCGGCTAGGTACCCGTTATGCGCTCACCAAGCACTTAGAGGCTTTAATGACACTCAAAACGCATTATGCCAAAGCCGACTACATGGAACTCGGTTTGGCCTATCATTTTTAAAGATGCGTACCCTCAGCTACATATCGATTTTTTTGCTTTGCTGGGCCTGTCAGAAAGCCCAAGAACGCAGTTGTTGGAAAGGCACGGGCACTATTGAAAAAACGCAGTTGCCGCTTGCATCATTTAGCTATTTACATATCCATCCGCATATAGAAGTCGTGCTCGTACAAGACTCACTCAATTATATCGAGTGGCTAGCAGGAAATCATTTGCAATCTTTTTTGAGCGCGACAATCGAAAAGGATACCCTACAATTGCGCAACGAAAACCGTTGTGGTTTTTTGAGGTATCGGCGCGGCGACGTAAAGGCAGTGGTGCATTTTACGACCCTGAAAGAACTGCATCTAGACAACAGTGAAGCCGTCAGAAACAGCAACAAATGGACAGCCGACAACTTACTGATTTTTCTCAAAGAGGGGGTTGGTGCAGTCAACTTACAAATCGACGCCCAAAAAGCAACAGTGCGCAACCAATACGGCTGGCAAACCCTGCGACTTTCCGGTGCGGCATCTGCACTTTTTGTAGACCTCGACGGTTCAGCTGCGCTAGAAGCGCCTTCATTAATGGTGCAAGATTCCATTTCTTTTCGCAGTGAATCTCCGCTTTCAAGCTCGATACGCGCCGATCAAATCAAACTCAAGGCGCAGCTTTACGGCGAAGGTAATTTATACTATTTCGGAACACCTCTAATTCTTTTAAAAGCTGAATATGGCACTGGTAAAGTCTATCCTCAATAAGTATCGGACAAGGAGGTTGAATCGCAAATGTTGTTTTTCAATCCTTTTGCTTCTGTTGCTGCTTCCCTTTTCTTTTCAGGCACAGTTTTCATTAGCTGGCACCTACGATGGCTATGCTGCTGTTTCTAAAAAAGGAATCTCTAGTTTGCCGTTTATGGTGTCGCATTCCAAAATAGGTAACTATGATATTAATTTGCTTGAAATCGAATTGGCTTATACCAAAAACCATTTTAAGTTTCAATTTTCGCCTGCCATAGGTTCTTATATGCAAAACAATTATGCGCCAGAAGCAGCCTACCGAAGATTTCTTTACGAGAGCTATCTGCAGTTTAAAAAGGGAAAAAGTGAATTAGCTTATGGCACTTTTAGTTCTCCATATACACAAGAAACACCTCGAGGTGTAGATCAACTTTCCGCTACGCGCAGTTTGTCTGCAGAATACGTACCGTATTATGTTTCAGGCTTTCGCTGGACACAGCAGTGGACACCAAAGTTCAAATCTCAGTTTTTCATAACCAATAGCTGGCAAAGGCTCGCTTTTTCAGGTGTGAGGCCGAGCTTGGGTTTGTTGTTTCAATGGGAATTCAAGAAGTGGAAATGGAACTGGAGTCATTTTTATGGCGATGTAGCGCCAATTGGTAAACTAACACCCGAGCTTGGCCTCAATCGCTGGCGCTTTTTTCAGGAGCTCAATATGGCCTATCAGCACGAGCAGTGGACCCTGCAATCTTGCGTCTATTTGGGCGCCCAAATGCGCAATGGTGATGCCAACCTGAAGTGGTGGTGGCAAGCGAATTTACAGGCTGCTTATGCGCTCAATCCCAACTTAAATTTAGTGGGTAGGGCAGAACTCTTTTACGACCCTCAACAAGTAGTTTTTGCTCATGAATCTGGAGCTTTTTCTTCTTTTTCAGCAGGCTGGATGCAGCGCGTTGGGCCCGTTTTACAGTTGGGTCAGGAGTTTCGTTATTTTCTCAGTAAACAAACTAATATCCCTGTTTTATACACCTTTTTGCGCCTGAAATTTTAGTATTTTTGGGCTTAAACTCAGTCCATGAAAATCCTGTCCTTTAATGTCAACGGCATACGCGCGGTGGTTGGCAAAAACTTTATTGCAGACATGCAGGCCCAGGCCCCAGACGTCATCTGTTTGCAAGAAACCAAAGCTACACCTGAACAAGTTGCTCAGGCCGTTGCGCCGCTAACGGAGTACCAAGTGTATGCCAATTCTGCAGAAAGAAAAGGTTATTCAGGAACTGCTATACTCACCAAAGTAGCGCCGCTGTCTGTTACCTACGACATCGGTATGCCAGATCACGACGCAGAAGGCCGTGTCATTTGTGCTGAGTTCACCAACTTTTACTTGGTTACAGTTTACGTGCCCAATTCAGGTAGTGAACTACTGCGTTTAGGCTACCGTCAATCTTGGGACACAGCCTTTTTGAACTACCTAAAAAACCTCGAAAAAAGTAAGCCTGTTGTAGTTTGTGGAGATTTCAATGTTGCGCATCAGGCCATAGACTTGGCACGCCCTAAAGAAAATTACAACAAAGCTGCAGGCTATATGCAAGCAGAAATCGACGGTATGAACGCATTTGTAAGCGCTGGTCTCTTGGACAGCTTTAGAGCGCTGCATCCCGAACAAGTCAAGTATTCTTGGTGGAGCTACAGAGCCGGTGCACGCGAGAAAAACGTGGGTTGGCGCATTGATTATTTCTTGGTCAGTGAAGCGTTTATTCCTCAACTTCAAGAAGCGTTTATTCTCAATGATATTTTTGGTTCAGATCACTGCCCTGTTGGGGTTGTTATCGCTTAACACCGCACATGCAACACCTCAAAGATACCTTTAAGCACAAAGGCCGTCGTCGGCAGCTCATCGAAGAATTGGCTCAAATGGGCATTCAAGATCAACGTATTTTAGCTGCTTTCGATGCCATACCGCGTCATTTTTTTCTAGACCTCGCATTTGATGAGCAGGCCTATACCAACATGGCTTTTCAAATTGGCTCTGGTCAAACCATCTCGCATCCCTATACCGTTGCTTTTCAGACTGAACTGCTCCAACTTGAAAAAGGACTAAAAGTGCTTGAAATTGGCACGGGCTCAGGTTTTCAGACCTGTATTCTCTGTCAGATGGGCGCCAGAGTTTATTCCATAGAACGCCACCAGCCATTGCATGCCAAAGCCAAGCAAATGCTTGATTTCTTTCAACTCAATGCCAATTTATCTTTTGGTGATGGTTACAAAGGCAACCGAGTATATGCGCCCTACGATCGCATTTTGGTTACTTGCGGCGCTCCAGAAATACCGACGGTTTTGCTCGAACAACTCAAAGTAGGAGGTCTTATGGTGATTCCAGTTGGTGAAGGGGCCGAACAAAAAATGCTCTGTATCCACAAAACCAGCCAAACGAGCTATAGCTCCAAAGAATTTGGTACTTTTAAATTTGTTCCCATGTTAGAACGCACAGTCAAATAAATTTATGCAAGTTTTACTCATAGACGACGAACGCGCCATCCGCAGAGCGCTCAAAGAAATCCTAGAATTTGAGGGTTGTATTGTTGACGAAGCAGAAAACGGTGCGCAAGCACTCGAAAAGCTAAAAACACACACCTACGAGCTACTTTTTTCAGATATCAAAATGCCGCAAATGGATGGGCTAGAACTGCTCGATCACATATTGGCATTGGGTATTGAGACACCTGTCATCATGATCTCTGGCCATGGTACGGTAGAAACCGCCGTTGGAGCGATCAAAAAAGGTGCCTTTGATTTTATAGAAAAGCCCCTCGATCTCAACCGCATTTTAGTATTGCTGCGCCAAGTCAAAGACCGCAATTTATTGGTGCAAGAAACCAAGCAGCTCAAGCAAGTCGTCAAAAAAATCAAGGGCTCAGCCATTATTGGCGACAGCCCAGCAATCGAAGATATCAAATCCATGATCGAGAAGGTAGCACCTTCCGATGCGCGTGTACTCATTACGGGTGGCAATGGTACCGGAAAGGAACTAGTAGCCCGCTCGCTGCACGAGCTTTCTCATCGGAGCAAAATGCCTTTTATTGAAGTCAATTGCGCCGCAATTCCAGCCGAACTCATTGAAAGTGAGCTTTTCGGACATGAAAAAGGGGCATTTACCTCGGCCATCAAAGACCGCAAAGGTAAATTTGAATTGGCTTCAGGTGGAACACTCTTTTTGGACGAAATTGGTGATATGTCACTCACAGCCCAAGCCAAAGTTTTACGCGCTTTGCAAGAAAACGTCATACAGCGCGTTGGCGGCGAAAAAGACCTCAAAGTAGATTGCAGGGTATTGGCCGCCACCAACAAAGACCTCCGCGAAGAAATCAACGCCGGGCGCTTTCGCGAAGACTTATACCATCGTTTGGCCGTTATCCTGATTCACGTCCCTGCGCTCAACGAACGCAGAGCAGATATTCCGCAACTTGTGGAGCATTTTATCAAACAGGTGTGCAATGAGCACGGCATTGCCAAAAAGACAATTGATGCCGAAGCAGTAGCTGCCTTGGTCAGTCTAAACTGGACAGGAAACATCCGAGAGCTGCGCAATATCATTGAGCGGCTCATTATTTTATCTGATCAGTGCATTACAGCAACAGATGTCAGGCGCTATGCCAACCCAAGCCATTAATTCGTAAATTCAACCCAAATTTTCAGCATGAAACTGTCTTTCAAATCTTTTTTACCGCACCTCGTTGCCTTGGTCCTTTTTGTGGTATTGCCATCCATCTACTTTTCGCCACTTTTTGATGGTTACGCGCTCAAGCAAAGTGATATCCGTCAATTCCAAGGAATGTCCAAAGAAATTTTTGACTACAAACTCAGCCACAACAACGAGCAACCGTATTGGACCAACGCCATGTTTTCAGGTATGCCAGCTTATCAAATTTCCGTGGAGCAGAATGCCAATTGGCTCACCAAAGTAGATCAACTCATCAAATTGGGCTTGCCTCGCCCCGTTGGTATCTTGTTCATCTCAATGCTCGGGTTTTACATTTTAGGGCTTTGCTTGCGCATCAATCCGTGGTTGGCCATGATTGGCGCTATTGGCTACGGATTCTCCACTATCAACATACTTTATTTGGGTGCGGGCCATATGTCAAAAGTCAATTCAATTGCCTACATGGCGCCAGCGCTAGGAGGCTTGCTTCTTGCGTTTCGAGGCCGTTGGTTATTGGGTTCGGCTGTTTTTGCCTTGTTTTTAGGTCTCAATATTACGGCCAATCACCTCCAAATGACCTATTACTTGGCCTTTATTTTAGGTGCTGTGGCGGTAGCAGAAGTGCTCCGTTTGCTCTTGGCAAAAGAATGGAAGCCCCTCGGTTTTTCAATTGCAGGTTTGGCAGTGGCGAGTGTATTGGCGCTACTCGCCAATGCTGGCTTGCTCTTTAGCACTCAGGAATACAGCAAATTCACCACGCGCGGAACCTCCGAACTCACCATTAAGCCTAAAGATGGCGGTTCTCAGGCCAAGGAAGGGCTCAACAAAGATTACATTTTGGAATACAATTATGGCAAACGCGAATTGCTCTCGATCTATGCACCAAATGCAAAAGGAGGCAAAGGCGACCTCATAGCCAATGACCCCGATGCTTTAGTCGATACAGATCCAACCTATGCAGAACAAGTAGGTCAAATGAACCATTATTGGGGAGGCCAGCGCATGAGCGGTGGGGCCTTCTATTTTGGAGTCGTGATGCTTGTGTTTTTCTTATTAGGTCTTGTTTTTGTCAAAGACGTATTGCGCTGGCCATTTATCGCGTTGAGCGTTTTAGTCTTGTATTTGGCCTCCAACCAAATGAACGCATTCAATGATTTCTTTATCCATCAATTCCCGATGTACAACAAATTCCGCGATTCCAAAATGCTTTTGGTCTTGTGGCAAATCATGGTGCCCACTATGGGCTTGCTCTTTTTAGACAAACTTGTCAAAAATGAAGGCTTATGGGGTCAAAAGAAATATTGGTATGGTGTCATGGGAGGTCTGCTTCTCATTGCTGTCATGCTCGTGGCCAGCCCTAGCTTGTCGGGTAGCTTCATGACCACAGATGAAGTCAAGCAATTTGCCGAAGCCTCCAAACAAGCCAAAGATGCGAGTCAGACTGCGTTTTACCAAGGCATGAGACAGGCTTTGGTCGACGCACGCATTGCCATTTACAAGGCAGACATGCAGCGTTCGTTGTTCTTGGTGATTTTAGCGCTGGGTGTGGTGCTGCTCTTCTTGCGCACCAAACTGAACCGCATGGTAATTGTTGCCATAACTGGTATCTTGATATTGGCCGATCAGATGAGCGTGGCCAAGCGCTACCTCAACAACGACGATAGTACGGGTACCTATCAGTCTTATCAAACCCTCGACGAAGCAAGTGTTCCTTATGCGGTTTCACCTGCCGACATGAGCATCTTAAAGCAAGAAAAGCCCAATGCTGCGCTTGCTCAAAAATTGACCACGGCCTACGCCGATTTTGATTACTACAAGAACCTCACAGATCAAAATACGCTCAACGCTTATGCCGCGTTTGGTGCGCTCAATTTATCGAGCAATTACCGTGTACTCAACGTAAATGGTACCATGGCCGAGACCAACACCAGTTTCTTCCATAAAAGTTTAGGAGGGTACCACGGTGCCAAACTCAAGCGCTACCAAGAATTCGTCGATTTCCATTTTCCAGCAGCAGCGCAAGCGCTCAGTACGGCAGTTAATATGGCCAAAAATGAGAAGTTCAGAACGCTCGCCTTGCCTGTAGACATGAGTCAAGAACAAGCGCAGCAAATTTTCGATACCATCAGCGTGAACAGTATTGCTCTTGGTGCTGAAGCTGAGTACTTAAACATGCTCAACACGAAGTATATCATTCTCAAGCCCGAGCAACCTGCCTTATTGAATACCAATGCCAATGGTCCAGCTTGGTTTGTTTCAGACGTCAAAATAGTGAAAGACGCCAATCAAGAAATTTTGGCATCTGGTTCCAAAGCACTTTTGGATAGCAAGAAACAAGCGGTTGTGCATCGTGAATTCAAGGCGCAGCTTAACGGTCTTGGTCAAGATTCAAATGCGACTATCAAACTGTTGAACTACGATCCTTCTGAATTGCGTTATGCATCCAACTCAAAAGCAAAGCAGTTGGCCGTATTCAGTGAAATCTACTACCCAGCGGGTTGGAACTGCTACATAGATGGCAGAAAACCCGTACCAACCATCAGAGCAAATTATTTACTCAGAGCGGTTGTGGTGCCTGCTGGTAAGCACGAGATTGTTTGGAAGTTTGAACCAATCAGTGTGCAATCTGGCAATACCATGGCAACCCTTGGTTCTGGTTTATTGCTCCTCGGATTCTTGATCTCGCTTTGGTTTACTTATAAGCGCGCAGTTCGTCAAGCGCCCGAACCCCAAAACTAGTATTGTGCCAAGCACGCTTGAGCTGCTTGTTGTCAAATAGTAAATAACTCGGAAACACACCCTCTGCTGCTAGCATCCAGCGCGTGGCGTCAATTCCACTTTGGATGCCAATGCGGCGGTCTAGGTTTTTTCTAAAAATGCGCACAGATTCAGGGTCTTCGGAAATAAAATAATAAACAATCTGCAACTTTTTGTTTTGCAGCGCTAAGCGATTCATTTCTGAAGTAGTTTCTGCACAATAAGGGCAACCGGGCAACACAACTACCGCGAGTGTCGTTTTGGAAGGAAGCTTTTCAGGCAGTATTTTGGGAATATAGGCTGTATTGTAAATGTCGGGCTGATAGATAGGGTAAAAGAAAAAATACAGACCAAAAGGCAAACTGCAAACGACAGTTAAAACAAGGATTTTGAGCCACCATCTGAAAACTACTTTTACCCAAATTCGGAATAAAAGCAAGCCAAGTAGCAAGCAAATGACATACGGAAGGTACTTGGCAAGCGTCCAGCTGAAGCCTAAATTGAGCAAGAAGTCTTCAAAAAAATTAGTCATGTCAGTTTAAGCACAAAGTGTTTCTAATAGCCGGTGCATTTTTTTGGCGAGTTCTGCCCTTGAATAAGGAAGCAATGTTTCTTTTCTGTTCGGTTTTGTATCACACAGCGCCATCACTTTTAACCAAGGAACTGCCGTTTCGAACGGAACCATCAAAGTTCCTTCTTGTTCGTTTAAGATGGCTGCAGCATCGCCGTCTGCTGGGCCAATGGCCAAAATGGGTTGTTCACTCGCTAGATATTCGAATACCTTACCGGTAACGATTCCCTTCTGACTTTTGACGTTGTTGAGTGGCAAAAGCAACAAGCTACAAGAAGCAAGTTCCTCAATCACTTTTTCATGCGGAACAAAAGTCTCGAAATGGGTGTAGGATGTCAAGTGAAAGCGCTCTAAATCATGGAGCACACTGGCATCTAAAGCGCCAATCAGGCGAATGCGCAGTTGTTTTGCAAAGTTTGGATTTTGCTCAACAAAAGCCGAAAGGCTCTCCCAAAGTGCAGTCGGATTACGGTCTTTATTGATCGAACCGGTATGTAGGATTGTAAAATGAGGGTCCGGTTGCTGCACAAAACTTTGAAAATCTGTTGGCGCAAAGCCGTTAGAGATCAGGTGAATAGGCCGTTGGGCTAGCTTTTCCATTTGTGTTTGCATGTCCCGACTTACCACCACGAGTTCGTCTGCTTCTCGGAAAATACTGTGCTCGAGGCGCTTGTGTAAGCCAAGGCCCCATTTGGTGAGTGGGAGCTGTTCAAACCAATCGATTTGCGTCCAAGGGTCGCGAAAATCGGCAATCCATGGTAAGTTGGTCTCGCGTTTGATGCCGCGTGCGATGAGGTGTAGGGAATGAGGTGGCCCAGTAGAAATAATCGCGGCTACAGGGTTTTCTTGGAGGTATTTTTTCAGGTAGCGCACAGAAGGGCCAATCCAGGCCATTTTGGCGTCTGGAATAAACACATTGGCCCGCAACCACATGGCGCCTTTTTGTACCCAGGAAGTTTTGGATTTCGTGTTTTCTTGTAAAAAACCAGTATGGAGCTGTTTGCCTTTTTTGCCACTTAGGCTTTTGTAGGCACTGGTGGGTTCCCAAATTTTGCGTTGGAGCACAGTAGTTTTGGGCCCAATGAGCGCACTGAGTTTTGGATCTTGAACGGGTGCTTCGGGATTGAGGGGGGTGTAAATGATGGGTTCCCATCCTAATTCTTCCAGATACCTGCTAAAATGCAGCCAGCGTTGAACGCCAGTGCCGCCACTGGGAGGCCAGTAGTAGGTAAGGATCAGAACTTTTTTATTCGCCACTCAGTTTATTTTGTAGTGCTTGGAGCGCTGCTGTTAGGCCAGCTGGGTTTTTGCCACCGGCAGTTGCAAAGGCAGCTTGCCCGCCACCACCACCCTGAATGAGCGGCGAAACTTCGCGGATCCATTGTGCGGCATTCCAGTTGTTTTGTGCGGCAAGTGCTTCGTCGATCATGACGGTGAGCCCGCATTTGTCTGAATCTTTGTGAGCGAGGACACCCACAAAAGGTGCAAATTCTTGGCGCAATTGAAAAAGGATGTCTTTGGCGCTTGCAGCGTCGGTTTGGATCTCTTTGAACAAGAAGTGCAGGCCGTCCTGAGCTTGAACATCATTTTTGAGTTCGTTCTTGAGGGCTTGCGCTTGCAGTTTGGCAAATTTTTCAATCTCCTTGCCCAGCGCAGTATTTTTTTGCTGCAACTCTTCAATGGCTTTAACGATATCGGCTGGCTTTTTGAGCAAGGCTTCTATTTGTTCAAGTTGGGCTGCTTTGTCTTTGTAGTAAGCCATAGCGGTGTCGCCGGTAATGGCTTCGATGCGGCGAATACCGGCTGCAACCGCGCTTTCTGCGACCAATTTGAACACGCCAATTTGGTTGGTGTTGGCCACGTGAATACCACCACAAAGTTCGATAGAAGGGCCAAATTCAATGACGCGAACGGTGTCGCCGTATTTTTCGCCGAAGAGGGCCATGGCACCTTTTTGCTTGGCGCTTTCGATGTCGAGGGCGCGGTTTTCTACAAGTGCTTGTGCTTCTTGAATGGCGCTGTTCACCATGTTTTCAAT
This sequence comes from Cryomorphaceae bacterium, assembly GCA_027483605.1. GTDB lineage: Bacteria > Bacteroidota > Bacteroidia > Flavobacteriales_D > Crocinitomicaceae > UBA952. The sequence goes on along the minus strand of JAIXUE010000046.1, from coordinate 13,882 downwards.
GGCCAGCAATTGTTCGTCGGTCACTTTAGAAAAATGCGAGAAGTCAAAGCGCAGGCCTTTGTCTGAAACCAAAGAGCCCTTTTGCTCAACATGCGTACCTAAAATGCTGCGCAAGGCGTGATGGAGTAGGTGCGTGGCGCTGTGGTTTTTGGCCGTTTGTTGTTGTTTGGCTAGATCGATGCGGGCTTCAAAAGTGGCGTCGAGTTGGCTAGGTAATTCGGTGCTGAGGTGCACAATCAGGTTGTTCTCCTTTTTGGTATCGAAAATGTGGATGCTTTCGCTGCCATATTGCAAGACGCCGCTGTCGCCAATTTGGCCGCCGCCTTCTGCGTAGAAAGGTGTTTGGTCCAGTACTAGTTGGTAAAATGCTTTTCCTTTTTGACTTACCTTTCTGTATTTGATGAGCTTGACGCTTGCCGTTTTGTCATCGTAACCAATGAATTGGGTGGTGACATCAGGGTTGACTTGTTGCCAGTCGTCGGTTTCAATGCTGGTGGCTGCGCGCGAGCGGTCTTTTTGTATTTGGAGTTCTTGCTGAAAACCTACTTCATCTACCTCGAGTTCGTTTTCACGGGCAATGAGCGAGGTGAGGTCTAGCGGAAAGCCGTAGGTGTCGTAGAGTTCAAAAACTGCTTTGCCATCGAGTTGCTTGGCGCCTTGTGCTTTGACACTCACAATGAGGTCGTCTATGCGCTTGATGCCGAGTTCTAAGGTTCTGAAAAAGCTGAGTTCTTCTTCTTTGATCACTTTAAAAATGAGCTCCTTTTGATTGATGAGTTCGGTGTAGGGGGTACCCATGAGGTCGGTGAGGACCATAGCGAGGTCACAAAGAAAAGGTTCTTTGAGCCCCAGGGTTTGGTAACCATAGCGAACTGCTCTGCGCAAAATGCGGCGAATGACATAACCTGCGCCGTTGTTGGCCGGTAATTGGCCGTCGGCAATAGAGAAGGCAATGGTGCGCACGTGGTCTGCAATGACGCGCAGTGCAATATCGGTGGTTTCTGCTTGTTTGTAGGGAATGCCACAGACTTTTACGGTGTGTGCAATGAGCGTCTGAAATAAGTCGGTGTCGTAGTTAGATTGTTTGCCTTGAAGTGCCATTGCCAAACGCTCGAGGCCCATACCGGTATCGACATGCTTGGAAGGGAGCGGCTCTAAGCTGCCATCTGCCTTGCGGTTGAACTCCATGAAAACGTTGTTCCAAATTTCAATGACCTGCGGGTGATCTGCATTGACCCAATTGCGGCCATCGCCTTGTGCGCGCTCTTCAGGGCTGCGCAAGTCGACGTGGATTTCGGTGCAAGGGCCACAGGGGCCGGTGTCGCCCATTTCCCAGAAATTGTCTTTTTTAGAAGCGAGAATGATGCGCTCCTCAGCAATGTGTTTTTTCCAGATATTGATGCTTTCGGTGTCTTGCGGAACACCATCCTTCGCATCGCCTTCAAAAACCGTTACGTAGAGTTGGTCTATAGGAATTTTGTAAACTGTAGTGAGTAATTCCCAAGCCCAGCCAATGGCTTCTTCTTTAAAGTAATCGCCAAAAGACCAATTGCCCAACATTTCGAACATGGTGTGGTGGTAAGTGTCTACACCTACTTCTTCGAGGTCGTTGTGTTTACCCGAAACGCGCAAGCACTTTTGGGAGTTGGCCACACGGCGGTTGGCAGGCACTTGATAACCCAAGAAAAAATCCTTGAATTGGTTCATGCCGGCGTTGGTGAACATCAGGGTAGGGTCGTTTTTGACCACCATTGGGGCAGAAGGAACGATTTGGTGTCCTTTACTTTCAAAAAAGTCGAAAAATTGTTGGCGTATAGCTGAAACGGTCATGTGTATTTACTGAAGCTACAAATTTAGAAAAATGCGCCGAGCTTCGCGTATCTTTGTACAAATACAAGTCAAATGGAATTCATTTCAGCAGAATTACAACAATACGTCACCGATCACAGCTCAGCTGTTTCTCCTTTGCTCAGCAAAATTGACCGCGAAACGCATCTAGAGGTGCTGCAGCCGCGCATGCTCAGTGGTCATTTTCAGGGGCGCGTGCTCAGCATGCTTGCTCAACTGCTGAAACCTACAGCAATATTAGAAATCGGCACCTACACCGGCTATTCGGCCCTGTGCTTGGCAGAAGGCCTATCTCCTGATGGCAAACTCATCACGATCGACGTCAATGAAGAACTAGAGCCAAGAGTGCGTGGCTATTTTGAAGCATCAGCATATGCTCAACAAATTGACTATCGAATTGGGAATGCCGCTCAGCTCATCCCCACACTTCAGTACACTTTCGACCTCATCTTCATCGATGCCGACAAACAACAATACCCCCTTTATTACGAACAAGCACTCGAGAAACTCAAACCAGGCGGGTTTATCTTAATAGACAACGTACTGTGGTCCGGAAAGGTGCTCGACACCCAACACCAAGATAAAGACAGCGTGCTCCTGCGCGAACTCAACCTAAAAATCAGCCAGGATGCACGTGTAGAAAAAGTATTATTGCCCATCCGCGATGGTTTGTATTTGATCCGCAAAAAATGAAACGCGAATTGCGCCTCACTGCCGATGGCTCGCCCACTTTGTATGTGCCAGAACTAGATGAAACCTATCATTCAATGCATGGCAGTGTGCAAGAAGCACGGCACGTCTTTATTGAAAATGGTTTGCGTTTTGTCGCAACTGAATCCAAACAAGTGAACATTCTCGAAGTAGGTTTCGGAACGGGCTTGAATGCGCTGCTCACCGCTCAATATGCCAAAGAAAACGCCATTCGCGTCAATTATGTTGGTTTGGAGGCTTATCCTGTGGAAGAAGCCATTTGGAAGGAGATCAACTATCATACGGATACTGAAGCAAGAACTTTACATACTAAAATAATGGCGCATCCGTTTGGAGAAACGAATTCAATAAATCTAAATTTTTCTTTATTCAAAGAAGCAAAACTCATTCAGGATTGGGTTGCTGACGAAACATTTGACCTCATTTATTACGACGCATTTGGCCCAAGAGCACAAGCCGAAATGTGGGAACTTCCTATTTTCGAAAAACTCTATTCGTTGCTCAACGTTGGTGGCGTACTTGTGACCTATTGCGCACAAGGCCAATTCAAAAGACACCTGAAAAGTCTTGGCATGAGGGTAGATAGCTTACCTGGCCCTCCGGGAAAACGCGAAATGACGCGCGGAATCAAAATTTAACAAATATTTTACATTCAAAAGTTTGCAGATCCGAATTGCTGCCGTAAATTTGCATCAGAATTACAGTTCATAGTTGTAGTTTTAGTTTTATAGTTTTAGCATGGTTTAGCAGAAAGAGGAACAAATAGCGTTTGTTCCTCTTTTTGTTTTTTAGGGGTTTTATGACTCTCCCAACAGCATCCGCACCTCATTCAACATTAAAGCTGTAGCACCCCATACAATTTTGTTGTTCAACAAAAAGCAGGGGTGGGCTTCCAATACTTGCCCGCCTGAAATTTCAATATCTTTTAGGGTAAGGCTTGAATCGGATAATAAATCTTGTAGCGCGACTTCTTCAATGTGCTGTACTTCTCTCGGGTCGGGTTGGAGGAGTGGGGTTTCATCGTGGAGAAAAACATAAGGGCTGACTTCAAAACCTGAAACCGGGATCCAAACGTTCGAAAGGGTGCCAATGTGTTGTCCTTGATTTATTGTAATGCCAATTTCTTCTAGTGATTCTCTGCGGGCGGTGTATTCGAGGTGCGGGTCGGTGGGGTCGGGTTTGCCGCCAGGAAAGGCCATTTGACCGCTGTGTTGGCCGTTGTAAGTACTGCGCTCGATTAAAATGAAATGCCACGCTGCATTTTTGAGATACAAATGAATGGCAACTGCTGCGGGGCGTCTTTGTTTTTTGGCGTAGCTTTTTTCAAATTGTTGGCGATAACGCATGTAGGGGGCATGGGCTGCTTCGCCGGGCAGTTCTTTTTCAAAGCAACGGAGCAACCATTCTTTTGTCATGTTACAAAATTGGGGAAAGTTTCAGAATTGCATAAAAATTCATGATTTTTTAATTTAATGTTAAAAAAGAGGGGGTAGTGTTGAAAAAATGAGGTAAAATTTTGTTAGACCCCCTAAAAATTAGATACCTTTGTCAAAAATTTACAAAAATGGCAACAAAAAGATTAAAAGCGTATCAAGACGTCCTGCACCGCGTGCCTCAGCACATTGACTACAATGGCAAACTTTCGGATCTTTTCGGTCAGAACGTATTTCACCAAGATATCATGCGTGAATACCTTCCGTCAGAAACCTATAAATTCATGACAGAAGCCATTCAGAATGGGACGCGCTTGGATCGCAAATATGCAGATCAGGTAGCGAGCGCCATGAAAGACTGGGCTATTTCTAAAGGTGCCACACACTATACGCACTGGTTTCAGCCACTGACCGGCACTACCGCCGAAAAACACGATGCTTTTCTCAAGCCAATTGGCCCGGGTAAAGCGATTGAGCGATTTGATGGCGACCTACTTGTTCAGCAAGAACCAGACGCTTCTTCTTTTCCGAACGGTGGTATCCGCAACACTTTTGAAGCACGTGGCTACACCGCTTGGGACCCGTCTTCACCAGCTTTTGTCATCGGCAAAACACTTTGTATTCCTACCATCTTTATTTCTTACACTGGTGAGTCTTTGGATTACAAAATGCCTTTGCTCAAAGCGCTTCATGCCATTGATCAAGCAGCTGTAGAAGTTTGTCAGTATTTCGATAAAAACGTCACTAAGGTAAATGCTACTTTAGGTTGGGAACAAGAATACTTCTTAATTGACTCCGCGTTGTTCAACGCCCGTCCAGACCTCATGCTCACTGGCCGTGCACTCTTTGGACACGCACCTGCTAAAGGTCAGCAATTAGAAGACCACTACTTTGGTTCTATTCCTGAGCGCGTTAACGCATTTATGCGAGAGTTCGAAGTGGAGTCTTTGTTATTAGGCATCCCGGTTACAACGCGTCACAACGAAGTAGCGCCAAACCAATTTGAATGTGCACCAATCTTTGAAGAGTGTAACTTGGCCAATGACCACAACCTCTTGCTCATGGATATCATGGAGAAAACTGCGCGCAAGCACAACTTCCGTGTCCTTTTACACGAGAAGCCTTTTGCCGGCGTAAACGGTTCAGGCAAGCACAACAACTGGTCTTTGAGCACCAATACAGGCGTGAATCTTTTGGCGCCAGGTAAAAACCCGAAATCGAATTTGCAGTTCTTGACTTTCTTTGTCAATACCATCATGGCGATCCATGAAAACGCCGACTTACTCCGTGCGGCTATAGCCTCAGCAGGTAACGACCACCGTTTGGGTGCCAATGAAGCGCCGCCAGCGATCATCTCTGCATTCATCGGTACGCAGTTGTCACAATTGCTCGACGATTTAGAGAAAAACATCAAGGCGGGTAAAATGACGCCGCAAGACAAAACGGAACTCAAACTCAACATCGGAAAAATTCCGCAAATCTTACTAGACAACACCGATCGCAACCGTACCTCTCCATTTGCTTTCACCGGCAACAAATTTGAGTTCCGCGCGGTAGGTTCTTCTGCCAACTGTGGTTCTGCCATGATTGTCTTGAACACCATTATGGCCAAGCAATTGCGCATCTTTAAAATAGCCGTGGACAAACGCATCGAAAAAGGCGAAACCAAAGACGAAGCTATCCTCAAAGAATTGCAAGTCATGATCAAGGCGTCTAAAAAGATCCGTTTTGAAGGCAATGGCTACGGCGACGAATGGGTCAAAGAAGCCGAGAAACGCGGTCTTTCTAACCTCAAAGACACCCCACGTGCACTCAAGGTTTGGCACGATAAAAATGTTGTCAAACTCTTCTCTGAAATGGAAGTACTCACGCCTCGTGAATTAGAAGCGCGTGCTGAAATCGAATTTGAGAACTACATCCTCAAAATTCAAATTGAGTCTCGCCTCATGGGTGACCTCGTTCAAAACAATTTCATTCCGGCTGCAGTAGAGTACCAAAACAAATTGTTGCAGAACGTACAAGGCCTCATTAGTGTACTTGGTGATAAAGCTGGTAGATCAGCTGCCAAAGCGCAAATTGAATTGCTTGAGAAAGTATCGATGCACATCAATAAAATGAAAGAAGCTTCTGATGCCATGCTCGCACAGCGTAAGTTGGCGAACAAATTGGAAAGCGCTGAGCAAAAAGCCTTGGCTTACTGCGATCAAGTGAAAGTTCACTTCGATGAAATCCGCTACCATGCCGATAAGCTTGAGCTTTTAGTAGAAGACGAACTTTGGCCACTCCCTAAGTTTAGAGAGTTGCTATTTATCCGTTGATTAAGTTTAGTTTGTATATAGAAAGAAGCCCCGTTGTTCGCAGCGGGGTTTTTTATTGCGCTGTTGTGGTGCTGAGTAGTTTTAAGAATTCGCCAGCGGCAAAGTATTCTTTTTTGAGTTCCCAACGGATGGTTTTGTTGGTGGTACTTACGTTTGCGGTGCGTGCCGAAAAGTCAGAGATGCCGCGGTAAATTGGGAATAGCTCTAAAATGGCCGCTGCCCAGCCCGCGTTGTCTAGTTTGGTGAGTAGGGTAGGGTTGCCCGAGCAAGCCATTGGCAAGGTACTGACTTGACTTGCAATACGGCCATTTTGAATATGTTTTTTGGGCTTGCTACAGATGTATAATTGTTGATTGCCCTCTTTTTTGAGCGCATAAACAGCGTCATTGACTCGCACAAAGTTTGGCGCCCATTGCCAGTCAGGGAAAGAGTTTTGGCAACTTTTCAGGAATGCGGCTCTTGCTTTTGGGTTTTCAAAAGTGAGTAAAGCTTCAAAATCTAGTTCTAGCGCTTGTTTGTTGTTGAGTTGTGCACCGTAGTAGTTCAGTGAACTTGCTTTGATGCTTTCTAAAAATTGAAAAGCCGCAGGAAGATTGCTAAGTGCCAACGGACAACTCAAATGAAAACCATTGGGCTGCAATGTGGTGGTTTGTTGTTTCGCTGCTGTGGGTAATTCCAATGCGAACGCATGTTCTTCCCATAGTAAGGTGTAGGGTTGACCTTTCAGTTCAAAGTGGTGTTTTCGGGCTTCAAAATTTTTGGTTCTGAAGCGCAGTTTCAAAACGCTACTTTCAAAAAATGAACGTTGCTTCTCGTTGAGCGGTTCTCCGAAGAAAAAAATACCCTTTTGAACACCATAATACTGTGTGGAAAGCCAACCCTCATTTTGTCCGCTGCCAGGAATGAAAATACAAGAAAACGGTTTTTGAGGAGACTCAATGAGGTAATAAGCCAGTGCGCCATGTAGGTCAAAATGAAAATCGGCGAGGGTGGCATTGCGCTCCGTCTTGAAATGCATGGACATTTGCTTGAGTGCTTCTTGAACTGCTGCATCTTGCGACTCGAGCTGTTGTTCGAGCACCCAACTTTGAACAACTTGTAAGGGAAGAACTGAGAAACAAAAGGCTTGATCTTTAAAAACAGGTACTTGTGCTGTTTGGGTTGCGGGTATGGCCATAAAGGGCGCTAAGGAATAACTCGCGTAGAGAACGAGCAATAAGGGTAGGCTCCATATAAGTTCCTTGAGCAACTTCATGGTGTAAAGATAGATGAAAGATGAATTGCTTAACTTTAGGGCATGAAGTTCATCGCAAAATTTATTTTTTGGCTCATTGGCTGGAAGATTGATTCGACCCCGCCAGAAGGTATTCAAAAATGTGTCATCGCTGTGGGGCCACATACGTCCAATTGGGATTTTATACTCGGTCGCTTGGCCTTTTATCAGTATGGTGTCAAGGGCCGCTACCTCATGAAAAAAGAACTGTTTTGGGGTCCGCTCGGTTGGTTTCTAAAAGCGATTGGCGGCATTCCCGTAGACCGCAGTAAGAAGAACAACCTCACCGACACCGCTGTGCGCTATTTTGAAGAAAATGAAACCATGTATATGGTGTTTTCACCGGAGGGAACGCGCAGTTATAATCCAGATTGGAAAAAAGGCTTTTATTATGTAGCGCAGAAAGCCAATGTACCCATTTATGTTGCCTACATCGATTTTGCCACCAAAACAGGCGGTTTCCACAGCTTGTTTTGGCCAACAGGCGATGCCGATGCAGATATTCAAAAAATCAAGGATATCTTGAAGCAATACAAAGGACGCTTTCCGGAGCTCGGAATCGATTAATTTTTGGGGTATTCGGCGATGTGCCCAGTTTTGGGATCATAGCCGTAAGGGCAGTGTTTGCAACCGCTCTTACAGCAATACCCTCTTTTGAGATGATACTGCTCTGTAAACACAATATAACCCTCTTCGGATAAATAGTAATCTTCGTCGTTTAAGTGACTTTTTTTAGAAAATCCAGAAAAATCTTCGCTCATGAGTACTGATATGTCGCTGTGGTTTGCAAAGTTAAAAAAGCACTCGGAGTTGCAGCGCTTTTCCCTACACAACGCTAACAATACTCCGCTTGATTTGTTCGTCAAACGCGACGATTTAATTGATCCTTTTATTTCGGGCAACAAACTCCGCAAACTTGAAGGTAATTTAATGGCAGCCATCAACGCCGGAGCCCAACAACTCATCACTTTTGGTGGCGCCTATTCCAATCATCTGCTCGCGAGTGCAGCCGCAGCTAAATCGATGGATTTCCCCATTATCGGAAAGGTCAGGGGAGAGGAACTCAACCCAGCGAGCAATGCCATTTTGCTCAAATGTCAAGAACTCGGCATGCAACTTGAGTTTATTTCCAGAACGGCGTATCAAGCACAAAAATTAACATCAGGTTTAGACCCTCAATCTAAAACGTGGTTTATCCCGGAAGGCGGCGCAAACCCAGAAGGCATTTGGGGCTGTCAACAGATTTATCAAGAAGCGCTCATCCAAAACAACAATCGGCATTTCGACGCTGTTTTCATCGCACAGGGCACTACCACCACCAGTTTAGGCATCCTTGCCGCCCTTCCTCAAACCACCCAGTTATTCGTGGTTCCTGTCCTCAAAGGTTTTGACTCACGAGCAGAAATGCAAAAGTTAATCTCTGAATCCAAGAACAATCCACTCACCTCAACCCTTCATTTTCCATTACAGCAAGTCCATTTTCTCGATCAATACCACCACGGCGGCTACGCCAAAACATCAAAAGAACTAATCGATCTCATCAATTTTTTCAATCAAACCAACCAATTCCCCATAGAACCCACCTACACGGGCAAAGCGCTCTACGCCTTATCCCACGAGCTCCCGAAGCTCCAGCCCTCGATCAAAAACGTCTTGTTCATTCATACGGGTGGGGCGCACAACCCAGCATACTGAACAATTTCAACAACTCCTTCGTTTTTAGCTATGTAAAAAAAATAACACCAAAAATTTGCAAAATATTTCCTGAGTGTTATTTTTACACTAACTAAACCTGTTAACGCTATGAAAACGAATTCTTTAAGCGCTCTCCGCGCACTGTTTTGCTGTGTTTTTTTCTTTGGGATTATTGGAAGTGGATGGGGGCAGACACTTACGGATAATGGGACTAATTCGGCATATAGCGGTGGTTGGACAAATGGTACCAATGGTGGTACTGGTTTTTCAGCTTGGAGTCTTTCTTCCGGTGGGGCAAATGCTGGACATTTCATAGGCAACCCTGGAAATAATGGTATGGGAACTTCGGGTATTGGGACAACAGCATTTGGATTGTATGGCCATGGTGGTCATTATGCTTATTCCGAAAGGAATTTTAGCTCTTCTTTGGCAGTTGGTGATATTTTGACTTTTCATTGGTCAATGAACTGGGATTGTGGTAGTTCAGGCAGCAAGGGCTGGGAGCTTAGGAGCGGTTCTACGAATATTTTTGGGGTAACTAACACTAATTCATCAACGATTTCATACAACGGAGTATCAACGGGAACAGTTTCCAGTAATTTCGGAACTTCTGCTATGCTTGTAACGATACAACGCATAAGTAGCACGCAATACTCGGTATCAATGACGCGCAGAAATACTGCAGATGGTACATTTACGGCAACTATTAATTCAACTTCAGCTATTGATAATATTCGGATATTCATAGGCAGTCAGCAAACTAATGAGGGTCAACGCAATATTTTCTTTAATAACTTTCAGATTCAAAAACCAGATCAGTTTAGGTCAAAAGCTAGCGGTAATTGGAGTAGTTCAGGGACTTGGGAAATTAGCACTGATGGTGGTACTACTTGGTCTAATGCATCTTCAGCACCTGGCTCCACGCTTTACAGTACGATATCGGTCAGAAATGGACATACCGTTTCGCAAAATCAGAATTACACAGCGGGAAGCAACAATAATATTGTAATTGAGTCCGGAGGTATATTAGATATGACTGGTGCTTTAGGTGATTTTCAATTCAATACAATGGCAGTAAGCGGAAGTGTGGTGAGGAACCATGCCACGAGCAATTATGTTGGTGCTATTACGGTTAGCAGTGGAGGTAAATATGTCCACGAGGTAAATGGTGGCTCTGTCCCTACTTGTACATGGTCATCGGGATCTACTTTTGAGGTAACAGGAATAACAGCTGCGACTTCTTTCTCCTCAGGTGGGATTCAATCTTTCCATCATGTAGTTTGGAATTGTCCTTCCCAAACTTCAACCTTTTCTTTTGGAGGACTCACAACTATAAATGGAAACTTAACGGTTCAATCCACTGGTGCATCGCCTAGTGCTTCATCTATGTTATTATTGACGAATTCATCAACACTTACAACAACTGTTTCTGGTAATGTGTCTATAACTGGTGGTTATTTTGCCCCATTTGGTAGTGGTACTTCGGGTAATTGCATTTTAAATATCAGTGGAAATCTTTCTTTAGCTTCAGGTACCTTTGACATTTTTAGGCAAGCATCAAATACAGGAACAATCAATTTGTCTGGTGATTTTTCAATGACGAGTGGTACCTTAACCAAAGGTGGAAGCGGAACAGGGAATTTCAATTTTTCTAAAACAGGAACCCAAACTTATTCAAAATCCGGAGGGACCATCTCCAATGCCATTAATTTTACAGTGAATAATGGGAGTATTTTAAGTTTAGGCTCTAGTGTTATAGATGGCAGTACAGGTACGTTTACTCTTAGCTCAGGTGCAGGACTTATAACAAGTAATAATGATGGTATTTCAACATCTGGTGCTAGTGGTTCTATTCAAGTAAGTGGCTCTAGGACATACAATACTGGAGCAAATTATACATTTAATGGTAGCAGCGCACAGTCGACGGGTGATGGTTTTATAGGGGCGAATAATCTGACAATTAATAACGCCGCAGGGGTAACACTCACAAGCAGTGCATCATTGGCGGGAACGCTTATTCTTACTTCCGGTACTTTTACAGTTGGAAGTGGCAATACGATTACTGTTTCGAACAATGGGTCCATTACCCAATCCTCAGGATTATTAGCTTCTGGGACCGGAGCAGGTACATTTACTTTCTCAGGAACGGGTACAGTTTCCGGTACAATTGGGTTTAATAATGTGAATATTGCTGGCGGTGTAAACTTTGGATCTGCGTCTACAATTAACGGAACCTTGACCATAAATGCTGGAGGATTTGTAAATACCAATGCACCAATATATGCTTCAGGTTCTACTCTGAAATATAATTCTGGTGGAACCTATGGAAGAGGCTCAGAATGGAATGCTACAAGTGGGATAGGTTACCCATTTCATGTTGACATATCAAATTCAACTATACTTGTTTTAGGAGCAAATAATGGTACCGCAACTGCTAGGCAAATAGGAGGAAATTTGACCGTAAATTCTGGATCGACATTATCAATGGTAACGCCAGGAACTCCGCCAACAAATCCAATGACAGCAGCATTAACGGTAAAAGGTGACTACAATAACTTAGGAACAACCATTCTGTCCACTTCACCTGGTGGTGATTTAATTCTTGAAGGTGACTTGTATGATAATGCAACGTTCACGGCAAACGGGCGTGCAGTATTTTTTCATGGTTCTAATATTCAAGAGGTTAATTCAACTGATGATCCTTTAGATATTGATGTGGTTAGATTTAATAAAACGGGTGGCGAGGTCGTTTTACTACAAAACTTGTTGATTGATGAAACTGCCGATCCAGTTCAGTTTGCAGGCACAAGTATTTTAAATCTGAATGGAAAAACAGCCACTTTTGGAAAAGCAAACACAGCTTCAACACTCACAATGAATTCCTCAAGTAGTATTAAGGGGAATGCTTCCTCCAACTTGACTATTTTAGGTAACGGTAATTTTGGAACTATTTATTTTGATCAAACCACACCGGGAACTACCAATCAACTAGGCACACTCAACATCAATCGAGCCAACGGAAGTTTGACCCTTGGAAATGCAGTAACTATAAACGGTTCACTCACTCTAACCAGTGGAAAACTCAACATTGGATCAAATACCCTTACGTTGGTAGGGACAGTTGCTGCAATGTCGGCTTCAAATAGTTTGGTTGGTTCTGCTACATCTAACTTGACCATTACAGGAACAGGTAGTTTAGGTACATTATTCTTTGATCAAACAACTACGGGAACAACTAATAATATCAACACGTTTTCCCTTAATAGAACTTCAAGTGGCACAATTAATATTGCAAATCACTTACGTGTAGGCAGTTTGTCAATTACGGCTGGTGAATACGTTTTAAACGCCAACCAACAACTCACCGTCACTGGCACCCTCACCAACAATGGCACCTTGACTTTAAAAGACGGGGCAACTTTGGTACAGGGGACTTCGGGAACGAGTATAACTGGTTCGGGTACGTACAATGTTGAAAAGCAATTAACTGGAAATAGTTCAACTTGGAATACAGCAACCAATGATGGGCGTTTTTGGTATATGGGTGTTCCGATGTCAAGCGTTGTTCGGAGTGGCTTTGGAAACTATGGCGCAAGTTCAAATAGGGTTTGGTCCTACAATGAAACAACTAAGCAATACACGGATATTACCAGTGATGCTTCATTACTCAGTGCCGGAACAGGTTATGTGCATCGCAGAAGTGACAATAACGTGTTTACTTTTACAGCTACAGGTGCGAATGGCTTGTATGCCTCAGATTTTTCATTGACTGGCATGACCCGAACTGCAGGTGCCTCTGCAGGTTATCATTTGATTTCAAATCCTTATATGGCCTATTTGGATTGGGAGGCCGTTACCTCTACTAACATAGAGCCAACTTACTTTATTCGCTCTTTTGCAAGTGGAAATATCAACTCATTGATCAGTTGCAACCGCGATAACGACCAATACACCAGCACAGCCGGAGTTACTATAGATGAATATGCAGATGTGCGTTACATTGCACCATTACAGGCAATTTGGGTGCGTGTGACGACAGCAGGGACAGGAACCTTAAACATGACCCGCAGCATGCTCTCGCATCAAAGTACAAATCCTGGTTTAAAGAACACAACCGTTTATCCGGTATTGGCTCGTGTCAATCTGAATAATGATCAAAAGTATGATCAAATGCTGGTTTTCATGAATGAATTTCAGGCAAATTCGGTAGATAACTTTGATTCAGAAAAGATGTTCATGAGTGGTGAAGCATCTATTTATACAATGGCCTCGGGCAAGAAACTTGTGATGAACGGCCTGAAGAACAATAAGAAGAAAATATCTGTGCCGCTTTACCTTGAGTTGCCAACTTCTAAAGTGTACCAATTGCAACTATCAGAATACATCATGGAACAAGGTTTGATATTACTTGAAGACAAGCAGGAAGGCACAATGCAGGATTTTACCATCCACGACACCTATGCATTTTATGCCAACAGCGGTGTGCTCAGCAACCGCTTTGTGCTGCACTTCTTTATGCCAGACGCCACCATTACCGCCCAAGGCCCGAGCAATAGCTGGGTACAAGATGAAAATGAAGTCAATGAAGGCGGAAGTATTTTAGT
>JAIXUE010000003.1 GCA_027483605.1 Cryomorphaceae bacterium | reverse complement strand
GCAAGCAGTGGTTGTAAGCAATAAGAAACTCAAAAAATAGAGGCTTAACTTTTTCAAAATAAGGTTAATTTGTTGGTTCTGAGAATAGAACAAAGAAGCTGTGACAAAAGTTACAGGGAACAACTGCCGCGTCTAAAAAACTACTCCAATCGAATCTGCTCACAAAAGTTGCCCTGGGTAGTGGAAATTTGAAGTAAATAAATGCCAGGTGTTAAAGCGCTTAGATTGACTGAAGTAATACTCGGGTCAAAACTTCTGAGGCGTTTGCTGGCGTAGTCGAGTAGGTCGATGGAAAGCAATTGCTCGGCGTTGTTGTTTTGAATGGTGATGAAATTGGAGGTGGGGTTGGGGTAGATCTTTATAGATGGTGAGGTTTGAATATCATTTACCTCGAGCGTAGAATTAACAGTGAAACCCCAGAGATCTTCGTCACCATAGTTCATACATGTTTTATCATTTGAATCACTTCCGGTTGTACCGACTAAAAGATGAATGTCTGATAGATTTGGGCTTAAACGCAAAGTGGCGAGGAATTCAAATTGATTTGTGCCAAGCGTTTTGTCACCGAGAAAATTAAAGTTGGCATCTAGTGCGTACATCCAAATGTCCGTTGCTCCGATTCTGGGCGCTGACTTGAATACATTGGTATTTGAAAATGAATTAACAGCGACGCAGATATTTCCATTAGGCCATTCGATGAATTGACCTCCAAAATCTTGCAAATCACTTCCGACGGTTTTCTGTTGAATGATATTCAATTGATCATCTAATTTTAGAATCCAAGAATCTGTCTCACCAAATGAATTTTCTGTTTTTAGGCCCGATTGATTTGAAGTACTTTCAGCTAGTATGAGTAAATCTCCATTTATATTCATTAATAAATCAGAGGGGCGATCATCTGCTGAACCTCCTATAGACTTTTGCTGCAGTAAGTTGCAATTCGTATCTAAGTCGAGCACCCATATGTCTGAACTCCCATAGCTTGGCTCTGTTTTCAGACCAGAAATATCAGAATAGGAGAAAGCGGCTAATTTAATTTGATTAGGTGCCGTTTGTATGACGATAGGTTTTAATTCATGATCCTCACCACCAATGCTCAAATCGTTTATTATTTCGCCATTTGGACTTAATTTCATAATCCAAATGTCACTCCATCCATAGTTTGTAGATGTTTTATTGCCAGATACTCCCGAGTAAGACACTCCAAAAGTCAATATATTTCCGGAGGGCAGTTCAATTAAATCATTGAAATCATCGTCTTGAGCCCCACCATAGTTTTTATTCCATAGAATGGTACCCGTGCTATTCATTTTAATCAGCCAAGCATCTGTATCACCATACAATTCATTGGTTTGCTCAAAACTTGGTGGTGATAAAGTTGAGCCACAAATATAAATGGATTGATCCTCGGTAATTAATAGACCGGATGGTAAATCAAAACCGATTCCTCCAATTGTTTTCTGCCAAACAATTTGATCATTTGGATCTAAGCAAAGCACCCAGAAATCATGTTCACCTCTTGCGTTTTCTGTTTTGTCATAATAAGCATCTGAGTTGCTCAATAAAAGAATAATACGGTTGCCATTTTCCAACAAAGCTTCCTTAATTGGTATATCAGATTCAGTAGAATAAATACAATACTGGCTAGTAATGGAACCAAACTGAGCCCAGCTATTGACACCAATAAATAAAGTCAGAAAGTAGATGTAATGTCTCATACGCAAAGTTTTCTAGCTAAACGTTTGCGAAAGACATTTGGAGTGGTCGACACTGTTTATTCAAAGTCAAGGCAACACGCAACTGCACCTAGCCAATCGAAAAAAGAGAAAGGGCTAACAAGATTATATTCAATGTAATCAAGAAGGAAATTAGTTTTTTCATCTTTGATTTGTTTGGTTTAACAATTGGTTTTCATTCAATTGTAAGATTCATACTAAACAAAATTGCATTTATTCAATTCAAAGCTTACGAGTGTAAATGACTCGTTTATAGCGATTATTCTAAACGTATTCGTTCACAAAACTGGCCACCAGCAGTAGTCATTTGAAGTAAATAAATTCCTGGAGAGAAACCCGCTAAGGATAAAGAAGTACTTGTCGGGTCAAAACTTTTAAGACGTTTGCCTGCGTAGTCGAGTAGGTCGATGGAAAGCAATTGCTCGGCGTTGTTGTTTGCAATGGTGATGAAATTGGAGGTGGGGTTGGGGTAGACCTTAATGGATGATGTGGATGGAATGTCTTTTGTTTGAAGCGTAGAATTCAGTGTAAAGCCCCAAATGTCGAAAGCGCCATTTCCAGGGCATGATTTGTCATTTTGCGCAGAACCGTTTGAGGATGCGAGAACGCTAATGTTGGCTGCGTTTTGTTCCAATTCAAAATCAACCACATTGTCATCTGAAGTTGTTCCTAATGTTTGATCTGCAATAAAATTGAAATTCGCAGCAACTGCATACATCCAAACGTCCGTAAGTCCGATGTTTGCTTCGGTTTTAAAAGGATTTTGAGGGGAGTCAGAATTTGCGGCAACAACAATATTTCCATTCGCTAGTTCATGAATGCGACTTCCATAATCTTGACCAACTCCACCAATTGTTTTTTGTAAGACAATTTCTAAATTGTTGTTTAGTTTCAATAGCCAAGTATCCATCAAGCCATATGAATCTTCAGATTTAAGACCTGATATATTAGACCAGCTTTGAGACAATATAAGTAAGTCTCCATTGTTACTCAGTAAAATATCAGAAACTCCATCGATATCTGAACCTCCAATTGTTTTTTGTTGCTGAATAGCACAATTTGTATCTAAATCAAGTGCCCAAAGATCAGTTGCCCCAAAGCAATTTTCTGATTTTAAACCAGAAATATTCGATAACGATTCGCATACTAGCTTTAGATGATTAGGACTCGACTGCACAACAATTGGTCTTGTATCAATGTCAGCACCACCAATACTCCAATCGTTAAGTACAGTACCGTTTGAATTGAGTTTTAGGCACCAAACATCGATCGAGCCAAAGCTTATAGAGGTCTTATTTCCTGAATTACTCGATGCAGATGAACCAAATGCCATTATGTTTCCAGATGGAAGTTCAATTAAATCTGAGAATCCGTCCATTGCTGTTCCACCGTAATTTTTATCCCACAAAATGTTTCCTGAGCTAGTCATTTTAATTAACCAAGCATCCCAAGAGCCATATAATGGATTACTTTGCTCGAAACTTGCTGGCGATTTTGTGGTTCCTCCGATGTAGATGTTTTGATCAGCACTAATCAAGAGATCCGAAGGAAGGTCAATGTTGGTGCCACCAATGGTTTTCTCCCAAACAATCTGATCATTCGGATCCAAACAAACAATCCAAATATCGTAATCACCACGGCTATTCTCAGTTTTATCTCCAGAAGCAGGGGAATTACTTTGAGTGATTAAAATTTTATTACCGTTACTCAGCCGAGCCTGTTTAACTGCGATGTCGCTTGATGTTGAACCTATGCAAAATTGACTAGAGATCGAACTGATCTGCGCAATCGCATCTGAGAAATGTAGAAAGGCGCAAAGAAAAAGGAAGTGCTTCATAAAAGTATATTACGCAATTGTAACGCTTCCCATTTGAAAATTGGGTGGTGCATTCTGAACGCTCAATTAAAACGTTGCCTCAAAATAGACTCCAATTAAGATGTTTTTTCTAAAAGAAGTTTTTCAATCAAGGTTTTAGTTTGAATGAAATAATCCTCTTTAGCCTCGAGCGTAAAGCCACAATGTCGGCGTATTTCCTGCCCGTTTTTACTGAAGATGATTTCATAAGGATAACTGCTGACCTAAATGTTTTATCTTCTGATTTTCAAAATAATTCATTCTTCAATAGAAGTTTCCCACAAAAGTTTCTTTACGAAGTAGTTATTTGGCCCCTCCCAAATAATAAGAAATATTCAAGCCCGCATTGAACAATTTCCCTGATGGTAAATTGATAAGTGATGCGCCATCAGTTACGTTTAAAAGTGCAAAGCGAATAGTCGGTTCAAACCTGATGTGGTTTTGCGCATTGATTTGATAATCGAAACCGAAGCTTAAGGTTGGTGAGAAATTGACCTTTCGTAGGTCTGCATCGGTGATAAAGCTTTCGCGTTCTCTACGGGCCGGATAAGTGAAGATATTGGTTTGTGTTTCATTGATATAGAAATTGGTCGTGAGGCCAATACTTGTGAAAAACCGAGACTTTCCGCTGCCATAGTATAAATTAGCTTTGAGGGGAATATCGATAAAGTGTAGGTTGTAGATGTATTTAGCTTGATTTGGAACAGCAGGATCAGGTTCATTCAAAACGATATCAATTGTTTCTGTTTGACATCCTTTGTTTGAATATTGAAGGCCTGTCTCAAGTGAAATACGCCGATTGAGTTGATAACACGCGTTGAGCCCGGTGGTATAACCTAACTTCGGACGCTCGTAGAAACTTCGGTAGGTTTTAAAGCTATAATCTGGTGAGACATTGATACCGAATTGAAATTTATTGAATTGGGAATTGTCTTGGGTGAAAGCTTTAAAGGTCAGAATGGACAGTAGAAAATAGATGAGTAGTTTCATTAGTGGTGTTTTATAACAGATATTGAAAATCAATAATTTTGATTTTCCGGTTGTATTTTTCTTAGCTTCCACGCATGATTCGCCTCTTTATTTCCATTTATTGCATTTTTCTTGGGGCTAGGGGTCAAGAACTCACGCTTGAGAAATGGCTGGCGTATTCGAACAGCGAGGTGATCAAAGAAAACGGAAAGTTGTTTAACGTTGAACGAACGATTGTTTATTTTCTTTGAGAAATGTGATAGTCGTTTTTTTATAAATTTCAACTACTCCAAACAAATCTGCTCACAAAACTTACCTTGCGCAGTGATCATTTGAAGCAAATAAACACCTGGTGCTAAATCGCTCAGATTGACTGAAGTATTACTCGGGTCAAAACTTTTAATGCGTTTGCCTGCGTAATCGAGTAGTTCGATCGAAAGAAATGGCTCGGCATCGTTGTTTTCAATCGTGATGAAATCTGAAGTAGGGTTGGGGTAGACCTTGACATTGGGCTTGACAGGATGGTTGCCGACATTGAGGCTTTGCCAAGTGGCATTGTAGGTGTAGAGTGTGTCGAATGCGGTGACGGGGCCGCAATTGAGGTCGGTGGTGTTGGTGTCTATAATGGAGAGCGCTTGGAGTTGGGTGGGTGCAGCGGGCCAGTTGTTATCGAACTGTATGATAGTGTCAAAAGGAACAATTACGGTTAGGCCCGGGCAATCCTTGAAGAAGAGCTTGATTTTGAATGTGTCTGATACTTCATGCGTAATGGAGGTAATTGAAATACCCGTACTGCCATATGCGCCATAAATGTGTAGCGATGGTGGCGTGCTGTTGTTGAGTACAATATTGTCGATGTACTGCGCAAACAAGTTTGTCGAACAGATAAAGAAAAGGAAGAACAGTAGTTTTTTCATGTGTTTTGAACAGATTTAAAAGTTGATGCCCACGCCAAAGGTCAATGAAGCATGAAAGCGGCTTGGGTAATTGAAGCGTTGATTGAGTCCGAAATCATTAATGAAATCCTCGTTGTAGTTTCTGGCAATCTGTCTGCTTAGCAAATAGCCAGAAAAGTTCAATTGGCTGTATACTGTGAGCCAATTCAATGGTGTGTAATGAATAGCTATTTGCCCTTTAACGCCTAATTGTAGGTGATTACTTTGATAATAATCAATAAGTTCAGCATCTTGGGGCGTAGCTACAGTGTCGATTGCAAAAAATTCCGTTCTTAGCGTTGGACCTAGACCATAGGTCCAGTTTAATTTATTGACGAACTGCTTTTTATTTGAAAAAAGGACATTTGTTTCTTTGATTCTCCGTAAGTTAAGACAAACGGAATCTACGGATCCAGCGCTCCATTTATTTGCATCACTAAAAATATTGAATTGAACTGAAACTAGTTTTAGTGAGGGTTTTTGATATTGATATTGAAGCCCCAAGGAAAATGGTGAAAAACCATCATCATTGGTCTTTTGAGGTGTCTGGTCAAAAAAATAATTCAATGGATTTGTCTGGATGGAAATTTGATGCTGTGCATCAACTTTTTGAGTGAATAAACAAACAGCGAAAAGGGTGCTTAAGATATTTATTATTGTTTTCATACTTAACTTTACGTACAAAGCGGTCAAAAAGGAAGCAAGGTCAATCATTTATTTTTTTTTGCGCATTCGACTTCCTTATTTGCAAAACGTAGCGTAAGATAGGTGTAAACTTCAAATCATGATGAAAATAAAAATAGCATTTACCACTTGTCTACTGCTCAGCGCTGTGGCAAATGCTCAGAAAGTGCATAATTGGAAACTAGATAGTTATCAATTGAATGCGGGTGGTGTCATGAGTACCAAAATACCAGCTGCTTCCTATGCCAACTATGAGGCTATTCTTCAAAATCAGTACGAGGGCGTTTTGGTTTGGGGCACACCTAAAGCGCTCACCAATTTGCGCATGCGCCCTATTTACAACGCAAATGTTCAATTGTTTAATTCAAAGACTAACGCCGCGCAACGCTTTGGCATCTCTCTGAATTCTAGAATGCTGAGTTCTTTTTTAACGCAATACATAACTTATCCTGATTCAGTGGCATTTCCTTTTGGTGCCATCAACGATATGCGTGTAAACCATACTTCGCCTGTTCTAACTATTGATTACGCTTACCTCCAACAAGTCAAAATTAACAAGCAATTATTGTTTCATTTTGGTGCAGGTCTTTATGTGGGTTTTAGTCTCGGTAATCAGATCAGCACAATCTTGAGTTCAACTGTTACATATGGTGAAATTTATGGTATTCATGGTTATAGTGCCAGCGATTTGTTAAGTCAAGATGTTATCGGCAATTTTGCCAAACACAACTTCAATGCAGGAATCTACGCCAGTTTTGGCCTAGAATATAGCCTGCACGACAAACTTGCTGAAAATCAGCGTTGGTTTTTGACTTATGAAAACCGCATCTGTTATGATTTCTTCGCGGTGAAAAACGTGCCTTCATCTTGGTTTTCTTTTCAGTCTGGCCATATGTTTGGTTTGAAATATTATTTGAATAGAAAATAGCGTTCAGCACAAGCGTACACATTTGGAACTTACAAAAGATAAAATAGCATTGATTCAAAAGCGAGACCGTCGCTTCATCATGGAATTGTATGCCTATTGTTTTCCGTTCATGCTGCAGCGTTTGGCTCGTTTGAGCTTGCATAAAGAAGACCAAATGAGCATAGCCAACACGGCATTTTTAAAGGCCCTAGACCGCATAGAAACTTTCGATTTGCAAAAGTCTTTTCCAGCTTTTTTGAGCGTTATTGTCAGAAATGAATTTATAGACCAGTATCGAAAAAAACAAAGGTACCATTCCTTTTTTCAGCAAGTGGATAGCAACATAGACCTGCCTGACAGCGTACCAACAGATTTGATTTTGCAGCAAGAAGATGCATCCAAAATACTTTTTGAGTTTGTCGATGCCTTGCCAGAAGCGAGCCGCGTGATTTTCAATCTTTATGTCATTGAAGAGCTCACTCGTGAAGAGATTGCGCAACAGCTTGGGATCAGCTATGGTTTAGTGAAGTGGCACATTCTCAAAGCCCGCAAATTGATTGCCGAACAACTACAAAACAAAACATCATGAAGAATCAACTGACTTCATTTGAAACACAATATCGGGAAGCAGCACTTGGTGAGATGCCTTCGCTTGATTTAGATTTCATGCAAGATCTAGAAAAGCGCCTAGACGAAAAAAAGCGCAGAGGCGGGTTCTTTTTGGATTGGCTCAAAGGCATGGCGCTCAGCATCACTTTCTTGATTTACGGCATGAGTTCATTCTTGAATGAGCCAAATTTACTGCAGATTAAAACACCCTCTTTTCCGTATGAATCTTTGATACATCAAAGTAAAAATGCACAGCTAAATTCATCATTATCAATCATTAAAAATACTTTACCTCAATCAGAAAATAAGATAGAACTTATGCAAGAGGCTTCAAATTTACCGCCTCTTGATAGTGCTATTCTAAACCGTCAAGAATTGACAATTGACACGCCGCGTATTGGATCTTCACTTCAAACTATGAAAGCATTAGTTCTTGGTTTGCTTGTTCCGTCGCAGTTAAACACCTTTAAAACACAGCGCCCTCAGCAAACCCCAAAACGCAAGTGGGAGGCCAGCGTTTATTCTGGCGTGAATTTTACGAAAAGCTATTTATACAGCGATTTCAATGTGGTGAGCGCCTATGATTTGAAGCTGACACAATCAGAATCTGTACTGACCACCACCAATTTTGGCCTCCAGTTTTACAATTACTCAGGTAAGCTGCAATGGGGTGCCGGAATCTGGCTAACGAGTCTGGGCGAGCAAGCCAACTATGATTACATAGACTACTCCTTGACTCCATCTCTAACTTATTTAGGTTTACAAGACACCACTTATTTTAAAGCCAAATACGTCAATAAAAATGAATACCAATTCATTCAAATCCCCTTGAGCATTGGCTATCGCTTCCAAAGAAATGGTTTTTCAGTGATCCCGAAATATAGCGCCTCCATCGGTACACGTGTCAAAGAGCAAATCGGCTACTACCCGAACAGAAATGGCGTAGGTATGTACGCCTTTTTGAGCCCGAAATTCAACTTCCAACAAAGCTTACAGGTAGAACTGCGCGCCAACCGTCAGAACCTGTTTGTCTCGCTAACGCCCTATCTGAATTTCAATAGCGTCAAAACGCCACCAGAGATTTTCAGCTACCGTAAATACATCAATTTTGGCTGCAACCTGGGCATCGGTTTTCAGTTTAATCGCTAATTTCATCCTGTAAATCAACACCATGAAATCATCACTCCTCGTTTTCGCACTCGTTTTCAGTTCGCTCTCTTTTGCGCAAAACTGGGCGCCAGCCGGTGCAAAATGGCATTATACCTATATCGGATTTTCAAGCGGGTATGTAGAGATTGCCAATGTGGGCGATACCATTATTGCGGGGCAAACTTGCCAGAAGTTGCAGAAAACTTTCAATGGGCTGCATTTTGGCGTAACGCCAGTAAATTATATTTTCGATACCACCTACACTTATGAAAGCAATGGGGTGGTGTATGTCTTGGAGCAGAATCAATGGAAAACGCTCTATAATTTCAATGCGGTGGTAGGTGAGCATTGGCCCATGGCGCCCCTGCCTGAGTTTGGTGGTTGCACAGAAAACAGTCAATTGAAGGTCTTGGCCACAGGTACAAAAGTGATCAATGCCCAAACCTTAAAATACTTGGTCGTAGACTTTTGCAACCCCGACCTTACAAGTCAAGGTTTCCAAGACACCATCATCGAAAAAATTGGCTTCACGGGTTCTTACATGCTGCCATTTGACATGTGCACCATGGCTTTTGACGGCAACGAAGGCGGTCCTTTCCGCTGTTATTCGGATGACAATTTCAGCACCTACAAACCATTCTATGCCAACGATTGTGAATATTTGGTTGGGGTGGAGGAAAATACATTCATGCGTTCAGTTCAAATTTGGCCCAATCCAAGTTCAGGCCAACTTTATATTGAATCTGAGCTTCCCTTAGAAAACATCCAACTCACTGATGCCATAGGTCGAACCATTCAATCCTTTGATTTACAAGCCGGGGTTAACCAAATGCGTTTCTCAAGTTTACATCCAGGTACGTATTTCATTCGCAAGGATGGGCAGTGTGTGAAGTGGGTTGTGGAATAATAAAATCAAATTATCAACGTTCTGATACGCAAATAATTTGGTAAATTTACAATTGTCTAGTCATGGAAACAGCGGTAAGTAAAATCAGTAAGAACATCCAAAAATACGAAGAGCAATCTGGTATTATTTCTCATGATATCAATGAGCTACTAGACTCGTCTAATAAGGTTAAAAAGCATTTTGAAGTACTCATTAAATTGGGTCATGAAATCAACAATAGCGCCTTTGCTCAAATTTCAGAACTTTCTTCCTGCAGCCCTGATCAAGAATCGGTGTATAAAAATATTGCCGCGCTGATGCTCGTTCTAGTTGAGAAATCAAAAGAATTCCATGTCGTTTTTGCCACACAAGAATTCTTTAAAGTTTCCCTGAAATCTACACTCGAAAATTTTGCAACAGTAATTTCAGAAATGCAAGAAGCCGCCGAAGACATGCTATCTAGTCTTGCTTTAAAACACGACGACGAATGGCATTCTATTGCGGCAAGTATTGAAGGTGGTTTAGCTTTCTAAGAAGAAACCTACAAAAAATGTCAAACAGGATATTTGTAGTTTTTTTATTGAGCTTGAAACCATAGAAAATGTCAGGAATGTTGATGAAACCTTGGGGCCAAAAGGAAAAAACTCGACTATTAAAAAATCCAGAGTGACAAATTCAATTCTCAACGAAAAAAGTGGAGGCTATCGCCTTTATTTCATCATTTCTGAAAGAAGCAGTAAAATTATAATTTCCTCCATTTATTCAAAGAAAACAATTAGTAATTATTCTAAAGAAGAAATCAAAAGTGTTTTTAGATCAACAAATGAGGATATCATATCAAAAGATTTGATTCCGTTCAAATGCAAACTATAAGGTGCTGGAATCATCAACCTTGGTGGTGGAGTAGGTCACTATCTAATTAAAAATCCAAAGAAAAATCGGATTCCCAGTTCTTTCTGCAACTTTATTTTTTCGTTATCGACGCTCCATTTTTGCATATGAATTGCGGCTCTATTTTGTTCGACAAGTAGCATGAGCTCTTTGTTTTTGGGATCAACGTAGGTTTGGTTTTTCTTGTATGGATCGAAACTTAAAATGTTAAAATAGGCCTTGTTGAGCTCCAGCTTGCAGTCATCCCAAGGATTTTTAGAATCCTGATTCCATAAAATACTCGTCTCTTTCAATAGTGCGTATTCGCTCGGTTGCATGTAGCCATTTTCTACCGCTTTCAACAAATAAGGCTGAAATTTAGGGAAAGAACAATGCGAGTGCAGCAAAACTGAAAAAGAAAACTTTGAAACAAAATTGTTTTCCATCACCTCTGGCTCATCGCTTCCGAACATTTTGATAGCCGCTTGTTGCCATTGATCGACCTTATTGTTTCTTTTAAGAAAGTCAGAAAAAAGCGAATCACTGGCTATGCCAATCATGTTTTCATTCGGAAATTGTCCTTTTGATAGGAATTCGTCAAATAAATAAGCCCTGAATTCATTTTCAAGTTGATGATAAGCTTGATCTTGTTGCGGTAAATTAGGTCGCAACAAAAATTTAATGCTATCAGAAGCAAAGCAATAGGTGTAGACCCGCTCTCTGGTTTCAAGGTCAAAAGTTGGTTTCTTACAAGTTTTATATATTCTTGTGATTTCAGGGTAAAGACTCGTTTTTTCAAGGTTACTGAAGATGCTGCCGGAATGTATTGCCGAAAATGGCATCCCGAGTTCGAAGGCTTTTTTAAAGTACTTCTTGACAAGCTCGTCATCCTTTAAGTAATAAGCGATTTCTGCAGCAACATAGGCGTCTTTAGCAAAGTGCTTGGCTTTCTTCACCTCAAAAGCTTGGTCGTAAAATGCAAAACATTCTTGATTTTTCTTTTTTACAAACGTTTCTTCTGCTAAATTAATGAGGTCGTAATACGCATTCTGGCTAGCAAAACTGATCCTTGAGAAGGATAAAATAAATAATAAGATGACAATTTGATGCTTCATAATTTCGCTTTGATTTCAACCAATTTCAACTTCAAAAACATGAAGTTAAATTAAAAGATATTTCCCAAAACCGAATGCTAATACCTCAAAAGTTTAAAAGTTTGCAGTAACTGGTCGTTTTCAAAGATACTGACCAAATAGACGCCGGGGCTTTCTATCGTGAATTGCTGGTAGGCGTCGGTGATGCTTTCTTCCCAAACAATTTGCCCGTAGGTGTTGCTTACCACAATGCGCAGTTGGCCCGATAAAGCTGCCAAGCCTTTGAATCTGAAAACGCCAAGGCTCGGGTTGGGATAGAGGGTGAGTGAGCTAGCGTTTGGCTCTGTAATACCAGCCGTATGATCGATGATAACAGATGCTTTAGGGTCGCCGATGATTACGCTCTGATGGGATAAAAAGCGCTCAGCCATGAAATAACTTTCGGCTAAATTATAGCCTGCGTTCGGATTTAAATAGCGATTGAGCATAATGTCAGTCTCTAAAAGTTGAGAAAAGTACATGCAATTGACATAGCCGTGTGCAGCTGTGCAGCCGTCTTGGATCAATTGGGCAAGTAAAAATTGATCGGTCGGATTACTGCTTATGTTAAAGGTATGTGCGCCGCTACAGGTGTTCATGGAGCTAAATGAGCCGGGCAGCCATTTGTAGTTCAATACTACTGAATCTGTTGGGCCATGGCCTATGCCAATATATGCCAAAGCATTTTGAACAGAGCTTGGGGTCCCAATTTGATAATCAGTAGTGCTATTCCAGTTTTGATTTTGAAGCTCTAATTGGCTAGGTTCCAAAAAATTGTCGATAAAATAGAAAGTATCGATGGAGGTAGTTTCAAAAATATCCAACACAACCTGCGCTTCTTGCTGATTAACGCCTGTATTGGGGCCGCTTCTGTCTATCAGAGAAATGACGTCGGTAAGTTCATAGCCATCGAGGCGGGTCACTAAATAAATGCCGAATTGTGCACGTGAAAAGTGTGTGTTTTCATTATAATAAGGATTACTGTAGCCGTTTGTGGCGCCGATTCCGCCCGCATGAGGCCCAAGGATGAGGCTCAATTCTTGATCTACAGAACCGCAGTCGCCTTGGTTGGTGTTCACGATGCAATCGATGCCATTGCGTTTGAGCGGAATACCTTTGGTAGTGACTAGATAATTGAGTTGGTTTTGGAGGTTTTGGCTCGTGAGGTAATTTTCGATTTGCGTGCGCAATTGCTCAAATTCGATATCGTTAATGACCTCAGTAGTGGGGACACTCACATAAATCATGTTCTGGGTAGGGATGTTGCGCGCATTTTTAAAATGACTTCCAATTTGCATTGAAGCTGGGCTATTGAGATTGATGATGACACCAACATCATTGTAGTTGATACTCTGCGCTAAGCCCTGAAATGCAATAAACAAAAAACTAATAGCAAAAAATCTCATCCTGTAAAATTAATAATTGGTGACTAGAACGCAGCCATTGCGGCATTATTTTAGGACTCTGTTCTAAATCAAAAGCGCCGGATACTAAAACGAGAAAATAAGCGTATTTGGATACAAATTGTTTTTTGTAACCGAGACTTATTTCATGCTAGAACAAAATTACACCATCAGATTTACCCTTCTTGACGACGCGTTGCTTGCACAATTCACACGACAGCAAATAGAGGTTGACATATTAGAAGTCGTTGTCAATGGATTGAACCAAACAGATGCTATTCATGAAATCCTGCTCGATGAATTGAAACGATATTACCAAACCAGACCGCTGAGTAGGGTAGTTCAGCTTGAGGAACAACTGCAGGCTAAAGGGATTACCGATAGAGACCTCAAGGTACTGCATGCACTTTGCGATGGTTTTACAAGCAAAGAAATCGGCGAGCAATTGCATGTATCCAAAAAAACAGTAGACCTTATTCGGACCAAATTATTAAGAGCTTATGAAGTAAGAACTTCCAATGAGCTCATCAGGCTGAGTATCATTGACGGCTTGTACACCCCGCGCACCAATGAAGCCATTCAAGCAGAGAAGGATGGTTTGGCCCAACAAAGAGAAGAAAGGAGATTAACTAGATTGAAATAGACGAATTTTTTAGAACATGTTCTAAAAGTACTGTCGGGTAGTGCGAATAGCGCAGCAATTGCGTAATTTAGTTAGTACAATGCCCATGCAACTACCCATTTATTTAGATGTGCTTTGGTACATCAATTACTGGTTAGAAATAATTATTCCAGTACTTTATTTGCTGTTTTACAAGCAGTTGCCGAAGTCTGAATTTGTAAAGGCCTTTGTTGTCTATCTCGTGTTTAACGGCGTCAATCGCCCGGTTTACGAATATGTTTGTTCGCTTTACCATACCGTGTTTCCGGCAACGCATTTTATCATGCCGATAGAAGCTTACCTTGTCTTTTATATGTTATCGACAATTTGGCAAGCGTTGGCGCGCTATCGCTGGCAGGCCTTTTTGCTAATATTAATTGTTTTCATTGGTCAAGAGCTCTACATGCAAAATATCTTTGAAAACAACTGGATTTTCAGTGTTTTTCAATACGTGAGTTTCAGTTTGCTTTTTTATGTGGCACTCATCAAAGAAGGTGCGCGTCTTGCACGTATACAGTTTCTGATTTGTTCTGTTTTTCTCATCTTTTCGATGGTTATGCTCATTTTTGTAGTGTTTGAAGATGAAATCCGCTACACCTATTTCTTAGCCGTCGTTGTTTTTTCCATTCTATACCTCCTGTTTATCAGTATGTATCTGACCTTCATTTACATACTTTATTTATTGCGCAAAAATGCTGATCTCCATGAATGAATCGCAAGAACTGACCATATTGATCATTTTAGGGATGTTATTTGCGTTTGCTATGGGCATTGGCATGGTAATACTTGCTAATAAAAACAGACAAATTACGGCGCTTGGTGCACAACTCTTGCAAGAAGAGATTGAGCGGCAACATAATGACAAACTTGCCATAACAGTTGCGACGCAAGAGAGTGAGCGCGGTAAAATTGCCCGGATTCTTCACGACGATCTCGGTGCCTTGCTCTCTATGGCTCAGAAAAATTTGCAACTGATACAGGAGGCGAATTTGACTGAAACCACACAAAAAACAGCGCTCCATAATGCCACTGAACTCATTCAGCAAAGCATTGAAGAAATCCGAACCATCAGCAAAGATTTAACGCCATTTTACCTCAAGAAATTTGGCTTAGCCAAAGGATTGGAGCGCATGGGACAACAAAAAACAAATGCCCTCAGTGAAAAATTTGTATTTGTGTCAGATTTGCCAGAATTTATCGTCTTGGAGGAGCAAACCATGACACACTTTTTTTATATCGCCAGCGAGCTCATGACAAACCTGATCAAGCACAGCCATCCGAAATCTGTGCGGATGGAACTCAAAGATGCCAACGACGGGCTGCAATTATTGATTGAACACGATGGCGCAGCGCTAACGCAGCAAGAGTTTGAAGTCTTGCAAGCTACTTCCACTGGTCTGGGCATGCAAAATATCAGTTACCGTTGTGCCCAAATTCAGGCCGTGCTTTCTTTTGAATGTCTTGCCAATAAAGGGCAAATTTATTTAGCAATCCAAAACCTGTCACATGCCACAATCTGAAGCGATTCGTCTGGCACTCGTAGACGACCACGCGATTGTCCGCCAAGGTTTGGCAAGTATGTTGCGCGAATATCCACAAGTTGAATTACTCATCATTGCCAACAATGGTCAAGATTTCTTAGCGCAGCTCTCGCAACAACCTATTGATATCGTCTTGCTGGATATCGAAATGCCTCAGCTGAATGGCGTAGAAACCTTACAACAGCTGAGTACGCGCTATCCAGACGTCAAAGCAATCATGCTCTCCATGCACGACGACCCAGAAATTGCGCTGGAGTGTCTGCGTTTGGGTGCAGCATCTTACTTACTCAAGGAATGTTCCCTCTCCGAAATGATGGAAGCCATCATACAAGTTCAGCAAAATGGAGCTTACCTGAGTGCCTTCGCCGAAAGTTCATTCGCAAGCAAAAAACACCACATCAATGAGTTGCAGCAGATGCAACTCGAAAAAGGTTTTTCAGATAGAGACCTTAAAGTGCTCCAACTGCTCTGTGATGGCTTTACCAGCAAGTACATCGCCGAACAAATTCATGTCTCCAAAAAAACTGTTGACCTGATTCGCACCAGGCTACTGAAAGCCTATCAGGTCAAAACCTCCAACGAACTCATGCGGCTCAGTATCCTCGACGGCTTTTACAAACCGCGCACCAACGAAGAAATTCAAGCGGAGAAAGAAGGTTTGCTCGAACAGAAACTAGCGCGCAGAAACACCAGGCTTCAGGGTAAAACTTAATACTACACCCCTTTTTGCACATCAAATTCGTATGTATTAAAAATAATGTGTGATGAACAAACTATACCTTCTATTTCTTTTTTTAACGCTATCTCAAACATTTTTCGCTCAAGGGACTTGGAAAACAGTCACTGTTGGACCTGGGTTTAGTGTGGCGCTGCATTCAGAAGGTACTTTATGGTCTTGGGGTGTAAATAACTTTGCGCAGTTGGGTATAGGAACAGCATCTTTCAATGGTGGCCCTGGTCTTGCCTATAACAATGTTCCTGTGCAAGTTGAAACGCCTTACCAAGATTGGATTGCAGTTGATTGCGCCGAAGCATATACCGTTGCAATTAGAGCCAATGGCACTATTTGGGGCTGGGGCTGTAAAAAAAATGTAAATGCCAGTAATCCTGAGCTTGTTTATACGC
Source organism: Cryomorphaceae bacterium (assembly GCA_027483605.1). GTDB lineage: Bacteria > Bacteroidota > Bacteroidia > Flavobacteriales_D > Crocinitomicaceae > UBA952. Next base: position 79,102 of record JAIXUE010000003.1, on the reverse strand, counting down.
CAGAACAGATTGGTGAGGACTCTAATTTTGTCTCTGTATCTGCAGGATATAATTTTTATGCAGCAATTAAAGCAGATGGCACCTTATGGACTTGGGGGGCGAATAACTTTGGGCAACTAGGTTTGAATGATACTACTTCATGGGTAGAAACACCGACCCAGGTGGGCTCAAGTTCCAGCTGGAAACAAGTATCGTGCGGTACTCGACACGCTTTAGGTTTAGATAGTGCTGGTCATATGTATTTTTGGGGGCAATCTAGTTGGGGAGCAAATTCTGGAACCATACAAAACACGCCAATTATTTACGATCCTTTTTTATACCAATATGTTTGTGCAGGAAATAACACTTCGGCCGCAATTCATATCAATGGCTCACTTTGGGTTTGGGGCTTTAATTATAGTGGATTTTTAGGCTTTGGTGATAACTATGATCGTTCGGTACCGACGCAATTAGGTTTTGACTACGATTGGTCAAAAATTTACAATGGGTCTACTTTTTTTCTAGGGTTGAAGAATGACAAGACGCTCTGGGGTTGGGGTTACAATGGCGATGGCCAATTTGGTAATGGTAATTTAGGCAATATCACCTCTCCAACACTTATTTCTCTCAATGGCGCGACCTATGACCAAGTAGCAGTTGTTTCTGGACCTTCTTTTTTTGATGGGCCAGACCTGCCATTTGGCTACCACACTTTGTGTTTAACTGCTAATAAATTATCAATTTGTTCAGCTGGTCTCAATCATTGGGGGTATTTAGGAGTTGGTAATTTTAATGAATCTCCAAACTTCAATTGTTCTGTATTTACTTTAGTGGCTGTCGATGAAGCGCCAAGCATCGATCTTTCTGTTTTTCCAAACCCCAGTTCAGGTAAATTCATCATCGAAGCGCCTTTTGAGGCAGGGCAAGCAATTCAGCTTTTCAATTTAAATGGGCAGCTCGTATATACGCAAATGCTGATAAATTCAGGATTTTCTCAAACTTTAGATATTGAATTGAACCCTGGAATCTATCTTTTCAAGTTGCTGAATCAAGAGGGAGAAAAGCTCGCAACCCAAAGGCTAGTGGTGAACTAGAAATTGATCAAAGGCAACGTTCGCTGGCCATTGATATTCCAAAGACCAATTTGGAGGCCTTTGAGTTTGGTGCTTCTATTGATCAAGCCAATTTGAATTCCGTTTTGCGCGTAGCACTGATTGATGAGCGCAATACAAATGCCATTTGCTTCGGTGTATTTATTTTGAAGCCCCGTGATGGCCAAACCATTCATCAATTTACCCATGCTGCTCAAGCCACTGATGACAAAACCGTTTGAAACAGCCGTAGTGGTGCCAATACCCGAGATGAGCAGCCCGTTGTGCACTGCCTTTGGCGTTGTGTTTGGAATGAGCATCCAGCCGCTTTCTTTGTTGAACAAGGCCTCATAGGAAAACTCTTTCGGATTCAATAAAGCCAAAAAGCCCATTCCAAAAAGTTGGATATTGATGCCGTTGGTGGTTTTGGTGTAAGGCAAATTGCATATGGCATCAGAACCAACCAAACCCAGTGCAAGGCCATAAAATTGAGGCACAACGCTCGGTAGCAAGCGAACGCCATATGCTTTTTGCTTGTCGGGTAGGGAGTCAATCGGATTGATTTTTACTTGTGCGCTTAAGCTCAAACTTACAAGGATCATTAAAAAGACGACGAGATGTTTCATGTGGTTCTGGATTCCGCTAATTTACGGATTAGGGCTTGATAAATCTTGACGATAGTTTTTTCATTTAATTGGTCTGAATTATTTTCGAATGATTAGGAAGAATAAATTAATATCAATTCAAAATTTAGCTGTATCCATTTCATCTTTTAATGGCGATGATTATATCTGTTTGACAGATATGGCAAAAGGGAAATCTCAGGAAAGTCGTGCAGCAGATGTGATCAAAAATTGGATAAGAACACGATATACACTCGAATTTTTAGGAACTTGGGAGTTGATCTATAACCCGAATTTTAAAGTGGTTGAATTCGACCACTTTAAAATGCAAGCTAGTGAGCATTCGCAAAAAACTTAATTAACCGGTTTTAATAGCCTTTCTATCTTTTTATTTATCGTAAATTTAAATATGAGATCAGTATTCGTCATCAGCATTTTTACCTTTATATCGAGCTTTGTATGCGCTCAAACGACAGACTACAAAATATTCAGAAAACAAAAGCAGCACCCGACTTGTACGGTGCTAGATTCGACAATTGTCAATGACGTACTGAGCGAATTGCTTGCTATAGACACTACTCCATTTACATCTAATTTAGATTATTATTACAAAGACTTAGGTATGGCTTATTATCAGGTCTATCTAAGTCGTGAAGATAGCTCCTTATTGCGCAGTTCCATTGCTGCTTATTCAAAAATCAAGGTGCCTACCGATGCGGATTACTGGAACATGATGCACATTCATTGTATGCTTGGTGAGTGTCAGAAAGGGGAGGCTTATTTGAAGTTGTATCGAGAAGCAACTCCATTGGCGTTTCAGACGCCCAAAGAAGAAGAGATCCTAAGGATACAACACAGTTGTCAAATTGCTTCACAATTGCATATCGACATTCAAACTTTCGAGCAAAACGGCGTTCAAAAAGCTGGCGCCATGGCTTGGCATTCACCGAAAAGTGCATACAGCGCTTACAAAAGGCGTTTTGATTACATTATTTTGAACGCACCAAAAATTCATGCTCCAGACCAGGCAGAGGCGAGGAAAAAGCTCTTTGGCTTGTATCCCGACACCCTCGAATTGAAAGCTGAATACCTTCGTATACTGATCCAGGATTCAACTTTAAGCACCAATGTGTTGACCATGATGCGCGCCATTGATGCAAGCGGAGTAGGGCAGCCAAAAGCTCCATTTTCAAAAGCTCAATTCTTTGAAGTCGCCTCCAGATTCTTCTTGATTGATTCAATTTCTCCTAAAGGGAAAATACAAACGCATGTTTGTATTGGCATTAATGGTCAACAAGAATTGGCAAATAGTGCGCAATTTCATTTGTTGGCTGCCTTTTGTTACGAAGCGATATTTACAGATTTTGACAAAGAAGTATCTGTGATCGATGAAGTTTTTGAAATCCATCGCCAGGAGCTATCAGAAATCATCTTAAAAGATAAAAAACGAAACAGAATCAGTTTTTACCAGCAAGTCCTCTTTCAAAAAATGGCAAAAGATGTTTTATTTCAAAAAGCGTTACTCGAATATTTTGAGAGCCATCGAGGTGATTTGCCATTTGAAATTCAATAAGTGAGTCATTGTCGGATCACGAACTTATTGTAAAATACTTCGGATTGGTTTGAAGAAGACTTTAAGAAGTAGGTGCCGCTTGGTAAGTTTAAGGGGATTTCTTCGATTTTTTTGGTTGTTTTGGTCGTTAATACAAGTGTTCCCATTGAATTGTAAATAGCTACTTCATTTTCTTCAGAAGGAGCAACCAAAGTAATGAAGTTTGTTGCTGGATTTGGAAATAACATGTAGCCTTCTTTAGTTAAATCATTAATTCCTACATTGTTGAGTAAATATTCACAGTCTTCATTACTCGGATTCACGATTAGGCTATCATCCTGAAAACAGCGAAATTTATAATGGATATAATCGATCATCAAATTTGTATCGCATGGTGAAACTGACAGTATTCCATCCATGTAAAAACTGTTTACTGGGAAGAGCCAAGCTTGAGGGGTAAATGTATTAGTCTGATTGCCGTAGCGGGCATTGATTTGGCCGCTCAATCGCGAAAAATTTGCTTGGTCTGAGGTGAGCTCAATTGTAGGATAGGTCTGATTGCCAATTGTAGTACTTGAGGTGCTTTGAACCGTTACAGAAGAGCTTGGGTTGCAGAATTGAACTGTTGGCTCGATACTTACCACCGTATATGACTCACCTGGAGTTTTTGTAAAATCATAGAGTATTTCAAATTGGTTATTGAGCCAATAAAAAACTTGATTCTCATTGTTGCGCGTGTAGTTAGTAGGTAGGTTTTGGACAGCCGAAAGATGAAGAATATCATTGGTATCAAAACCAAATAAATACCTTACTGAGGTCAATATTTGGGTGCTGTATCCTTCAATAATCGTGTCGCCGACATACGCTGTTTTGATGAATCCATAAGTGCCACTAAAGCTATCGATATCATAGTGCCAAACAGCATTAGGCTTGATCCAGATGTTGGCTGCTTGTGCAAGAACACTTTGTTTTAAACCTAGAAAAACAAAGCAGGAAAGGAGTAGGGATAGGCGCATGACTTGTTATTGATGATTTAAATATAAGATTTTTTTTTAGAAAGCCATGTCTGAATGGTGAAAACTGCATATTTGCCTTCCTTTTTGTAAATTGCAGCGATTTACAAAAACAATGGTTTTCAGCAGTATCCTGTTCTTATTGTACTTTTTGCCAGTTTTTATGCTGGTGTATGTGCTGCTGCCCAAAAGCTGGAAAAACCATTGGGCGCTGTTGGTGAGTATCTTATTTTATGCCTGGGGCGCGCCGAACTTTATTTATGTCGTATTGGCAACAAGTTTACTAGACTTTTATTTGGTGAAAGGTATTTACTTTACTAAAAATCAAACAAGAAGAAAGTTATTCTTAACGACTTCTCTCGTGCTTAATTTGGGGCTTTTGGCTTATTTCAAGTATGCCAATTTTTTCATTGAAAATGTCAATACAGCACTTGGTTCTCTGGGATTTGAGCAATTGTCGTGGACACAAGTAGCTTTACCTATTGGCATCTCCTTTTTTACCTTTCAGACCCTTACGTATGCCATAGAGGTGTATCGCCAAGACCACGCGCCCTTTGAAAAACCCTCGCAGTACTTACTTTATAAATTGATTTTTCCCCATGCCATTGCAGGGCCCATTATCAGATTCAAGAGTGTGGCGCAGCAGGTGGTGGCCCGCACCGAAACCCCAGACGACCGCCTCATTGGTTTGTTTCGCTTCAGTGTTGGCCTCGCTAAAAAAGTACTGATTGCCAATGTGTTGGCCAAGCAAGCTGATCTTTACATGGGTGGTGAGCTCAGTGAGTTGAGTTTTGATGAAGCCTGGGTCGGAATTCTAGCCTATACTTTTCAGATTTACTTTGATTTTTCAGGCTATTCAGACATGGCTATAGGTTTGGCCCGCATGATGGGTTTCCGTTTCCCTGAAAACTTTGACTCACCGTATAGTTCAAGAAGCATCACCGAATTTTGGCGCCGTTGGCACATCACCTTAGGCGCCTTCATGCGCGACTTCTTATACATTCCACTCGGCGGAAACCGCGTGAGTAACAAATGGCGCTTGTATTTCAATTTATGGCTGGTATTTTTGGTGTCCGGTTTATGGCACGGCGCATCTTGGAATTTTGTGCTGTGGGGTGCTTTTCATGGTTTTTTCTTGATCCTAGACAGGCTCTTCTTACTCAATTTTTTAGAAAAAATAGGGAGGGTGCCTGCCACTCTTTTCACTTTCTTTACGGTGGCTATGGCTTGGGTTTTGTTTCGCTTAGAAAGTTGGAATGATGCAAAATTATTTTACTCACAACTGTTTGATTGGAAAGATGTTAAATTCATTGAATTAAACAATAGCTTTTATTTAGTATTGCTCCTTGCGATTTTGTTTTCCATTATTGGAAGATCTCAGTTGATGGAGAAAACCACCCTATTTCTCACCTCAGAAAATCCAATCTTGTCGGTTTCTAAAGCCACATTAGTTACCCTCATTTCCATATTACTTTTGTTTTTGAGCATTGTCTTTCTTTCGGCATCCAATTTAAACCCCTTTATCTATTACCGTTTCTGATGAAAGTGCCAACAAAAGATACTATCATCAAGAACGCACTTTTTGGAGTGGTGCTGGCCTTGTTGCTTTTGCCTTGGCTCGAGCAAAACGAACACATTTTTGAATCAAAACCTCTTGGCGGTGCTCAGCCTAGCTCAGAAAATATTAAATTCTCTACTGCGCACTGGCGCACTGCGAAATTCCAAGTAGGTCAGGAAAAATACATCAGTGAACATTTTGGTTTGCGTCCATTTATGGTGCGTTTCTACAATGAAGTATTTGACAGGCTTTTTGGCGAATACCAAGCCCAAGGGGTCATTATGGGTAAAGATGGCTATCTCTTTGAAGAGAATTACTTGTTGGCTGCTTCTGGCCAGGATTACATCGGCCTAGATTCGATCAATGAACTGGTGCAATCGCTGGCTTTTGTTCAGCGCGACCTCAAGCAAAGTGGAAAGGAACTTCTGGTATGTATTGCACCTGGTAAAGGATCCTTTTTTCCGGACAAAATGCCTGATGACTACCGCTACAATGGAAGTATTGGCAGGAATTACCCCGATTTTGTTAGGGAACTTATTGCAGAAAAGATTCCGCTTTTTGACGTGCAAGATTGGTTTTTAAAAATGAAAGCAACGGCACCGTATCCGTTGTATCCTAAAACAGGGATTCATTGGAGTAGTTATGGCGAATATTTAGTTGCAGATTCGCTCATTAGAAACTTAGCGCAGCTCACCAAGAAGGAATTCCCTAAGATGGTGCTCAAAAAAATAGAAAAGTCCAACACTCCTCGTGATCGAGACGACGATATTGAGCTGGGCATGAACTTATTACGTGATATTCCGGATTTGAAAATGGCTTACCCTCAATTTGAAATCAAGCCCTTGTCAAAAGGAAAAAAAGCCCCCAAAGTATTGGTGATTGGAGACAGCTTTTACTACGGCATGTACAATTGGGGCATGATGCAGCACGTGTTTGAGGGTGGTGAATTTTGGTATTACAACCACGAAAGATTGGTGCCTGGAAGAGCAACGACCTTCCTTAAAGACCAAAAAGATTACAAGGGCTTGGTCAGGGAATTTGATGTCGTTGTTTTGCTACTCACCGAAGCTAATTTGCCTCGATTCGGATTTGGCATGATGCCAACTTATCTAAAGGACTAAACTTTGGGTAAGATCTTGACATTGAGGGCTACCCAACCTTTTTGACCTTTGCTTTTTTCGAAACTGACTTCGTCGCGTTCGGCTATAGGTTGAGAGAGGTTGGCTGCGTGTACAAAGATGTTTTCTCCGCTAGCTTTGTCTTTGATGAAGCCATAGCCTTTTGAATCATTGAAGAAAATAACAGTTCCAGAGTCAGATGCTTCGTCTTCGTCACTTTCTTCGCGGCGTGGTATGCCAATTTCGATGCTTTCTGCGTCGATTTCTACTCTTGTGCTTGGGTCAATTGGAGCGTCAACGATGCGACCAAATTCGTCTACATAAGCCATCATGCTATCTAAGCCTCCGCCACTTGCATTGGATTTGCGCTCCTCAGAACGAATCAATTTTTCTTTTTTCTTTTTTGCTTTGAGTTTTTCTTTTTCCTTCTTGGAGAAGGTTTCTTTGGATTTAGCCATTTATTTGCGTTAAGAGAATAAGTGCCGTGAGCAGAGTAGGAAGGGAGGCAACTTACAAGACGCAGGCGTAATTTGACTGCAAAGATACAAAAAACTTACTGATGTCGCTTGGTTGGTTGCCAAACCGAGGAGCGAATACCGCCAAAAAAGCGAAATAAACCAATAAGCAAGGCGATGTTCATACTGACAAAATGAATGATGTAGCGCAGCCAAACTAAATGAGTGCCTTGTCGGCGCGCTAGATAATCCACTACAAAAGAAATCGGGATCAAGAGCAATATAAAATAAAGGACTTGATAAAACCAAGAGCTCTCTTGTTTTTGTATGATTTGCAGCGTCATGAAGACTAAGAATACAGGTAGAATCCAGCGCAGCACCTTGTGAGAGAAGAATGCAAAAGAAACCCAATTGAATTTAAAAAGTAAAGGCCAGAAGCGGCGAAGGTTCTGAAAATTACCAGAAGATATTCTGATTTTGCGCTTGAATTCAATGGAGAGGTCATTGGAGACATCTTCCAATACAATTGCTTCCGTTTGGGTAACACAGCGCAAACCTTTCTCGATGCAAATCATGTTGATGTAAAAATCATCGACCAAAAAATGTTCAGGAATCGGTTCAAAACAACGTTTCCTAAAGGCAAAGCAACCTCCGAATGGCCCCATCATGGCTCCCCAGAGTTTTCCTTCGGCCTCCTTGAGCAAGACTTCTCCGGCAATGTAAGTGGATTCTGGCATGGAAATACCAGTGTTTTTCAGGCCGTAGTGTTTCATGGTACTGTCTACCAAACCAATTTTCGGATCGACAAACGGTGCTTGCAAATGCATTAACGTTTGCTCGGTAAACAATACGTTGGCATCGGTGAGTACGATCAAGGCGTGTTGGGCTTTGGGTACCAGGGCGTTGACAATCTTGATTTTACCTTGTCTTTCTTTGAATTCAAAAACCAGACAAGCCGCGAATTTGCTTTGGTACTCTTCTGCAATGAGCGCACTGAGATCCGAACTTGCGTCAATACCTATCAATATTTCAATGAGTTCTTGCGGATAAGCACTTTGTAAAATGGAGTCTAGTTTTTCTCGGAGTACCTTTTCTTCGTTGTGAGCCGCAATGATGATACTCAATGGCGGAAACTGTTGCTGCAATGGATAAGCTTCCTTATTTGGACTCTTTTGCAGTAAATACTTCAGTAAAAAAGGATACAAAATATAGCTGTAGAGCAAAAAAATGAGGCCAACAAAGAACAAAACCTGGAGCATGAAGCAATATTAGCGATTATTTTGAAGTTCTTCGAGTATTTGCAAGAGTTGTTTTTGTACTTGCTTGGCTTCAAAATGCTGCTCAAAGTAAGTGCTGCCAAATTGTGCACGGTGCGCAAGCTCATCTTGGTTTTCAAGTAAACGAGCCATTTCTGCAAGAAATGTGGCTGCTGAAAAATGGAGCAATGCTGGTTCAAAGGCAGGAAGTCCGTCGGCAGATTTAGCACTAAACACAATTGGAGCACCCACACTCATGGCTTCAATGATTTTCATCTTGACGCCAGAACCAGACTGTAAACAGCCTGCAAAAACACCGTGGGTGGCAATGAACGCTTTGGCATCAGGAACAAAACCATGCACCACTACTCCTGTTCTTAACCAGTGCTTGTGTTGTTGGGCACCTTTACCAGCGATATGGAATTCAAGTTGAGGGTGTTGTTGCCGCAGTGAAGGGAAAATAGTTTTCAAGAACCAATCTACGGCCTCCACATTTGGCTGCCAATTGAAGGCGCCAAGAAAACAAATTTTTTGCGGCGCTAAATTGCTCTTGATGTTGGGTTTTAAGATGGATGCAGGTAAGTAACGACAGGCGGTTAAGGTCTGGCCTTCAATGATGTTGAGATCGGTGTCAGAGATGCTCAAAATCAGGTCAAGGCCTCCTTGGTCTTCACTCCAAATACTGCGCTCTGCCCACTTAAGCGAATAGGCCAGTTGCTGCAAGTACCATTTTTTAAAGATAAGTTTGGTATTTACTGCGAGGTCTTTCCAAATTTGATGCTCTATATTGTGTGCCCTGTAAATGAATTTTGCCTTTGAAAAAGACCGTAATGAGCGTGCATATACTGCTGCGAAAAGACTTTCGAAGATCACAAAATCAAAATCATTGTGTTGGAGTACATGCTGCAGTTCTTGGCGAATGCCTGTATTCTTGAAACGAATTAAATTATAAGACTCTTGTTTCAAGAGACTGATGCAGGCGCCTAAAAGCGTCACTTTTGTATCAATTGGGTGCGCTTTCAAATGGAGCTTGTCGTTTACCGGAAAGGCTGTTGCATCATATGGATGTTTGGCTGTAGCTAAGGTGTGGTAGTGTAGTTCGCTCACTTGCTTCAAGGACAACAAATCTTCGAGCAGGCGAGACATAGCCAAGCAGCCACCGTCTAAGATGGGATAGGGTGGCTTATGACTTAAGACGAGTATTTTCAATGGACTTTAGTTAAACAGCCAGCGCTTTTTTAGTGAAATAGATGGCCACTGGCGTAAAAACAAGGGCAGCCATCCACATGCCAATAAAAGGGGCCACAGTTCCTGTGTTGGCTAAATTAGCACCGATAGAACTCAAAACAAAGTAGAGCATAAAAATAAGTGCTGCAATTACCACTGGCGCGCCAAAACCACCTTTTTTAATGAGTGCGCCGAGCGGGGCACCCACAAAGAAAAGTGCCACAATGGCGTAAGTGAGGGCAAATTTACGGTGAAATTCAATCCAGTATAGGTCAATTTCACGATCTAAGGTGGTCAAGAACTGTGTTTGGTTGGCTAATTGCTGCTGATTGCGCCGGATTTTAGAGAGTGTCAATTGGATGCTGAGCTGTTGATCAGCTGGGCTCAGCTGCTTGAATTGAATAGGTTTGATTGGCTCGTCATGTTTGGTTGCAAGACTAGGGTCGTTTGCTTTGAGCTGAGTTATTTGCTGATGAAGACTCAAAAAACCCTGCATACTTTGCTGGACAAAATTAGCGCGAAGGCGTTCTTTTTTAACTTCAATGGAATCAATGGCTTCATCGATCTGAAACACGTTGAGCATTTCGTATTTATTGGTAAATAAGTCTTCTTTTGAACGGTTCAGGTCGAGGCCCTCTAAATCTAACTTGTATACACCTTGTTCAAAAGTAGAAACCCTGGAAGGGCGCCCAGAGCGTTTGCTCAAGGTATTGTTGGGTAAGTACATCGGATTCTGCAAATCGAGTTCTTCTAAAATGCTGCCATTCTTTAAGTTCAGAAAAACGAACCTGCCATTAACAGATTTGTATACATCGGCCTCTTTGGCCCGAACAGTGCGCAATTGCGTCGGTTGCGTGTAGTCGTGGATGGTGATACCGACACAATGATTGCCCTTGAGCGAGTCTACTTTGATTGCATAGCCTTCAAAATTTCTAGAGTAGACCTTAGGAGTGAGCAAGCTCGCAATTTTCTTATTTTGGATATCGTACATCAGTGTGTGCCACTTCAGGTTGGCCGCAGGAATCACGTAATTCGAAAAAAAGAAAGTGGTGCAGGCTAAAAGCAACACGATCACAATTAAGGGCCTAAGGATGCGCAAGAGTGAAAATCCACTGGCTTTAAGTGCAGTGAGTTCGTTGTGTTCGGCTAGATTGCCGATGGTCATGAGGGAGGAAAGCAAAATGGTGAGGGGTAAGGCCAATTCAATAATGCTAGCCGATACATAAAACAGAAGTTCTAGAATAACCAAAACACCGAGGTCTTTGCCCATGAGGTCATCGATGTAGACCCAAAAAAATTGTAAAATGAGCATGAACATCGAGATCAGGAGTGTCACGATGAAGGGTCCGGTAAAAGACTTGAGGCTAAACTGAACGAGTCGTTTCAAGCGCGTAGTTTGGGCAAATTTAAGCAATAAAGCCGAACCAATTTGGTAAAAGAAGTAGTGGGTTTAAGCGCCGATAATGCGCTTGAGGTCATTAATTGCTTGGTGCCAGAGTGCGGCGCTGCTTTCTTGGTCAGCGGCAGTGGCAAAATCGGTGATGTGCAAAATGACTGAATTGGTCATGGGGTCAATGATGTAGGCGAGTTCAAAGTAGGTGTCTAGGCCGTCTTGTTCGTCTTCTAGCCATTGGAAGCGTATTTTGGAGTTCATTTTGAGCTGCACCAAGCGGGCATTTTCGGCATTGCCATCCCATTCAAAGGTGTAGATGTCGTCATTGACCCTGACGTCGTCTGCAAACCAATCGGCTAGGCCATCTGGTGTACTGATGAGTTTGTCGAGCACGCGAGGTGAGGTTTTGAGTAGAAACTCAAGCTTGTATTTTTCTTTCATTGACCCCAAGATTTATTGTTAACTTTGGCATTCTTTAAATCTACAAAAAATTCGCCAATGTCAGCACAAAATCAATTGGAAAAGCTAGGAAATCAGTTTTTTAAGTACCGAGGGCAAATCCCCGTTCTCTTTTTTGTCGCCGCATTTATCCTCATGCATTTCTTTCCAAAGGAGCAAAATTGGCAAGATCCCCGCTACATTTATACTGCAATTGGCTTAGTGCTACTTGGGCATCTCATCAGAGCGCTCGCGGTGGGCAAACGCGCTGCGCATACCTCTGGCCGCAACCGCGACGAGCAAGTGGCAGAAGCCGTCAATTCTACAGGTATTTACTCCATGGTGCGTCACCCATTGTATCTCGGAAATATCACTACCTACATCGGCTGGGCTGTATTTACGGGTATTGATTGGTTGGTGCCTTTGTTTTTAGTCTTGTTTGTTGCGTATTACCGTCTCATTATTTATGCAGAAGAGCAATTCTTGACCCGCAAGTTTGGTCAGGCCTATTTAGATTGGAAAAGTCAAACCCCACTTTTATTGCCAGCTCTCTGGAAGTTCAATGCCAATCCGCAGCCCTTTTCCATTAAAGTAGTGCTTGAAAACGAATACTCAGGTTGGGCAGCCTCCATGACTACCGCTTGGGTCTTGCTTTTATTCCAAACTTATATTCTTGGTGTGCTCAAACCGAATCAATGGGAGCTTATTGGTATGGCGCTTTTCATTGTTGTGTTTGGTTACGGCATGCGCTATCTCAAAAAGAAAACACGCGTCTTTAAAATAGATTAAAGACCGCCAGGTTTATATTTTTTTCAGTGGGTCTTATTGACCAAAATCAAAAACCTGACGCTGTTGCAAGCTGCGCCCGAGTGTCAGTTCATCTGCATATTGCAACTCCGATCCCACCGCAATACCTCTGGAGATCCGTGTAATTAACACCTCGAAAACTTTGATTTTTTTGTAAATATAAAAATTGGTCGTGTCGCCTTCCATAGTGGGACTGAGCGCCAAGATGATTTCTTTTGGCTGGGCTTTCGCCATGCGCTCGGGTAAACTAGCAATATTTAAATCTTGGGGGCCAACGCCGTCCATTGGTGAAATCAGCCCACCCAATACATGGTAAAGACCATTAAACGTGCTCGTAGATTCTATTGCCATTACATCTCTAATGTCTTCGACAACACAAATAATGGTAGGGTCGCGTCTCGGATTGCTGCAAATTCCACAGATAGGTGTGTCGCTGATGTTGCCACAAGAAGCACAGCGCAACACCTTGTCTTTGAGCGCACTCAGTGCCGACACGAAGTCGTCAATCTCGATATCGCTGCGCTGCAGTAAATCCAGGGCGAGGCGCAGGGCTGTTCTGCGCCCAATACCAGGCAGGCTGCCGAGTTGATCCACTGCTTGTTCTAAATAAACCGACGGAATTTGCATGGCTTAAAATTAGTAACTTTGCACACATGGCCAACAAGGAACTCAATATCCGTAACAAACGCGCGCGTTTTGAATTTCACCTCGATGAAGTATTCGAGGCGGGTATTGTCTTGACCGGCACCGAAATCAAGAGCATCAGAAGCGGAAAGGCCAGTATTCTTGAAGCTTATGGTCTGTTTGATAAAGGGGAGGTGTGGTTGCGCAACATGCACATCACTGAATATGAAAACGGCTCATTCTACAATCACAAACCCAGAGCAGACCGCAAACTGCTTTTGCAGCGCAAAGAGATCACCAGAATTGAAAAATTCTTAAAAATCAAAGGGCACACAATGGTGCCGCTCAAGTTGTTTTTATCAGAAAAAGGTTGGGTGAAGCTCGAAATCGCTTGTGCAACAGGTAAAAAACTACATGACAAGCGTCAGGACCTCAAAGAAAAAGACGATAAACGCGAGATGGATCGCTTGCTAAAGCGCTAATCCTTGATTACCGGGTAACCAGGATATTTCTTTTTATCAAAGACAAATTTGGCGTCGTCGATATCGGGGTTGGCAGTAAACTTGGTTACTACGTAAGTCATGGTGGTGCCGTCTTTGGCCTTCATGCTCGCTTTCAAGAGTTCGTTACCTGTTTTGGAAATATACAACACAATGGTGTGGTATTCAGCCTTTGAAGGTACTTTAGGATAGAGGTTGATGACGTGTACGGCTTCTCCGTTGAGTTTGTCCTCGTGGTCGTATTTGTTCTTGAAACCGGTTTCCCAGATGGTCATTAGGCGCTTTGGATTAATAGATTCTTCATCGTCGGCACTTGCATCTGACTCATAAACGGAGCGCTCATCTTTAACGATTGTCCAGGTTTTGACACCGTTGCAGATCATGGTGTTGTCTCCGTAAGAAGCATAGAATTTATTGCCCTTCACCCAGCCTTTGCCAATTTCGTTTTCATTGGTGCCATTGGTGCTGTTTTTGACACTGGCATTGAATTCAATATAGAAGGATTTCATCCCCTTCATTTTGGTCGATAACTTATCGAGTATTCCCTGTGCTTTTGCATCTTGCGCCATGGCATTGATACTGAACAGACTTAAAACAAAAACGAGTAAAAAACGCATAAAAATAATTTTCAGTGCAAATATCATAAATTATGCCAAATCCACGAAATGTTTGGGGCAATCAATCGCTCGTTTACAAGTGTTTCTTTAATCAATGACCACAATCTGGTGATTGCTGATCAATTGTGCGCTGTGTAATTGCAATAAATAGACTCCGGCTTTCAGAGCGTCATCGAGTTTGAGTTCAGACCCAGCCATCCACCTGGCTACTTCTTTGCCCTTTTGATCAATTAAGCGCGCAAAATCTGAGGGGCTCCCATTGAGTTGAAGCACCGCTCCCGGACACGCCGGATTCGGATAAACACTGCGCTTGAGTGGCTGTACTTGTGCGATCGCAGCCATGGAACCAATATGAATGTTGTCTAGATAGATGCAGTTGCCCCAACCGCCAATATTTCTGAAGGCAATTTGTAAATTACCTTGATTGGCATAACTACTCAAATCGACAGAGTCTTTCCTCCATTGGTTGTTGGTTGGTGTAAAAAAACTTTGGTTATCCGGAGAGGTGGCCAAATTTTCACCTCCTTTGAAATACAAAACTTGAGCTGTTACAAAGCAATCTGTAGAGGCAACCACCTGTAAAGAATCAGTATAACCGCTGCCCCAGCGTGCGTAAGCTACATCGAAATAAAGATAGGGTTGGGTGCTCAAGTAACTCGTTTCGAGTGGCATAATTAGGTCGTCAAAGCTACCTTGCGAATCGATGTCGTAGTTGTTGAAAACCGTCGCTTGACTTGAGTTGCCAAAGCCTCCAGCGCTTGTAGAGAGCGTCCAGGTACCGCTGCCGTTGTGGTCCTTGACACTCCAGCCATTGGGCAAGAAAGCTTGCTGAAAATCTTCTTGAATTCCTGGCTGATAATCAAACAAAGAGAGCGTTACAAATAAAGAGTCGGTATCGGTGAGGCCAGTGCCATCAGTAATTTGCAAAATTGCGAGGTGCTGCCCCGGATTCTGAAAATACACCGTTGGGTTACGCAATGTAGATGAACTAGGGCTGCCAGTTGGAAAGCTCCACTGCCAAGTGGCGCCCTGATGACTCAAAAAAGAGTAGTCGTCAAAATAAAAAGAATCGATCAAGCATACAGCTGTCTGACTGAGTTTGTCTACGGTAATGCGCGCAATGACTTCACTCGGATTTTCAACTAAATTACTTTGGTAAATTCCTTTTCCGTAGGTCGCTAAGCGGATTTTTTGGTCGCGGTAAAAAGGTTTGAGAATGTTGCCGTTGGTAAAGAGGGGCAAGCCGTTGTTTTCCAAAACAAAATCACTGGTATTGTTGCGGTAATAAACAGCGTAGTTCGTCGCTACATAAATACCGCCGTCGGTGCCTGCAATATGCACCAAAGATTGCACTGATTCATTGTTGAGTAAACTACTCGTGAGGTTTTGCCAATTGCCGCCACCTGTACTTGTTTTGAATACCTTAAAACCGTTTCCGCCGCTCGGATACGCCAACCACAACTCTTGCGCATTGGAGGGGTTGAGTGCTAATAACATACGACTTGAGTTGCCTGCAGGAATGTTCAATTGAGTCCAGGTGAGTCCGCCGTCAGTTGTTTTCCATAATTTGCCTGTATTGCCGCTGGCTGCTTTCTGATTGAGGTAAATGATTTGTGGGTTGTCTGAAGCGATTTCTATATAGTTAATGCGCTCATTTGGGTTAGAGCCAAAAGTCTGAACAAGTTCAAAAGAGGCGCCTTTGTCATTGGTGCGAAAGAGTTGGTTGTCTTTTCCAGTATAAGCAATCGCATAGCAATTCGGATGAAAAACTAACTCGGTAGATTCAGCAGCCCAATAACTTTCATTTGGGTCTATGCCAAAAGATGCATTTTGAATGGCGCCATCTAGCGTGGCTGGAATGCGCTTGCCATTGACATCTGAATAGTAAGTGAGTTTGTTGTCGCCGGGATTGACGTAACCAGTAGGGGCTTCTCCTCCGCCCAATTCTAGAAAGTTACCTGCTCCGTAATTTTCATGGTACGCTAAGTTTCCATTGTGATACAGGCCACCAACCAAAACATCTTCGTTCCAG
Organism: Cryomorphaceae bacterium; assembly: GCA_027483605.1. GTDB lineage: Bacteria > Bacteroidota > Bacteroidia > Flavobacteriales_D > Crocinitomicaceae > UBA952. The sequence goes on along the minus strand of JAIXUE010000003.1, from coordinate 62,819 downwards.
CCATTGTCAAAGCCCCAATAATCAGAGCCGTGCACCCCAGACATGTAAAAGTCGGGCTGTGTGTTTACAAAATTGTTGCTGTGGTAAATGCCGCCATCAGTAGTGACCCAGGTATGGTTTCCGATGACTCTGAAATCTTGGTTGTCTACGTGTAAGTTCAGCGGGCCGCCTACATAACCAGAAACAGAAGAAAAAGAAGCAGCGCCATCAGTACTTCGGTAGAGATTTAAACCGCCAATTAAGAGTTCGTCTGCATTGGTCGGGTTGGCAACAAGTGCGCAATTATAAAAACCCTGATGATAATTCCAAGTAGGCGTACCTTGCGCTAGATTGACGTGAGTGGCGGTATATGGCCAGCCGACAGGACCATTCGGCAAGGTCCAATTCTGTCCGGCATTATTACTTCTGTACAAACCAATGTAACCGAAATCATTGGGTTTGGAATCGCCAATGAGGTAGGCATAGACGCGCTCGGGATCGGCAGCGCTTACTGCAAGCCTTCCGCCGCCATCTATGCGCGCAGGATCTGTTGAACTGTACCAACCTGTATCTTGGAGCGTCCAGGTAAGGCCAGCATCTGTAGAAACAAAAAACTCACAACGAATGAGCGCAGGGTTATTTTTGAGTAAATATAGGATTTGAGAACTTCCTGGCTTTTGTTTGATATCGTAAGTTTTTTGGGTGTAGAGCTGTGTCCAGGTTTGGGCGGCGTCGGTACTGCGATACAAGCCCTTGTCTGTAGCAGCTAAAATGACATTGGGGTCATTGGGTAAAATATAGATTTCATTGACATTCAAACCTGAACTCGGCAAGGTGTTGACCCAAGTTTGGGCGCCATCGGTACTGAGAAAAAGGCCTTTATTGCCTCCAACCAAAACAAAGTTGGCATTGGTTGGATGCACCTCTACTGCTGTTACCCCTGAGCCAAAATCAATGGTTTTAGAGACCAGTTGCCAATTGACTCCTCCATTTGTGCTTTTGTAGACTTCTCCGGGTTCAGTGCCACAATAACATGTATTGGGTTGGCCAGCGCACTGATCAAAACTGTACACATTTGTTTGCCCGGAACCTTGCGTGAGGCCTTCTTGGTAGTTCGTAATTGGGCCAACGATGGTCCAGTCGGAAGTTTTGTGCTGCTGCTTTTGCTTTTTGAGATACGCTTGATTGGCAAGGCTCAATTCTTCTGAAGTTGGTTCTTGTATGGTTCCGGCATCATTGACCAAGTATTGGTTTTGGCGGATCCAGCGCTTGTAGTATTGCGTGTGGTAAGTCTTGACAAAAGGATGCGTTCGGAAATAATCTTGATATGCATTTTGTATCTCAAAAATATTGGCCTGCTCTGCGTACATGAGTTGTGCCCATTGTGGCAAGCCAGCGATTTCTACACTAGAGGGTTTGGGCATTTGCTGCGCCAAGACAGCATTCAAAAAAGGAAAGAAAAAAAGCGCTAGAAAGAATAGTTTTTGAGGCATAGGAAGCTATTTACGCCTCCAATTTACAATATTTTAGCCAATAAAACGAGCTCGGATTGAAGGGTCTGGAACGAGGCAACTTTCGTGTTTGCCAAACCAACGGTATCTGTTTTTGGAAACTATTCGGTAAATGAAATCTCTGGCAACACGAGGGAAAATCCAGGCTAATTGTGACCAATGATAAGCCCCGTGAATATCCTTGTAAATCAGCAGAACAGCAGTGCTTTGCTGCCACCACCTTCCTTTTCGGTAGTATGAAATACTTTCTTCCAAAGGGAATTGAAGGCCGTTTTTAGAAATGACATCGGGTAAACCCTGATAAGTACTGAACAGCAGGCGTTGCTGTTGGTCTTTTTGGAGTAAGTAGTTGATTAGGCGATTGCAGAGGATACAAACGCCATCGTATACGACTACATGACTATAGTAACCAGTCATTACTTTTTCTCGGGCACCACCAGCTTTTTTGGAGCACTTACTTTTTCTTGGAGCAAAGCTAATTGCAATACTTCAGCCATTTTGTCAACGTAATGAATAGAAAGTCCTTTGAGGTAGTCGGCGGCAATTTCGTCGACATCTTGTTTGTTTTTGGTGCACAAGATGATCTCTTTAATGCCCGCTCTTTTGGCCGCTAAAATCTTTTCTTTGATGCCGCCAACGGGCAGTACATCGCCACGCAGGGTGATTTCGCCGGTCATGGCGAGGTTTTTCTTGACTTTACGCTGCGTAAATAGCGAAGCGAGCGCTGTAAGCATAGTGACACCAGCGCTCGGGCCGTCTTTAGGCGTGGCGCCTTCGGGAACGTGGATATGAACATTGTAAGCACCAAATAATTTGGGGTCAAGAGCTAGTAATTCGTGGTGGCTTTTGAGGTATTCGAGGGCGATGACGGCAGATTCTTTCATGACGTCGCCCAAATTTCCGGTGAGGTTGAGCTTGCCGTTTCCTTCTGAAATGAGGCTTTCGATAAAGAGGATGTCTCCACCTGCAGCCGTCCAGGCCAGACCCGTTACGACGCCAGCTACATCGTTGTTGTCGTATTTGGTGCGCATGCGGCCCGCTCCTAAAAAGGAGAAGAGGTCTGCGCTGGTGAGTTTGGCATCAAAGGTTTCTTCCATGGCAATTTGACGCGCGCGGTTGCGCACCAATTTGGCTACTATTTTATCGAGACCACGCACACCAGATTCAAAGGTATAAGACTCGATGATTTGCTGCCATAACTTTTTATCTATAGAAATATCGTTTTTCTGTATGCCATGTGCTGCAATTTGTTTTGGCAATAAGTGACGTTTTGCAATTTCTATTTTTTCCTCGAGGGTATAGCCATTGACCTCAATGATTTCCATGCGGTCTAGCAAAGGTCCTTGGATACTTTGAAGGTTGTTGGCTGTTGCAATGAACAAAACTTTAGAAAGGTCAAATTCGGTTTCGACGTAGTTGTCGTAGAAATTGCCATTTTGCTCTGGATCTAGGACTTCTAGCAGGGCAGAAGAGGGGTCACCGTGGTTGCTGCGACCGAGCTTGTCTATCTCGTCTAAGACAAAAACAGGGTTGGCTGTTTCGGTTTTCTTGAGGTTTTGCATGATGCGGCCCGGCATGGCGCCAATGTAGGTTTTTCGGTGTCCGCGGATTTCAGCTTCGTCGTGGAGTCCACCGAGCGACATGCGGACATATTTGCGCCCCAATGCTTCGGCAATAGACTTACCTAAAGAGGTTTTTCCAACTCCTGGAGGGCCGTAAAAACACAAAATAGGCGCCTTCATATTGCCTTTGAGCTTGAGAACGGCAAGGTATTCTAAAATGCGTTCTTTGACCTTTTCTAAACCAAAATGATCGCGCTCAAGTACACGCTTAGCAATATTCAAATCTAGTTTATCTTTGCTGTAGACGTTCCAAGGGAGTTCAAGCAAGAGGTCGAGGTAGTTGAGCTGAACGGTGTACTCAGCACCTTGCGGATTCATGCGCTGCAGTTTTTCGAGTTCTTTGCCAAAAAGTTTGGCCACACGTGCATCCCATTTTTTAGTTTGAGCTCTTTTTTCAAGCTCGCGCGCATCTTGAATTTGGGGGTTGTCTCCGAGTTCGTCTTGGATGGTGCGCATTTGCTGATGCAAAAAGTATTCGCGCTGTTGTTTATCTAGGTCTTTGCGGACTTTGTTTTGGATCTCGTTGCGCATCTCGAGCACTTGGATTTCTGCCGTTAGGTGCTCGAGCACCATCATGACGCGTTTTTTCATGTCCATTTCTTCGAGCATCGCTTGTTTTTTAGCTACATCGGCGTTCATGTTGGACGAGATGAAATTCACTAAAAAACTTGGGCTATCGATGTTGCCAATGGCAAATTGTGCTTCAGAAGGAATATTTGGGCTTTCTCTAATGATTTGTAAGGCGAGGTCTTTGATGGTGTTGAACATGACCTCGAGTTCTTTGTTGGCGGCGTCTAGCGGTTGTTCGGTCAGGACCCTCACCTTAGCCTTCATGTAAGGTTCTGTTTGAGTGGCTTGGAGCATTTCAAAACGACGCTTTCCTTGGATAATAACCGTAGAGCTACCGTCGGGCATTTTGAGTAAGCGAATGATTTGAGCCACCGTACCCACCTGATGTAAATCAATGAACTGAGGAGCTTCTACGTCCTGGTTTTTCTGTGAAACCACCCCGATAATTTTGCTGCCTTTGTTGGCTTCTTGAATGAGTTTGATGCTTTTGTCTCGGCCTACTGTAATGGGAATAACCACGCCTGGGAAGAGGACGTTATTGCGCAGCGGGAGTATAGGAAGTTCTTCAGGGTATTCTTGTTTGTTCATGTGCTCTTCTTCCTCTGCGGTGATGAGTGGAATGAACTCCGCATCGGCGTCATAGCCAGATAAACCAAAATAACCTTGATCAAAGAGATTGCTCATAATAGAATTGTTTCAAGCGGGTGAGGTGTCAAGATGCATGCCAAAGGCAGAAACGCTGCAAAAAAGTCAGTTGTTTGCCAAGAATTCAAAGATTTGGCGCTCTTCTGGACTAAAAGCTACTTTTCTTCTGGCCATCATGGCAGTAGCGGCTTCAATGGCTTTGTCTAGGTGATAATCTTCTTTAGACTCGTCTGAAACCCATTGAAAGGAAGCGATGTGCTTCTCTGGAAAATGACTACAAAATACATTGCTGCAAACCCCCACAACACTTGCGGTATTGAATTGTACGTTTATTGCCGATTTGCTGTGGTCACCCATGGTAAGCCCCATAAAGAGCTGATCGGTCTTGACTTGATCTTGGGCTTCGTAACTGTATGTGCTGACTTTTCCGTAGTTGTTCTTGAGGTTGGAGCAGTTGGTGTCTGCACCTAGGTTGCACCATTCGCCAATGAGGGCGTTGCCAATAAAGCCATCATGACCTTTGTTGGAAAAACCTTGGAAAATGCTGTTGCTGACTTCGCCACCAACACGACATGCTGGGCCAATAGTGGTGGCGCCGTATATTTTGGCTCCCATTTTAACAACGGCGCCATCCATGATAGCAAGCGGACCGCGCAGCATGGCACCTTCCATGACTTCTGCGTTTTTAGCAATGTAAATTGGGCCTTCATGGGTGTTGAGAATGGCGCCTTCAATGCGTGCGCCTTCTTCTATGAATAATTGGGCTGCAGGGCCAATAAGGCGATTACTCGCACTCAATAATTGACTTGTTCTTCCTTGAGTAACCAATGCAAAATCTTGCTCTAAAATGCTTGTATTTTGAAGATAGAGATCCCAGCGGTTTTCAAGGATAATGATGCTTGACTCGGAATATTCTATTTTGTCATGACCAGCGCCATTTTGAGCAAGTAAAACCGAATTCATATACAGTTGTTCGCCATTCTTGAGTTGGCTAACCGCCAAGGCTAAATTCCGGTCTGGAATGACTTGTGCATTGACCCAAATACCGTTGTTGCTCGGGTATTTTGCTTGCAAATAGCTTTCGGTTTGATACCCAATTTGCGCGGCGGGTAGCAAATGCTTCCAGCGCTCGGTATTGGTGAAAAGGCCACAGCGCAATTCTGCCAATGGACGCGTGAGGGTCAGTGGCGCAAAGCGCAAATGCAATTGGTGGTCAGATAAGAGGAGTTTCATCGGTTTGCGTGGGTTGATAGGCAAAACTACTTAAAAAGAGCAGCACAAAAGTAAGCAATCCGTTGAGTACTAGCATTTCGTTTCCGAATTGATACCCTTTCCAAATGAGGTCTGCGTTTTTACTTAAAAAATAACAGCATAGCGGCGCCAGCACGACAATCAGTGGAATGAGTACTGCGGGTACATTTCTTTTGGTCAGGATACCGAAGGCAAATAAGCCCAGAAGCGGGCCATAAGTGTAGCCTGCAATTAAGAAGATCAGGTTCACAATGCTTTTGTCGTTGTACCATTTAAACAAGAAAACTAATAAGGTAAATAGAACGGCAAAGCTAAGGTGTACGATTTTTTTGAGCCGCATGCGCTCAACTTCTGGAAGGTTTTTGCGTTCAAAACCGATGATGTCAATACAAAAAGAAGCCGTGAGGGCGGTAATGGCGCCATCTACCGATGGAAACAATGCAGAAATAAGCCCAATGATAAAAATGATGAAAACCCCATGCGGCAAAAATTGCTGAATGATTTGCGGGAAGAGGTCGTCTGGGGCAAAGTGCAGACCGTTTTGTAGGGCAAAATAACTCAAGATACTGCCAAGTAACAAAAACAAAGCATTGACAACGAGTAAAGTGAAGCTAAAGACCACCATGTTTTTTTGGGCATCTTTGAGTGTCTTGACGCTGATGTTTTTTTGCATCATTTCCTGGTCTAGGCCAGTCATGGCGATGGTGATAAAGGCGCCACCTATGAAGTGTTTCCAGAAATAATCGCTTTTGGATGGATTCCAGGACCATATTTGGGTAAGTTGCTCTTGCTGCAGGTTTTTCCAGAGCCCCGCCCACGAGATATCCATTTGCTGCTGCAATGTGAAAATGCACACTACCAAGGCCAAGAGCATAAAGAAAGTCTGAAGGGTGTCTGTCCAGACAATTGTCTTGACACCGCCTTTGAGGGTGTAGGCTAAGATCATGATGATGATCAAGAGCGTAGATTGCCAAAAAGCCAAGCCAATGGGTTCAAAAACGAAAAGTTGCAATACGTTGATTACGAGGTAAAGCCGCACCGTTGCACCGAGTGTGCGCGACAATATAAAATAGCCAGCTCCCCATTGGTAGGCGCGCAAGCCCAGGCGCAGTTCGAGGTAGCGATAAATGGAACTCAATTGATACTTGTAATAGAGTGGTAACAGCACATAAGCGACCACAAAATAACCAGCAAAAAAACCGAGTACAAGTTGGTAATAATGCCAGGCGCCTGCACTCACCGCACCCGGGACCGAAATAAAGGTCACGCCAGAAAGCGAAGTGCCGATCATGCCAAAGGCCACTAAATACCAAGGACTTTTTTTGTCACCGGTAAAAAAACTATGGCTACTTGCATTTTTTGAGCTAAAGTAAGCGATCGCGAGCAGTAGCCCGAAATATAATAACAAGATGAGTGGGAGTAACACATTATTCATGAAGTAAAAATAGCGCAAAGCACTATATTTGCCTCAAAAAAATACGTATGGAACTCATTTTTGTGGTTATTTCATTTCTGTTGGTCAGTTTGGCTATGGTGACAATCGTTTATTTGTTTCTCAAGCGCCAGCACGACCAAAGCCTCGTGCAGCTCCAGACCGAACTCAGTTTGCAGCGTCAAAATTATTTCCTTCCAAGCAAGCTCGAAGCGTATCAGCGCTGTATTTTACTACTCGATCGCATTTCACCTGCCAACCTCACGCTGCGCACCCTACAAGTGACCAACAACGCCCGAACCCAACAAAGTTTACTTGTCAAGACCGTCAGAGAAGAATTTGAACACAATATTGCCCAACAGCTTTTTGTATCGCCCCAGGGCTGGCTAATGCTGATTCAAGCAAAAGAAGAGGTGCTGCGTGTTGTCAATATGGCTGCCAACACCTTAGATGCACAGGCTAGCGCGACAGATTTGGCTGCAAAAATTTTAGAGATTGCTGCGCAAATAGAACAGTTTCCGACAGAGATATGCCGTTCGTATTTGCAAAATGAGTTTCAGCGTTTCAACGCTTAGCCATTTTTTCTTTTACAATAGCAAGTAGCATCGGGAGTAAAGACAAACCAATGATGCCGAAAATAACGGTTTCAAAGTTGTCTCGAACAATGGGAAGGTTGCCAAAGAAATAACCCAAAAGCGTAAGACTCAAGACCCAGCCGATGCCACCAATAATGTTGAATTTCAAAAAGATACTGTAACGCATGTTGGCCAAACCGGCAGTGAAAGGTGCAAATGTGCGCACAATGGGTACAAAGCGTGCAATGATAATAGTTTTGGAACCGTGTTTCTCGAAGAATTCTTGCGTTTGCTGCAGGTGTTTTTCTTTGAGTAGGGCATAGCGGCCGATTTTGAGCCCAGCGAGTTTGCGACCATATTTTTGACCAATCCAAAAGTTCAGAGCATCACCCAAAATGGCTGCAACAATGAGCAAACCTAAAACGATCCACAAATTCAGTTGCGCCAATTCGTTGTCTATCTGCACACCTGCACAAAAAGATCCCGCCGCAAAAAGCAGGGAGTCTCCGGGTAGTAAAGGCATGAAAACCAAGCCTGTTTCAACAAAAACAATCAAAAACAAAATGGCGTAAACCCAAATGCCGTAATCTTGGATAAGCAAGAAAAGGTAATTGTCGATATGCAAGATGAAATCGAGGAGCTGACTAACTGCGTTCATTTATTGACAGGTGATTTGGGGTGCGTTTTGCTCAATCCAAGCATTGATACCGCCTTCTAAAACACAAATATTTGCGGCTTTGAATTCGGTCTCCATGAAATTAGCAAGCGCTTCGGCGCGCTTTCCAGACTGGCACATGAGCACGACTTGTTCGTAATGTTGGTATTGCGGATATGCTGCGGCAAAAGTAGCCATCGGTACCGACGGACAATCTATTTTACAGTTGAGTAATTCATAGGGTTCACGTATATCGATTAGGCAACAACTGTTTTGCGCTTCGAGCGCCTGAAGAACAGTCTTCGGACTGAGCATTTTCATGATTTCAAATTTTAGCAAAGATAAAATTCTTGCTCAATAGACCTTCATTTTATTAGTCTGCTTTTGGGTTTGAACAGTAATTTGATATTTCCTTTGATGAGAAATCCCGATTTTACAAGTTTCCAACTCTATTTTAGTAGTGCCTTCTTTGACCTGCCTGTAGCGGATTTCGCAATTGTGATAGATTTCAAGGGTCGGCAACAAAAAAGCACATTTTTCTTCAGGTTTTGGTCCGATCGCCAGTGCTTTAGCACCATTTCTGATCAATAACACCCGGTCTTTTTGATAAAAACAAAGTTCGCGATCGTGTAATGCGCGTTGCCTCTGCAGCACCATGAAAAGCACGCTTGTGGCCAGCCCAAGTGGAGCGAGGTGTTTTTGCCAACTCCTGGATCCATAAAAAAAGTAAAAAGTCGCGAGCAAAAAGAGTAAAACCCACCAAAATGGCAATGCAAATCCTTTTGCCAAGGCACCTGGCGCCTCGCTAAAAAACTGCATGATGGCAAGCATCCATTGAATGGCGGTCTCTAAGACAGCAGCACTCAGGCGATCAAGACCTGGCAGTAGCTGCAGTAATGGGAAAAACATACCCACTACTAAAATCAAGCTAGACAAACTCATCAGGCAGATATTGGCGAGCTGTGCGTAGTTTGGATACAAATGAAAATGATACAAGCTCAGCGGAAGTGTGGTAAGTGTAGCAGCCAAGCCGAGCGCTGTACCCTCCCATAAATAAGACAGTATGCGCCATCTGAATTGAACAGCGTTTCGAATGGCGTCGTAGTAGAGGTAAATACCGAGCATGGCCAAATAAGACAACTGAAAGCCAAGGTCAAAAAGATAGCGCGGATGATAAAGCAAAAGACAAAAAGCAGAAAAAAGGAGTGCAGAGAGCGGATTCATTTGCCTGCCCGCCAACTGACTCACTAACAAAACGCTAAACATGAATACGCTGCGCAACACCGACGCCGACAAACCTGTCAATACGGCATAATACCAAACAAGCAGCAATACCAACATTAAAGCTTGTTTGCGACTCACCCATTTAGAAAAGAAACCAAAGATCTTGAGTAAAGCCAAAATCAAAAGTCCAATATGCATGCCTGAAACCGCCAAAATATGCATGGAACCCGTTGCTAAAAAATAAGTACGCAATTGCTCGTTTATGCCATCGCGCTCTCCTAATATGAGTGCTCTGCCAATAGCTGAAGACCTAGGTGTGAGTGCGCTTACAAATGTCGTGGAAAGTCGATGTTTGAAAGCAGTAAGATAAGAATTTGTTGGCGAAAAGCGCTGCTGAGCTAGCGCTCGGACCTGACTAGAATGAACAAAAGCGCGGTGACTGATACCTTGTAATTCGAAATACCGCGCTTGATCGAATGCACCCGGGTAGCGCTCGTTTTGCAGTAATTCAGGACGACAGTGCAGGCCATAAATCTTCCTTAATGACAGTGGCGTTTGGGTAAAAACATACAATTGAAGACCGATCGACTTTTTTTGCTGCCCTTTCCCAAAATAAAAAAGACCTTTTGCTTTTTGAAATTGGCTCTTCTCTTCAATAGACTCGGGAATAAAAAAACCTATTGTTTCTCGGTCAAAATGAATGTGTTGCTGCTGTCTGAACAACGATTGTCTGCTGAACATAAGCCAAAAACCAAGCGCTAGAAAGGAAAAAATAAGTCCGAATTGCCTCGCTGACTTGAAAAACAAAAGCAAAAAACTCAAAAATGATATGATCTTGAAAAAAAGTAGCATGGCGTCCGTTAAATTACGGTAGTCAGCTATGTAGATCCCAAGGATAAATGGGAATAAAACCAGCAAAAAATGCCATTGGTGTTTTGGCACTTCTGAAACAGAAGGGGTGGTCATAAGCGAGAATTAGAGGTAGAATTTTCCCGCTTTGAACTTGATTTTTTCTGTGAGTAAATGCGGCCTGATCAGTGGCTCTAGTTCGGTCTTGGCACATAAAAAGTGTGCTTCGAGATCTAAAATACTGCGGGGCTCGTTGAGAAAAGCCAGCAATGCTTTTTCGTCTAAGGTTCTAGGTAAACAGACGTCGCACTGACCACAAGTAGTGATGCTTTGTCCAAAATAGCTAATGAGTTGTTGGGCGCGGCAAGTAGGAACTTGACAGTAGCGCTGCATGGCCAACAATTTGTCTTGTGCAGCATTCTTGCGCTCGAGGTAAATTTGGGGTTTGAGCTGAAGGTAAGACTCCGGGAGCCTTTCGCTTGTAAAATAGAGCAGGGGAAGGTTGCTTTTTTTACTCAGTTCGATGATGCCATTTTTTTGCATGAAGTCTAGTTGCTCTTCAAAACGCTGTGGAGTTGTTTTTAGTCTTTGGATGATTTGATCTTCGTGAAGGCGGGTCATTTGATCAAAAATACCCGGATAACTACGGACTAAAGTTGCACAAAGGGTGTAGTACGCTTCGTGCTGGATCTGAAAATTATACAACACTTCATTACTGACAATAAACTGAAGGCGCGTGGGCTGAAAAAAGGCTTCGTCTAGCGTTAAATTGCCATTGTGCGCTAAGATCTTGAGTGCGTAGTATACTTCGTCTTCGGGCAGCTCAAAAGTTTGACAAAAAGTTTTCAAGTCAAACGGATAGGTCTCATCTTTACCCGAACCTATGGCTATTTTTAAGAAATTACAGATGGCACGGTACACAAATACAACCCGTTCGGCACTTGGGAAGCTTTTGTCGAGCTGCTGCTGCATTTGCTCAAAATCTTTGGGTTCATGTAAAAGCAGTGCGTAGGCAGGGAGGCCATCCCGACCGCCACGACCCGCTTCTTGAAAGTATGCTTCAGGAGAAGTCGGTATTTCATAATGCAGTACAAAACGGACGTCAGGCTTGTCTATGCCCATGCCAAATGCGTTGGTGGCGACCATAATTTGGCTTTTATCTGTGAGCCATGCACGCAGACTCTTACTGCGCTCTTCGGCGCTCAGTCCGCCATGGTAAATACCGCAGCGCAATCCATTGGCGAGTAAAACACGAGCTACTTCCTTGACCGAGCGCCGGGTTTGGCAATACACAATACCCGTTCCTTTTTCTCTTTGGCAAAGCGCTAAGATTTCTTGTATTTTATTTTGTGCAGGGCGGACAAGATACTGTAGATTATCTCTAGCGAAAGACGCTTCAAGCACCTGTGCTTTGGGCATTTCTAATTGCAGGCAGATATCTTGCTGCACCGCTTTGGTTGCCGTTGCGGTAAGTGCTAAAATGGGTACTTCGGGTTGGAGTTGTCGCAACTTGGCAATTTGACGAAAGGCTGGCCGAAAGTCATGGCCCCATTCAGAAATACAATGCGCTTCATCAACAACTAACAAAGAGATTTTCATGCGTTTGAAGCGCTCCACAAATAGTGCTGATTGGATGCGTTCGGGAGAGGTATATAAAAAATCAAGGCCACCAAACCGAGCATTATCAAGAATATGATCAATCTCTCGATAGCTAAGCCCACTTGTAATGGCTTTGGCACGCAAGCCGCGTTTATTGAGGTTTTCGACCTGATCTTGCATGAGTGCAATGAGTGGGGAAATCACCAAGCAAAGTCCTTCTCGCTGCAAACCAGGCACTTGAAAACAAATAGACTTGCCTCCGCCGGTAGGGAGCAACGCGAGGGTATCTTGACCTGCAAGGGCCGCACGCACAATTGGTTCTTGACTGGTTCTAAATGCAGTAAAGCCCCAATGCTTTTGAAGGATTTCTAAGGCTTGTATGTAGGCGTGCATGACACAAAGTTAAGGATTGCTTTTAATAAGGTCAATAAGTTGTGTGCTCGGTGATTTAGCTGTATATTCGCGCATCAATTAACACGTTTATGTCAGGAGTTCACGCTTCATTTCCCGTCACGCACAATACCAACAGTCAGTTGCTCTCTGTTGATTGGGACAACCTCCCTTTCGGAAAAATCTTTGCCGATCACATGTTTGTGATGGAATATGCCAATGGCGCATGGCAGCAAGGAGAAATTTTGCCCTTTGGCCCGATAGACATGCACCCAGCGATGTCTGCCATTCATTATGGACAATCCATCTTTGAGGGCATGAAAGCCTATCGCAACAAAGACAACGAAGTTGTTTTATTTAGACCCGAGCTCAATGCACGTCGTTTTGCCGAATCGGCAGCGCGCATGTGCATGCCCGAAATTCCTGAAGAATTGTTTTTACAAGCCGTGAAGCAGCTTGTTGCCACCGACGCAAATTGGGTAACTAACAAGCCCGGATACGCCTTATACATTCGCCCATTTATGTTTGCCACCGACGAGTTTGTCGGCATCAAACCCTCTGACAACTATAAATTTGTCATCATTAATTCTCCGGTAGGCGCCTATTATGCCGAGCCCGTTCGTGTCAAAATTGAAGAACACTACACTCGGGCAGCCGAGGGTGGGGTGGGCCGAGCAAAGGCTGCAGGCAACTATGGCGCTTCATTGTACCCAGCCAAACTCGCTCAACAACAAGGCTTTCATCAATTGGTCTGGACAGACGCCAAAACCCATACTTTCATTGAAGAATCTGGCACCATGAACATCGTTTTTGTCATGGATAACAAAATCATTACGCCCACAGAAGATGCCGATACCATTTTGCGCGGTACCACCAAGAAAACAGTGCTAGAACTTGCACGCCATTGGGGTATTCCTGTAGAAGAGCGCAAAGTAACCGTTGCCGAAATCATTGAAGCGGCTAAATCCGGAAAACTTCAAGAAGCTTTTGGTGCAGGCACAGCCGCTACCATTGCTCCTATTGCGCTTATTGGTTACCGCGACGAGAAAATCATGCTCCCAGCACTCGAAACCCGCGAAATTTCCTTGAGAATAAAAGCACATCTCGATGGTGTAAAGTCAGGTGAAATCGCCGATACCATGCATTGGGTGCAGAAAGTCTGCTAAAATTGTGAAAACCTACTGAGCTTTGCATCATTACTAATATGCGGCTGTTCTGGTTGATATTCTTTGTGCTTTTTAGCTTGATGGGCTTTTCTCAAGCCCTAAAGTGCACCTTTACTGATCTCCAAACAAAAGATAGCATCCCCAACGTTCAATGCTGGCTTATTTCAGGCTCAGACACTTTGGCTTTTGGCAGCTCAAGGTCAAATGGATCGCTTGTGTTGCCCCTGACACAAATCAATCCAGCAAACCGGGAAGCGGCTTTTTTGAGTTTCACTCATGCTTTTTATCCGACAGGCAAGCGTAAAATACCTTATTTTGAATCAGCCGATACCATCCAACTTCGCATTGCGCTCAAAGCCGATCGTATTCAAGTAGAAAAAGAGGTGGTCTTGAAGCCCAATCAGCCAGACACCGTCTACGCTTCTCAAACATACAGCGTGTCCGATTTTGAATTAGATGCTCAGGGCGAACTTATTTTGCTTACCTATGACAAAAACCTGCAAAAAGATGCGCAGCTTCAGGTCATTAAAGAAGATCATGCTGCAGCGATTTTAGCCATTCCAGTGCGCGCACAGGCCCTTAAACGCGATTTCAGAGGTAACATACATGTCTTGACAGCTGAAAGTGTTTTTGGCGTAGAAGTCATCGATAGCAATTATCATTTGGTAAACATCCCAAAGGATTACTTTTTCAAATATCTTGTGCCTATAGTAGACAGTAATCAAACACGTTTGTTTTACTCGAGTTATAGCGATGTTTATCCCGCTTTTGAATACGGAAGTGTAGATCAACTTGATTCTACTTATAAAATGCTGGTAGAGATCCAAGATGACCTCATGATGGAGCTGTATCGATCAGAATACAAGTGGGTAGACGTACGCACCAAGCTTTGGGCGAAAAATTTAGAAAATCAGACCGGGATTGACGCAGAAATTTATGTTGGAGCAGCGTATTTTACACAGTCTTTGTATTATCAGCCAGTTTACGCTCCACTGTTTTTGGTGCAGGACACGATTTATATTTTTGATTACCCCAAAGATCTCTTGCGGGTATTTTTGACCGACGGCACACCTGTGCGCTCCACGCCAATTGCTCATCATTACCACGCCAAGCAGAGTGGTTTTCAGAGAAACCTTCAACAAGATCGCCATACCGGAAAAATCTATGCTGTATATGAGCAGCAAGGACATTGTTATGTTGGCCTCATTGATTTACAAACCGGATTGATCACGCAGAAAGTAAAGCTGGCTTTCAGGTATGTCGAGAAGGTGAGGGTGCACAACAACGAAGTGTATTTCATTTACCGACCTTTTGAGTCGACACAAAAGAAGTTTCTCTACAAGCAAAAACTACCTTTGAAAACTGCCTCGGCAAAGCTCGATTAAGGGTGTAAGATGACTTGGATAGATACGGGCAAGTGATCGGAGTAACCTCCTAAATATTTAGGGCCTGCATAAGTTCTGCTTGGAACAGTTTGTCCTTTATACTCGGTGAGTAAATAAGGAAAGTCATGAATTTTGCCGCTTTCAGTTTGAAACTGTATTTTTCCGTTCAGGGCATTGGCAGACACAAAGATATGATCGAGCACGTCCCATTCGTTTTTGTAGTTATATGAACCGCCAAATTGGCCACTCGCCTTGGTAATTTGAGGTGTTAATTTGGTTGCAATAAGTTGTGGAGCAGCATCTTGCGGATGATCATTTAAATCTCCCATAAAGATGATTTTAGCATTGGGTTCGCTGCGCTGAATCGAATCGATGAATTGTGTGGCATACTGTGCAGCTGTCAGGCGCCGGGCTGCGCTCTCTTCTTGGCCACCGCGGCGGCTCGGACAGTGATTGACCAAAACATATAAATATTCTTTTTTGTATTGGTATTTGGCCCAAACGATGTCGCGGGAAGTCGGGATGCTGTCGCCGGGAAGTGTAAAACGGATTTTTCCAGAAGCTTTCAAGCGCAGTAAGTCTTTTCGGTACAGCATAGCGACGTCTATGCCGCGTGCGTCGGGGCTGTCGTGGTGTACAATTCCGTAGCGTTTGTCTTGGCCAATGACATCTGCTAATACACTTCTGTTTTCGATTTCACAAACCCCCATGATCATTGGCATGTTGAGCGCAGCCATTACCTGGCGGATGTGTTGGATTTTGGTGTTGTACTTCTCTGTATTCCAATTGCTTTCGGCACTTGGCAAAAACTCGGCGTCGTCGTTGCTGCCATCAATGGTGTCAAATAGATTTTCTACATTGTAGAACGCAATGGTTTGTGTTTGTTGCGCAAGCGACGTTTGAAGAAACAGGAAAATAAAGATCCCGAAGAGATATTTTGATAATGGTGTTGTCATGGTGCGGTTGATATTACTAAATCAGTGGTGCGAATTTATTCTTTCTTTTTCACTTTTATTCAACGATACTTTAATTACCAGCTACCGCCCGAGCCACCGCCACCAAAACTACCGCCGCCAAAGCCACCAAAGCCGCCGCCTCCAGAAGAAGATCCGCCGCCGTAGCCGCCGCCAAAGCCGCCAAAGTAAAAGAAGCCTGGGCCGCTGCGTCTGCCGCCAAAGGTAGTGCCTCCACCGCCGCCGCGCTTGATCAAAAGATAGAGGGCAACTAGGATGAAAATTAAAGAAAATACGCCGCCAAACCAGTTGTGTTGACGCAGGTTTTTGCGGTAGCTTTTTTCATTGATTTCGCCTTTAGCGAGCCCAAACAAGACGTCGAGCGCTTGATTGATCCCTTTGGCATATTGCCCTTCTTTGAAGTTTGGCAAGATTTCGTGTTGAACGATATCCTGGCAGGTGAGGTCGGTAATAACGGCCTCTAAACCACGACCGGGTGCTAAATAGACTTGCCTGCCGCCATTTTCTTCTGTGGGTTTGATCAAAAAAACGAGACCGTTGTCTTTTTCTGCTTTTCCGACACCCCATTGCTCTCCGAGTTCGGTGGCGAAATGCCAGGGTTCGTCTCCGTCTAAATCATCGATGAGCACGACCGTGATTTCATTGCTGGTTTCTTGTTCGAATTGGTCTAAGCGCTGCTCAATTTGTGCTCTTTGGGCTTCGCTAAGGATGTTGGTTGTAGAATAGTTATTTAGAAAGCAGGGAGGGGAAATGGGCTTGGGGATTTGCCCAAATAAACTACCAAAAAAAGTCAGGATCAGGAGTAGAGAGAATGATTTGTTCATCCGAAACTGATTTGATTTGACAATTCGTTTTGGTCGTTGGCCTGCGGTGGAAAATACTGTGCGAGCTGTATTCCAGCCTCGGCAATAGCTGCACAGAGCCCTTCGGCAATTTGACCTTTCTTAAAGTTTGCTACCATGATGTCGCGCACGCTATCCCAAAAATCAGCTGGCACTAATTCATTGATGCCAACATCGCCAATGATGGCTAAATTTTTGGTTTCGTAGGCCACGTAGATCAATACACCATTGCGTTGTTCGGTGGCTTGCATGCCGAGTTCATAAAATAAATCGACGGCGCGAGCCACTGGATCAATGGAGCAAGAAGCCTCGAGGTGTACGCGCAGCTCGCCACTCGTTGTGGCCTCAGCTGCTGCAATGCTGGCCAAGACCTTTTGTTGTTCGAGGTTGCTGAGCATTAAAACTTGACCTTTGGGGCGTTTTCTGAGCCTGCAGCAGCTGCAAATCCTTCTTTTCTTGGAAACTCTTCGCTATTCAAGAAAAAGCGCGCAAAAAAGCCTCGGATGTGCGTATTGTATTCCTTCACCGACTCGTTGTAGCGATCGCGTTCTGTCTTGATGCGGTTTTCAGTACCTTCTAATTGACTTTGAAACTGACTGAAGTTTTCGGTAGAGCGGATTTGTGGATACGCTTCATAAGCCAAATTGATGGCTGTATTGATTTTGCGACCCATGAGTTCGAGGTCTTGAGGTGTTTTGGCGCCCACAATTCCCGCTCTTGCTTGCGTGACTTGTGTGAGGATATCTTTTTCATTTTGGGCAGCACCTTTGACGGTTTCAAGTAGATTAGGAATGAGGTCTGCTCTGCGCTGGTAGGCAGATTGTACGTTGGCAAATTTTTCGTCGAGCCCTTCTTGAAGGCCAACAGCTTTATTGTACATGTTGTAATATCCTAAGAATAGGAAGAGGAGTAGGGCGCCGATTGCGGCCAAGACGACATAAATTGGTTTCATTTTTTACGGATTTAAGTGTTCGGTGTGCTTGTTACAAATTATGTTCCAAGTTACAAAAATGACACAATGTCAGGGTGTTTATTGGTCTTTTTTATTTGTTGATAACTTTTGATGATAAATTAATCAAATTAATGATGAGTAATTCGTCAATGTGTTTAATTTTGTAGCACCAACCAATCGAACTTTTATTGTTTCACTTTTAAACTGACAGTACCTATGGCTACGCGTCGTTCGATTGTTCATATGGACCTCGATACCTTTTTTGTCTCTTGTGAGCGCCTCTTAGATAGCCGCCTCCATCACAAACCTATTCTCATTGGCGGCACCAGCGAACGCGGAGTTGTTGCTTCTTGCAGCTATGAAGCCCGGCGCTTTGGCGTGCACTCAGGCATGTCCATGAAAATGGCCAAAGAGCGCTGCCCAGAAGCTATTTGCATCAAAGGCAACACCCAAACCTACAGCAAATTCTCCAGACTCGTGACCGACGTCATCAAAGAGGCTGTTCCCATCTATGAAAAAATGTCCATCGACGAATTTTACATCGACTTCACCGGCATGGATCGCTTTTTCGGCATCTGGACCTACGCCTCCGAATTGCGCGCTCGCATCATCAAAGAAACGGGCTTGCCCATTTCCTTTGGCTTGTCCGAAAACAAAACGGTTTCAAAAGTGGCAACCGGCGAAGCAAAACCCAACAACCAACTCCACATCAACTACGGCTCAGAAAAAGACTTTTTGGCGCCGCTCTCCGTGCAAAAAATTCCGATGGTTGGCCCCAAAACCTATCAAACACTCTGCAGCTTAGGTGTCAAAAAAATCGGCACCCTGCAAGCCTTGCCCTTAGAACTCGTAGAACAGGCGCTCGGCGAAAACGGCCGCAGTATTTGGTCCAAAGCCCAAGGCATAGACCTGAGCCCTGTAGAGCCCTACAACGAACGCAAGTCTATTTCTAACGAGCGCACCTTCCATCAAGACACCACAGACGTCGGTAAGCTCAGCGGCATCCTGACCGCTATGGCCGAAAACCTCACTTTTCAATTGCGCCGAGCAGGTAAACTCACCGGAACGGTTACAGTCAAGGTCCGCTATGCAGATTTTCAGACCCAAACCCTCCAACAACAAATTGCCTATACTGCCGCTGACCACGAGCTCCTGCCTTTGGTTCAGGAACTTTTCAAGCGACTCTACCAGCGGCGCGTACTGGTGCGCCTCATCGGCGTTCGCTTCAGCTCTTTGGTTTCGGGTGCTCACCAACTGCGGCTCTTTGACCAAGACCTCGCTTTTCCTGCCCTCTACAAAGCCCTTGATCATATTCGAACTCGCTACGGAGACCGCGCAGTTGTCAGAGCAGCAGGTCTAGAGGCAAGAAGCATTGGCTACCACAATCCCTTCGATGGCGAACCGCCCATTTTATTGGCCAATCGCAGTATTTAAAACAAATGCGCGTACATTCTTGTTTTAGTTTAGGCTATGGCATCCTCAAGCCAGAAGAACTGCTGCTTTGGGCTCAGCAAAATGGCTATGCCCAACTGCTGCTCACCGACATCAACCACACGGGTTCCGGGCTCTCCTTTGTGCGCGCCGCCCAACAACAAGGCATCAAGCCGCTGCTTGGCCTAGAGCTGCGCAACGGACTACAACACATCGCTACCATTATTGCGCAAAACAACCAAGGTTTTCAAGAACTCAATAGCTACCTTACACAACAGCTCTTAGCTAAAAAATCGTTCGCGCTGCCGCTGCCTTTCTTTTCAAATTGTTGGGTTTGGTACCCCTTAGAACAGCACCCCCTTGCTTTGTGCGCTCATGAATTCATCGCTGTACAACCACAGCAAATCCTCAAATGGCAGCGGCAAGATTTGCCATTTGATACCTCCAAATATGTAGCAGATATCCCCATGACTTTTCGTCACAAACGCGATCACAATACCCATCGTTTGCTCCGTGCCATTTCCAGCAATTGCCTCTTGTCTAAATTGCCACCACAAGACCAAGCGCCACCCACAGAAAAACTTTTAGCTGCTGCCCAGTGCCAAGATATTTATGCGGTAGCGCCAGTACTTTTCACAAATACCCAACAACTACTTGCCCAATGCAACATACACTTTGAATTTGGGGAAAAAGCAGCTCCCCAACAACCTAAAAACTTGTTGGGCTCCAAAGCCGCCGACCTACAGCGCTTAAGAGAACTTTGTGCCGAAGGCCTGAGCTACCGCTACAATACCATCACCGATGAAATCATCGCGCGCATCGAGATGGAAATCGAGGTCATTGCCGAGAAAAACTACCTTTCTTATTTTCTCATTACCCATGACTTCACTTCTTATGCGCGCGCCAAAGGCTATTTTTATGTGGGGCGGGGTAGTGGTGCCAACAGCCTTGTGGCTTACCTCTTGCGCATCACCGACGTCGACCCACTAGAACTCGATCTCTATTTTGAGCGCTTCATCAACCTTTACCGCAAAAACCCACCAGACTTCGACATCGATTTCTCCTGGAAAGACCGCGACGACGTCATTCGCTATATTTTTGAGCGCTACCCCAATGCCGCTTGGCTCTGTACCTACAGCACCTTTCAATACCGCGCCTGTATTCACGAGCTCGGTAAGGTTTTTGGCTTACCTGCCGGCGTCAGCAAAACACTCAGTAGGGGCAAAGGCAGCATTGCGGAGTTCAGCGAACTCGGCGTGCTCATTTTGCGCTATGCAAAATACATCGAAGGCTTGCCCTCGCACTTGAGTCTGCATGCAGGAGGTATTGTCATTAGCGAGCGCCCGCTAGCCGTATTCAGCGCCTGTTTCATGCCTCCAAAAGGTTATCCCTGCACCCAATTCTCAATGCTAGAAGCCGAGGACGTCGGGCTCTATAAATTCGACGTCCTGAGTCAGCGCGGTTTGGGTAAAATTTCAGAAGCCCTGGACATCATTCGTCAGGCCCATCCAGCGCAAGCAGACCCCGACATCCACAATATATCAGTCTTGAAACAAGATCCAAAAATTGCGCAATTTCTTCGCAATGGCTGGGCCCTAGGTTGTTTTTACGTAGAGTCTCCGGCCATGCGCATGCTGCTCATTAAGCTCCAGGTAGATAACTATCTGGCTTTGGTGGCCGCCAGCTCTATTATCAGGCCAGGCGTCGCGCAATCTGGCATGATGCAACAATATATCCTACGTCACCGCGAGCCCGAACGCCGCAAAGCAATCCATCCGCTGCTCTTGGCCATTATGCCAGACACCTACGGCGTTATGGTCTATCAAGAAGACGTCATTAAGGTGGCGCATTACTTAGCGGGGCTCAGTTTGGCCGAGGCCGATGTCTTGCGTCGAGGCATGTCGGGCAAATTCCGTTCGAGGTCCGAATTTTTGCGCATTCAAGAAAGCTTTATGGCTTCTTGTCTTCAAAGAGGGCACGAGGCCCAATTTGCTTCAGACATTTGGCGGCAAATCGAAAGCTTTGCCAGCTACGCTTTTTCCAAAGGCCACTCGGCCTCTTATGCGGTGGAGAGCTACCAGAGCCTATATCTTAAAGCACACCATCCATTGGCTTACCTCACCGCCTGCATCAATAATTTTGGCGGCTATTACCGCACTGAAATCTACGTGCATGAAGCCAGGCGCTTTGGTGCACAAATAGAAGCGCCCTGCATCAATGAAGGTGCCTATCATTGCACATTAAAAGGAAAACGATTGCTCCTTGGCTTCAATTTAGTATTGGGTATAGAAGCTGCGCTCATTGAAAAACTCCTGCTAGAACGCGCGCAAAACGGTGTTTTTTTAAGCTTAGAAAACCTCTTGAAAAGGATCGCTATTCCGCTTGAACAACTGAGTATTCTGATCAGAATAGACGCCCTGCGCAGTTTTCAAAAAGCGCGCAAAGCACTCTTGTGGCAAGCTTATTTCTATCACAACAAAGCTTTTAAAGAACGCCATAAGCCCGAATTATTTGAAGTCCGGCAAAAGCAACAGTATTTACCCGAACTAGAAGAGCATCCCTTTGAAATTAATTTTGAACAATTTGAATTATTGGGCTTTCCGTTGTGCGATCCTTTTCTACTCTTAAAAGAAGCCCTCCGCGAGCCATTTGTTGCCGCTAAAGACTTTTCAAAATACATCGGAAAAAAGGTCTGCAGTTATGGATATTTAGTCAGCATCAAGCAAACCAAGACCAGTAAAGGCGATACCATGAATTTCGGAACTTTCCTAGATCCAAACGGCGACTTCATTGACACCGTTCATTTTCCGCAGGTAGTCATCGACTATCCTTTTTACGGCAAAGGCATTTATTTGATAAAAGGGAAGCTCGCAGAAGAATTTGCTTATTTGACCCTAGAGGTGTTGTATTTAGAAAAGTTACCTTTTTTGGAAGATGTGCGGCTTGCGCAAGCAACTACGCTAGCTCACCCAACTCCTTTAGCGTAATTTGCTGTTCTTCAGCGTACATTCGCAAAAGCTGCACTGTGGCTTTGGTATTGCTATAACGAAAAATCATTTTCTTGGGGCAAGGCCCAAAAGGCACCATGAATTCAGGGTAAGCACCCGTCCATTTGTCTCTCGCAACAAGTTCTAATTTAAAAAATCGTTTAGCTAAAATGATGTGCTTCACATTAATGGGCTCTAATTGAAGTTCGACATCCCTGTTGCGATAACTTGATAAATCTTTAAAGACAAAAACAGTGTCAGCTAGGTGGCATAAATTGAACTGCTTGGAAATACCGCGACTATCCCAATTTTTAACCGGACCAAAAATCAATTCCAATGCAAGCGGTTTTTTGCCAATGAATCTCATGAGTTTAGCTTGTTTTTACTGTATGAATACCAAAAAGAAAACAGAAGGACAGGAGAACTATAAAGCCCAAAAAGCAAAATGGTGCTATCAGTAGACAAGAAGTTAGGCAGCAAGATGCGCAGCACATGCAGTAAGAAGATAAAAAAGAATTGAAAGAAGAAAAGAAGTACAATCCTAGGGAAGCTGTAAATGATAAGGTCTACTCTCTCCAAAAGAAAATCAACAGACCATTGTTTACTCAGCAGCAGTAAGAGCACACAAGCGCAACTCGGCCAAAAATGAAAAAATCCAAAAACACCAGCTCTACCTTTGACATACAGCAGCAGGTCCAATAGCAGCACTAGAACAATCGTCATTAAAAAAAGAAAGGCGGAAACTTTTGACATTTTTTATAGGAGAAATGGAAATAAAAAAGAGAAAAGGAGCTAACTCATAATTAAATGTAAATATATAACATATATGTTATAATTGAAGCGATCAACAATGTGGAACTTCATGGTGTGGAACGTGAAGCTTATTTGAAAACAATTGGACTTAATGTTCGAAAAGAAAGGGTAAAGAAAGGTTTCTCTCAAATGGAACTAGCGTACCGTTGCGGCAAAGATCAGCCATCCATCAATAGGCTAGAAAGAGGAAAGGTCAATCCTACCATCTATTATCTCGCAGAAATTGCTGCTGGCTTGGGTATTGATATCAATACACTTTTTGAGGGGGTTGACACATCCCTTTTTGGTGATGACCAACTAAATTCTAAATAGGATATTTCTGGTTTAGCCTAATCAAACTACGTATACACCATCACTTAAATGGATGTCAATCCATTCTAAATGGAGTCCGTAATTCGAATTATAACTCGAAACAAGTGCTTGCAAGTTATCGCATACAAATTCTCGAGAAACCAAAACCAACAAGCAACCCCCAAAACCACCACCCATCATTCGGGCACCCCAGACACCTTTTTGGGCACAAATTGCTTCATGTAAAAAATCGAGTTCCGGGCAACTCACTTCGTATAAATTGCGAAGACCTGCATGCGTCTGATTGAGGCAAGTGCCTAATTGTGCAAGAAGTGCTTCTGGATTTTGATTGGGAGCAAGTAAAGCCAATTCGTTGGCTAATTTTTGCACTGCCTGCACACGTGCCATTTCAACGATTACGTAGCTCAAGCGTTTTTGAGTTGTAGCGTCTAAATTCGCGTTCAATCGGGCTAACTCAGTTGGTTTTAAATCGCGCCAGTTCTTTAGGTTGGGGAATAAAACCTGTGCCAACGCCCAAGCATGCTCCATACTGGCTCTTCTTTCATTGTAGGCGGAGGAAGCTAGATTGTGCTTGACCTTAGAATCAATTAAAAAAAGTTGGGCGCCATTCAATGGAAGTTCAAAGGGTGTGATTTCGTTTGAAATGCAATCAAAAGCAAGTAAGTGGTTTGCTTGACCAAACAACGATGCTACTTGGTCCATTAGGCCGCATTTGACCCCGGCAAACTCATGCTCTGTTTGCTGTGAAAGCAAAGCAAGTTCCATGCGCGTTTTACCGAGTGCGTAAAATTCATTGAGGCCAAAAGCCAAGCCACAGCAGAGCGCAGCTGAGGAAGAAAGGCCAGCGCCAATTGGAATAGTACTTTTGAAACGGATATGAAGGCCCAACGTGGAGTGGGAGTCAAAACCCATTAAAAGGAAAACTCCCTTAACATAAATCTTCCAACCTGCTGGCAGTGAAGTATTTAATTCATCCCAAGAAAACGCCCACTGTTCCTTTAAATCAAGCGCCTCAATCAAAACCCTTGAACCTTCTATTTCTTTGAAATCAAATTCAATATAACGATCAATAGCGGCTGGCAATACTATACCCTGATTGTAGTCGAGGTGCTCGCCCAATAGATTGATACGGCCAGGTGCTAAAACGCGGAGTTGTTTCATGGTAGCCAAATGAGTTGGTCATTCAAACCTAAGGCAGGAAGTGACACCTTAATTGTAATGGGATTTTTGGGCGCCTCAGTTCTCAGTAAAGCGGAGGCAATACCAGCCTCAATAGGCTGAATTGCAGGACAAACAAGACCTGCATCTTGCGCCTGGACGCTGAAAGTTACTTTATAGTTATGAGTTGGTACAATTGTTCCATTTGCATCGAGGAGTTTGGCACGCACAAAAATAAGATCGGCTTTTGCAGTATCAATTCCATGTTGAAGTGTATCCAATTCTAGGATGATTCGAACTGGTTTTCCTGGTGTTTGAACCTGGTCTGAGGCTACTCTGACTTGACGCCTGAAGCCTCTAGCAACAAGCTTTCCGGATTCAAAAGCAGGGATTTCAAATTGAAAAGGTGGGTGCGGTAAATAATCCGATGCCTTACCTGGGGCCGCTGTTTTTTTAAGAATGGTTTTGTCGTTTAAAAACAACTCTACTTGTTCGCAATTTGAATAGACCGTTACGCTTGTTGGCGACAACGCAGTCCAATTCGTCGCAATTTTGACATAAGGTTTTTTAGTAGCGTCAAGCAACTGACTCTTATAAAAATCTACCGCATATTTGGGCAAACGCGTGATGTCGTAAATTCCAGATGCCTCTAAATCAGGACTGTATCCGCGGTTGTAATCAAAACAAACCCAATTGGCTTCACCAATGATATTTGCACCCTTGCGATTGGAATTTGAGGCTTCTTGAAAATTGTAAGCTTGTTGTAACAATGCTTTTTCTGAAGCGCCACGCAAATGCCTTGAATTTCTTTCCGTAGGTGCTAAATCGGCAAATTGCGTTTGATTGAAACCTGCATTTTGCGCATAATATTCCCAGTCTCCGTATTCGGCAATGAGCAGCGCCTTCGCTTTGGGCTTGTAGTTCGCCCAGTAGTCGGGGGCCTTGGCGTGCTGGCGAGCAGGGATAAATACATCGTAACTCGGGTGATCAAGCCAACCCGCAGAAAAACCATTGGCGCCGATTTGCGCTTTTAAAATGCGGTTCATATCCAGCATGAATTCCTCTGGCATGGCGGTTTCATTGAGTGAGTTTTCCCAGAAAATGACACTAGGGTGGTTGCGGTCTCTATAAGTCAAAGCATGTAGGTCATTTTTACATCTTTGCGTAAAAATCGATGAAGTATTCAAATATTGCCAACCAGGAATGGCGTCCATGACAATGAGGCCAAGTTCGTCGCAGGCCTCGTAAAAAGCGGGTGCTTGCGGATAATGCGAAAGCCGGACAAAATTAAAACCTGCATCTTTGATCAATTGCGCATCTCGTTTTTGTGCGTTGTCGGGAACTGCATTACCCACGTACGGATACTCCTGATGTCTGTTGGTGCCATTCAAAAAGAGTTTGGTGCCATTCAGGTAAAAACCGTCAGCCTTCAATTCAGGCTTGCGAATGCCCACTTTTAAAACTTGCCTTGCAATGGTGTCTTGTGCATAAATAACAGCAATCTTTAAATCATAGAGATTCGGATCGGAAGGCGACCACAATTGAGGAGTTTTCAGGTTGAGTTTACCGGTGTAGGAAATGACATTTGTAGAATCTATAAATGATTCATTGGTCAGTGCGAATGTAAGCTCTCCCAATCTTGCCACAACTTGCAGCGGTAAGTTGATCCAATCGGATTGATATGCTAATTCGAAATCAAGTTGAAGTATAGCCGCTGATGTATTGGCATCTATGGTTTGAAAATAAGGATCTTGTATTTGAATGCCACCCACTTCTTCTAACCATACATTGCGGTAAATGCCGGCATGGTAATAGAAATCGAGTTCTTTGATGGCCTTGCCTGGTGGAATAGTGGGATCTTCTCGGTTGTCTAAATAAACTTCGAGAACATTTGCAGAATCTAGAAGCGCTTCAGTTAAGTCCACCTCAAAAGGCAAGTAACCACCCACATGGTTACCGATGATTTTGCCATTCAACGCGACACTTGCCGTATGCATGGCACCTTCAAAATGCAGCAAAAGCCGTCGGCCTTTTTGCAACTGATAATCGAATCTTTTGCGGTAAACGACCTCTCCAATAAACTGACCGTTCATCACTAGAGGTTCTAATTGAGGCGTGTGTGGCAACGAGACAATGGAAACAGGGTCCGAAGGTTTTGCTTGAAATTCCCAATTATCGTTGAAAAGAGTTCGCTGAAGTTGCCCAAAGGAATAGGAACAAAACAATATGAAAATGAAGGAAAAAAGGAGGTTTTTCATGAGCACAAAGAAATGAGCTTAGTATAAAAATGCGTCGAGGGCAGGTGAGGGGCGGCCGTTGTCTTGCCAGCAATTGAGCTGATAACCACTCCAAGGCTTGGCACCTTGTGGTTCCCAGTAAAAAACGCCTAAACAACCGTTGTTGGGAACGTCTTGGGCTGCGCCAATTGTTGCAACAAGTAGGTCTTTGGAATTTTGAACCTGCCAGTAGTCGCCACCGACTTCCACTACCATTACTGGTTTGTTGTAGCGCGTGACCATATCTTGTAGGTTGTTGCCAAGATCTGCAATGGTAACGGTGTAGTCGGTACCCAACCAATGCGGATAATAAGAGGCGCCAATGATGTCAAACTGCGCTCCGTTTTGTGTCAGCAGATCGAAAAACCAACGGAAACGCGCGTTGTCGTTGCCCTGATCAATATGTACAATTGTTTGGATGCTCGTATCAATGTCTTTGACGGCCTGATGCCCTTTATTGATCAGCTGCGCGAGTTGCTGCGGATTGTCTATATGACCTTGCGGCCAAAGCATACCACTCGGAATCTCGTTGCCAATTTGCACCCACTTTGGTGTTACGCCCACTTGCTTGAGCAAGTTGAGGGTGTATTGTGTATGCGCGTAAACAGAATCTTGAAGCGCAGTAAATGACACATTGGCCCAAGTGGCGGGTTTGGTTTGATGCGCAGGGTCGGCCCAGGTATCGGAGTAATGGAAGTTGATCATGACGTCTAGGCCTTTTTCTTTGGCACGCAGCGCCATTTGTGCGGTTTCTTCGGGGCTGCAATGCCCGCTTATCTTGTCACTACTGGGATGAACAAATACCCGCAAGCGCACCGCATTGATTCCTCTGGCCATGAGCAGGTCTAGGCAATCCGAGGGGTTGCCATTTTCATCGTAAAATACGTAACCTGTGGCTTCCATTTGAGGCAACCAACTGACGTCTGCTCCTTTGAAGAAGGTGGTTGGCGCCGGCGGAGTAGGTGGTTTGGGCTTGGGTTTATCTTTACAAGCCAATAAAGACAAGGAAAAAGAAAGTAAAAACAGGAAGTGAAAATACTTGTTCATTGTTCAAATTGAATGGTGAGTGAATTGATTTTTGCTTGGCCTTTATTTAG
The DNA here is from genome assembly GCA_027483605.1 of Cryomorphaceae bacterium. Taxonomy (GTDB): domain Bacteria; phylum Bacteroidota; class Bacteroidia; order Flavobacteriales_D; family Crocinitomicaceae; genus UBA952. The sequence continues at coordinate 35,124 of JAIXUE010000003.1, read as the reverse complement.
GTAAATATCGCTAAAATGCTCGTGATTGGGCGCATCGGGCTCTGCTTGTTGCTCCAAACAAATGCCGGAGTGCCGGTGATATACCTGGCCTTCTTTTCCTTGAAAAGCAACCTCGCCACCAATATAAACCTGAAAAATGGGTTGATTCGTTGAAAACTGCAACTGAAAGCCATCTGCGGCTATTAATCGAGCCTGACGCTGTTTTTTATTCAAAAGAAAAGCAGTGTCTACATGAGGATATTGAACAAACTCAGATAGAAGTAGGGGTTCATTCGGGTCACTATTTTCCGAGATTTTTAAAAGCACACCAGAAGGTAGTTTTTCCCGATTGAGTTCTAAGTATTTTTCAGTAAAGACAAAAGTTTGTGCAGCTAACACACTGCCTTGATGTCCATTCGGATTGAAATAACCGTGCTGTGTTGGATTGGCAATCGTATCCTCCAATGCCATGGTTTCAATTTGAATTTGAATTTCCATTTCCATCAGGGTATACGTAACCTGACAATTCAAGCGCCCGGGTAAATTAAATTTCTCTTTTTCTTCGAGTTCAAAAGTAACACTTGGATAAGGTGCTTGCGCTATACTTTTGATTTTCCAATTGTGATTTGAAAAACAATTGCGACCCCCATGAAGTAAATTGACACCTTCATTGGGTTCAAAAGACCAACTGCCATCTTTCCACGGGATGCTTGCCCGACCCAAGCGACCGGCAATTGGCCCAATGATACTGCCCATGTAGGCGTTACCAGAAAAATCAAACGTTTTCTGATAGGTTCTCCAATCCGGATAACCCAACACAACATCCCGCCTGGCAAATCCGGGCAGGTCTAATGTCAAACTTTGAAGTGTTGCCCCGAAAGAAAACAAGGAAACCGTTGCGTGGGCATGGGCAAGGAGGACCTGGTAAACGGGGCGCTCATCAGCACATGCCTTTAAATCAATGATGTGAACACCTGATGCCATCTTGTTTTTGTTTCATACTCAAAGATAAGCAGAAAGCACAAGACAAAACAGCTCGCCTAGGCTCTGCAACATAAGTTACATCTAGATTCAAAATAAATGCTGACCTTACTCTCATCTCTAGCTATCAAATTATGAAAAAACAGATCAAAAACATGGTGAGTAATAGTTGCATCAGTCAAGTCATTGGCATCCTCCTAGATATGGGTCTTCCTTTTCAGCAAATCAAACTCGGTGAGGTGAGCCTTGAACAAAAAATGAGCACAATTCAAGAGCTCGATTTTCAGTTCAAGCTAAAGCAAGTGGGGCTAGATTTGATCAAAGAAAAAAAAATGTTGCTCTCTGAAAAGATTAAACTAATTGTCATTCAGATGGTACATCATTCAGATGAGCAGATCAAAACTAATTTCTCTAGTTACCTGAGTGAACAAACCAACCTAAACTATACTTATTTGTCCAATGTTTTCCATGCCGAAAACAACATGAGCATTCAGCAATTCATCATACTACATAAAGTTGAGCGCATCAAAGAACTCCTGCTTGAACGCGAGATGAATTTATCTGAAATCTCTTACAAAATGCATTACAGTAGTATTGCACATCTCTCTAATCAATTCAAAAAAACGACAGGATTCTCCCCTTCGCAATTTCGAAAGATGGCTGGCGCCCATCGGATTGCCTTAGAGGACATCGGAAAGATCACATTTTAAGCATTATTCGCATGGGAAATAAGAGTTGTTTTTATCTTTAGGCCATGCAAGTATGTGTCTACTGTGCCTCTAGCGGGCATATTCATTCCGATTACTTTGAAGCAACGTCGCGCTTGGCGCATTTGCTCGTCGACAACGATATCAAAGTAGTTTTTGGCGGTGGTTCTTCAGGCCTCATGGGCCAACTCGCCGACAGCGTTTTAGCGGCTGGCGGCCAAATCAAAGGCATCATGCCTCAGTTTATGAACGAAGTAGAGTGGGGGCACAAGGGTGTGTCGGACTTTGTTTATACGCAAACGATGCATGAACGCAAAGCTAAATTTTTAGAAGGTACCGATGCGTTGATAGCGCTACCCGGTGGCCCCGGTACTTTTGAAGAGCTCTTTGAAGCCATTACACTCAAAAAGCTCGCGCAATTCACCAAACCCATCGTATTGCTCAATACACGCGGTTATTTCGATGTGTTCAACTTACTCATGCAAAAAGCAGTAGAAGAGCGTTTTATGCCCGATGAATTGAAGCATTTATACACAATAGTAGACAGGCCTGAAGAGGTTGTTCCTGCAATCCGAGTTGCGCACATTTGGAACAAAGGCTTGCGCGATGCAGGCAGCTTGAGGTAAATTCATGATTTTTACAGGGACAATGGATCGAAAAGTTAAGTTGTATCAATATTAATCGTAATATTGCAATATATAATTTAATATCTTGTAATTCAATAATAGAACTTTGCAATTCAGATACATTTAATTCTACTAAATTCACCAAATGGGTATTACCAAAACCGAAACCTACACGGATCAAACTTTAGCGCTTGCAAGCATCTTCAAGGCTCTCGGGCATCCGGCAAGAATAGCCATTCTCCAATATATATCGGCTCAATCCGCTTGTATTTGTGGAGACATTGTTGCTGAACTACCGCTTTCGCAAGCCAGTATTTCAAGACACCTTCAAGAACTCAAAACTGCAGGCCTCATCAAAGGAGAAATCTCCGGAACATCAGTTTGCTATTGCATCAATGGCACGCAATTCCCATTTTTAGACGCGTTTATCAAACAAATTCAAGTATCGAACACAACAACTTGTTGCCCATGAAAATCTCTCAATTCAAAAGTGCTTTGCGCTTGGCAAAGCCAGAAGCAAACCCATCATTTATCAACCTAAATGGAATTCCTGTTGAACCACATTACCACATAACTGAAATTGGCCTCGTGCTCAAAAGTTATGTAGATTGTAGTGGCGTGGTGCGCCAAGAACGCAAGGCCACGATGCAAGTTTGGCTTGCCAATGACACCGAGCACCGCATGAGTACAAACAAACTACTTGACATCATCGAAAAGTCCGAACAACTTTTTGGGTTAAAAGATGAAGAAATAGAAGTTGAATACCAAGGTCAAACAATTGAATCCTATGGTTTATCGGTCCAAGATTTTGGTTTTCAATTTGTGGCAAAACAAACCACATGTCTCGCACCCGGACATTGTGGAATTCCCGAAACTCAATTGCCCAAAGAAATGCAAAAACAAACGAGCTGCCAACCTGGTTCAGGCTGTTGTTAAAAAATCGCAAGTATGAAAAACCGCAGACTCAATTTCGTCGATCGCTTTTTAACCCTTTGGATTTTTTTAGCCATGGGTATAGGAGTTGTACTCGGAAACATTTTTCCGAATATGGATCAATGGCTCAATCAATTTGCCGTTGGAACGACCAATATCCCATTGGCCATAGGGTTGATCATCATGATGATCCCTCCGTTGGTGAAGGTCGATTTCAAAAAAATCCCAATTGTTTTTCAAAATAGGAAATTGCTCTTTCTTTCTCTGCTCATCACTTGGCTTGTGGGGCCCTTTTTGATGTTTTTATTGGCTACCACTTTTCTACAAAATGACCCCGAGTATCTAACCGGGCTCATCATCATCGGTTTGGCACCTTGCATTGCCATGGTAATTGTCTGGAATGAACTCGCGGGCGGAAGCCGAGAACTAGCGGCTGGTTTAGTGGGCATCAATAGTTTGCTGCAAGTTTTCTTTTTCAGTGCCTACGCTTGGTTTTATTTGGAAATGATGTTGCCATTGTTTGGTTTTGCCTCTATTCAAATTGATTTGAGTTTTTGGGAAGTGGCCAAAACGGTTGGAATATACTTGGGTTTGCCTTTTGGTGTAGCTGTATTTTTGCGCTACTGGATTTCAAGTAAAAAAGGAGAAGCTTATCTCAATACACAATTTATCCCACGAATTTCTCCCTTTACGCTCTATGCGCTACTCTTCACCATTGTTGTGATGTTCAGTTTAAAAGGCCAGCTCATTGCGGCACTGCCTTTCGATGTGCTCAAGGTCGCACTGCCATTGGTTATTTTCTTTCTGATCATGTTCTTCTTGATGTTCTTCGTTGCCAAATGGCAAGGTGCAACATACAAAGAAACCGCAACAGTAGCATTTACAGCAGCTGGCAATAATTTTGAATTGGCCATTGCGGTGGCCATTGGCGTCTTCGGACTCAACTCAGGACAGGCCTTTGCCGGTGTTATTGGTCCACTCGTGGAGGTGCCCGCCTTGATTTTACTTGTAAAAGCAAGTCTCTATTTAAAGCGATTTTTCACCAAATAAAGGTCAACGTAATTTGTATTCATCATTGAAAAAAGTCTTTTCTGAATTTTTTAAATCCTATGAAAAAAAACATTTTAGTACTTTGCACAGGTAACAGTTGTAGAAGCCAATTGGCAGAAGGTTACATTCGATTTTTTCATGGTCACAAAGCCCATGTGTACAGCGCAGGTGTAGAAACCCACGGTGTCAATCCGCGGGCAATTGCGACCATGCAAGAAGATGGAATAGACATTTCCATGCATACCTCAAATCTTGTCGACGAGTACCTCTCCATTCCATTTGACCTGATTTTAACAGTCTGCGACCACGCCAGCGAACGCTGCCCTGTTTTTCCGAGTAGTGCCAAACGCATTCATCACAACTTCTCGGATCCGGCGAAAGCGACGGGTTCAGAAGAAGAGATCAGGTCCGCTTTTGCAGCGGTACGCGAAGAAATCAAGCACTTTTGTGCTGCTTTAGTGGTGTAATACCTGTTTTCCCGATGTCTTCAAGCGGAATGCGGTGAATCACGTCTAAGTGACGATATTCTGTAGGAGAAAGCCCTGTAATCTTCTTGAACTGATTGGAAAGGTGTGCAATGCTGCTGTAATGCATTTTGTAAGAGATTTCAGATAAATTCAGTTCGCCATACAAGAGCAGCTCTTTGATGCGCTCAATTTTATGAATGATAATGAACTGCTGAATAGTCATATTGTTTTCGGTACGAAACACGTTAGATAAATATGTATAATTCAGGTTTGTTTTTTCACTCAAATAGACAGAGAAGTTGGTCTTGATGTGCTCATCTGAATAATGGATCATTTGAATGATCACCAATTTGATGCGCTCCGAGAGCAACATTTTTGGGTCGCCAATTAAATCAAGCCCTACTTGCTTGAGTTTAAACTGAAAATCGAGCTCTTGAATCATACTCAATTGCTGTTCAAATTGAACTTCTCCCAATTCAATGGATTGAAAAGGAATTCCCATATCCACAAGGATGCCAGCGACTTGGTTGATGCAACGATTGCTCACCATGTTTTTGATGTGTTTTTTCATAACAATGAGGTTGTGTTGCTAAATTAGAAAGCCTTTATTTGGATGTTTTTGCATCATTATTTTTTTGATTTACATCTATTTCAATCTTTTAATGAAGTTTAAACGGAACCTCATTTAAAATATGGTCATCGGACGCAGAGAAGGTAGACCACTCATGCTTGCCCACGCGCTGATACACTTCTGCGTGCAGCCCAAATTCAATGAGCAATTGCGCCCTGAATTCCTTGACGCTGAGTGTAGGATCAAAAACAAACAAGCCTTCGTGTCCATTTGAACTACAATCTGCTAAGAGGTCTTTGGTGCCATTTGCTAATTTGGTATGCCTCAAATGAGCGTGCTTGGCATGGTCATGAGGTGCTGCTGGTTTGTAGTAAAGACAGAGCATTAAATCAGGAAAAAAGGTGCTGAAATCAGCGCTGAGCGCTTGTACTTTTCTGTGTTTGTAAATTTCTAAATGTATCATGAGTTGAGGTTTGAAGTGAGATGGTATTTGGAGAATTTTTTTGAAGCATTTGATCATTGAAATGTAGTTCCATCCGGTTGCGGGCCATCAAGTAAGTGACGGTAGATTCGGCACCTTGATTGATGTTCACCTCATTTGCTTCTATGCCGTCTAGACAGCCACCTGAAATCGGATTATACACAATCTGATGAAGACTGTTGTTACCTAAATACCAATCAAATGCCGTCTTCATTTGTAGAAGGTACGCATTTATCTTGGTGATTTGATAAAATGTAGAAAGTGCTAAAATGGTATATGACACATCGATGGGTTGCTGCCCTTCATCAGAAATTGACTCACCTGGTGTATACCATGTCTGATTGGAAATCACTTTAAATTGCTCGTCCCTAAACAATAAATTCAGTAGGTAACTAAAGCATTGTTTTGCAGCAACTTGCTGTTCCTTGTTTTGAGTAAGATCGGCTGCCATCAGGAGCGCCTCAGGTAAAACAGCATTTGCATAAGTAAGTTTGGGCTCAAACCAATGGTGTCCGGGCTCTTGATGAAACTGATACAAGCGCTCTAACTTTTGAGCCATTAAGGAAATCAAACTGCTTATTTTTTGGTCTTTAAATACCTCATTGTATTTCACGAGGCCTTTGATAGAAAAGGCAAGTGCTCTTGGCGATTCTAATTTGTGTAGCATTTCGACACTTCTTTGCACTAAAAATTGAATTTTTGCCAAATAAAGGGGGTCAAACATGCGCTGTAAAGAGGCCATTGTGCCAAGTGCCCAAATGGCTCTACCGTTGGCGTCGTCAAGGTTTTCATTTAAATTTTGAGCACTAGGCTTTTCTTGGAAATCGAGGTAGTTGATAAACCGGCCACTGGCCAATTGCATCCTTTCAATGAAATCAAAATGGATGCCGATGTTTTTGAGTAAACTATGTTCTGGCTTGATGGCATAATACTCTACAAGTGCAATCAGTGCACGCGCGTTGTCGTCGAGCGTATAACCCGATTCGAGTTGCGGTTGTTCTGCTCTACAGAATTGAATGAGTCCTATTGGCGTCGTGCAGTTTTTGAGGTGATTGAGGTTGTACTTTGGTAACTCAAAATATGTATTTTTCTTTTCAGATGGATTGATTTTTTCAATTAAACGCATGTATTGCAAGGCCACGTTTGGCCAGGCTGAGGGCTTGCTTTGCTGAAATGCGGCTTGCTGCATCTGAGTATGAATAGGTGCAGCATCAAAAATATGCTTAATGGCTTTAGCCATTTGCTGCGGCGCATTGAAATCCACCACCATACCTGCTTTGCCCAACGCTGCTCTGGCTTGAGGAATTGGCGTAGAAACAATTGGGCAGCCACAAGCCATCGCATAAGCAAACGTCCCGCTAACTGCCTGATTGGGGTCATTAGAAGTAAACAAATAGATATCTGTGGCTTGCAGGTAATCTTCGAGTAATTGGTTGTCGACAAATGCGTCTACAAAGCGCACATTTGAACTCAAGTCAAGTTGCTGCGTCAGTTCGCTCAAAAACCTACGGTAGTGCTCTCCTTCTCGTTTGGCTACCTCCGGGTGCGTTTTACCCAAGATCACATAACAGCAATTGGGAAAATCAGCTTTTACGAGTGCCAATGCCTGCAAGGCGGTTTCAATGCTCTTGCCACGGCTCAGCAGGCCAAAAGTGGTCAGCACAGGCCTTCCTGCCAAACCTAATTGAGTTTTGAGTTGTTGCTGGTTTCGTTGAGCAACAAGCGCCGTTCCATGTGCAATAATCGAGCATTTTTCTTTCGGGCAAACATACGCCTTTAGCAAAAGTTCAGCACTCGCTGACGTCATGCAAACCACAGCGCTCGCGGCACTGATCAGCGCATTCACAACCGCATAACGCTGCGCACATGGCGCCGGCAGTACCGTATGAAAATTAAGGATCACCGGAATTTTATTGACCTGTAAAAAGCCAAGTAAATCCTGGCCAAAATCGCCACCAAAGAGTCCAAACTCATGGGCGATGAGAATGGCATCGTAATGATTTTGCTGCGCTAGGGTTTGTGCTAATTGAGCATAAGCACTTTTGACATCAACCTTTAAAATATGTGTAACTTCACTAGGATAGATAAAACTGGCATCGCCGGATTGGAGCGCACAGATATCAACCTGGCAATTTTGCCCAAATTTATCGACTAAGCCCCGTCTTAAATCATGGCTATAGGTCGCAATACCACATTCTCTTGGCGGGTAGCTGCACATCAGTAGGATACGAAATTTGCTGGGTTCTTTAGGCTTCATAGACACTTGTTGAAGGGTGATTAAATAATTCTTGTAGCAAAGCCGACATCGAAAAATAAGCGCAGGCAATGCAGCTGTCTGCCGCACCATAATACACATATACAAGGTCTTCAATTTGGATACAAGCCGTCGGAAAAACAACATTATTGACATTTCCAAAGCGCTCGTATTCAGTTTGAGGCTCTAAAACAGGATAGGGTAGGTTGGCCAGCACCTGACTTGGGTCATCGAGATCGAGTAGCGCTACGTGTATTTTATAAATGATCTGAGCTGCGTTTTGATAGGCCGCATGGTAAATCAATACCCAACCAAATAAAGTTTCAATAGGTGGACAACCTGCACCAACATAAGTGGAGCCCAATTCTCTAGGATTGAGCAGCAGCCGCTTATTGACCATAGTGTGAGCGGACTGATCCCAAAATGCGGGTGTGATCTCCGTAATATCGTGTACAGAGCTTAATAAAATATGTGGTTTGATGCGGTGCATAAAAAAGATTTTTCCGTTTATTTTTCTAGGAAAAAAAACTAAATTTTTGTCCCAACGAAAGTGTTGTGGCTTACCTTTTTGCCGTTTATGGATTGGTTGTTGGGCCACAATTACTTTCCTACCAAAAAAGTGTTTTAAGTCATAACTCAAAAGCAATGAACCCAATGCGCTCCAACCATCAAATGCCGTATAGCTCAAATAAAACAGACCGTCGATACACACAATTCTCGGATCTTCTAGGCCCTTTTTTTCAGCTGGCGTTTGCCCCACCAAGATGGGTTTTTCATGACGATTTGCCACTGATATTGGTGAGGCAAGTAGGCAATAGCCAATGGTAGAAACGCCCTCTTGATCAAGCGCCCGATAAAACATATGAATCAATCCCTGATGTATGATCACCGCAGGATTCAAGACGCCCAATGCTTCAAAAGCAAGCGCAGTGGATTGGAGCACAATGCCTGCGCGTTTGAATAATATCATATTTAACCATCTGGTCCCTTAGAAATGATTCAGTGAAGGGTCCAACACAGTGGTTTTTTTCACTGTTTTTTCGACTGTATTTTCTTCATTGATGGTTGCTTGCTCATCGAGCCACTTTGTCATGAGCTGATCGAGTACAAGGTGAATGGTGCTCTTGACCAGCGGCGAGGTGATGCCTACTTGTGTGGTGAGCTTATCCCAAAGCGGGCTATAACTTTGAGGTTCCCCAGGACTTACTTGAGGTGCTTTTGGAACCACTGCACTGATCAGATCGGCGATGATGTGCCCTGGTGTAAATACCGACGAAAGTTTAGAGATCCCTGCGGTGACCTGCGCTTCTTGTTCTTTTTGCAAGGTGTAAAGTAACTGAAGTCTTTCTTGAATGGCTGCTGTCGTTTTCATTTTCTATGATTTAGCTAAGCTTAAATACTGTCCTGATACATACGTTTGAGTAATTGCACCTCCAATAAGTTGCGCAAGCGCTTGGCTAAATACAATTGCAAGAGCAAAGCAAGAAAACCAACACCTGATGCAACAAGCGCAAAGCCCATCGCTTTGTCATCAATGAGCGCAGCGATGTAAAATGCAAGCGACATGCTAGAGAGGAGGGTAAAAAGAAATAGAAAACCCCACAGCAATAATTGCCACACCAGATGAGCACTTAACTGTACAGTGCGCTTGAGTACTTCTAACTTGGCAATCTCAGTGGTTGTTTTGAGGTATTGTTTGAATTGATCTGCAAATTCATTGATAGGATGATCGACGTTCATGGCTTGAATTTTAATGGTTAAAAAAACCAGCGCAAGCGCTGGTTTCAAAGGGCAAAAGGCTCAATGCAACTACCTTTCCTTGGATTTACGCGTCCCGATTGTGTGCTAACTCACGGTAGCTGCATCTCGCCTTTTTACCTATTAATCCTTTTCGGCGTACTGCGCTTTCTCGGTATTAAAACCTAAATTGTGAGAAAGATCGCTTGCCATTTTTTTTGCGCTTCCGGAGAGTTTGTGGCGCGTGACACTTCCTTTGTCTGGTGCAAAAAGGACGCCCATTAGCGCTCCTACTGCAGCACCGGCAATGGCAACTGTTACATAGGTTGCGGTGTTTGATTTTGGAGTTTCCATGTTTGATTGTTTTAAGTGAATATTGAATTACTTTATCTTTATCAAAGATATAATTTGCTGAATTAGATTGATTTACAATATTTTAATTAAAGCTTACATATAAATTAATATGCTGTCCAAGCAGCATCGGCAACCAACACTTCACCATTGATCATCGATGAATCTTCACAGGCCAAAAACAAAACAACCTCTGCAATTTCTTTGGGCTTACCCATCCTTGGATTGAGCTTCATTCCTGTAATCAGCAACTCACTCATATCCTTGGAAAGTTTGGTGTAATCTATCGCGTCTCCAATATGTGTTTCAATTGCACCAGGGGCGACTGCATTGCAACGAATGCCTTGTTCAGCATATAAATAACCCGTGTTTTTTGTGAGTCCGTTCAGCGCAAATTTACTGGTCGTATAAGCCGCTCCCGCGCGCCCTCCTTGCAAACCCCCAATCGATGAAATATTAATGATATTACCGTATTTATGGTGTAAAAAATGAGGGATCAACAAGCGCATGAGCATAAATGGTCCTCTTAGATTGACATTCATGATGCGGTCCCATTGCGAGTTACTTACATCGGCAACAGCCTCGAAGTTGTCCATTACTCCAGCATTGTTAACCAAAATATCAATATGACCTTGTTCTTGAATTGCAGCACTTACCAGTCGCTCTAATTCGCGCTCTTTAGTAATGTCACATTGGATCACATGCAGTCTTAAGCCTTTTCCTGGCGCTTCTTTTTTGAGTGCTTCTAAAGCTGATGCATCTACATCTGCAGCAATGACTACAGCATCTTCTTCCAAGAATTTGTAACAAACATCTCTTCCGATACCAGATGCCGCTCCCGTTACCAATGCTACTTTTGAATTTAATTTGCCCATATGTAAATCTGTTGATATGAATGAATGGATTGTGTAATTCTTTAACACAAAGGTGTGGGGATTTACAAGGAAGATTCTTACAGCATTATCTCAAAAACTTACATGATTCACACCTTCATAAAGCGCAATAAATCAATATTTAAGTACAATGAAAGCAAGGGGAAAGCAACGTAACTTGCCTCATGCACATTCCTCCATACCAAAAGGGTCTCAACGAAAAACAAGTTCAGCAACAGCGCCTCAGCCATGGCGCTAACACCCTACAAAAATCGACAGCATCTTTTTGGAAACGCACTTTGAAAAGCGCCAACGAACCTATGCTCTTGCTGCTATTTGCCTGCGCCATCATTTATTTGTTACTCGGCGATTTTTGGTCAGGACTTGTCTTTTTAGGCTGGACTACATTGGTTTTTCTCAGTTCATTTTACCGCAATTACCGAACTGCGCGTGTGCTAGCTGCGCTTGAGGAATTTGCTCAGCCAAACAGCATGGTCATTCGAGATGGCAAGCAGTTGCTGATCAAACGTCAAGAGGTGGTGGTTTGGGATAGCGTATTGCTCAAAGAAGGAACGCGCATTCCGGCAGACGGTCAATTAGTCAATGGAACGTATCTAAAAATTGATGAATCCATGCTGACCGGAGAAGCGATCGCTGTAGAAAAAACGCAAATTGGCAGCCAGCTATATGGTGGGACAATGGTGCTGCATGGCGAAGGTGTTATGCAAGTTTCTGCGGTTGGCAAAAATGCTGCCATCGGCAAAATCAGTACATTGCTGAAGGCCAACGAGTCCAAACGCCCGAGCCCTTTTCAAAAATCTATTCAGTTATTTATTTCTTGGTCGTTTGTGCTTGCGCTGAGTATTGCCTCTCTCATTACGGTTGTTTTTGCACTCACTCGAGGTGGCATACTCGAAGCTATTCTCAATGGCCTTTCTACAGCAATGGCTATATTGCCGGAAGAATTTCCGATGGTCTTGACGCTTTTTTTTAGTCTTGCCGCTTGGCGCTTAGCCCGTCAAAACGTACTGACCTCACGCATCTCTGTACTAGAAGCACTTGGTTCTACATCGGTCGTGTGTACTGATAAAACAGGCACGCTCACGCAAAACAAAATGACGATCAGAACCTTGTTTCCCTATGAAACTGCAACAACAGATACACTTGCACAAACAGCGCTTTTGGCAACACCAATTTTTAGTCATGATGCCATGGAAAGCGCTATTCGCAAACGCTTCAATCGTTTGTCTACAGAGACAAGTCTTGACATCCTAAAAAACTACCCCATCAGCAGTCAATGTTTCGCTATGGCACATCTTTATGCGCTAGATAGCTCAGCATACAATGTCTACGGTAAAGGCGCGCCAGAAACAATCATGGAACTCTGTCAATTAGATCAAAATGCGCGCTTGAAAATAGCGCAAAGCATAGACCAGCTCGCCAAAGATGGGCAGCGCTTATTGGGCTTTGCACGCGCGCGTCAAAATACAAAACACCTCCCAGCATCCATACGCGATATTGAATTTGAATTAGTGGGTTTCATTGGCTTTGAAGACCCCATTAGGCGCGGCGTTCCGGCTGCGCTGAGAAAATTGAAGCAAGCTGGTGTGCGCGTCATGATGATCACTGGAGATTATCCGCTGACAGCCTGCTCCATCGCAAATAAAGCAGGCTTTTCAGCACCGTTTGATTTGATAAATGGCCAGCAAAAGGCAGCGGCTGGCCTCGCACTTGACGACGCAGATATCGCAAAGGCAAATATTTTCGCAAGGATACTGCCTGCGCAGAAATTAGAACTGGTGCGCTTGCTACAGGCAAGAGGGGAGGTGGTGGCCATGATTGGCGATGGCATCAATGATGCGCCAGCGCTTCAGGCTGCTGATATTGGCATTGCAATGGGCGAAAAAGGTGCAGATGTAGCAAGAGAAGCTGCATCTTTAGTGCTCTTAAATGATCAGTTTACTTCACTTATTGCTGCGATATCAACGGGCAGGCATTTGATCAACAAAATCCAAAATGCCTTGCGCTACATCATTGCCGTACACATCCCGATTATCGGACTCTGTATTTTACCTGCACTTTTTACATCCATGCCCGTTTTTCTATTGCCGTTTCACATTGCGTTTTTAGAGTTGATCATTGATCCGGCTTGCTCGCTCGCTTTTGAAAACGCACCCAAAGAAAAAAATACCATGCACTTGCCTCCACCAGATTTGAAGGGAAAGTTGATCACCAAAAAAGACCTCTTCAAAAGCATGAGTGATGGACTTATTGTATTTTTTGGCATCCTAGGGACTTATTTGTTTAGCAGTACGCAATTAGAAACAGCAGCGCAGCAGCGCTACCTTGTTTTTGCAATGCTGGTGCTTAGCAATCTGCTTTTGATCTTACACACGCTCTCGAAAACCAAAACAAGTTGGCAGGTATTAAAAGAATCAGGATGGATCACGTGGTCCATCCTGATTTTAAGTTTGCTAGGCCTGCTGCTCATCAGCAGCATACCTACGTGGCGTTATGCATTTAATTTTGAACTCCCCACTTTTTGGAGTACTCTAGTGGCGGGGTGCTCCATAAGTTTGAGCGCAGTGATTTTGAAGTGGCTCAACTAGCGCTACAACTTATTTCAAATCAAAACGGTCAGCCATCATGACTTTATCCCAGGCGGAAATAAAATCTTTGATGAACTTTTCTTTCGCATCTGAGCTACCATAAACCTCGGCGATGGCACGCAATTCAGAGTTGGAGCCGTAAATCAAGTCTGCGCGTGTTGCTGTATAAACCACCGCGCCCGTTTTGCGATCGCGACCTTCAAACAGTTCTTGGTTTGCGTCTACGGGCTTCCATACAATGCTCATATCTAGCAAATTGACAAAGAAATCATTATTGAGCGTCCCAACATTTTTAGTGAACACACCTTTATTAGAATCGTCGAAATTAGTTCCCAAAACGCGCATACCACCAATCAAAACCGTCATTTCAGGAGCGGTAAGGCCAAGCAATTGTGCTTTGTCTACCATCAGTTCTTCTGTAGTAAAAGTATACTGAGCTTTCTTGTAATTTCTAAACGCATCGGCCATTGGTTCCAACACCGCAAATGAGTTGACATCCGTTTGCGCTTGTGTGGCGTCCATGCGTCCTGGCGTAAATGGCACAACTACATTGACCCCTGCGTTTTTAGCCGCTTGTTCGAGTGCCGCAGCTCCACCCAGTACAATGAGGTCTGCCATGGAAACTTTTTTGGCACCGCCTTTTGCATTGAAATCTTTTTGAATTTGAGCATAAACTGCCAATACTTTCGTCAATTGCGCTGGGTTGTTTACCGCCCATGAGCGCTGTGGCTCTAGGGCAATGCGCGCACCGTTGGCTCCACCTCTTCGATCGGAGTCGCGGTAGGTAGAAGCAGCAGCCCATGCAGTCTCAACGAGCTCGCTTACCGTCAGACCAGACTTCAAGATTTGTGCTTTTAAGTTGCTGATGTCCGCCGCATCTATTACTGCATGGTTCAAGACCGGAATAGGATCTTGCCAAATCAGCGCTTCTTTTGGGGCCTCAGGACCTACATAACGCGTAATGGGGCCCATGTCTCGGTGGGTGAGCTTGAACCAAGCTTTTGCAAATGCTTCTTCAAAAGCTTTTGGATCTTCCATGAATTTTTTGGAAATAGGACCGTAAATAGGGTCAAAGCGCAAGGCGAGGTCGGTAGTGAGCATGGTAGGCTTGTGCTTTACGTTAGGGTCAAAAGCGTCTGGAATGATTTTATCCTCTGTTTTGGCTACCCATTGCTTTGCACCAGCAGGGCTGGTCGTAAGCTCCCATTCATAACCAAATAATATTTGGAAGTAGGAGTGCGTCCAACGGGCAGGTTGGGTGGTCCAGGTTACTTCTAGACCGGATGTAATAGCATCTTTTCCTTTTCCGGATTTGTAGGTGGAGGTCCAGCCAAAGCCTTGCTCTTCAATAGCTGCTGCCTCTGGCTCTTTACCTACGTGCGAAGCAGGGCCAGCACCGTGCGTCTTGCCAAAAGTGTGTCCGCCAGCAATCAAGGCCACAGTTTCTTCATCGTTCATACCCATGCGGCCAAAAGTTTCGCGGATATCTTTAGCAGAAGCTAAAGGGTCAGGATTTCCATTTGGTCCTTCTGGATTGACATAAATGAGTCCCATCTGAACGGCAGCTAAGGGGTTTTCCAACTTGCGGCCATCGCTGTAGCGCTGGTCATCTAAAAACTTGGTTTCTTTACCCCAATACATATCTTGTTCTGGCTCCCATACATCGGCGCGACCGGCAGAGAAACCATAGGTCTTGAAGCCCATTTCTTCGAGTGCCACATTGCCCGCCAACACCATGAGGTCGGCCCAAGAGATTTTATTACCATACTTTTGCTTCACTGGCCATAGCAAACGACGAGCTTTGTCCAGGTTACCGTTGTCGGGCCAGCTATTTAAGGGTGCAAAACGCTGCTGCCCGGCAGAAGAACCTCCACGGCCGTCGCCAGTGCGGTAGGTGCCAGCACTGTGCCAAGCCATGCGAATAAATAATGGGCCATAGTTACCGAAATCTGCCGGCCACCAATCTTGCGACTCCGTGAGCACTGCTTTGATATCCGCTTTGAGCGCGTAATAGTCGAGTGTTGAAAAAGCTTTTTCGTAATCAAAACCAGGACCCATTGGGTCAGAAAGCGAAGAGTGCTGACGCAAAACGGTCAAATCTAATTGATTAGGCCACCAATCGCGGTTGGTATTGCCATTTGAATTCACCACCGGATTGCTGTGTGCAGCGCCTGCTGGTGGCGGTGTAGCAGCACCATGCATCACTGGGCATTGCCCTGCAGGAGCTGGGGGTGGGGGTGGAGGAGTGTTTTTCTTTCCTTTTTGAGCTGCGAGGTTCAAAGCCAAGCCAAAACTCAAGAATAAATAAACCTTTTTCATATCGATTTGATTAATGTTCTCTTCAAAAGTACCACAGTTAATCAATCGATAGCATCGATAGTGTTTATATATAAATAGATAATATTTATACTGAAATAAACGTCAAAATAAGCGGGAAGTGATCTGAAGGAAAGGAGCGCTCAAACGGAGTTTGCCGTACTTTATATTGAATGGGGATGATTCCTGGACTACCAAAAAAATAATCAATGATTTTGTCGTCAGCTTCATTCAAAGTAAAGGCATTGAAAGTAGGACCTGAACAAAGTTCTCGGTGTCTTTTTGAACAAGATAAATCCTGGAAAGTCTGCTTTAATTGGATAATAGCAAAAGAATCGGGTTCCGCATTGAAATCACCTAATAGCAAAAGCGGCACGTTTACTGCTTGGGTAAACTCAGCAAACTTTTCGAGGAGCAGTTCTGCTGAATGCAAGCGCGCCTCTATGCCAATATGATCAAAATGCGTATTCAAAACCCATAGTTTTTTGTGGTCGTATTTACTTTCCAACAAGGCAAAAGTGCAAATTCGGTTGAGGGCTGCATCCCAACCTTTGGAAGGTATACTTGGCGTAGGGGAGAGCCAAAATGTGCCGCTTTGCAGTAGTTTATAGCGCGTTGTGTCATAAAAAATAGGAGCGAATTCGCCGGCTTCTTTTGCGTCGTCGCGGCCAACACCAACATAACGAAAAGCAGGAAGCGCTTGTTGTAGGTCTTTTAACTGGTTTGCCAATACTTCTTGAAAACCGATGATGCTTGGGCGTTCATTTTGAAGTTGGGCCACAATAGGTGTTTTTCTTTCTGACCAATCCGGCGCTACATCTGAAGGGCCGTCGTAGCGAATGTTATAGGATATGGCTTTATGCAGCTCTGGTTGTGACCAAAACGATGGAAGGCCATTGAAGAAAAGGTAAATGATGATTGGGAAATATTTCATCCTTTAAAGTTATGGAAACTATCTTCAAGACTTTAACTTCAACTTCTGAAACTTCTGAGAGACATAATACATCCCGACGCCGAAAGCAACACCAATTAAAATCAGCAATTGTGCGAATACGCCTTCGGCACTGAAAGACAACTTTAAAAGAATTGTGGAGATCACAAAACTTGAGTTGCGCATGATCAGTGCATAATCATCGGTATAGAATAGCGACAGCAATAAAATGAGCACATCACTGACAATCAACAAGGAGAAGAAATGATCGAAAAAAATCCCATTCAAGTTCAGCGCCGTCCCCAGTGAATAATTGCCTGAGGCGTGCAGCAAGTAATCCGCTAAGGAGTAAACACCCAAGAGAAATGAACTGATCAGCAAGAGCACCGTAATGATTTTCTTTGAGCGAATGAAACGTTTTACTGATTGTAGTTCGGGCTCTTCAGTGTCTTCGTGCAGTGGCCGAAAGCGATTACAAAGTTTGTAAAAAATGTAAATCAAGAGAAAGACCAACACCACGGTAACTAAATCACCCAACAACTTACTGTATTCGCCAAGGTTTGGCCATTGTTTTGTCAGTGGTAAATGTGTAATATCCTTGAAAACACCCCTGATCAATATGAGGGTAATGATTTCATATTGCTTACCAATGTAGATACTTGTTGATTTTGGCAAATAATAAAGCAATAAAAATGCTTCGAAAACCAAAAGGAATGAAAAGGGGGTATAAAGCGCATTGATAGGGCTAGAAAACAATTTATCCGCTTCAGCTTTCCATACATATTGATGCAACATATAGAGCACTAAATGCCCTAAAAAACTGATGATGGCCACGTAAAGCACCGCCTTGCTCAACTTTTCCTTGAAGTCTGCACTTAACAAGAAAGTAAAAAGATTCAAGTATTTCATTATTAGCAATTTATGCTAATGTAGTGTTTTAAAAGAACCTACTGATACAAAGTGTAAAAGTATTCAAAGCGCATGCGAATGAAAGCGGTCCACCTCTGCAATCATGCTGTGGTAATAGCGATACCATTTGCCTTGCCCAAGTTGCTTCGCTTTCTGATGAATAGGGTTTTGAGCCCAAACAGCAATTGCTTCTTTGCTCTGCCAGTAGCTGATGAACATGCCGCGTCCTTCATGTTTCATGCTTTCATAGCCCAAAAAACCAGGAATTTGCTTGACTAATTCCAAGGTTTCGGTGTCGTAGGCTTCATAGCCTTCTAAGTCTTCGCTTAAATAATAATTGAAAATAGAGGCGTAAAAGGGAGCCGTGGGTGGGGTGGAGGTGTGCCAGTTGATCATTATTAAAGATAAGTTGGATTAAAAAGGCTAAAAACTCAGCGAAAAACCAAGTTTAAATCCGTTTACCTGAAACTTCGGGGCATAACCAACTGCATCTGCTGGCTTGAGTCCGTAGAAAGTTTGACTCAAGGTGATGTGACGCTGATAAGACAAATCGATATTGAATGAGCCGCCTTGTTTGAGTATAAAACCGAAACCATGGCCCACTGAAAAAACAAGCGTTTTCAATTCAGTCTTGGGGTAGTAAAAGCCCGACCATGAACTATTGGGTGTTGTTTCAACATAGGGAATGCCCGAGTTTTGTAAAATCATGTTCTGAAATTTCAGCTCCACAGGAATGTATCGGGCAAGATTGGTTGCTTTTTGGTCGTATTCATAGTTGTAATGAAGGCCAAAATTAAAAAACCTCGGATCGGTAGTAAGCACGCCAACCTCTGCACATGCGCCAAAATAATGACTTCTGGTAAAGTATTTGCCGATAGTCCCTTGTACCCCAATGGCAAAGCCTTCGGTGCTGCGCCTTTTCCCAAGCGCGTTCAAATCTAATTTCTCCAATCCATACAAATAGGTATTATTGAGCCCAATATTGTAGCTCAAACCACCAGTTTTGCGGGCTCTTAGCGCTTTGTTCTTTTTGGTATTGATCGGGAAATTTTGCTTTTCACGGAAGTATTTATATTCTTCCCGACTGAAATTGTAAACCCGATTTTGTGTGTCTCTAAACGAAAGCCCGCCGCCTTGCGCATCATAAGCTAAAATCTGCCCTCTCAAAACCGTACCATCAGTAAGGTAAACCACGTCGAATACTTCGTAGCGCGTAGAATCTTGAGAGAAAGCGGTATTCGAAACAAATACTGAAAAGAGCACAAAGAGTATGAGGTATAGATTTTTCATTAGCGTTTGCTATTCGTTTAGTCGGCTAAAATTAGGGAATTTGCTTTTGTTGACCCAATGAATTCAGAAAAGGAGTCGATTTTAATCCTAACTTTAAAAGCATCTTAAACTAAAAAACTATGGACTGGTACATGAAAAACAGATGGTGGATATGGGCCATCATGGGCGTCTACCTAGCTTATCGCATTTTTGTGAGTATTTATTATATGCCTGAATAACGCTCTTTTATGATTGACGCAAATCAATGACTACTGCAATATCGAGACGAAAACCTCAACATTGCTCCTAAAGTTCTTACCATTTTCTGAAATGATACGCGCTGTCCCAAAAATGGAATTCTAAGTGACTAGAGGTTATAAATGCTGTTGTCATTGAAAGTTGCTGACTTTCAGTACAACTCGCGGCAATCGCATCACAGATCGTGATTGCTTGCTGAACCAGTTGGCCAAATTCTTCGCCTGCATAAGTATCAATCCATTTTTGATATGGATTAGCAGAGGCCCTTTGGCGTTGATAAATATAAGCACCAACTTCTTGATAAATCCAAAAACAAGGTAAGACTGCTGCCACAGCAACTGCGACATTTTCTGTGATTGCGGTGCTTTTTAGAAAATGTGCATAATGGTGGCAAGAAGGCTGCATTACTCCTTTGTCAGCTAAGTTAAAATCTTTAAAATAAGACTCGTGTAGCGCATTCTCTACAACTATTGCACCTTCTGCAAAACGGATAAATGCAAGTGTATCTTTGACCTCTGGAATTCTTGCTGCGATCAGCGCTAAGCTTCTGCCAAAATGTTCTAAATAATGTGCATCTTGAGCAATATAAAACTGAAACTTCTCAAGTGGCAAGGTGCCATCCATTAATTCTTGAATGAATGGCATCTCAATGATTTTTTGATAAATGGGTTGAATTTGTTCCCAGGTATTAGTTGACCATTTCATTTTTAATGAGTTTTTGAGGATTAAAAAAGTGATTTAAAGGACCATTTCCTTTGCCAATCTTCACGTCTTTGGCATTACTTATTGCCAAATGCACATAATCTTGTGCAAGCGCGACAGCTTCTTCCATTGATTTACCTAAAGCTAAATAACTAGCTATAGCAGATGAAAGTGTACAACCAGACCCATGCGTGTTGTTTGTATTGTATTTCTCATAATGAAATTCATGAACTTGCCCTGTCTCACTAAAAAACAAGGAAGTAAGCTCTTTTGCATTCAAATGACCTCCTTTCAAGAGCATATTTTTCACACCTAAATTTTGTATTTTTTCTCCGCCCTTATACATATCTTTTACCGTTTGAATAGGCATTTGAGCAAGTATACTTGCCTCATCTAGATTAGGGGTAATGATTGCTGCAAGAGGAAAAATCTTTTCAATGACTGCCTGAATGGTCTCATCGTTTATCAACTGATGACCACTTGTTGCCACCATCACAGGGTCAAAAACAACTGGTATGGCGGCATGAAGCAATAAAAAATCATGAATGGAATCGACTAAATCATTGTTGTGCACCATTCCTATTTTGATCGCATCTGGATAAATATCATCTATAATCGTCTCTAATTGCTGCTTAACGGCCTGATTTGGAATGGGGTAAATCGATTTAACTCCGGTTGTATTTTGAACAGGTAAAGCAGTTAATACCGAAGTTGCAAAACAACCTAAAGCTGAAATTGCTTTTATATCTCCCTGAATACCAGCACCTCCACTTCCATCAAATCCGGCGATGGTCAAGACACTAGGGTAGGCATACTTTTTCATATTGCTTTTTCGATTTGATTTTTAATTTCTAATGCGGCTTTCATCGGATCTTGGGCTCCGCATATGGCCGAAACCACCGCAATGCAGTCAGCACCTGCTTTGATCACTTCACAAGTATTCGAAACATTCATGTTGCCAATTGCTATGAGGGGTTTGTCTGTTAGTGCGCGAATCTTCCGAATACCATCTAGACCCCATTGCTGAACTGTATCGGTCTTGGTGACAGAATTAAAAACAGGACTCACACCCAAGCAGTCTGCTCGTTTAGCGGCGTCATTTTGCAGTTGTTCCAAATATTCTATAGAATAACCAATGGATCTACATTCTTTCCAAACAGAGTGAATGAAGGATGGGCTGACATCCTTATTTCCCACATGAATACCATGCGCATGAACTTGTTGTGCTACTTCTAAATGATCATTGATTATCAATGGCACATTGTGTTTGCTCAAAACATCTTGTAAGCGCAGTGCTTTTTCAATAAATTCAGCGGTTGTTGCATTTTTTTCTCTTAACTGAACTATATCTACGCCTCCTAAAATAGCTTGTTCGGCAACATATAAATAATGATGCTGCGTGCAACTTTGTTCTGAAAGCACTAAATATAATTGGTAAGGAAATGCTGTTTTCATTACAACAACTTGAACTTCAAATGCTGCTCAAATTCAAGCTCAGTGATGTTGTGTAGCTTATCGAGTAGTTGCATTTGCAGACTTCCCGGCCCGTTCGCGGATTGTGCAGCTATTTCACCTGCTATACTCATCAGCGCCGTTGCAGCCGCCACCGCCTCAACTTTATCTTCAACAACGGCAATAAATGCACCAATAATTGCTGTCGCAGAGCAACCTAATCCTGTCACTTTGGTCATTAGCGCATTTCCATTGCTGATTTCTATGTGTGTGTCATTGGAGATAATAATATCAGTTTGACCAGAAATGCAAACAATAGCACCGTATTGACTATTGAGAAAGCGTGCAGCAGCAATTGCTTCCTGACTTTGAGCAGTGCTATCGACACCTTTTGTTTTGGCTTGATGATGCTTTGCCAAAGCCAAAATTTCAGAAGCGTTGCCCCGAATTACGGTTGGTTTCAAAGCGACCAATTGGCTCAAAGTTTGATCTCTATAAGCTGTTGCACCGGCCCCAACAGGATCTAAAACAAAAGGTTTTTTATTGTCCTTAGCTATTTTAGCTGCTTGTAACATGGACTTTACCCATAATTCATCTAAGGTCCCAATGTTCAGTACTAGTGCTTGACAAATACTGCTCAGCTCGTCAATTTCCTGATGTGCATGTGCCATGATAGGGGAGGCTCCAATTGCCAAAAGTGCATTAGCAGAGTTGTTCATCACGACATAATTCGTAATGTTGTGAACCAATGGTGCTTGTTTTCGAACGAGCAAGATGTGATGCCAAAGTGAAGAAGCCATAAAATATATTTTAAATGATACCGATGGCCTCAGGAGTTCTCTAAAAAGCGAACAAAAACAAAAAAGCTGAAAATACATTCTAACTTTTCCCTACGTCAGTATCAACTGAATCAGGTTCAAAGGGACTGTCTCAATTCTTTTCAGAATACCCCTAAAGCCGTTGTAAAAATATATTTTATTTCAACAGTCCGTTAATTGCGATTATAAATGACCTGAATAACTCAAATTTAAGTGCTGTACAACAGCTGATGGATATGGGTCATCATGGGTGTCTAACTTGCTTAAAGCAGCTATGTGAGTATTTTTTACATGGCTGAGTAGGCGACTTTGACCACAAATCAATTTGGTTTGCGGTAAAAATCATTTATAGAATTCGTATAGAACAAGTTATCCATAGGATATTTCACTTGAAAAACAGTTGGATTTTTTACACCTAAAGGAACGAGCATCAAGGTAGACTTGCCTTCATGAACCACTCTTTGATCTGCGGAGTCATTTCTATTGTCAAATCTTGCATCTATAAAATATAGGTAGTCGAAAACAAACTTTGTGTACATTTTGGCGCTCAGCTTACTCACTTCTCCATTGACATCAATTAGTTTGTATTTTTTGTTAGCTGAAATTGCTTGCTGAAATTCAACTGCATTTAAAGGAATGTTATCCAAAATTGGCATGACGTTGAATTGACCATCAATTAAAACCCACTTATCAAATTGTGGCATCCAAACCTCCGCTAAAACATGGCCAGCCCCATATTTCTTCGTCTCTACATCGGCAGTTTTGAGACCAACAACTCTGGCTTTAAAGTTGAGCGCTTGAAGTGCTGATGTTAAAACTATACCGTATTCAACGCACCTAAACGTTTTACCCTCTTTTGCCTCTTTCAAAATGGTTAGTGCATCACTTTTACTCGGCTCATTTGAACCATTGTGTTTCCATTGGTTGTGCGTCCAATTTAACACTGATAAAACTTTATCAATATCTGTTGATTTGTTTTGCGTCAGTTCAGATAGCTTGTATTCATTTCTAAGCGCTCTTAAAAAAATATTGTTTGTGGTATCAGGATATTTAAATATCAAATCGGTGTTCACGGTATTTATATCGTATTGATGACTATTTGTTTGAGTGTAGGAACCTGTAACTCTTGTAATGCAAAGTAATGTCAGATAGATAAGTTGTTTCATGATGTTGATGAAATATTGATATTTGTTTGTCTTCCTCGTGTAGTTTAAATGTAATAGTTTTCTAAAAAACCATCTGCAATTTCAGCAACTGTTCCATGGTTTGAATTCCAAGCATGATATACTTCATCTGCCCATTTGCTAATGAGTTCAGCACACTCTTCAGCTATCGTTACCTTGGTCAAATCTTTTGCTGTGATTCTTCCTCTATCTAATGGTGCTGGAGCCTTGAGAAATTCATTTGGTTTGTTTGATTTATATCTATTCAAGTAGTCACTGAGTAGGGGTGATTTGTTGTAGTCCCAGGTTTGCTTTTTCTGAAGAATTAAATGCAACCTTGTCAAATGAAAATGATTGCTCCAACGCCCGTGAATTTCTGGATGTTGCAGGGCATGCGCATCCACACTTAAAAATCGATACAAGAGATACTTCGGATCATTAAAATCGAAAAGTAAAAGTCCACTGTTGTAGTTTTCCATGCATTCAAAGATCCCTCTTTCATAATCCGCACCACAAAATTGACACCTTCCTTTAATTAGAAGATCTATGCCATTTTTTCCCGCCTGATCCATGAAGTCTTGCATGATACGAAATTATTTGTTCAGAATTGAAGAGGGGTGAGGCACAGCTTTTCCAAATAATAAAAAAAGCCGACCATAACTGATCGGCTTTTGAAGCTCCCCCTGCTGGACTTGAACCAGCGACCCTCTGATTAACAGTCAGATGCTCTAACCAACTGAGCTAAGGAGGAATGTCTCAATTCGAGGATGCAAATATATGTAATTTTTCGAATTCAAAAAGTGAAAAGTTTAAAAATTTCGTCACTTTTTTTTCATCTTTTGCTAAGTTATTCAAAATCATCGCTATCCATCGAGAAATCATCTAGGCTTGCGCCATACTGATCTTCTTCGTCGTCTTGATCAACGAAGCTGAGGCTTTCTTGATCGTCTCGATTGGCAGGGCGAAGGATATTGGTTTTGGAAATATTCAGGCGGATTTCAGTACGCGTTTGGCCATCTTCGAGTTGAACGGTCTTGGCAAAAGGCG
This sequence comes from Cryomorphaceae bacterium, assembly GCA_027483605.1. Lineage (GTDB taxonomy): Bacteria > Bacteroidota > Bacteroidia > Flavobacteriales_D > Crocinitomicaceae > UBA952. The sequence goes on along the minus strand of JAIXUE010000003.1, from coordinate 10,641 downwards.
TTCCGAGCACTTCTACAAGTGTGCCGCGTGTCAGAAAATCAATGATGCGCATGTTGGCACCTTCGCGCTTCCAAATGGTACAATTGACCCAAGTTGTTTTGGTGCGCATTTGACCGGTTTTTTTGTCTTTCCAATTTTTATTGTGCGCGACGGGGAAGTTGATAGCAATAATGCCGCGGTCCATTGTTTTGACGTGAGCGTCTTTGCCAATGTTGCCGATCAGTCTGGTTTCAAATATTGTAGCCATGAGTTGTTAAATAAAAAAGCGTATACCGAAAAATACCGATATACGCCTTCTAACAATAAAGTGGCTAAATTGTTGTGTTTAGTGTTGATGACCGTGTGGGCCGTGTGCATGACCGTGTGCCAATTCTTCGTCTTCAGCATCGCGCACTTCAAGGATTGTTCCTGCAAAATGAAGGTCTGTGCCCGCAAGTGGGTGGTTGAAGTCCATCTGAACGGTTTCAGTAGTGATTTCTAAAATGCGGCCACGCAATTGGTTGCCGTCGCTATCAGACATCGGAACCATGCTACCAACCTTAAACATCTCCGCATCAAAACTTCCGTTTTCGTCGTGGAAGATATTTGCTGGCAACATTACGATGTGCTGTGGATCTTGCTCTCCATAGGCATTGGCTGCTAAAATATGAAAATCAAAGTGCTCACCAGCTGTTTTGCCAGCAAGTTTTTCCTCAAATTCAGGAATCATTCCACCTACACCGTACAAGAAGGTCAAGGCATTTTCCGGAGTTGTTTCTTCGATTTTTTCTCCGGTTGTGTGATCAGAGAGCTTGTAGGTCAAGGTGACGACCTTGTTTTGAGAAATTGTCATGTTATTGTTGGATTAATTGCTTTACAAAATTAGGCAACGCAAAGGTTGAAAAATGGATGTCTTCGTTGTAATAACGAAGGCCTTTTTCTGCAACAAAAGACTTGATGGCGTCTGTGTTGGTAACTTTGCGTGGATCTGCAGCGCCTTTGAGACCGTATTGGAAACTCCACATGCCGGTAGGGTAGGTTGGCACGAAGAACAAGCCGACTGGTGCATTGTCTTTTCCGAAGATACTTTGGAGGGTTTGATTGAGTTCGGAGAATGCTTTTTCGTTGAACTTCGGAGATTCGCCTTGCGCGACCAAGATGCCATCTGCTTTGAGTGTGCGGTAACAATTTTGGTAGAAATCTACACTAAATAAGCCTTCTGCCGGACCAACCGGATCTGAGCCGTCTACAATCAATAGATCGTAAACTGCGTCAGCAGCATTCTTGACAAACGCAATGCCGTCGTCTACGATGAGTTCGAGGCGCGGATCGTCGAAAGCTGCGGCAATTTCAGGTAAGTGTTCTTTACAAGCCTTGATGACTTCGCCATCGATTTCTACCATAGTTACCTTTTCGATGTTGCTGTGGCGCAATACTTCGCGAACTGTGCCGCCGTCGCCGCCGCCGATTACCAATACATTTTTAGCGTTTTGGAGCGTAAAGAGGCTAGGGTGTGCGATCATTTCGTGGTAATGGAACTCATCTTTAATGGTGGTCATGACCATGTCATCGAGGGCCAGCATTTTACCGTACTTTGTTGATTCTAAAATGCGGACGCGCTGAAAAGGAGACTGCACATCAAAGAAGACGTCGCCAGTGAAACGCAAAGAAAGCGCTTGGTCTTCGTCTTTGTCGGTGAACCAAACGTTGCGGGTGTAAAAATCTGGGTTGCGCCACTCAGCTGCCTTTTCACGGGCGCTGGTGATGTCGAAATCATTGCGGGTAAGTAAGTTTACCGAACCGCGCTTCATTTCGATTGCAGAATAAGACTTGGCGCCGAAGCATTCTTTGAGGTGGTCAAAGGCTATCCAGGCATTCATGTCGCCACAAGTAAAGACGTCTACAGCAGCATAGCCGTATTCTGGCCATGTGTGAATGGCCAAGTGACTTTCTTGGATCACAACGACACCAGATACACCATAAGGTGAAAAATGGTGAAAGGTAGAGTTGATCACGGTGGCCTCTGCTTTACGGGCTGCGCCGACCATGTCTCGTTCAATTGCTGCAACGTCATTCATGACGTGTGGATCACAATTCATGAACTCTACTAAGATGTGGTTTCCAAGTGCTGTACTACTCATTTGTGGTGAAAATTTAAAAAATTGAGCGCAAAGTTACGCATTTTCAAGGGATTCATGTGTAACTTATGTTAAATTTCAGTCGGCTAAAAAGCGGAGCTTCTCTAGATGGACCTTGATGCGGGCCTGTCCGAAGATCACCGTCAATTGCTTGCCTTTCATTTCTTCGACAACACCAATGCGGTTGGTCTGAATGAGCTGCACCTGAGAACCCACCTTGATGCGCTCTTGCTCATACTTTTCGGCGCGCTGCACTTCTTTTTTGGTAGGTTGTTGGGTAGCAGTGGGAGTTGGCGCTTTTTTCTTAATGGTTTGCTTTGATTTCTCTAAGCGCAAATATTGCGTAAGCTCTTGAAATAGAGCAGTATTGATATCTTTCTTGCGAGACGAAGCATTGAATTTTTCAATAAAGCCCAGCATCTTTTTACCTGCTTGCAGCTGACGCTGACTACTTTCTTGCACTTGGCTCACTTGGCTTTGTTTGTGCTGCAACTTTTGAATTGCTTGCTCGTGCTGGGCGCTAGACTTCTCTGCTGCAAGTGCCGCCTCGGACAAGCGCTTGTTTTGCGCCAACAACTGGTTGCGCTCTTTTTGCAAGCTACTCAAGAGTTTATCGAGTCTCACTTTTTGTTGATTCAAGCGCAATTTGGCATCCTGAATAAGGGCTTTAGAGATACCGTTGAGTTGTGCGACTTCAAAAGTAAATGAACTTCCTGGTTGCCCCAGCGCAAATTGATAAAGCGGGGAGAGGTCTTTTTCATTGAAAAGCATGCAGCCATTTTGCGCTTGTGGCAGCTCGTCTGCCTTTAATTTAATATTGCTGTAGTGCGTGGTGAGCACGCCAAAAACCTGTAGTGCATACATTTGCTCAAAAAAGACCTCTGCCAATGCAGCGCCGAGCTCAGGATCAGAACCGGTTCCAAACTCATCCAAAAGCAGCAATGTCTGGGCATTGGCACGACCCAAAAAGAACTTCATGCGTTGCAAGCGGTAAGAGTAGGTACTTAGTTCATTTTCAATTGATTGATTATCTCCAATATCTGAATAAATCTGCTTGAAAAAACACATTTGGCTATCTGGCGCCACAGGCACCAAAAGCCCAGCTTGCAACATGAGTTGCAACAGACCAATTGTTTTGAGCGTAATGCTCTTGCCACCAGCGTTAGGCCCAGAAATGACGAGCATTCTGGATTTTTGCTGCAACTTGAGTTCTTGTGCAAAGGTAGGTTTACCTGCTTGCTGATTGGCGCGCCTTAGTAGCGGATGATAAGCCTGCTTCATATGCATACCGGTGTGCTGCCCAATAGCGGGCAAGACAGCCTGCATCTCAATAGCTAGCTTGCATTTGGCATTCAAGAAATCTATCCTTGTCAGTAAGGTTTGATACGCATTGATCAGTGGGCGGTATTGGACCATCAGGGCCGTGAGCGCTTGTAAAATGCGGTGAATCTCTTTGCGCTCGTCGTCGAATAAGAATTCGAGTTCGTTATTGAGTGGCACATTGACCAATGGCTCAATAAAGGTCAGGCTACCGGTTTTACTAGAGCCATGGATATTGCCAGGTACTTTGCGCTTAAAAGTAGACAAGACTGTCAGTACGCGGCGCTCATTGACATACGTTTCAAGCGTTTCAGCCAATACCTTGTCTTTGTTATAACGGCGCAATTCTTTGTCGAAGTTCTTATTGATCTGGTTGCGCAGCACCCGAATGCGCGTACGGATGTCTGCAAGTTCAGGCGAGGCGTCGTCTTTGATTTGTCCGTTGCGGTCAAATACCTGATCAATTTCATTGGTGATTTCCTTTGTGTAGTAAACGTCGTTGGTGAGTTCTTTTAATAAAGGATACTTGAAGAGCGCATTTTCAAAAAACAATACCAAAGCATTGACCAGTTCAGAGGCTTGATAAATGCGTCGAAATCCTTCTAAAGAGATGACTGCTTTTTGAATCCCTAATAACTTGATTTCCTGTAAGAGTTCCTCAAATTCGAGTTGTGGAAACTTTTCGCCATGCACACGCACCAGACGGAGTTCATCCAAGCGCTTGAGCTCTTGGCGCAAAACCGCAAATTGCGTGCGCGGTTGTAAAGTTTGAACTTGCTTTAAAGCCGTGGGGCCAATACAAAACTTTTCAAGCCATGCTTTGATGGCTTCAAACTCGAGGTCGTGGAGGGTTTGTTGGTCGGTGCTAAACACAGTGCAAAGATACACAACGTTTGAAATGTGGTTTTGTTTTAAATGTTGTATAATTAATATTATGTTAAATAGAATACATTCAATTCAAACAAAGGCTTACAACGAATAGCTTCACTTCACAAAGGATTTGCTATCTTTAGCAAACAAAAACAAACAATGGCCATTTATTCTTTCAACGGTTTTATTCCTGTCGTTAAAGCCTCTAGCTTTGTGCATCCGCAGGCCAATGTTACTGGCAATGTGCTCATCGGTGAAAACGTTTACATTGGCCCCGGGGCTGTTTTGCGTGGCGACTGGGGACAAATCATCATAGAAGACGGCTGCAATGTGCAAGAAAATTGTGTCATTCATATGTTCCCTGGCACTACCGTTCATTTGAAAGCCGGAGCCCACGTGGGTCATGGCGCTATTATCCACGGCGGAACCCTCGGTGAAAACTGCCTAATTGGTATGAATGCCGTCATTATGGACGATGTACAGATTGGCAGAGAATCCATTATTGGCGCGCTGGCGTTTGTGCCCGCCAAAATGGAAATCCCTGCACGCAGTTTAGTGGTGGGTAATCCTGCCAAAATCATCAAGGAAGTTTCGGATGAAATGATTGCCTGGAAAACCGACGGAACCAAGCTCTATCAAGCGCTACCTCATGATTGTCAACAGACACTCAAGCCTTGTGAGCCACTTTTAGAACCTGAAGAAAACCGGCCCAAACAACAACAAGCGTATTTTACCTGGCAGCAAAAGAAATAAACATTTGAACAATTTGTAAACAATTTTAGGCCAAAGGCAATGAATGTATTACCTTTGTTTCCCGTAGTTACAAACGATTTATGTCCAATTCAACCAAGTATGTTTTTGTAACCGGGGGTGTGACTTCTTCTTTAGGGAAAGGCATCATATCTGCGTCGTTAGCAAAACTTTTACAAGCCCGTGGTTACACCACCACCATTCAAAAACTAGATCCATATATCAATATCGATCCAGGAACCCTCAACCCCTACGAACACGGCGAGTGCTACGTCACAGACGACGGCGCCGAAACCGACCTCGACCTCGGTCACTACGAGCGTTTTTTAAACGTTCCTACCTCACAGGCGAACAACGTCACTACGGGGCGTATTTACCAATCAGTAATCGAAAAAGAACGCCGCGGCGACTATTTGGGTAAAACCGTACAGGTCATCCCGCACATCACCGACGAAATCAAAGAGCGCATTCAAGCGGTAGCCAAAAATGGTCAGTTTGACATCGTGATCACCGAAATCGGAGGCACTGTCGGCGACATCGAGTCTTTGCCATATGTAGAGGCCGTGCGCCAAATGCTTTGGGAATACGAAAACGACTGCATTGTCGTGCACCTCACGCTCGTTCCTTATCTTTCTGCAGCAGGCGAACTCAAAACCAAACCTACGCAGCACTCCGTTAAGCAGTTGCTCGAACTTGGCGTTCAGCCAGACGTACTTTGTTGCCGAACCGAGCACGAACTCGATTTAGGTTTGCGCAAGAAAATCGCCAAATTCTGTAATGTTTCGGTCAATGCGGTCATTGAAGCCCGCGATGCCGCCTCTATCTACGATGTTCCAGTACTCATGCAAGCCGAAGAACTCGACACTGTTGTGCTCGAAAAACTAGGCTTGTCTAAAAAACAAAGTCCTAAACTAGACAACTGGAAAGCTTTTTTAGAGCGCCTGAAAAACCCTAAACACACGGTTAAAATCGGGCTGATCGGTAAATACGTCGAACTCAAAGACGCTTACAAATCTATCTCAGAAGCGTTTATTCACGCTGGTGTTTCGAACGAAACAAAAGTCGAATTGAGCTGGATCCATTCTGAAACACTCGATCCAGAAAATATTGCAACCGAACTCAGTGGGCTCGACGGCATCTTGGTGGCGCCTGGTTTTGGCTCCAGAGGCATCGATGGCAAAATTGAAGCTGTGCGTTTTGCCCGCGAAAACAACATTCCATTTTTAGGAATCTGCCTCGGCATGCAAATTGCCGTAATTGAATTTGCTAGAAATGTTTTGGGCCTCAGCGACGCTCACTCTACAGAAATGTCCGAAAACACCAACGCTCCGGTTATCTCCATGATGGAAGAGCAAAAACGCATCTCCAACATGGGCGGCACCATGCGGCTTGGTGCCTACAAATGCGAGCTCAAACCAAACTCCAATACGGCGAAGGCCTACCAAAACAATAATATTTCGGAACGCCACCGCCACCGCTATGAATTCAACAACCAATACCTCTCTGATTTTGAAGCCAAAGGCATGGTAGCGGCAGGTCGCAACCCAGAAACTGGCTTGGTAGAAGTTGTAGAAATACCAACCCACCCTTGGTTTGTGGGTGTGCAGTTTCATCCGGAATACAAAAGTACCGTAGACGCCCCTCACCCACTCTTTGTCGCGTTTGTAAAAGCGGCACTTAAAAACAAAAAACACTAATCCTATGGATCGCAATTCCACCATCGGCCTGGTCCTCATTGGCCTGATCATCACTGTTTTTTCTGTCATGAATCAGCCCTCTGAGGCCGAAATCAAGGCAGCACAAAAGAAAGAAGCGGCAGCGGCTCAAAAAGCTGAAAAGAAAAGCAACACCGAAAAAAAATCCGTCGCCACTACAGTGCGCAACACGAGCAATTCCTCTGCTATTGTCGCAAAAGGTGAAATCACTACCCTTGAAAACAACGAGTTGCGCATTGAGCTCAATTCAAAAGGCGGTATGCTTGCTGGTGTATACCTTAAAAAGTACAAAAACTACAAAGACTTTGCAGCAAACAAAGACAACGCACTTTGTTTATTCGAGGACGGCGATGCACACAACCAATTAGTGCTCAGTACTGCAAAAGGTAAAATTTACACCAAAGACTACCTTTTTGAATTGGTAAAAAGCACCAAAACAACGGCTGTTTACGAAGCGAAATTCACTGAAGGCCTCATCCGTCAAACGTACCAACTCAAAAAAGGACACGATTTAGCTTACAACATCGAAGTCCTAGACAACGAAGGATTCATCCTAGACAACTCTGTACTCAACTGGGCTGCAGATTTCAAAAAGACGGAGCGCCTTTTCTCAGAACAGCGCCGCGTTTCCACCATTTGCTTTGACCAAGCAGAAAGTGGCCTAGACTACCTATCCGAAACCGCAAGTGAATCAGGTGAAGCAGAAGAAAACGTCAACTGGGTGGCGTTCAAGCAAAGTTATTTTTCAGCAATCCTTCACCCAGAAAATCCTTTCCCTAAAAAAGGCACGAAATTTTTTATTCAGAATTTCGGTGAAGGACACCCGCAAGCCTGGACGCACCTCAAGGGTTACCATGCCACCATGGCCCTGGATTTTCAAAACAACAAAGCCTCTTTCAATTGGTTTTTTGGCCCGAACGATTACGAAGTGCTAAAGAGCTACGGTAGTGGTTACGACGACATCCTGAATTTTGGCTGGGGCTTGTTCCGCTGGATCAACATCTATGCTGTTCAACCTATCTTTAATCTCCTTTTAAACAACGGAATTGCCATAGGCTGGGCCATCCTGATCCTGACGATCATCTTGAAAACGATCCTGATGCCTGTCCAATGGAAAATGTTTGTTTCCTCCGTCAAGATGCGCATCCTGAAGCCCGAAATCGATGAGCTCAATGCCAAGTATCCGAAGCAAGAAGATGCCATGAAAAAACAAATGGAAATGATGAGCCTCTACAGAGAGTCAGGTGCGAGCCCTTTAGCTGGCTGTGTCCCGATGCTCATCCAAATGCCGATTCTTTTGGCGGTTTTTCGCTTCTTCCCTGCTGCTTTTGAACTGCGTCAAAAAGGATTTTTGTGGGCCGAAGACTTGAGCTCTTTTGACTCCATCCTTGATTTAGGCTTCCACATTCCTATCTACGGGGACCACATCTCGCTCTTCACTTTGCTCATGGCCGGCACTACCCTCGCCTACACCTACATGAACAGCGGCAATATGCAACAACCGCAGCAGCCTGGCATGCCAGATATGCGCATCATCATGTACATCTTCCCTTTCATGATGATTTTCTTCTTCAACAACTACTCTGCAGGTTTGAGTTATTATTACTTTATCTCTACCCTACTTTCAATTGTCATGATGCTCTTGATCAAGTATTTCTTCGTCAACGAAGAAAAGTTGAAAGTCAAGATGGCCGAAAGAAAAGCCAACAATGCTGCCAATCCAAAAGCCAAGAAAAAATCAAAATTCCAAGAGCGCCTGGAAGAAATGCAGCGCCAACAACAAGAAATGCTTAAGAATCGCAAAAAATAAATTATGAAGTTTTTTATCGACACCGCTAACCTCCAAGAAATAGCAGAAGCCAACAACATGGGTATCCTCGATGGAGTTACTACCAATCCTTCCTTGATGGCCAAAGAAGGCATCACCGGTAAGGCCAACATCTTACAGCACTACATCAACATTTGCAACATTGTCGATGGCCCAGTCAGTGCAGAAGTGATTGCCACCGATTTTGAAGGAATGGTGCGCGAAGGTGAAGAATTGGCAGCCTTACACAAAAACATCGTCGTTAAAATCCCGATGATCGCCGAAGGGCTCAAAGCCATTAAGTATTTTTCCAATAAAGGCATCCGTACCAACTGCACGCTTATTTTTTCTGCAGGGCAAGCATTGGTCGCAGCTAAAGCAGGAGCAACTTATATTTCCCCTTTCTTAGGACGCCTAGACGACGTCTCTACAGACGGCTTGCAACTCATTGAGCAAATCCGCCTGATCTACGACAACTATGCTTTCGATACAGAAATCTTAGCAGCCTCTGTGCGCCATCCTATGCACATCATCAATTGCGCAAGCATTGGCGCAGATGTCATGACCGGACCACTTTCTGCCATCAAAGCTTTGGTTAAACATCCGCTCACTGACATCGGTCTTCAGCAGTTTTTGGCTGACCACGCTAAAGGTAATCAGTAAGTTAACAAATGCTACCTAAAGAAGAACGCAAAGCTTTTAACGAAGCGTTCTGGGCGGGCTTCAAAACGCACATGCGTGCCTGCATGTCCTCTTCTGGAAGGCGCATCAATTGGATCAATTATCCAACACAGGTAAAAAATACCTACTTGCGCATGATTTGCGATGGCAACGCCATTTCTATTTGTTACGACATCCAATTCAAAGACGCCGGTATACAAGCCATTTTTTGGGAACAACTTACCGAACTTAAAGTGGTGCTTGAAAACAACATGAGTATTCCAACCAATTGGGAACCGAGGTTTTTAAACAAAGAGGGGCAAACAATTGGACGAATTTCTTGGCGTTTGGATGGATGTAATTTTTATAACAAAACAGACTGGCCAGTTATTTATGCTTTTTTCAAGAAACATTTAAAGGAGTTCGACGTCTTCTATCAGGAGTTCAACGAAATCCTGATCACCTTGGTCGACTAACAAGAATGACTATCTTTACCTTATGAAAATTGCTACTTTTCTTTCCATTTGCTTATCCTCCGTCTCCTTTTGGGCACAAACGATTCTTTTATCCACTGATTTTCAGTCGGGTATCCCTACCAACTACACCCTTTTGAACATCGATGCGCAAGTCCCTCACCCTCAAGTTTTGGAATTTGCGAGTGGCTGGATCACGATTGCAGACCCAGAAAACAACCAAGACACCGTAGCTGCGGTTAGTTCTTATTTTGAGGACGCGGATACCGCCAACCGCTGGCTCATTACACCACAACTGCAACTCGGCAGCTTTGGCAATTTCATCAGTTGGGAGGCCAAATCGCACGACCCTTCTTTTCCAGACGACTACCTCGTATTGGTTTCCACGACCACCACTGACCCTGCTTCCTTTACCGATACCATCGGCTACGTACAACAGGAAAATTTTGAATGGACTTTCCGCGAGGCCAATTTAAGTGAAGCAGGCTACAACGACTCTACCATCTTTATAGCATTTGTGCTGCGCACTTACGACGGTTTCAAGTTGTATCTCGATGATATTGAAGTCCGCAAAGATGATCCAGTAGGGCTCGCTGAGCATCCGACGCTCCAAATAGAAGCTTACCCTAACCCGAGCAAGGACTTCATCCATATCCAATCCGACGAAAAAATTGATTTGATTGAGCTCAGAAACCTAAATGGGCAGTTATTGCTGACCACAAATCAAACAAACATTTCATTACAAGAATTTGCAGTTGGCCCTTATTTCATGACGATTTATGCTAATGGCCAAAGCCTGACCAAGCGCATCAGCAAAATCTAATGAACGATTTACTAACTGAGGTGGAACGTTTGGTGAAAAGCAAATTCACCGATCAAGAAGGAAGCCACGACTGGTTTCATATCGACCGCGTCAGAAAAAATGCACT
>JAIXUE010000010.1 GCA_027483605.1 Cryomorphaceae bacterium | reverse complement strand
TTAACGCTTGTGCATTGGTTCGTCAGATACAGTTAATTTTTTACGGCCTTTTTTACGGCGAGCAGCCAATACACGACGACCGTTTTTAGTGGCCATACGGCTACGGAAGCCATGTTTGTTTCTTCTTTTTCTTACCGATGGTTGAAACGTTCTTTTCATGTCGTGTCGTTATTTGTAATGTTTTTGGGAATGCAAAGATAGCATATTTTTTAGAATTTCAAATTCTTTCGACAAAAATCGTGAAAAAAAGCCTATGCCCCAATAAAGCAAGTTATTTTTGTAGTGCAAAGCGATCTAGCTATGATGAGACCCAAGAAAAACAAAGAAGCCAAAGTGAAACTAACCAAAGATAGCTGGCGTAAAGCCGCTCGTTTTTTGAAATACCTCAAACCATACGGAGGCACTTACTTTATCGGCTGGATTTTTTTGGTGCTCAGCACTTCTGCCGGCTTGGTATTTCCTTACCTCATGGGTAAGCTTTTAGGGAGTTCTAGCGCTACTTCTAACCCTGAACAAGCTGTTCGCTTGCTCGACCTCTCGAACGTCAATCAAATAGCCCTCGCGCTTTTTATTTTGTTCTTCTTTCAGAGTGTCTTTTCTTTTGTGCGCGTGGTGCTCTTTAACAACGTTACCGAAAATGCCCTAAGAGACATGCGCAACGAGGCCTTTGAAAAGTTGGTCTACATGCCCATGGATTTCTTCAATCGGCAAAAAGTAGGCGAACTCACCTCGAGAGTTGCTTCTGACATCGCTCAAATTCAAGAAGTATTGCGCACGACTATTGCCGAATTTTTCAGGCAAATCATTATTGTTTTTGGTGGCATCGCTTTTTTGTTTTTTATTTCCTGGAAACTTTCACTGATCATGCTTGCAACGGTGCCCGTTATGGCCATTGTAGCTGTGTTTTTTGGTCGTTACATTCGCAAGCTCAGCAAAGAAGCCCAAGACTACATCGCCACCTCTAATTCCATCCTAGAAGAAGCACTCACCGGAATTGCCAATGTCAAGGCCTTTACCAATGAGTGGTTTTTGCTGGGCAAATACAAGAAAAGCACCCAGCAAACCAGAGACCTCAATGTGCGCAGTGGTATTTGGCGCGGCTTGTTCGTTTCATTCATCATTTTCTGTCTTTTCGGCGCTATTGTATTTATTGTCTGGAAAGGTTTACTCATGACGCAAGGACCCAATCCTGAGCTGGCCTCCGAAGGTTTTTATCAGTTTGTGCTCTTCACCATCATGATGGGTGCTTCTATCGGTTCTTTGCCAGATTTATACGCCAGCATTCAAAAAGCGGTTGGGGCTACCGAAAACTTACTCGATTTACTTCAAGAGGATACCGAACAACTAAGCTCCGCCCCGCAAGAGCGCATTCAAATTGATGGCTCTGTGCGTTTTGACAACCTTTATTTTAGTTATCCGCAACGCTCGGACATCGAGGTATTGAAGGGCATCAATTTTACCTTGTCTCGCAATCAGACCTTAGCGCTAGTTGGGCAAAGTGGCTCGGGTAAATCGACAATTGCCAACCTTCTTTTACAGTTTTACCAACCTTCGTCAGGGGCTATTTATTTTGATGGACGAAAGGCAAGCACCTTTGATTTGCAACAGTTGCGTCAACAAATGGCAATTGTTCCACAAGAAGTTTTGTTGTTTTCTGGTAGTATCCTAGAAAATATCCGATTTGGACGACCTGATGCCACCGATCAAGAGGTGAATGAAGCTGCTCAAAAAGCAAATGCTTGGGAGTTCATTAGTAGCTTTCCAGAGCAAATGAACACTGAAGTAGGAGACCGAGGCATTCAACTTTCTGGCGGTCAAAAACAGCGCATCGCCATTGCACGCGCCATCCTGAAAAACCCGAGTATCCTCATTTTAGATGAAGCTACGTCAGCCCTAGATTCTAGCTCCGAAAGACTCGTTCAAGAAGCTTTAGAAGAGCTCATGAAAGGCCGTACCTCGATTGTCATTGCACACCGTTTGTCTACGATTCGTCAGGCAGATCAAATATTGGTCTTGCAAGATGGTCAAATTACCGAGCAAGGAAAGCACGACGAGCTCATGGCCCTCAATGGGCAATATGCCACTTACGTAGCCCAACAACTGATCTAATCAGAGTGGAGTAAGCAAGTAGAGCGCAGATTCGCTTGCTTATTTGAAGAGTGTCTCTACAAAAGCCTTGCGGTCAAAAAGCTGGAGGTCTTCCATTTTTTCACCCACGCCGATGTATTTAACCGGAATTTTCATTTGGTCTGAGATGCCAATGACCACACCGCCTTTGGCTGTGCCGTCGAGTTTGGTAACGGCGAGTGCATTGATGTCTGTGGCTTGCGCAAATTGCTTGGCTTGTTCGTAGGCGTTTTGCCCTGTAGAGCCATCGAGCACTAATAAGATTTCGTGAGGGGCATTCGGCACCACTTTATCCATTACACGCTTGATCTTTGAAAGCTCTTGCATGAGGTTGACTTTGTTGTGGAGGCGGCCAGCAGTATCGATGATCACTACATCTGCTCCTTGGGCTTTAGCAGACTGCAAAGCGTCATAAGCAACACTTGCGGGGTCGGCACCCATGCCTTGTTGCACGATGGGCACACCAACGCGCTCCGACCAGATAATGAGCTGATCAACAGCTGCTGCTCTAAAGGTGTCTGAAGCGCCCAAAACAACCTTTAAACCGGCTTGTTTCATTTGATAGGCTAGTTTGCCAATGGTGGTAGTTTTGCCCACGCCATTGACGCCAACCACCATGAGTACGTATGGGTTGCCGTCTGCGGGTTTATCTACCTTGAGCTTGCCTTCAAAATTGGCTGCGTTTTCTTCTAAGAGGGCGATGATTTCATCGCGGAGAATTTGGTTGAGTTCTTCTGAATTGATGACGCGATCTCTGGAAACACGCGCTTCTATTCGGTCAATGATTTTGAGGGTGGTTTCTACCCCGACATCTGCGGTAATGAGGATTTCTTCGAGTTCGTCGAGGACGTCTTGATCCACGCGGCTTTTGCCCACGAGCAAACGCGTGATTTTAGAGAAAAAGGTTTGTTTGGTTTTCTCTAGGCCTTGATCGAGGGTTTCTTTTTGAACTGGATCAAGGGTTTCTTTTTTGGATTTCGAAAAAAAATCAAATATGCCCATTTGCTAAGATAAAAAAAAAGCTCCCGACTTGGAAGCTTTAAAAGGGAATGCACAACGGTTTAGCCTTTGGTAAACCACTCTTTTACTTTGTCGTTGTGTACGATTTCTTCTTTGAAGGTGTATGAGCCAGACTTCTCAGACTTGACCATTTTGATCACCTTTGTATGTTCTTTACCTCCACCTTTCTGGAGTGATGCAACTACTTTCTTTGCCATGACTTACTTATTTAATTTCTTTATGGACAGTCATACGCTTGAGGATGGGATTGAATTTCTTAATCTCCATACGGTCTGGCGTATTTTTACGGTTCTTAGTTGTGATGTAGCGTGATGTACCGGGCATACCAGACTCTTTGTGCTCAGTGCACTCTAGAATTACTTGGATGCGGTTGCCTTTACTCTTCTTAGCCATTTTCTAAATGTTTATTCTGTTTCCCAACAGGTTATTTCAAAAATCCTTTTTGACGTGCTTCTTTCAAGCAAGCAGAGATTCCTTTTTTGTTGATGGTGCGCAATGCAGCAGCAGAAATCTTTAAAGTGATAAAATTATCTTCTTCAGGAACGAAAAACTTCTTCGTGATCAAGTTCGGATAAAAACGACGCTTGGTCTTGCGATTTGAGTGCGATACGTTGTTTCCAACCATCACTGACTTTCCTGTTAACTGACAAACTCGTGACATGTCTAAATTATTACGTGTAATTACAAAAGCGGATGCAAAGATAACAACTTTTTACAATACTGCAAATCGATTATCCACAAAAAAGCAGCCTTTTTCAACAAAGCGCATTATTTGGACTGATTTCGCGGATGGTGGCTCAGTATAGCCTTGCGTAAAAAACGCTGATCAAGATGCGTGTAAATCTCTGTGGTGGTGATAGATTCGTGTCCGAGCATCTCCTGAACGGCTCTTAAATTGGCTCCGCCTTCCACCAAATGGGTTGCAAAACTATGCCTAAATGTATGCGGAGAAATTTGCTTATTGAGCCCTATTTTTTTTGTTAGTTGCCGGATGATGGTGAAAATCATGACGCGTGTCAACTGATGGCCTCTCCGATTCAAAAAAACAAAGTGCTCTTGTCCGGCTTTGATTGGAACCTCCAAGCGACTTTGTTTTGAATAGTTGGTTATTTCATAAATTACTTGCTCAGAAACAGGCACTAAGCGTTCTTTGTTTCCTTTTCCAATGACCCGTACAAAGCCCTCCTCAAAATACAAATCTGAAAAGCGCAAACCAATGAGTTCCGATACCCGCAGGCCACAACTGTAGAGCGTTTCGAGCATGGCGTGGTTGCGTTCTCCTTCCGCACTGTTTAAATCAATAGCTGCCAAAAGTGCATCGATTTCATCGATTTCAAGTACCTCTGGTAGTTTGCGCCCCAATTTGGGTTGCTCGAGTAACTCAGAGGGGTCGGCTTGGATGTAGCGCTCCAAAATGAGGAACTTGAAAAAGTGTTTGATTCCAGAAATGATGCGCGCTTGACTGCGGGCCGCTAGTCCGAGGTCGTAGAGCTGCGCCACAAAGATTTTGAGTTGTTCGTATGCAACTTGTTCAGGCCTGCATTTTTCCTGTTCAAAAAAGGCAGCCAAGAGCGCGACATCTCGCTGATAGGCTATAATTGAATTCAGCGCCAAACCCTTTTCTATTTTTAGGTATGAAACAAAATCCTTAATATAGCGCTCCCAATGCATGTGTTATGAAATTGCTTATTGTCAATGGTCCTAATTTGAATTTACTCGGCACCCGAGAAACACAAATATATGGGAATGTCACATTCGAAGCTTATTTGGAACAGTTGAAAAGTCAAACAACTCATGAATTGCTTTATTTTCAGTCTAATATCGAAGGTGAACTCATTAATTGTTTGCAAGAATCCGACGCTGATGGCATTATTCTAAATGCCGGTGGATACACCCATACGAGCGTTGCGTTGCGCGATTGCATAGCCGCTATCTCAATTCCAGTGGTAGAAGTACACATCTCCAACATTGCGGCCCGCGAAAGTTTCAGGCATGAATCTTTACTGAGCCCCGTTTGCAAGGGTTGTATTTTTGGTTTTGGATTGGACGCATATCGTTTGGCCATTCGAGCATTTGATTGAGAGGTTGAAATAATTGGTATTTTTATACCATGATGCAACAACTTGAACATTTCTTTACCCACATTGATCCTGTTTTTGCCGCGTTTTTAGCAACTACCTTTACTTGGCTGGTAACGGCAGCGGGCGCAAGTCTTGTTTTCTTTTTCAAAAACATGCACCGGGGCTTGCTCGATGGCATGCTCGGTTTTACGGGTGGCGTCATGGTTGCAGCGAGTTTTTGGTCTTTGCTCATGCCTTCCATTGAGCTTTCCGAAAGGCTTTACCCAAGCGCACCCTGGATGCCAGCCGCTG
This sequence comes from Cryomorphaceae bacterium, assembly GCA_027483605.1. Classification (GTDB taxonomy): domain Bacteria; phylum Bacteroidota; class Bacteroidia; order Flavobacteriales_D; family Crocinitomicaceae; genus UBA952. The sequence continues at coordinate 71,305 of JAIXUE010000010.1, read as the reverse complement.
TTGGTTTTCTGACAGGTGCGTTGTTTTTGTTCTTTTTGGATAAGAAACTACCGCACTTGCACATCAATTTCAATGACAATGAAACCGAAGGTGTCAAGACTCAACTCCATAAAACCACATTGTTAGTGCTTGCCATTACCCTTCACAACATTCCAGAAGGTTTGGCTGTTGGTGTGCTTTTTGGCGCCGCAGCTAATGGAATGGAAGGCGCTACAATTGCTGGGGCCATTGCACTAGCGATTGGAATTGGTATCCAAAACTTCCCAGAAGGATTTGCTGTTGCTATGCCGCTGCGCCGTGCAGGAGCAAGCCGCACCAAGAGTTTTATGTATGGCCAACTCTCTGCCATCGTAGAGCCAATTGCAGGTGTGATCGGCGCCATGGCAGTCATTTATATGGAACCCATTTTGCCTTTTGCGCTTTCTTTTGCCGCGGGCGCCATGATTTTTGTGGTGGTGGAGGAAGTGATACCAGAAACCCAGCGCGATAAATACACAGATGTAGCTGTCTTAGGCTTCATTGGCGGCTTCTTAGTGATGATGATCCTCGATGTTGCTTTGGGTTAGTAAGTGAGGATTTCTTGAAGTGATTTTCTTAGTTCTTTAAGTTTTTTATCGTCAATATGTCCAATCTTTTCAATAAAGCGCTCTTTTGAAATGGAGCGGATGTGAAAAGTAAAAACTTCAGACTTTTCTTTCAGGCCATTTTCAAGGTCGGGTTCAAGAATGAGATTGCCTCTATAGTTCTTAATTTTTGTAGAAAGTGGGAGCCCAATAATGAGTGGTGTATGGGTATTGAATAAATCTCCGCTGAAAACCAATATAGGCCGAAAGCCGGCTTGTTCGCTCCCACGTGTAGGGTCGAGGTTTGCCATCCAAATTTCACCTTGTTTCATTTGTCTAATGCATTGATCTGCTTGTAGTAGGCTGCCATTCCTTCTTCGGCTAATTGCAAAATGTCGGTATCTGCAGCCATTTGGCGATAAGATTTGATGTAGGCCGCTTTATTGAGTTGCTCTAAATAGAGTGAAAGGGCCTTCTCAATGATTTTATTTTTTGGAACGTTAAGTTCTTGTGCTTTTTCGGAGAGCAAAGCAAAAAGTGTGTCTGGGAGTGAACTTGTGAAAACCTGCATATTTATGAATTATAAATATAAAGTTAGTTCATTTGATTTGAAGGAACAAAAAAAAAGCCCTCCAATCTGAAGGGCTTGTCCGTGTGTAATGCAGTCTTTTAGTTGCAAATGGTATCAGCGGTAACTTTCAAAATTGCCCTGACTTCTTCTAAAGTTGGTGCTTCAGCGTAGGTTCTGAGCACAGGTTCTGTTCCAGAAGGTCTGATCATGACCCAGCGTTCGTCGTCGAAGAAATACTTGAAGCCGTCAATGGTTTGTACTTCTCGGATTTGGTATTTACCAAATGATGTGTAATTGTTTGCTTTGCAATTGGCAATGATTTTTTGCTTGAGTTCTTCGGTGATGTGGAGGTCGTTGCGCTCAAATTGGAAGGGTCCAACAATTGCATAAACCTCTTCGATGAGTTCGTCGAGGGTTTTGCCCGACTTGGCCATGAATTCCCAGATAATGAGACCCATCCAGATGCCGTCGCGCTCGGGAATGTGTCCTTTAACAGCGATACCGCCCGATTCTTCTCCGCCCAACAACACGTCTTCTTTGATCATGATGTTCGCAATTTCTTTGAAGCCAATTTTGGTGACTTCAAGTTCAAGGCCGTAGTGTTTACACAATTTTTCGACGCGCGGCGTGACCGAAAATGCAATGACAACTTTGCCCGTCATTTGCTTGTATTTGACCATGTAGTGGATCAATAACAAGATGATGTGGTGAGAGTCTACGAACTCGCCGTGGCTGTTGTATAAGCCGATGCGGTCTGCATCGCCGTCGGTTGCCAGCGCGCAAGAGATGTCGCCGCGGGATTGAATGATTTGCGCTAGTTCTTGCAAGTTTTTGGCAATGGGCTCGGGCGCCGTTCCCATAAAAGAAGGGTTGGGCTCACAGTGTAAAAGTTCTACTTCTGGCAAGACGAGCGGCAAAGCGCGCTGGCCGGCACCGTACATGGCGTCGTACATGAGTTTGAGCCCTGAGTTGCGGATGGCAGCGAGGTCAAAATTGGCTTTGACGTGGTCGGTGTAGCGGGTTTCGATATCGATGATTTCGAGCTGGCCGCTTTCGAGTGCTTTGTCGAGGTCTTGGGTTTGGTAAGCCACCGAACAAGTATCGGGAATCAAATTTTCGACTTCAGTTACTTTTTCTGGTTCGAGCGGGCCGCCAAATTTAGCTTTGAGTTTGAAGCCATTGTATGTAGGTGGGTTGTGGCTGGCGGTCAAAATGATGCCGATCTCACAGCCTAATTGATTGGCTGCCAAAGAAATCATGGGTGTCGACACAAAACCGCGGGCCATTTTGATTTGAATGCCCTGAGCGAGTAGCACCTTGGCTGAAGTTTCCATGAAAAGTTCGCCGGCAAAACGGCAGTCGTGGCCAATCACAACAGTTGGGTTGTCAAAGCGTTCTTTGAGCCAAATGCCTGTGGCCTCCGTGACGCGCGCTACGTTTTCTACGGTAAAGTCTGCTGCAATGATCGCTCTCCAGCCGTCGGTTCCAAATTTGATAGGTGTTGCCAAAATGTAAGTTATTTAGTGAATTGTTGAACAGTTTTTTCGATGATGGAAATGCACTCCATTAATTGTGTTTCGGTTATGACGAGCGGCGGTGCAAAACGGATGATGTTGCCATGGGTTGGCTTGGCCAAAAGCCCATTCTCTTTGAGCGCCACACACAAGCGCCAAGCAGTGTCTGAATCAGGGCTGTCATTGACCACTACTGCATTGAGCAAGCCTTTACCGCGTACCTTCACCAGTAAATCGTTTTGATCGATGATGCGCTGCATTTCTTGTCGAAAAATGGCTCCGAGTTTGCGGGCATTTTGAATGAGGCTTTCTTCTTCTACCGCAGTGAGTGCGGCAATAGCAACTTTAGCCGCAATTGGATTGCCCCCAAAGGTTGAACCGTGTTGGCCCGGCTTGATGACCATCATGATGGCGTCGTCGGCCAAAACTGCCGAAACAGGGTAGACCCCTCCGGATAAAGCTTTACCTAAAATCAAGATGTCTGGGCGTGCGTAAGTGGCTGCTTGCTGTTCGCATTTATTTTCGCAAGTACAGTTGCCACAAACAGCGAGTAAGCTACCTGTGCGGGCAATTCCGGTCTGCACTTCGTCGGCAATAAACAGGGCGTTATGTTGGGTGCACAGCGCTCGGGCTTGTCTCATAAAGTCATCGGAAGGCGTGTAGACACCTGCTTCACCTTGGATAGGCTCCACTAAGAAACCCGCCACGTTTGGTTGTGCCATTGCTTGTTCTAGCGCAGCGATGTCATCGTAGGGGATGGAAATAAAACCAGCCGGATACGGTCCAAAGTTTTTGTTGGAGTCGGGGTCTGAGGAGAAAGAAACGATGGTGGTGGTGCGGCCATGGAAATTGCCCTCGCAAACCACAATTTGCGCTTGGTTTTCGGCAATACCTTTTTGTTCATAGGCCCATTTGCGACACAATTTGATGGCGGTCTCGACGGCTTCTGCACCCGTATTCATGGGCAACACTTTGTCAAAGCCAAAGTATGCGGTTACGAATTTTTCGTATTCACCGAGGCAGTTATTGTAAAAAGCGCGTGAAGTAAGTGCCAACGTTTGCGCTTGATCAATGAGTGCTTGGGTAATTTTTGGATGCGCATGACCTTGGTTCACGGCTGAATAAGCCGAAAGAAAATCAAAGTAACGCTTGCCCTCGACATCCCAGACATAAACGCCTTCACCTTTTTCTAATACCACTGGTAGTGGATGGTAATTGTGTGCGCCATGCTGATCTTCTAAGTCGATATAGGCCTGAGATTTGCTAGATAGAGTAGTTGTTGATTGCATAGAGAACAAAGATAAGGCAAACTTCATTTTTTAGGAATATTTTAACAACACTTTACCATTATGCTTCTAAATTTGTATCGTGCATTGGACTAAACGCAGCATATTTTTTGTCACGTTAGTTGCTTTTCTAAGCAATTTGGCATTCGGTATGTCTGTGCCCGACGTTCAAGAAACTGCCCGTTTTATCGGGCACCCAGGTTTCAAATTTCTACAGAAATCTCATGTAGAGCTGACCTTCTCAGCATTTGAAACGCTCGAAGAATTAGAGGAATTAGAGCAAGAAACCGATCTTGAGTCATCTGCGGCCTCTCATGTTTTCTTTAGTCAAAAGCTCAGTACGCTCGCTACAAATTACCATCCTCAAAAACGCCAATCAAAAAGAGCGCTATATGAACGAGATGCGTTTCGCTCTTGGCTTTGGTTGAAACAAACAATTTTCATTCATTTTCAGGTGTTTAGGATTTAAAAAGTGTTCGATTTTTCGTCGTTTTTACACTTTTTAAACTCTATTTATGAATGAAAATCAAAATTTAGCACAGCTCATTCATGAGCTTGCACATTATTTACCCAGCCAGGCTCCTTTAAAGGATTTTATCCACCACAATACACTACACGCCTTTCAGCAGTTGCCTTTTCACAAAGGATTGCACGCTGCTCAGCAACTTTTTGGTTATCAGACTTACTTAACGCTAGATGACTACCGGCAACGCTATGAAAATGGCGAGATCTCTGAAGCTAGCTTGGCTCTTGCTTTCAAAAAACAAGATGATGTTTCAATGAATCAGCTATTTAGTTTGGAGGCAACTTCTCAACTGCAATCAAAAGTGGGCAGCTATCGGCTACAATGGAAGAAAAAACTTGGCTTTGATCTAGATGCGCGTGTGCATCCACTTTTGTTTCGCATCGTCAATTCATTTCTCGATCAAGGTATTGCGATTTGGCGCTTCCCGACGAATGGTTTGCCTTTTTTAGCCGCATTGAGACAAATGGAATCGGAGAATACAGCCTCTATTTTCACAGGAGAAAGAGCCAGAAATTGTTTTTTGAATCCTGCATTTAAACTCATAGATGCACTCGATTTATTGGTTGGGGATCAAAGTGCCTATGAAAATTATTTATACGATCAACAATTCGCGCACCCGGGCTATTCAGGAATGATCGCTCAAATTGCAAATAGGCCAAGTTTATTAGTGCTGGAAAGAGCAATTGCTTTTGAAGATTTTTTACTTTTGGAGTGTTTACTTGAAATTGATACACTTGATCAGCACCATGGCAATTGGATTCCATCCTCGAAATTTGGTCTTGAAACCTATCAATTTGATCCCAATAATCTGCTATCAACAACCGAGCAAAAGCTCAAAGCAATTTGGCAAGATGCTTACGAATGGACCTACTACAATCAAGTTTTGGAATCCCTGCAACAAAAGGAGAACCATGAACTGTTAGAAGTAGGAAGCATTGGCATCTTTTGTATTGATGACCGCGAATGTTCCATAAGAAGGCACATTGAGCGACTTGATCCCTCTTTTCTATCATTTGGAACGCCTGGTCATTTCAATATAGAAACTTACTTTCAGCCGTTTGGATCTTCGCAACGCACTAAAATTTGCCCAGCCCCAGTTCAACCAACGCACTTGATTATTGAACATTCAGTTGCTCAAAAGAAGGACAAAGAATGGCATTTTGATGCCAGATCTCATGGCCTCATTGTTGGCTGGGTCTTAACCCATACTTATGGTTTTTGGTCTGCTTTGAAACTTGCATTGAGTATTTTATGGCCTTCCAAAAACACAATGGCGGTTTCATCCAAACAACACATGGATGCTGAGGCAATGCTCAGTGTTGAACACATGCCCGGTCAGTTCACGCCTGACGGTTTACAAATTGGTTTTACTGTAGCGCAAATGACTCAAATTGTTGGGGGTATGCTCAAGAGTATCGGCCTTCAGAAAGGGTTCTCTTCATTGATTTATATCGTTGCCCATGGCTCGAGCAGTGCCAATAATACGCACTATGCTGGCTACGACTGTGGCGCTTGTTCGGGAAGGCCTGGCTCTGTCAATGCGCGTGCTTTTGCTCAGATGGCCAATCATCAATTGGTCAGACGCGCATTGCGTGAAACGGGATTATACATCCCTGATCATGTGCATTTTGTCGCGGTGCTTCAGGATACTGCAATGGATGAGTTCAGTTATTTTGACATCCAACAAATCCCCATGGATTTAATGACAGTATTTGAAAAGGACCGGGCGCTTTTTTCAAAAGCATGTGAACAGAATGCCATTGAGCGTTCGAAAAAGTTTGCCACGGTCAACTCATTAGCAAATCCTCGTAGTGTCCACAAAAAAGTCCAATTACGCACCGTTTCTCTCTTTGAGCCACGTCCTGAATTGAACCACGCAACCAATGCACTTTGCATTGTGGGTAGACGTCAATTTTCACGCGATGTTTTCCTGGACCGCAGGGCTTTCTTGAATTCATATGATTACCGCGTCGATCCGACTGGTGAGGCGCTAAGCGGCATTCTCAATGCAGTAGCACCCGTTTGTGGCGGTATCAATTTAGAGTATTATTTCTCAAGAGTAGACAACGAGCAATTGGGTGCAGGGTCAAAGCTGCCGCATAACGTAATGGGCTTGCTGGGCGTTGCAAACGGTGTGGATGGCGACCTGAGAACAGGTTTGCCCAGTCAGATGATTGAACTCCACGACCCGTATCGGCTTTTGGTCATCGTCGAACAAAAACCACAGGTCGTCTATGAGGCCATTACCCGCAATCCGAATACGTTTGAATGGTTTGCCAATGAATGGGTGAGATTGGTGGCGTATGACCCGGAAGCCCATTATTTCTCCGTTTTTGAGCAAGGTGCATTTGAGCCATATGCCAGTTCTGTAACTTCAAAACGAGCGTCATGAATATCACTTATTTCGTTCACGGTTACCTCGGATTGCCAATAGCCAGTTTCCTCATCAGTTTATTTTTGCCTGTAAAAAAAGAAGGCGCACTTTCTGTGCTAAGTTACAGCACGGCTTTTTTACAGCTACTGCTGGTTTGCCTGTTTACTGGGTTTTGGATTTTTCAAGGAGCAGAGCCTATTCAATTCAAGGAAATTTCGGTTTATCGTTCTGAGAACTATGATTTTTTTATAGATTTTCTGGTAGATAAACTCACCTTAACTTACGCATTTTTAGGTGCAGCCCTGACCTTTCTGATCACCATCTACTCTCGTTATTATTTACACAGAGAAGCTGGCTACAAGCGCTTTTTTAATACCATCCTCTTTTTTAATATCGGCTATTCTACCATCATTTTTTCTGGAAATATGGAGACGCTATTTATCGGATGGGAAATCCTCGGCGTATCATCCTTCTTATTGATTGCATTTTACCGCGAGCGCTTGTTACCCGTAAAAAATGCCCTAAAGGTATTCTCTGTGTATCGCATTGGGGACATCGGTGTCATTCTCGCCATGTGGTTGTTGCATCATTTTTGGCATGAAAACGTGACGTTCTTGCAAATGAATCAGACCGTTTCGCTACATGAGCATTTGGCTCAGAATTCGTCTGTAGGCTTACTCATTGCGACGTTGTTTTACATAGCTGCTGCTGCAAAATCTGCTCAACTTCCTTTCTCCTCGTGGTTGCCACGCGCCATGGAAGGGCCAACGCCCTCTAGCGCCATTTTCTATGGCTCCATGTCGGTCCATATTGGTGCTTTCTTACTTTTGCGCACGCTTCATTTTTGGGAAAACCAAATTTATTTTAAGGTTGGTTTGGTGATTGCGGGCTTACTAACTGCCTTGATCAGTACAGTGATCAGTCGGGTTCAAAGTACCATCAAGAGTCAGATAGCCTATGCTTCTATTGCGCAAATTGGCCTCATTTTCATTGAAATTGCATTGGGGTGGGAGAATGTTGCACTCGTACATATCGTCGGAAATGCATTTTTACGCACCTACCAACTCCTGATTTCACCATCCATTGTCAGCTATAAAATTCGAGAACAGCAATATGAGCTTCAAGAAGCTGTAGTGCAAAAAAGTGCTTTTGATCGTTGGGTGGATCGTTATTACATGCTCAGTTTAAAGGAATGGAATCTGGATAATGCCCTTTTCAAATGGCTTTGGAATCCGCTTAAAAAAATTGGACGAGGCTGGAAAGTGCTCAATTTCAGATACATTTTTTGGCTGAAGGCTTTCATTCTCCTGTTTGGCCTTATTTTGCGCGCAAACGAAGCATTATTGCCAACTGAAGTAAAACAGCGCTTGCCCTTTTTCTTTGCCCTTTGGGGTTTCTTGATGGCTGTTAAAGCCTTTACCGAGCGTGATTCAGTCCGAAAAAGCTTGACGCTCGTAATGCTGAATCATGCTTCTATTTCGCTTGCACTTTCGTTCAATGCCCACTTTGACAATGCCCACCATATTTGGTATCTCAGCGGGATTTTATTGGCATGGGCGCTTGGTTATTGGTTACTAACCCGCATGCGAAAAACCGAGTGGATCAGTCTAGATAACTTTTATGGACACATCTACGAGTACCCTAAAACTGGTTTTGTATTTCTATTGGTTTGTCTGGGCTTATCTGGCTTCCCCATCACTCCTTCTTTTGTCGGAGAGGATTTGATTTTCTCTCATATTGAGCTCAATCAATTGGGCTTGGCTTTTTTCACGGCATTTAGCTTGGTGATCAATGGCTTGGCTACAATGCGCATATACGCACGTGTGTTTCTTGGTCCACACGTTAAAAACTACCATCAAATTGCAAAACGTTCATCTTAATTACACAGATAATGAAAAATTTAATTTTTAAAAACCTCGAAATTGATCAATTGAAAAAAAGTTGGAAAGACGACATGCTTTCCGGATTTTTGGTTTTCTTACTGGCATTGCCTCTTAGTTTAGGTATTGCTAAAGCCAGTGATTTCCCTCCGATTTATGGCCTCATTACAGCCATGTTCGGAGGTGTAATCGTTTCTTTCATCATGGGAGCGCCGCTCACTATCAAAGGCCCTGCAGCAGGTTTGATTGTCATCGTGGCCGGTTCTGTGGCTGAATTGGGGCATGGCAACAACGAATTAGGATGGCATTTGGCACTCGGTGCCATCATTGTAGCCGGGATGCTTCAAGTGCTTATGGGTTGGCTCAAATGGGGCAAATACACGGATCTTTTTCCGCTGTCTGCAGTCCATGGCATGTTAGCGGCAATTGGCATCATTATCATCAGCAAACAAGTGCATGTTCTGGCTGGTTTTTCGCCCACTACCCTCGAGGGCAAACCTATGACTGAGCCGCTCGAACTCTTAGCTGAATTCCAAAATACAATTCCACATTTCTTTATGCATTGGCAGATCACGATGATTGGATTGGTTTCATTAGCCATTGTTTTTATTTGGCCTTATTTTAAAAACCCAATAATGAGAAAAATCCCCTCCGCTTTGGTGGTGATTTTAGTTTCTATTATTCTTGTTAAAGTCTTTGCAATTCACAATATGGATACATTTAAACCTTTACTCTCATTTGATAAAGCGCTTTTTGAAGTATTGCGCATCAATGAGAGTTTTGAGGGTTTTAATCAATTTGGTACTTTTCTCAAATACGTGATCATGTTTGCACTAGTAGGATCGCTCGAATCTTTGCTCACCGTGAAAGCGGTGGATTTACTCGATGCTCAAAAGCGCAAATCGAATTACAATAAAGACCTGATGGCTGTTGGCTTTGGCAACATGATTGCCGGTATTTTTGGCGGTTTACCGATGATTTCAGAGGTAGCTCGTTCGTCTGCTAATGTAGTAAATGGAGCCAAATCTCGTTGGGCAAATTTTTTCCATGGGATTTTTATTTTGATATTTTTGATCGTCGATGTCTCATTTAGCGATATGATTCCGATGTCTGCGCTAGCGGCCTTACTCATCGGTGTAGGCTGGAAGCTTGCACATCCAAGAGAGTTTGGATCTGCTCTAAAAATTGGAGCAGACCAACTTTTGGTATTCTGTACTACTGTTGTGGTCACGCTTGCCTCAGATTTATTGATTGGAATTGGTGCTGGCATTGTACTGAAGCTGCTATTGCATATGGTTCGTGGCGCGGGCTTTACAACTCTTTTTCGCTTGCGTTTATCTACAGACAACGGCGTAATTCGCATAGAGTCTCCATTGGTATTTACCAATTATTTGCAATTACAAAAAGCACTGGCACAACACGACCCTAAAGAAGAACTTCATCTCGACCTCACAAAGAGTCGCTTTATTGATCACTCCTCCATAGAAGCCCTACATTTGTTACAAGATGAATACAAGGCAGCAGGTGGTCATTTGAACTTAATTGGTCTCCAGGATTTTAAATTATTACATCATTCCAAGCATCACGCAGCAGCCCGACGTAAATAAGCAATTATGAAAAAATTATTTTTTATCGCAAGCATTTTTTTGAGCTACGCACTACATGCTCAAACAACAATCGACAACCAACTCCATGGTTGGGTGGTTTATCAAGGCAACCACAAACTCAACGAGCAATGGGATCTACATACCGAATACCAATGGCGCAGAGCAGATGGTTTTGCCGATTGGCAGCAATCATTGGCTAGGGTAGGTCTAGATTATAAATTGAATCCGAACTGTACTGTTTCTGGTGGTTATGCTTGGGTCGTTTCTTATCCTTATGGAAGTCAACCTATAGTCAATCAAACCAACGAAAACCGTATTTGGCAACAAATTATTTTAAAACAACCCATTGGCAACCTTCAGGTACAACATCGCTACAGGCTTGAGCAGCGCTGGATAGACACCCAATTCAAGCAGCGTATTCGTTACCGCGCCCAATGCATTATCCCATTGCAAAAAACCTATTTAGAACAAAGTAAAGGGCTCTTTATGAACATTAATAATGAAGTTTTTCTCGGTTTTGGCAAAGACATCGGAAAAAACATCTTAGACCAGAATCGCTTCATTACTGCAGTTGGTTATCAGTTCAGTCCAAATCTCAATTTTCAGATGGGTTACTTGAACCAATTTGTGGTCAAGGTAAATGGCATTGAGATGGAGCGCAATCATACCCTTTGGACATCTATTGTGTACAATTTAGATTTTTCAAACTAGGTGTTTGTGTGATTTTTTAAACGAATGAAGCCGCTGTAAAAGGCGGCTTTTTTTTATCTTTCAAGAAAAAACATTGAAAAGAAGAGATTTCATTCAGAAAACAAGTGTTGTAGGTGCCGGCGTTTTGTTGCTTCCGCAACAAGTGCTTTCATATGATTCGAGTACTAAAAACCGAGTTCGTCTTGGCTTTATCGCCACTGGTTTTAGAGGCCAAACCCACATTGAAGAAATGCTCAAGCGCTCAGATGTCGACATCATCGCGCTTGCTGATCCCGACCCGCGCATGATCAAAGATGCACTGGCACTCATTGAAAAAGCAGGAAGGCCCGCACCAGCGGTGTATCAAAATGGCCCAGAAGATTACCTCAACTTGCTCGCCAGAACTGATATCGATGCCGTTTTTGTGTCGTCTCCGTGGGAGTGGCATTTGCCACACGGATTGGCCGCCATGAAGGCAGGTAAAATAGTCGGAATGGAAGTCGGCGGTGCCATGAAATTGTCAGATTGCTGGGCGTATGTCAAGACCTCTGAGCAAACCAAAGTGCCCATTATGCCATTAGAAAATGTTTGTTACCGCCGCGATGTCATGGCGATTCTGAATATGGTGCGCAAGGGATTCTTCGGAGAAATTGTACACGCCCAAGGCGGCTACGAACACGACTTGCGTGGCGTACTCTTCAACGACGGCAAGAGCGCTTATAATTCTGGCGTCGAATTTGGCGCCAAAGGCTACAGCGAGGCGGCTTGGCGCACCAATCATTATGTGAAGCGCAATGGAGAGCTTTACCCGACACACGGTTTGGGACCAGTTGCCACCATGCTCGACCTGAATCGCGGCAACCGTTTGGTACGTCTTAGTTCTTTTTCGAGCAAGGCCCGTGGTTTACACGAATATATAGTCAAGCATCCGAAAGGTGGCGCTGCGCATCCGAATGCGCAAATTGAATTCAAGCAAGGCGATGTCGTGACCACCCATTTACAATGCGCCAACGGCGAAACGATCATCCTGACGCACGACACCAGTTTGCAGCGCCCTTACAACCTAGGATTCAGGGTGCAAGGCACCAAAGGAATTTGGCAAGACTTCGGTTGGGGCGACCCTGAACAAGGCCATATCTATTTTGAAGATGCCATGAAACACTCCCACCGCTGGGACAACACCAAATCTTGGCTCGAAACACACGACCACCCGCTTTGGAAACAAAATGCAGCGGCTGCAGAAAGTTCAGGACACGGTGGCATGGATTATTTCGTAGACAACGCCTTTATCGAATGCATCAAGCAAAACCAACCCTTTCCGCTCGATGTCTATGATTTAGCAGCTTGGTATGCCATTACGCCCCTGAGCGAAAAGTCGATTGCTGAAAATGGTGCACCTCAAGAAATCCCTGATTTCACGAAAGGCACCTGGAAAACCCGCAAACCTATATTTGCCCTCGATGCAAACTACTGAGACCGCACTCGTGATTTTAGCTGGTGGCTTGGGGTCGCGCTTTGGCGGTGCCAAACAAATCCAACCGTTTGGAGCTGAAGGGCATTTTCTATTTGAATATGCTTGCTATGATGCGATGCAAGCGGGTTTCAAGAAAGTTTTTGTGATTGTGAAATCTGGTATGGAGCCTGTTGTTCAAGCACAATTAGCGAGGTGGATGTCTGCAGACCGTTTTGAGATCTTAACCCAAGAACAAACGCGCAGTAAACCCTGGGGTACAGCCCATGCCTTGCATTTTTTATACGGTAAATGGAGTGGTTCATTTTTAGTACTCAATGCCGATGATTATTACGGCCCACAAATTTGCCAACGCGCTTTTCAAATGGCACAAGACGGCGTGGCAGCAGCATTGGTTTATGAATTAGGACCAACGCTCAGTCCGAATGGTCCTGTGGCCAGAGGCTTGTGTCAGATCCATGATGGCTACCTGAGCTCCATAGAGGAAGTCTTGAAAATACAATACAAGGATGGCCAGATCATAGATGAGCAAAACCGTATTTGGGCTCCTGACCACCTGATTTCGATGAACGCGTGGTTGTTGCCTGGGTCTTTTCTCTCTTTATTACGTGCTACGGTAAAAACGTTTTTAGAAGACAATTCTGATCATGAGACCATCGAAATTTACTTGCCGAAGGTGCTCAATGAAATGGTCGCGGGCCATCAACTTCGCATCAAGGTTGCGGTTATGCCAGCAAATTGGTTTGGCATCACTTACGCTGCTGACCTCGATGTAGCTCAACAAAAGATTGCTGCACTAGAAGGCCAGCATTATCCCTTACAATTCCCTACTTGGATTTAAGAACAATCATACAAGCGCATTGGGGTATTGCTCCTACACAAGTCCAAGTCATTCAAGAGGGCTTGATCAATCAGAGTTGGTGGGTTCGTACTTCAACTGCAGATTATGTGCTGCAACAGATCAATACGGAAGTTTTCAGACATCCTCTCGAGCTTCAACAACAATTAGTTGCCCTATCGAAATCGATCCAACTCGATACTTTGGTTCCACTTCAATATTGTAAAACCCATTTGGGATCTGCGCTTATTCAGGTGGAGGACAATACTTTTCGTTTACTAAAGGCAATTTCACCGAGCAAGACCTTAAATCAAGTGACCGTAGCCAATGCGCAACTTGCCGCTGCGGCCCTGCTCGAGTTTCACGCAGCACTGGGAAAGCTGACTCTGACTAATTGGCGCCCGCCAATTGATCATTTTTTGGATATTGATTTGCGGATGCAAGCTTATCAAAGTGCCAAATTAAGTGCTCCACTTCAAAGATTAGCGCTTGCCTCTGAAGCCATGTCAAGAATAGAAGCAAACTGGGCAGCGCTTGTGGATTGGAAAACACTTTCGGATCAAGCAGAGAGGGTGCTGATCCATGCTGACCCCAAACTCAATAATTTTTTGTTTCATCCGAATGGCAAACAAGTGCGGGGATTGATAGATTGGGATACCATACAATATGGTACGCCCTATTACGATTATGGCGACATGATCCGGTCTTTTTGTAGTTATGGCGAAGATGCCGACGAAAAGGATGGCCTATTTAGAGCGGATATCTTTGAGGCATTGCTCACCACTTTTGCAGGTGAACAGCAAAATTTGTTCACGGCAGCTTTGGGCGTCATTACGGTGCAAGCCTTGCGTTTTCTGACCGATTATTTAAATGGAGATGTTTATTATAAGGTCCTGGATGCGCAACACAACCTCCGCAGAGCAACAAATCAATTGGAATTAGCGACGGCGCTTCAAGCTTATTGGACTACCACTCGTAAGCGAGGTCAGTGAGCCATTTTTCTTGGCAACGCAGGGTTTGCTCGATGAGGTCTCGGACACAGGTTTTGCCTCCTAAAAAAGGGCTTTGGTAGTGAACATTTGCCTTAACGTCACTAACGGCGTCTTGCGGACATGCGGAAAGACCAGCCACTCGCAAAACGGGAATATCAGGGATGTCGTCGCCCATGTAGGCGATCTCGGTATCGGACAGGTTGTATTCTTTTTTAATTTGCTCGTAGCGCGCTAGTTTGTTGTGTGCACCCAGGTAGACATCGTGCACACCTAAGCCCATTAATCGTTTCTTGACTTCAGGCGAAGAACCGCCGGTAATGCAAAAGATTTTGTAGCCCATTTTGACGGCATATTGCACCGCGTAGCCATCCTTGGAATTGAGTGCGCGTACAATTTCGTCGTTGATGAGGTAAACCTTACCGTCAGTAAATACACCATCGACATCAAAAATGAAGGTAGTGATGTCGTTGAGCTTTTGTTTGTAACTAAGCATGTGAAAAGAGATCTTGGATTCTTTTGGTCAGACAATCGTAGACCACTAATTGTTCGGGTTGGAGTTGGGCGCGGTGCCGGTCTAGGGTGTTTTGGTCGTGACGCAAGGCGGGGCCAGTTTGTGCATGCTCGGGCCCCAGTAAAATAGCTTTGGCAATGGTTTCGTTGAGCAAGGGATAAATGGGCGTCATGTCTAGGTTGGCAGCGCCAAGGATCTTGCTGGCTTCTAGCAAAAGCAAATTGCCAAAATTATTGACAAAAACCCCTGCCAAGTGATACTGAGCGCGTTGAGCAGAGCCGCAAACTTGGAATTGAGCACCGAGTTGTTGTAAAAAACTACTGATGCGTTGGAGTACGAGGTCGTTTTTGCCTTCGATCATGAAGGGAATATCTGAAGCCAAGAGATCACGTCCTTTTGAAATAGATTGAAACGGGTAACACACTCCGAGTTGAAGGTGCTCGAAGAGTTTAATACTCGGACTCCCGGCTGTGTAGGCAGCTACTTGTTGTGGTCCGAGTGAGCCAATTATTTCAGGAAGCGCATCGTCGGAAACGCAAATCAGGATGAGTTCTGCTTTGAGCTCCTGAACTGAATCGAGCACTTTACAATGGAACTTTTCAGCTAATGTTGCTGCTTTTTGGCCATTGCGGGCATAGATGCCTTCAATTGGGATTTGGGCAGCAAAAGCCAAGCGCAATAAAGTTTGCGCTACTTTTCCGGATCCGACAATTCCAATTTTTGGTACTGACATTTATTGTCCGTGACACTGTTTGAATTTCTTGCCGCTTCCGCAAGGACAGGGGTCGTTGCGGTTGATTTTCACCTCGGCAACAACGGGTTGCTTTTTCTCGACCTCTCTGGCTGCTGGCGCCGAATTGGCGATGGCCTCTTGATTGCTCGTTTGGGCTTTGTCGTAGTTGTTTTGGTGGTCTTCTTGGTTGGTGCTTTGGATTTGTTGCTCAACGGGGACGTCCATGCGCATGAGTAAGTCAAGCGCTTCTTCATTGAGGCGATTGAGCATGCTGCGGAAAAGCTCATAAGACTCCAATTTATAGATGACCAGTGGGTCTTTTTGCTCGTATTGGGCATTGCGCACAGCAGAGCGGAGGTCGTCCATTTCTCTGAGGTGTTCTTTCCATTCGTCGTCGATTTTGCTCAGCAATACGTTGCGCTCAAAGTATTTGCTGATGACGCGGCCTTCTGATTGGTAAGCTTCTTCTAAATTAACGATGAGCTGCATTTGGCGACGGCCGTCGGTGAGTGGGAACACGATGTTTTTGTATTGCTGAGACATCGTTTCAAATACGTGTTTCACCTGCGGATAGGCCATGCGTGCAATTTTGTCGCATTTGCGGTCGTAGGCCTCGCGGAGCGCAGCATAAACGCGTTCTGTGAGTTCGGATGTACTGAGTTGTTGGAAAGTAGCTTCGTCTACCGGTGTTTCGATGCCGATGAGGCGCAGAAGCTCGAGTTCAAACTCTTGGAAAGGTAACTTGGCGCAGCTTGCTACGGTGTTTTCGCAATGATCGTAGAACATGTTGTCGATGTCGATGTCGAGGCGATCTCCGTAGAGTGCGTTTCTGCGCTTGCGGTAAATGGCCTTGCGCTGGGCGTTCATGACGTCGTCGTATTCGAGGAGGTTCTTGCGCATTCCGAAGTTGTTCTCTTCGACTTTTTTCTGAGCGCGCTCGATGGATTTAGAGACCATTCCGGCCGTAATGACTTCGCCTTCTTTGAGGCCCATGCGGTCCATGATAGATGCAATGCGCTCCGAACCAAATTTGCGCATGAGGTCGTCTTCAAGAGATACAAAAAAGCGAGAAGATCCTGGATCGCCTTGGCGACCAGCGCGTCCGCGCAACTGGCGATCGACGCGGCGGGAGTCATGGCGCTCGGTACCGATAATGGCCAAACCGCCCGCTTCCTTGACGCCTTCGCCGAGTTTGATGTCGGTACCACGGCCCGCCATGTTGGTGGCAATAGTGACGGTACCAGCTAAACCTGCGTTGGCAACAATTTCTGCTTCTTTCTGGTGGTATTTCGCATTCAAAACTTGATGCGGAATTTTCTTCATTTGGAGCATTCGCGACAACAATTCAGAAATCTCGACGGTAGTGGTACCCACCAAAACTGGCCTGCCATTGGCTACCAATTCTTCGATTTCTAGGATGATTGCGTTGTATTTTTCACGTGCAGTTTTGTAGACGAAATCGTCTTGGTCTTTGCGAGAAATAGGGCGGTTCGTCGGGACCACCACCACATCTAGTTTGTAGATGTCCCAGAATTCGCGCGCTTCGGTTTCTGCAGTTCCGGTCATGCCAGCTAGTTTGTGGTACATGCGGAAGTAATTCTGCAAGGTGATTGAGGCGTAGGTTTGGGTGGCAGCTTCTACGGTCACGTTTTCTTTGGCTTCGATGGCTTGGTGCAAACCGTCTGAGTAGCGGCGACCTTCCATGATACGGCCTGTAGATTCGTCGACAATTTTGACTTTGCCGTCCATGATGACGTATTCCACTTCTTTTTCAAAGAGCGTGTAGGCGCGCAAAAGTTGGCTCACAGAGTGAATGCGCTCCGATTTGATGGAGTATTCGCGCACCAGAGCGTCTTTGCGTTCTAAGTAGGCATCTTTTTCGAGTGCTTCTTTTTGCAATTTGGCGATTTCGGCGCCGATGTCTGGCATGATAAAGAAGTCGCGGTCGTCTTTGCCCGAAACGAGGTCGATTCCTTTGTCGGTGAGCTCGATGGAATTGTTCTTTTCGTCGATGACAAAGAACAAATCGGCGTCGATTTTCTTCATGTTTTTACCTTGCTCGGCCATGTAGAAATTTTCGGTCTTTTGGAGGTGTACTTTGATGCCTGGCTCCGATAAAAACTTGATGAGCGCACGGTTTTTAGGCAAGCCTCGGTGTGCGCGAAGCAAGGCGATCCCACCCTCTTCTAAAAGGCGTTTTTGTTCGTTTTTGTCAGGGTTGGGCTCGTTGATGACGCTGAGCATTTTTTTGGCGTCGTTGAGACACTGCTGTACAAAAGCGCGCTGTGCATCTACCACGCGTTCGATGCGCGGCTTGAGTTCGTGGAATTCGTGTTCGTCGCCTTTGGGTGTTGGCCCAGCAATGATGAGCGGCGTACGGGCGTCGTCGATTAATACGGAGTCAACCTCATCGACAATCGCAAAATGGTGCTTGCGTTGTACGATGTCATCGACGTGGCCTGCCATGTTGTCACGGAGGTAGTCGAAGCCAAATTCGTTGTTGGTACCGAAAGTGATGTCGGCCATGTAGGCCTCACGGCGGCGCTGAGAGTTGGGTTGGTGTTTGTCGATGCAGTCTACGCGCAAACCATGGAATTCATAGAGTGGGCCCATCCATTCGGCATCGCGCTTGGCGAGGTAGTCGTTGACCGTAACCACATGAACGCCTTTGCCTGAAAGTGCATTGAGGTAGACGGGTAGGGTAGCCACCAGTGTTTTACCTTCACCGGTTTGCATTTCGGCGATGTTGCCGCGGTGCAATACGGCGCCACCCATGAGCTGAACGTCGTAATGAACCATGGCCCATTTGATTTTGTTGCCGGCGGCGGTCCATTCGTTGTGCCAAATAGCGCGCTCACCCTCAATGCTGATGCCATCGCGGGCAGCGGCGAGCTGACGATCGAAGTCGGTGGCACTTACGGTAAGTTGGCCGTTCTCTGCCCAGCGGCGCGCGGTTTCTTTAACGACCGCAAAAGCTTCGGGTAAAATAAGGAGCAGCTCCTCTTCTATGCGTTCGTCTATGGTTTTCACCATTTGATCGATTTCATCGTAGAGTTTTTCTTTTTCTTCAAAAGAGGTTTGGAGGTCGGCTGCTTTGGCCTGGAGCCCTGCGAGTGTTTCTTCTAAAGAGGAGATGGCTTGGCTTACTTGTGCTTGGAATCCGCGGGTTTTTTCGCGGAGTTGGTCATCGGAAAGCGTTTGGATGCTGTTCCAGGCGTTGTTGGCTTTGTCTACGAAAGGCCAGTATTCTTTGCGGTCTTTTGCGGTCTTGTCTCCGAAAATAGATTTGAGTAAATCTCCGATCATGTCTGTGTTCAATTTAGCGAACCTCAAAATTAATGAATTCTATGGATTTTAGCGGCAAATAAATCGTATTTCAGCTATCTTTGTGGCATGCATGAATTAATTGTAATCCTCGATTTTGGTTCTCAATATACCCAACTGATTGCCAGAAGAATCCGCGAACTCAACGTTTATTGTGAAATCCACCCCTGGAACAAAATTCCAGAACTCGGCAGCAATGTCAAAGGAGTTATCTTATCGGGCAGTCCGTTTTCTGTCCGCGACCCGCAAGCGCCGCGCCCCGATCTTTCCGCCATCAAAGGCAAACTCCCGCTTTTGGGCGTTTGTTTTGGTGCCCAATATCTTTCGCATCACTTTGGCGGTGAGGTGTTGCCATCCAACACCCGCGAATACGGCCGCGCTCACCTCAATTTTGTAGACAGCTCCAACATCCTCACCAAAGGCCTCACGCAAGGTTCACAAGTCTGGATGTCCCACGGCGACACCATCAAAAAAATACCTGCTCATTACCAAATCATTTGCTCTACCCACGACGTAGAAGTGGCGGGTTACGCCATTGAAGGCGAGCAAACTTTTGGCATTCAATTTCACCCAGAAGTATATCACTCCACCGAAGGCAAAACGCTATTGCAAAACTTCATTGTCGATGTTTGCCACTGCGCCTGCGACTGGACCCCCGACTCCTTCATCGAAGAAACAACTGCCCGCTTGCAAGCACAACTCGGCAACGACAAAGTCATACTCGGTCTTTCTGGCGGTGTTGACTCCTCTGTTGCAGCTGTGCTCTTGCACAAAGCCATTGGCCCGAACCTCCATTGCATTTTTGTAGACAACGGTTTGCTGCGCAAAAACGAATTCGAAGAAGTTTTGGCCTCTTACCAAGGCATGGGGCTCAATGTGAAGGGCGTCAATGCAGCAGAGCGTTTTTATAGCGCACTGAGCGGCCTCACCGATCCAGAACTCAAAAGAAAGGCCATCGGAAAAGTATTTGTGGACGTTTTTGACGAAGAATCCAAATTGGTCGAAAACGCCAAATGGCTTGGCCAAGGCACCATTTACCCAGATGTCATCGAATCAGTTTCTGCTACCGGCGGCCCGTCTCAAACCATTAAATCTCATCACAATGTGGGCGGTTTACCCGACTACATGAAACTTCAAGTGGTAGAGCCGCTTCGCTTGCTTTTCAAAGACGAAGTCCGTCGCATTGGCCGCTCTTTACAAATAGACGAGCGCATCTTAGGGCGTCATCCATTCCCGGGTCCGGGTCTTGGCATCCGTATTTTAGGTGAGGTTACCGAAGAAAAGGTCGGCATTTTGCAAGAGGTAGATGCCATTTTCATCAACGGCCTCAAAGAAGACAACCTTTACAACGATGTTTGGCAGGCTGGTGCCATCTTTTTACCGATCCAATCCGTTGGCGTCATGGGCGACGAACGCACCTACGAAAACGCAGTTGCGCTCAGAGCGGTTACGTCCACCGATGGCATGACCGCCGACTGGTGTCATTTACCATATGAGTTTTTAGCCAAAATATCCAACCGCATCATCAACCAAGTGCGTGGTATCAACCGCGTCACCTACGACATCAGCTCCAAGCCACCCGCCACCATTGAATGGGAATAAGATGAAAACTTTGCTATCCTTCCACTTTTGCTTCTTGCTTACATTTTTGTTGAGGGCTCAGGCTTTGCCAATCGTAGAGAAGGATGGTCAAAAATTTTATCAATATGCCTTGCCTGATGGTCAGAGCCTCGCGCAGCTCCAAACTTTATTCAAATGCGATGCTGAGCACCTACTCGCTTTGAATCCTGGTCTGGAACGCGGTCTGGTGGCTGGCCAGACCATAGCTGTTCCGGTGCTCCGTGGTCAAATGCTGCATAAAGTGACGCCACAACAAACGCTTTTTGCCATTTCTCGCCTTTACGAGGCACCCCTAGATTCTTTGTACGCTTGGAATCCGAGTGCCAAGGCTGGCATCAAAGTGGGGCAAAATATTGTCGTTAAAAATGCCGTTTTACCTTTTTATGTCAACCAGCAAAATACCGCGTCCGTTATTGCCACCCCCAATCATTTTCCACACAAACTAACCGATACACTGATCAAGCACACCGTTCTAGACAAAGAAACGCTTTCGGCGATCTCTAAGCGCTATATGGTTTCTGTTGATACCTTGTTGGTGCTCAATAAACTGACTTCATCAAGAGTGAGTCCGGGCCAGCAGATTCTTGTCCCCATAAAGCAAGTCAACACGACAACCGTGCCGGTGCAAGCCGTCCCCGCTCCTCAAGCTAAAGTTGCCAACACTGCATTTCACTTTCCTGTGCCGCCAAAAGCACACTACAACATCGCTGTATTTTTGCCATTTGCACTCGATTCCGCTGCTGGCCAAAACCGTTTTGTGGCGGCCGCTGCCCTCGATTACTACATGGGCATGAAAATGGCGCTTGACAGCCTTAAGAATTTGGGCCTTTCAGCTGATTTCCATGTTTTTGACGACAACGCCTTGAGTCCTACTCTCGATGCTGTATTGCGCAGTTCAGAGCTGAGCGGCATCGATCTCATTTTTTCGCCTTTACAAGAGAAACAAGCCAAAATTGTCGCTGCCTTTGCCAAAGAAAAAGGTATTCCGGTTGTTTTTCCGGTGCAAATGTCCGCACAACTCGTGCAAATGGCAGATCATTTCATCGCTTATACACCTTCCGATGCCGCTTTGGTTGAAAATCTAGCGCAGCATTTACATCGAAACTATCAAGGGCATACAGTGGTCCTGATCAACAGTCCGCTACCTGCTGATCAACTACTCGAGCAAAAATTCAAGACCGCTTTTGCCGCTGTACCCACCACACAATCTAAACTCAAATTGCAAGAGGCTTCCTGGACTACTTATCAAAAATTCAGGCCCGTTGGAGGTCCGCAACTTTTGGTAAGTTTCAGTTCAGAGCGTGCAAAAGTTGTTGGTTTGCTCAAAGCTGCCGCCTTAGATAGCAACTTGATAATTGCCGGTCAAAAAGACTGGCTCGACTACAAAGAGCTCGATGCACCACTTGTAAGAGATCAAGTCTTTTTAGTTGCGCTCCCAAGTTATTTCAGCTACCACGACCCTCAAATCATACCTTTTCACAAAGCCTACCGCAAGCGTTACAACGCCGATCTCACCAAAATGGCTTGTTTGGGTTATGACCTCACGCTGCATGTAGGCAAGCAATTGCTCGGCAACAGCGCGTTGCAAAAGGGGCTCATTAGCAACATGATTTTAAGAGACAACGCCAACGGTTTATGGATAGAAAATGCTGCGGCTGTTGTTGTTCCTTATAAAAACGCCCAATTGTTAGCCCCCAATCATGAATAAATCAGCAATTGCCGAGCGCTACCGAGCGCTACAGTTACATATTTGTCAAGCACTCGAAGCACTCGATGGCGGAGCAACTTTTCAAGAAGACACCTGGCAAAGAGAAGAGGGTGGAGGTGGTCATACGCGTACCCTTCAAGGTGGTCGTATATTAGAAAAAGCAGGTGTTGCGTTTAGTGCTGTACACGGCCCTGTTACTGCTGCCATGAAACAACAACTTAGCCATGAAGGCGACGAGTTTTTTGCCACAGGCGTTTCTATTGTTTTGCATCCACGCCATCCGCGCCATCCGATTATGCACATGAATGTGCGCTATTTTGAACTCGAAGACCATACCTACTGGTTCGGAGGAGGCATAGACCTTACGCCACACTATGTAGACCTCGACCGCGCAAAAATGTTTCATCGGTCTTTAAAAGAAGTTTCTGACCGTTATAGTCCTGAGTTTTACCCGCAATTCAAAGAATGGGCCGATCGCTATTTCTTTTTGCCTCATCGGGGTGAATCACGAGGGGTGGGAGGCATCTTTTTTGACCAACTCAACGAAGCATGCGGACTGACAAAAGATCAAATTTTTTCTTATTGTCAAGATTTAGGTCGTTTGTTTCCTGTTGTTTACGGTGATCAACTGCAAGATATCACACTCAATGAACCATCGGTTGCCGAGTTCAATTGGCAAGCGCTCCGAAGAGGTCGTTATGTGGAGTTCAATTTGCTTCACGACCGCGGCACCAAGTTTGGAATCTATTCTGGTGGGCGCACGGAGTCTATTTTGATGAGCATGCCGCCAATGGCGAATTGGGTATATAATCAGGAGCCTGCAGACGGTTCTGAGGAACAAAAAACCCTGAGTTTCCTCAGGGCTTTCCATGAATTTTGTTAAGCGCAAATGCGCAAGAATTTACTGTTTGGTGAGGGTGAGGTAATCTGTACCGCCACCGCCGCCAGACACATCAATGAGTTTGATTTCTGTGTCGGTATAGGAAATGATATCCCAGTCGTCGGAGAGGTCATCTAGTTTGTTGCCAACATTGAAATTGATATTGAAGTCGAGGTCGGCTAGGTTGTTGTCGTCGGTATTGGAGTCGGTGATAGACCACGTTCCGTTGTACGGTGTGGAGGAGCTACTCAGTAGGTCGGTGCCATGCAAAACACCAGATTCCATAAAGTGTAGTTTGAATGTGCTGAACTCCGATGTTTCGTCGTCGCCATCATCGATATAACTACTTACCAACCAGTTTCCGTCTGTAGAAATTTTGGTGATCTGATTTTGATTATTTTGCCATTTGCTACAAGCTGTTGCCAATGTGAGCAAGCTAATTGTCAAGACGATTGTTTTCATGATAGAGGTTTTTTTGAACTTGGATACAGACAAAAATAATACCAAAAAATGGGCTTGAGTATGCAAAGGGTTAGAATTTTTAAATCATTAACTCCGCAATATTTCTGCGTAATAACTATATTTGACCATGCTGCAACTCAAAGTACAAAGTCAACGCCTGCAACTGATCCTCGATTTTTTAAAGGAGCAGGCTTTTATGCGCGCCTCCTTTGTGCAAATTCAAGAGCACCTTCGCAGCACACTTCCTAGCTTAGGTTTAAAGCCGATTTCTAGGCGTTCCTTAGAGGCAGATTTACAAGTGTTAAGGGAGCAAGGAAGTGATAAATTGCTACATATCAGAGTATCAAAAAAACACTATTATCAGTTGCTTTCTGCCCCAAGAGCATCCATTTCCGCTGCCTTTAAAACGAGTATGCTAGAGCAAATAGCCGTACAGCTGGGTGCTCAAAATTTCAGCCAACAAGACCCTCTTCAAGATAAACTTGTATTCAGTTTTTCGGCGCTCAACGATGATGGACGGTCTTTTGAACTTGCTGCTATTTGCACCCAAGCAATTACTCAACAATACCTCGTTCAGTTTTTATATCAGTCGGCATTTGGCACGTATAAATCAAAACTACAGGTGGTAGCTCCGCTGCAAGTTCGTTTTTATGAAGGACGCTTTTACCTCATTGCCAGTGTTTGGTCAGAGCGTCAAAATGCGCCAAAGTCTCAAGTAAAAGTTTTTGCTTTTGACCTGATTGAAGATTTTGTTGTTGTTCCGGCTTTAGTTGAGCGAGAGGATGGCAGTGAGGGTGAGCTGAGGTATTTTTCATGGCTACAACTCAGCCAAGAAGTTGGCTTAAAGTCTTATTTTAAACATTGTTTGGGAATTGCACGCTTCAAAGAAAGCGTGCCTGAAGTGATCCGCTTGAAATTCACTGATTGGGCGATTGCTTATGTCAAAGCCCGGCGCTTGCACAGCTCGCAGCGCATTGTTGTCGATCACCCAAATTATATTGTGGTTGAGTTATATATTTACCGCACCTATGAACTCTCTATGCTCTTGTCTCGCTTTCGCGATTATGGTTCGGAGGTTCGCTAAAAAAGAAATTTATGTTGATCGAAATTTGGTCGGATATCGCTTGTCCGTTTTGTTATTTAGGGCTTACCAAACTCCAACTAGCCATCCAAAAAAAAGGCCTTGAAAACGAGGTTCAAATTGAATTGCGCACTTTTTTACTCAATCCAGGCCTGAAAACAGATCTCAGCAAGTCTATTTCGCAGTACCTACACGAGCACAAACAAATTTCAATAGATCAGATTGAGGCCATGAATCACAGCATTGTAAGCCAGGGTAGTGAGC
The DNA here is from genome assembly GCA_027483605.1 of Cryomorphaceae bacterium. Lineage (GTDB taxonomy): Bacteria > Bacteroidota > Bacteroidia > Flavobacteriales_D > Crocinitomicaceae > UBA952. The sequence goes on along the minus strand of JAIXUE010000010.1, from coordinate 46,410 downwards.
TGGGGCTGGATTTTCAGATGCAACAAATCAAAGTAGCCAATACCATTAAAGCCCATTTATTGTTGCACGAAGCCCACGAGCAGGGCCTGCAGTGGGCTTGTAAAATGCGCCTCTTGAAAGCCTATTTTACAGAAGGAAAAAACATCGATGATATCCAGGTCTTGCAAGAACTGGCGCAAGAAGTTGGCCTCAAAACCGACCACCTCGACCTCGCTATCCTAGGCGGCAAGCATAGCCGCGCCTTCACCCAAGATTTGCAAGAAGCACAAGAACTCGGCCTGCGCGGCGTTCCGTATTTTATCTTTGATCGCAAGGTAGCGATTCATGGAGCTAGAGAAGTGGAAGCTTTTGAGCAGGCTTTACAAATTTAATAATGGATTCTCAATCCGAGCGTGAGACTATAAAAAAATGAATCGATTGGTAGTGGCCTAAAGTAGTCTAAATTATGGTTGTATTTGATGTGAAAATCGAGGTGCTGACTAAGTTGAAAATGAATTTGACTATCGAAAAACCATCTCGGATTTAAAGTATTTGTACTTCCAGCATTGATGGGGAATTGTAAGTAAGAAATCGCAGAAATGTCAATTTGATCTGAAATTTGGATGGCCGTTTTTAGCGAAAAATTTGTTCTGAAAAGCTGGCGATTTAGGGGTTGTAATCCTAAGTTTTCAAATGCATAATTAGCGAGGTTTGGATTCCAATTTTCATACTCATAAAAAATGCCTAAGCTCGAATAAAGGTCATCAGATTTATGATCCCAAAATCGGAATCTAGCATTGATACCTGCAAGGGCTCTATTTTGTAAACCAACAACTCCATTCCATTGATATTGCAAAAAGTAATCTGCAGCAACGCGTTTGCTATCGTTATCTCGAAGTCGAGTTTGTAAATAACCGTTGTTTTCGAGTACTGCGGCACCATTAATCACCATATCTGTATGACTCAGAAAGATAAGTATTCTATTTTTCTGAAGTTTCATAGCTACTTCAGATTGCTGTGTAAACTCAATAATATTGCGTTTTTGCTTATCTGAACTAAATGAAAAGTCCAAAACTGCACTGCGCTTTTTTGGGACGGAATCTCTTTCAAGTTCGCGGTCGATATTTAAAACCTGTGCAATGTTTGTCCATTGAACGAAAAAGACAAATAGCAATAATGTAATGTGTTTCAATGCTTGTCTAGAATTCAATTGATGGATTGTAGTCGGTAATATTTAAAACTCAGTAAAAACGATTATTTAATAACTATTTCTACACCATTCAATTGTTTCCATGATTTCAGCAAGGTCATTTATTGAGGCGCTTGAAATTTTAAACCGTTTTTCAGGGTCCTTAGAGAAATCTTCTATGAGTTGCGATTGCGGCCTAGGTGTTTTGCCAGAATGGAATAGGTAAATTCCTACGTTTATTTTAGTAGCTTGTGATGGATTCCACAGGGTAAGGATGTTATTGCCATTTTTATCTTTTGCCGAAACGGTCGAGCCATTGAATTTCAGGTTCAGCTGTGGGTTTGTACTTAGGTTGGCCAAGATTGCTTTCCAGATGTCTCGCGCGGTTGCATTGTAATTGTGGTCGCCATCGATTTGACTCATTTTGCCTTCAATCGTCTCAAAACTCACCCGCTTGTTTTTTTGCTCGCTTGTTTTGGTCTTTGGATCATCATCGACATTTGTAATGGCTGCCAAGGCCAAGCCATTTTGCCAAGCGCTCACGAATTCTTGGGTAACGGCGTCTCTTTCTTTTTCAGAAACTTTGTCGAAAGATTTACCAACGATGGTGAGGCCCAATAAATTCAGTATATCGATGATGGCTTCCCAGCGAGCACTGAGGTAGGGGTCCGGGTTTTCATTGCCGAGCGGACGCAGGCAAAATCCGTAAATAATTTGTTCCCAAAGTTCATCGGTTTTGGATTTCATTTCATCTCCGAAGTCTTTAATTTGCGTGGTAACCTCGTCTAAGTTGATCTGAAACTTATTGGCGGTGGCTTTGTCCCAGAGCCAAAAATCAGGTTCTTGCGCCAATAAGCGAAATACTTTTGGATAGCTGATCTGCAGTCCTAATAAGGAAAAAAGCACGAGGTCATCGTATTTTGATCCTGTTTCGTCGACGCTATCAGACAAATGTTTCAAAGAGCGCAATAGATTGTAACTATTCAAGAAACGCTTGAGGCTTCTCGGATTATAACCTACTGTTAACCTCACTACTTGGGCAAATTCCTCTTCTTGCGCTGCATCAATCTCAATGCCCATCGCACTGAATTTATCGGTCAATAGGCTCTTCATGTCATAGTTACCCGTAGGCATCGAGAACGGGACTTGAATGATTTTATCGAAGAAGGAGCGAAACTCGCGTTCGTTTTCTTCCGTCTTTTTGCCAAACTTCGACTCCAAGCCCTTGACAACAACATCGTAATCGATCGCCAAAATGTAAATACAATTGGGTATGTCAAACATGTTTTTGAGTGCCTCTAGTACTTCTACAGCATCTGCAGGCGGAATTCTATCGAGGTCGTCTACGAAGAAAACAACACGTGTGTGGTCATTCTTGGTGTCTGAGAGCAAGTCTTGGATAACCGCATTGATTTCATGCTTGATTTGCGCTATGGCCATCGCGTCTTGTTCGTCTTCCGGGACGGCGTCTTTGATGTTGATGCCAACCTGATTTTCGATGACTTGATTGGCTAAGGCGCCAATAAAACGCCCAATTTTTCTAACGCGTTGGTCTTGCTCGTCTTTTAAAGTCCAGGTTCCCTTTTCCTTGCAAGATTCTTTGAGCTTCTCGAGCATGGCTTTGAGAACTGCAGGTGTGGTTTGGTTCGCAGCCCTAAACATCGAGTACTCCCAGGTATTGACCCAAGAGGTAGCTACCTTGCGCTCCTCTAAAATTTCACGGATCATGTACATCATGGAGGTTTTTCCTGTTCCCCATTCGCCCTGCAGACCAATTGTTAATGGTGTGTCTGCACGCTCTATGAAGTCTGTGAGAGCAAGTGCGTATTTCTCTGTTTTAAGCTTGTCTTCCGATTTATGCTGAATCGGAATATCGGTAATGGAACTAAGTTTCGTCGACATCAGTAAGGTAAATTGATCAGGAATACTTCAAAAAAGAAATTTTCTAAAAGTTGATACAAGAAAAACAAGGGCCCGAAGATGAGTGGAATGATGATCAATAAGGCTATTCCGCCGGTACCCACACCAACTACGGCAAGCACCAAGAATACCAAGCAAACCAATACACCTAACAAGCAGAGCACAATTAGGGAGAAAGATTCAAAATACCCAAGGGTAAAAAAGGAAATCGTTTTGGTTTCGCTGAATTGGCTTGAAAAGTAGCAGGCTTGAACTGGTTTGTCGTCTGAAATCAAAAAGCCGCGGCGCCAGTTTTCGTTTTCGAAATTTGGATCGATGAGTAATTGTTCGTTTTCTTTTGCTGTAGAAACTACCGGGAAGTTGGTACCCGTTCCACTTCTCAGGTTGAGTTCTTTGGTTCGAATAACGCCTAATTTGAGCTCGCTAGGCATCGGTGTGTCGTCCCAATTAAATGGAAAAGTATAGTAGTCCGTTTCATTGGCTGTTTTTTGTTCAAACTCAATTTTGATGACATCTTTGTCTAGAATTTGAAGCGAATCAAAATAAGCCAGGAGCTGTGCAGAACCATTCAATACGCGCACTTCGGCTAGAACTTTGGTTTGGCCTGCTACTTCTTTCTCTTCGGTCTCGACGATTTCAAAGGTAGTCAGTGGATTTTTTTCCAAAAACCGCTTGTTGAAGACGTATAACTTGGCGTGGTCTTCGGGCCAAATATACTTGGATGCACTACTAATTTCTTGGGCATTGATGCGCTTAAAAAGCTTCTTTACTTGGCGCTCGGGGCCACTACAAGAACTAAAAATGACAATAGCAGCCATGCCAATTAAAATGTTGAAGTACTTCATAGTTGTTTTTTTGTGAGTATAATGAGTATGATGAGCAATACCAAAATGGCGAGGAAAATAATATCTTTCCAATGGGAGCAAAATCTATTTTGTCGTTGCATATTTGTCATACAATTCAATTAAAAATTGCTCTTCCTCTTCCTTGTGTTTCCAGGCGTAACCAGCTGTCTGGAACAGGTTTCTTTCATCTCTTGGAACAGGATACGCATTGTTGAGTGCCGACATATCTTTGCTCATGTTCTCAGAAGAAGATGCCAAAATGGTCATGTCGTGATCGTGATACAAATTCCAAAATGTTTCAGGGTCTTTTATTTCTGCTTTCATTTTCAATAGCTTTTGATAAAATCCAAAGCGTTGTGTGAGGTGAGAGCGATTGATGCGCATTCCGGACCTTTTCTGAAATTCGTGCTGCTTAAAAATTTCAAGTGCAGCAGGTGTAATGCCAACAACTCGCCAACTGTTTGGATTGATCGAAAATAGATTGGAAAGCAGTTTGATTTTATTGGTATCCAAGGTTCGCATGTTGGTGATGAGTAAATAATCATGGAACAAAACTTCCTTGAGGTGTTTCGGATCGTGAATGTGGTATTTGGACATGAATCAAATTTCTATCAATTCAATGAAATTTTTGATACACAAATGATACATTTGTATCATGATAGAGGAGCTCAAAAGAGAGGTGGAGCAAACACTTGGAAGGAAAGTTCTCAAACGTGGTGATTGCGAGTTGCTTGCCGATGACTTATATCAGAAAACGGGTACTGTCGTTTCTTACAATACATTTCGGCGCCTCTTTGGGATCATTGAATATAGAAAACCACGTGAAAGTACGCTTGATGCGCTCTCGGTGTATATTGGTTTCGAGTCATTTCAAGATTTTACCAAGCGTTTTAGTGAGGTAGATACCTGGCCGGTTTGGGAGCATTTATATGTAATGCTTTCAGAAGGCAACTCAAATGAAATACTAAGATACCTGTATTACCGCAAACGACAGCAAGACCAGTTTACCATTGCTTTTACTATTGTCGTTAGAGAATTGTTGAATCGAAAAGATCTTTCTACCCTGCTATTGATATTTCGTGACCCCTTGTTCCAATTCAAGGCTTTGCCTTATGATCAAGTGGCACAAATTGGCGTACTCATTGGTTTGCATTTCAGAACCTTTCAAGACAAAGAAGCAGAAGAAATATTATTGTTAGAACCTAATTTTAGAGATTTAGTTTTTAAAATCTTTGTGGATTACGGTCGTTTGAATGGTAAATACGGGCAGTGGATTGACTATCTTTCTGAGATTAAGGATCTCGATGCAGAAACCAAAATGTTTTTAAGTTGTCTTCAAATTTGGCGGGCCTTGCTCAATTTGAAGACACAAGATTCACGTCAATTGCAGCTATTACCCCAGCTAGATGCCGCCCAACACCCCATTTTATTTGGGCGCTTATTCGGACTTCATACCTTAACAACAACAAGCAAAAAGAAGCTTGAAAAACTCAAGGGTCAAATGGAGCAGCGGATCAGCCAAGAGCCACATTTTGTTACTGAATTACTTTATGAGCCCGCAGTACAAGCATTGGTATTGAATTCACAACTACACGAGCAAATCCTCAAAGCGCACCAGCATCAAATCAATCGGATTAACTTCTGGTATCATGTGTCGCAGGTGGCTATCCATCGGGTGCTACAAGTAAAAATGTTACTCGGCGAAAGGCAGTATCTTGTTGCCAAAAGCATACTGGAGCACATCCCCTACGGCCATATCCGTCATGGCTACCGAGAATTCATTGAATTATATGTTGCTTTTTTTAGGTGGCATATTGCTAAAAGTCTCAATGAGCCTAGCAGAGAACTTGAGATTGAATTTAGTATGCGAAAAACCAAATTGCATTACCCAATTTTCACTGATGCCTATTTCGAGGGCTATTTTCAGACGTATTAAAGTCCATTTAAGGTTCTATACGCTTTCTTGTAGCGATTTTTCTTGAGGTTATAGGGAAGGTTGCGAACGGCTCTTCTACAAGCTTTTTTTTGCATGTTTTCTTTGATTGAGCCCATTTGCCCATGGTTTTCTTGCGCTGAAGACCAAATTTGTTGAGTGCTCTGGGCATCGTAGAGCATGAGGTTAAGTTGTATGATATTGGTGATGGCAGAAAAATTTGGGTTGGCTGAATTGAGCATCAGGGCAGTTGCTTCATTGATGGGCTCTAGAATTTCTATGGTTCCATAAATCAGGGCATCAACGCGCAAGAGACTGCACAGCGCATTGTTGTTGAGCGTCGTGTTTGGGTAACCTACACCGTGTAGCATGGCATTGACTTCTTCTGGGCTCATGACTTCTGCATGCAAGCTGCCGTTTCTGCTATAAAACTCAAGATAACGGCAGATGCGTTGTTGAGTTTCTTCGCTTTTGAGGCGATTGAGTTCAAGGTATTTTTCTTGACTCATCCAAATTTTTCGCTCAATACGTGCCTCAATAGGTAAGACGGCAATGCGATTGTGTGTTTGCGAAACTTCCACAACATTTGGTATTTCTTGAACAGAAATGCAAGAAACCAAGAAAAAGGAAAGACAAAGAAATGTACAAATAGCTTTCATCATTTAGACTTCTTTTGGCCTCGCATACGAAAATCGTTCCAAAAGTTGAGGTTGCGCATAGCCGTCTAGGCCATTGATGGCTACAACCTTTCCTTTGTCGAGCTGCAGCCAGTGGTCTGCAGTCATGAGTTCTTCTTCGTAGAAGATGGCTTCAATGGAGGCAATGACATGGATGCAGCCGTTTTCTTCAATGAGGTATTCATTGACATACTTACACAAAAGTTTGACAGGGCTTCCCTTGACAAATGGTACTGGACAGCCCCCATGGAATACGGGATCGAGGTCTGTGACTTCAAATTCACTGATTTCTTCTGGGTAATTGGCAGAGGTGTGGTGGGCGTCGGCAATTTGGTCAGCAGAGATATGATTGACTGAAAAATAACCGTATGCTTTGATGTTTTGATAGGTGTGGCGCGGCACGGTGGTCGGTCTTAAGATAAACCCGATCAGTGCAGGGTCACTGCCAAGGTGTGTTACGCTAGAGAAAACGGCTACGTTTGTTTTTCCTTCATTAGAGATGGTGGCAATGAGGTTGGCAGATTTATAACCGGTACAGCTATTGACGAGATTGAGGCGCTCAATGCGGCCCATTTTTTGAATTTCTGGACGGTCTATACGGATCAAAGACATAAAGGAAGTTTTGTCACTATAACAAGTGCTGGCTAGAATGGTTTGAAGTTCGGAATCAAAAAGAAGATGCCAAGGTTGACAGACCACAGTTGGTCTAGCTCGTAATCGACAAGGGTTTGGGTCTGGAATTTACCACTAAGTTGCAGGGCAAAATCGCGCGAAAAAAAATAGGTCGGGCTCAGGCCAACTTGCAAATGGATCATGTCGTCGCCGCGCAACAAGAAGTTGTCTTGGAGTTGGTCGTTGCGCAGGTGGGTGAGCCCTAACCCAACAGATCCATAGAGGTATAAAGGGCTGCGCATGTTGCGGGTAATGCGCAAGAGATCTTGACTGAGCGTGAGGTTGCCGTAAAGAATGCGGGAGTTATTGAGGGTGGTGCCGCCGAAGTCTAGGCCGTAACCGTGGTTTTGAACTGATTTATAAAGACCTAGGGTGTAAGATGCTGCAGTTTGTTGCATTCCTGTGGCGGCGCCAACTTGTAATTGACCAAACCAGGCGTCCCAGCTGCGGGCAAAAGCCTGTGCTCGAAGTGGTGTTAGCGAACTACAGCATATCAGTATGGCCAGCAGTAATTTCATCTTCATAAAAGTAGCGATTTTATTTGGATATAGGAAGCATGAAATGGGCTTAGCCTGCGCAATTATACAATTCATAACAAGTTTTTTGTAAGCTAATAAAGCCTTAACAAATAGAGCTTTGCAACTCATATTCATTAAATCTTAACAACATGAAAAGAAAAATTACAATTTTAACCACGGGGCTACTGTTGTTGTATGCCAATGCCCATGCGCAGTATTCCTGTCCTAGCGACCCAAATGGGTTTGTAGCCAGCAAAAACGTTGGCTCAACGAGCAGTTATCAGCTGCAAAGCGGAGTGGTGGAACGAGCTGCGCAAACCTATAAATACAATGGCGCAGGAAAAGTTCAGAGTGTACGGGTCTATGGTACGCACCAAACGCCATATTTTTCGGGTGTGCCATTGAAGGTAAGTGTCACCAACGTGGATGCGAGCGGTAAACCCACTACCACCATTGCCAGCACCCAACACGTATGGTGGTCATACCCGGATAACGGCAACGGCTATATTCAACTCAATTTTCCAGGCGGAGTCAGTGTCAGCAATGATTTTGCTCTCACCGTTGAGTTGCTCAATGCGCCACCTTTTGGGACTACTTTTAACCTGAGGTACACAGGCAACGGCGAGGGGCTGAACCAAGATTTGGCCTCGCTTTCGGGTACTGCTACGGGTAACAACTGGACCAGCGCAATGACTAGTTTTGGCAGTAATGGTGATTTTTATATCATTCCAACGATGGCCAACAACAACGCGCCTTCTTTTGAATTGGCAAGCGAATGCTTGGCGGTGAATGGTAATTTTACACCGCTCAACACATCGTTGCTCACCACAGATAGCATGTTCAACAAGATTGGGGCTACCAACTATACTGGGCCTAATTTTCTTTACTCGTGGAATTTTGGCGATGGTTCTGCAATTGCTCATGCCATGACACCTACACACGCTTATACTTCAGGTGGGACTTACACAATTACGCTGACCACTAAGATTGAAGGTTGGAACAATACCTGTACGCAAACATACACCAAACAAGTTTCTGTAGGCCTCACCGCTTCAGTAAGCGCGCTGTCGAATGTCACCTGCAATGGGGCGGCTAATGGGTCTATTACTGCAGTTGGGCAATTTGGAACGGCACCTTATCAATTCAACCTCAATAATGGTCCATGGCAAACAGCTGCGGCATTTACTAATCTTGCTCCAGGGGTTTATACCTTAAATTTGAAGGATGCAAAGGGTTGTACCAGCACAGCTGCGTTTACCATTACCCAACCGCTTGGAATAGCATTGAATCCTATTTTAGTGACAAACAGCGCTTGCGGCATGAGCAATGGCGCCTTCACTTGTAACGCGACAGGCGGAATGTCCCCATTACAGTATAAAATCAATGCGGGGTCATTTCAAAGCTCCGGAACGTTTAGTGCGCTTTCGGCTGGCGCGTATCTCTTGACGGTAAAAGATGCCAATGCTTGCATCACCACCGCAAATGTCTTGATCAATGCCAATGCAGCGCCTGTTTTGGCCGCGCCAAACGTGAATCATGTGAGTTGCTTCAATGGCAATGATGGTTCGATCAGTTTGGCTTCTACAGGCGGCACGGGTGCCGTTCAGTACAGTATCAATAATGGTGTTACGTTTCAGACAGGAAGTTTGTTTACGGGCTTAATTGCCGGCAATTATACGTGTGTAGTCAAGGACAATGCAGGTTGCACAAGCTTTGCAGTTGCAACAATCAATCAAGGAACTGCGCTGAGCCTGCAATTGAGCACCGGAACAGTGAGCTGTTTTGGCGGCAACAATGGCAGTATTCAGGTGGCTTCTTTTGGGGGTACCGGAACGCACATTTACAGCCTAAATGGAGTCAATTACCAGTCGTTGGCAGTTTTCACAGGCTTGTATGCAGGCAACTATACAGTTTACGTCAAAGACGTAACGGGTTGTATCAAAACTGGCTTGGTAGCCGTGACGCAACCCACCCAACTGACCAACGTGCTGACGCAAGTAGCCGCAACATGTTATGGTTCTTCAACGGGCGTACTCACGTCAGTAGTGAGCGGCGGTACACCTGCTTATTTGTACAGTTTAGACGGCATTTCTTACCAGACAACCAACGTGTTTAGCAACCTACCGGCAGATACCTTCTTGCTGCGTGTCAAAGATGCCAATAATTGTCAGCTTTCTACCTCCTTGATCATTACCCAGCCAACTCAGATCACGGCGACAGTCAACACGACCAACGCAACCTGTACAACAAGTAATGGATCGATCATGGCTATGGCTACAGGTGGTTCGGGCTCGGGTTATCAGTACAGTATGGATGGCAGTACTTTCAGCAGTACAGGTTTGTTCACGAATTTAGCTGCGGGCACTTATTTTATCGTCTTGCGCGATGCGAACATGTGTCAGAACATGGTTTCAGGTGTCATTACTTCCGCAGGTGGCCCGAACATCGGTAACTTAAGCGCACAAAATGTTTCTTGTTTTGGCGGTCAAGACGGTGCCATCAGCATCCAAAATGTAACCGGCGGAACAGGTGCGTTGCAATACAGCAAAAATGGCGTAAACTTCCAAGTGAACCCTGCCTTTACTGGTTTGGCAGCTGGTACTTACATCATGTATGTCAAGGATGCCAATGGCTGTTTAGATACAATGGCAAAAACCATTTTGCAACCAAACGCTTTTGTGGTGCAGACCAACGTGACCAATATTTTGTGTCATGGAACAGCTGCAGGCGCAGTGCAGGTTTTGGCTTCGGGCGGCGCAGGTTTTTTTGCCTACAGCCTCAATAATGGCCTCAACTACCAAGCGGGTGCTAGTTTTCCGAATTTGTATGCAGGCGCCTATACGGTTCTGATCAAAGATGCAGCCAATTGCATCGCAGCACATAATTTTGTACTGACCGAACCAAGCGCTATTCTAGTCCATACCTCTGCACTCAATGTCAGCTGCTACGGCGACAACAATGGCGCCATTAACGTAACTGCAAATGGCGGTGTTGCACCGTATATGTACAGCTTGAATGCGCTTCCTTTTGGAACAGCCAATAATTTTGACAGCCTTCCAGGCGATCTCATTTATGAAGTTCATGTGCGCGACGCCAACAATTGCTTGGTGACTTCCTATCGCTTCATCAATGAACCATCCTTGATCCAGGTGGGGTATGTTCTTACCCCAGTATCGTGCTACGGTGGCAACAACGGCGCACTGGCACTCAATGTATCGGGTGGTGTGGGACCATATTCTTATCTCTGGTCTGACCAAAGTGAGGACGCACAAATTAGCAACCTCAGCGCGGGTCCGGTAAGCGTACTCGTAACAGACCTCAATGGTTGCAATGGCCAAATGGATTTTACGATCACTGCGCCAGCTTCTCCGCTTGTTGTCAATGCAACCATCACCAATGCCAGTTCTTTAACTGCTTTAGATGGTTCAATAGACCTGACCACAACAGGTGGAACAGCTCCTTACACGTACATGTGGTCAACCACTTCTACTGAGTCAGACCTGACAGATCTTGGCGTTGGGGTTTACCTGATCACCATCACAGACAACAATGGTTGTTCGCTTGCGACTACCTTTCAAATCAATAGCACAGCAGGCTTAGAAACGCCAGTGCTTAGTGCTTGGAGTTTGTATCCTAATCCGGCAACAGAAACGGTTTGGATTGATGCAAATGACGAAGAGTTAACAGGTCTTGAGATCTATAATCTTCAAGGTCAACTCGTATGGAAACAAAGTGGTAGTGCTCAAAAAGTTGCGGTATCACTTTCCGATTTCACTTCTGGAACTTACATGGTGAAAGCCCAAGTAGGTGCACTTGTCGAAACCAAAAAAATGACAGTCATTAAGTAATCCACCCTTTTTTACTGCCATAGAAAGCCGCTCTTCGGAGCGGCTTTTTTTTGTATTCAAGCCTTAGAAAAGTATAAAAGTTCAATCAATTTTTATAAGCAAATCGCCCTTTAATTTGCTGAAATTTGAATTGTAACAATGTAGTTGCAGTCAAACAATAAGAAACATGAAAACAAACGAACAATTACAAAAAGACGTGCAAGATGCCATCATGTGGCAACCGTTGCTTAAAGCGGCAGAAGTAGGCGTAACAGCCAAAGATGGTGTGGTTTCGCTTACCGGCGTAGTCAGTAGTTTTACCAAAAAACTAGAAGCGGAAAAGGCAGCAAAAGGCGTCTTGGGTGTGAAGGCAGTAGTGGAAGATATCCACGTCAAATTTGCCAATGACACCACCAAAACCGACCTCGATTTGGCCAACGAAGTATTGAGTGGCATGAAGTGGAATTGGTCCGTGCCGAATGACAAAATTCAGGTCAAGGTAGAAGACGGCTGGATCACTTTAGATGGTTCGGTGGAATGGAACTACCAAAGAGATGCCGCGAAGAGTTGCGCTGCTGATTTAATCGGTGTCAAAGGAGTAATCAATAACATCAAGGTCAATTCGCTTTCTGCCGATCAGGTAGAACAAGAAGCGATCGAAAAGGCCCTTTCTCGTAGCTGGATGATCGATGATCAGCATATCCAAGTGAAAGTAAAGGGCAATAAGGTTGTCTTGCGTGGCGCCGTAGAATCTCTCTTTGAGAAGGACGAGGCAACACGCTTGGCCTGGAACGCGCCAGGGGTCAATGAAGTAGACAACGAACTGGCTGTCGTGTATGATTTTTGAAGGAAAATCATACTATAATAGAGGAGCAGCGCGGGCAACCGTGCTGCTTTTTTTAGGCTTCTACCGTCGCCTTCTTAGACTGGCGGTACAGAAAGCTTTCATAGATGAAACGCTTGGCAAAACGCACTTGCTTGTCTGAGTTGATGAGTTTTTTATATACATTGGCATTGACACCAAAGTACTCATAGCAAGAGCCGTCTGTAAAGGTGATGTCTAGTTGCAAGCCTTTGTGGCGATAATCGGCGATGCCACACTCGTTGATAGTCCGGTGGTAGTCTGCAAGGTTGGCTGCTTTGGTTTCGGGTGCAATGCTCACCAAAAAATGGTAGCCATCTACCACGCGTCGGCCCATTTCTTCGGCTTCGGCTTTCATTGGGTCGCCATCCTGAAACTTATCGGGGTGCCATTGCTTGACCAAAACGCGGTAAGACTGTTTGAGCTCAGACAAGACAATAGGTTTGTCGATGCCAAATAATTTTTTGTATTCGTTGATGCGTTTCATGGAGAGAATTAAGCCCGCAAAGGTAGTGATATTAATGCTTCAGCCAAACCAACTGCACTTCTTCGGGTTCTTGCAGTCGTTCAGCCAAGCGGTAATAGCGTTCGGCAAGACCGGCGAGGTAATCTTGCGCGCGCTTGCCATGGTCATTGAGCTCTTGGAGTTTGTCTATGTGCCAAAACTTGACCAAGTGGTCGATGATATGCGCGTAGTCTAGGCTGGTATACACGCCAATTTTCTGCGTAATGCTCGCGTAGCTATTGTAATGATTGTGCTGCGTACCAACATCCATGAGGCTCGCTGGCATCACAATTTTCTTTTTCATCATGGTCATGAACGCCGTGAGGCCACCATTCGGATCAAATTCCATGACCTTACTCATGAAAAACTTGTAGGCGCGCTCGTGCAAGGCTTCTTCACCTGCAATGGTATTGCAAATTTTAGTCAAGATGGTGTCGCCAGCTTTGGTAGCAAGTTTACCGGTATTGACATGCGAAATTTTGGTAGCACGCTCCTGAAAAGAAGTGTAAATGAGGCCATAATACGGATTGGCATCGGTCTGGAGGTCAATGCCATTATGGATCAGCTGCTGGATACTTTGCTCCACCGCCCGCATGTCTACACGCCCACTCAAGTACAAGTATTTATTGAGCAAATCGCCATGACGGTTTTCCTCGGCAGTCCAAAGTCTAGACCAACGTACCCAAGGTCTCAAACTCGCCACATTGCGCTCCTCATTGATGCCTTCCAACAGATTGAAAAACGTCTGATAGCTCGGCAAAGCCTCCTCGGTAATCATGTTGCCAATCAATGAAACCAAAACAGTATCGGGCAAATTAGCCATGCGCTCCTGCAAGGCCTTTATGGTATCCGGAAAATCTTGCTGAGATAAATCGGGCAAAAAATCAGTGGGTTGCCAAGACTCAGCTGGCAAATTCATTTTGTCGTCAATGAAAGACCCAACCTCGGGTTCAATGGCTTTCAGTACTTCGAGTTGGTGTGGTAAAACCATTAAAGGGCCGTATCGGTAAAAAAGATGCAAAAATACGGCAATCTGAAGGATTAATAGCTATTTAGTTTTGCTTGATAAGTGGCGGAGGAATTCGGTGGCAGTGAGCGTGGGTAGTTGGGCGTATTTAAAGTCTTTTTTATTTCTAGTAACGATGAGCTCCGCTTGGCATTGAAGGGCCATATAGTGTTGAAAACCGTCCTCTAAATCCGCAAAATTCGAAGCCAATGCTAAATCAATGGTTTGCTCCTCAAAAGGAACAACTTTTACCAAAATTTTAAAAAGCTGTAAGTATTTTTTCGCAGCAACTACTTTATAAGTCCGCGTTAGCGCATAATATGTATTTGCTAAGGTCAATGCCGAAACACAAATCTCAATTTCCTTGCGTTCGGCCAAAGTGAACAAGCGTTGCGCATCCTTGACAAAAGGCTCGCGATTGCCAATCAAGTCAATGACGATGTTCGTATCTACAAAAACGCGCTTCATCAAGAATGTTTTTGAAGTTGGTGCGCTCTATAGTCTAACTTCTCATTGTAATCAGCCGGAATAATGCCCGTAAGCTGAGTCACCAATGGGCTTACAGCTTCTTCTCCAGATTGTTTCTGGGTGATTGCTTGCAGATAAGTTTCGATCAGTTTTGATAGACTTAAATTTTGTTTTTTTGCGTACAACTTGGCCTGCTCAATGGTTTCTTTATCTATGTTCAGGGTAAGTTTGGTATACATGTGCTTTGTATTTACGTGTAAAAATACAAAAAACACACGTAATAAATTTCCTGCGTTAATCGAATTGTTTTTCATAGTGTTTTATTTTTTAAACACTTGAGGGAGAAAATTATTGTATGCCTAAATCAATTAGCATCCAAGATCAAAAGGATATTTTCATGCACCTTCCGAACGATTTCCCTAGGGACTTCTCCAAGTTTTTTAACCAATCTATGATTGTCTATTGCACGGAGTTGGTCAATCATGATATCGCTTGCCTTTTCGACTTTCCCGACTCCTTTCTGAAGGTGCACACGCAAAATTTTACTTTCACGTTGGATGTTTGTAGTCAGCGGACACACTAAAGTAGAGGGGTGCATGTGGTTGAGTAAATCTGTCTGAACAATGAGTACAGGTCTGGTTTTTCCGGCTTCTGTTCCAAACCTAGGGTCCAAATTAGCCAACCAAATTTCATTCTTTTTGTGCATCTTCCTCGAAACTTTCAAATTCTTGCAGCACAAGCATAGATTCATCGCTTACTAATTGAGATTCAAATCCTAATTGTTGCGCCAGGATTCTTCTTTTTTGTAAACGATTGTAAAAATGAAGTGCTTCGTTGATGTAACGATTGCGCGTTTTTTTTATTTGTTCGCATACCGTTTCAGTTTCGTCAAAAATGTCTTCGTCTAGTTTAAGTGACAGCACTTTCATTTCTTTTATATTTAAGTATACATCAAAAGTATATACTTTTTTCTAATTGACAATTAGTAATTTTACTGAATAACAAGCAAACCATGTGGCAAACCCATAACAACCAACTTTACCGCAAGTTTGAATTCCAAGACTTCCAAACGGCTTTTGTATTCATGACCCGCGTTGCCGAACTAGCCGAAACTTTAAAGCACCACCCAACCTGGAGCAACACTTACAATGTGGTGGAGATCTGGCTCTGCACGCACGACGCAGGGCATACAATCACTGAAAAGGATTGGGAGTTGGCGAGGGAGATTGATGGAGTGCTGAAAAGCTTTAATTGAATCTAAAAAAGAAGAAGGTCACAGCCGCCCATTCTTTTTTGACTCCTTTTGCGTATCCGATCGTTGAATAACTGCTGTTTTGAACGGTGCCGTCATCTTTGATATAACCGATGGTCTTGTAGCTGCTATTTTGAACCGTACCATCTTTTTTGACATAACCTACCGTCGAGTAACTGCTGTTTTGAATGGTGCCATCTGGTTTGATGTAACCAATTGTCGAGTAACTGCTGTTCTGAATGGTTCCGTTTGGTTTTATATAACCTACCGTAGAGTAACTTTTATTTTGAATTGTTCCATCTGGCTTGATGTAACCGGTTGTCCCATAATTGCTCGATTGGATGGTTTGAGCTTTTGCAAAACTGAAGGCAAGGAGCATTGTGCTCAGGATCAATAAATTTTTCATGGGTTGGGTTTTTATGGGATAAAGATAAAATTCATTTCGACTTATTTTGATTCTCATCTGCTCTACATAGTACTTAAGCGGATATTTCAACAAACTCCCGATCAATCAAAATGCCATGCTGGTTGTTGGCAAGCAGGTCAATGGTGTATTTTTTTGCAAATTCTTTGCCGATTACATCTTTGATTTTTTTGCGGATGCGCGAGAGGGTAATGTTGAGTTCGTTTTCACGGTAGTCACAGAGGAGGTCAATGGTGGCTTGCATTTTTTCGGGTTTGATTTGCCCAGAAATTTGCTTGTAGTTTTCAAGAAGTTCGGCTTTGAAGTCAATCACTTGGTTGAGTGCGATGCCATTTGTTTGTTCCAAAAACAAGAGGTAGAGTGCAAGTTCTTTCGGATTCAGTTTGGCCTCTTCTTGGGCATAATCAGGAAAGTAAAGTTTGCGTTTGCTGAGGTCGATGCGCAGTCGGCTGCTGGTCAGGTAAACATTTCGATTGCTGCTGAAAAGAATGTGTTGTCTGATTTCATTGAGAATGACTTGAATTTGTCTGAGCAGTGGCGGAGAAACGTCGTTATAGATGATTTGATCCATGCATTCGTCACAGATGTCTCCTGTGCGCATTTTGAGGATAATTTGTTTTTTATCGCTACAAAAATCGTTGATGCAACCAACGGGTTCATCGTGTACAAAATCAATGATTTCTTCGCGAGATTTGAACATCAGGCTGCGCAGCACCCATGCTAAAATCTCATAGGCAATCGGATAAATTGGTTTATTGAGCAACCTGAAAAAGAGTGGCCAGTCAGCGGTATGTACAAAAAAGTTTTTCATGTTTTCGTCGATGCCTCCGAACCAATTTTTGGTGTTGTGGGCATCGGTGAGCAGAAAAATCAAATCGCTGTCAGGGACCTGATTAAATTGCCGATAGGCCCTTGCTGCATTGAGCAGATTCTCCCAAGAATAAATTCGTTTTCTAAGTGGAAATGTTGGTTTTTCATAGATGGCGTCTGAGCTGCTTTCACTGGCCTTGAAATGAGAATTGATCTGTTTTCTGGGCTTAAATTGCGTCTCGTATGCTTTCTCCTCTAAAAAGATGTGATAGGTGTAGTCTGGGTTGAGGGTAACGGTTTTTCCACCGACAAACTGAAGGATACCCACTTGCTTGCGTAAAAACGCCAACAATTCATGAAATTGATCTTCTGGAAATCCTTCAGTTCGAATCAGGTGAATGGTCATGATGGCTTATAAATTTTCGTCTTCTTTAAAGTTATGAAATAAATTCTTTACGAATTTCCCGGAGCTCTTTTCTTTGGCATAATAGCTCATCGATTGACTTACTTTTTGACTAACATGCTGGTAATCTTCCTTATTCATATTCATAACGTTTTCACGCTTGATATTGAGCATTCTCGAGGTGTGCAGGGCATCGAAATCACAACCAATGAAATTAAAAGTCCAGTTGTCTTTGGCATCGCGCGCCGCAATCTGCTTGGCAATTTCATGGTAATTGAAATAGGCAGACGCGTTTTCTTGCCCGTCAGTAATAATCACCATCACGACACTCATCAGGTTTTCTTTCAATACTTCACCATAACTGAACTCAATCTGAGCAATGCTTTTGCCAATCGCATCGAGTAGGGCGGTCATGCCCCGCGGCTTGAATTGTTCGGTATTGATTTGCGTGATCTCCTTGATCGGAGTCGGTAAGACCAAATTTTCGACTTCGCTATCAAAGATGGTCAAGGACATCAAGAATTGCTGCTCAGCGAGCTCTGTCTGCAATTTCTTAATGGTCTCTACCTGGCTATTGAAACCAGAAACGACCTCTTGTTCCATACCACTCATAGACCCGCTTCTGTCGATCACAAAGTGATACAATGTGGTGTTGTTTTTCATAAATACAAATTTTAAGTTCGCTACAAAGTTGGGGGCGAATCCGCGAGGGATTGGAAATTTGCAAGGTTGCAGTGGAATATCGATAGGATATTTTATCGTATTGATTCACACCTAAACGCTCTTCTACGGGATAACAAAGGCACCCCCAACGACTTCAATTATTGTGGCATTGAACTTAGGTTAGACGATGGGGTAGAGGTGGTAACTTAGCGGGGTAATATTTTAAATAATTTACAATAAAGTAAGTAAAAACACTTAATTTTGCATTATTATCGACTATAAAGTGATATTTAAAAGATAGAGGCTTCTACTTTTGTCTTTTTTTATCAGATGATGGTTGAAATTGATGATGTTGAACGTTTTTTGAAGCGTTTTAAGGAAAAATTAAAGTTTTGGGACATCGTTTTTTTAGACGACCGAGGTAAAAATGTACAAACTTTAGCTGATTTAGAATTGAGCCCAAATTATCGAAAGAAGGTGATTGAAGCGTTAGAAATTATAGATTACTCCCAAGGACCACTTCCAGAAAATTGGTTTGGCTCGCACGAAATGTGGGTTTTCGGAAGGCAAGTAAAGGGTAGTGAAATCTATATTAAAATTACTTTGGGTGTGGAAGGAAGTGGAACTATTTGCATCTCCTTCCACAAAGCTGAATTCCCAATGAAGTACCCATTTAAAAATGAAAGATGATGAAAAGCCCACTGACAGGAAAAGAGATGTTGCTTAAGCGAGAAAGCCGTGTTTTGACTTTTCGCAAAGAGGAGTTTTCGGTTGTGTATCATTACTTTTTATGCGAACAGAGTGGTGAGACATTTACTTCTACTGAGTTAGATCAGCTCAATCTGCAGCAGTTGCATAATCAATATCTGCAGCAGCACAATTTGCCTTTTCCCGAAGAGATCAGGCAGATACGCGAGCGCTATGCACTTTCGGCAACAAAAATGTCTGAGATTTTGGGCTTCGGTGTCAATAGTTACCGAAATTATGAGCTAGGTGAGGTGCCGAATTTATCAAATGGGAAGCTCATCCAACTTGCAGCTGACCCTCGAAAGTTTCAGAATTTAATTGAGCTATCTGAATCGCTGACATCTGATTTCAAAGAGAAATTAAGGATGAAAGCGGAGTCTTTGACAGAGGCAGAAGTCAGTAATTACTTTGCTACCGAATACATCGAATACTTGTTCAATGGAGAATTTGCCGATGAATTTTCTGGATACCGCAAACCAAATATGGTCAAGTTGGCTGAGATGGTCGTTTACTTCGCAGCCCAACTCAACCCCTGGAAAACGCAACTCAATAAACTCCTTTTTTATGCGGACTTCCTGATGTTCAAGCGCACTTGTTTTTCTATCAGTGGTGCTAGATACAGAGCCATTAATATGGGGCCGGTTCCAACCAACTACAATAGTCTTTATGAGTACATCGCTAATCAGAACGACATCGATATCCTTGTCTATGATTTCGGGGGTGAAGAGTTCAAGCCCAAACCCGATCGGCAGTTCAATCCTTCGGTCTTCACTGGCCAAGAGTTAGAAGTACTCCAACACGTCGTGGAACGTTTTGCCAAAATTGCCACCAAATCTGCCCCAACCAGCGAACTTGTCGAAACCAGCCACAAAGAACGCGCTTGGCTAGACAACGCCCCTCAGCGCAAACTGATCAGCTACAAGTATGCTTTTGACTTGAGCCAGATTTAGCCCCCCAAAAAAAACGAAGCGACTGGCCATCCGCAACAACCAATCCGAACGCCCCAATCTCTACCTGATCATCGACGAAAGCACAACCAGTTACCCCACCAATGATAAAATGAGCCAAAATCCAAAACCTGAACCGAACTTACCTGAAATGAATCATCAAACCGAACCCACTCAAACAAATAACCAAACCGCTCAGGCCTTCAAGGAACATTTTGCGCATGAATTCAACGAACTCACGGAGCTGTACGAAAAACTACAGGCAGAGGGAAAGTACCAGGAAGCGAAGGTGGTGTTGGAGATGAGTTTGGTGTTGGGTGAGTGGTTGGGGAGGTATCAATAAATCCTATAATAAAGTAAGCAGTTGCAATAGTAGGATTTCGAGGTCTTGAGTTATGGTCTTTCTTTAGGTCATTAATTGTGAGTCCATTAGGTAAATATCCTTCGTAATTTGAAGATTAAGATCTTTATGAATAATATTTTACCTTGAGAAGCGTTAACAGTCTGAAAAATAGTTGGCGAAATATTTTTTTTAACTAATTTTGAAATAACTCCACTTACAAAGCAATTCGTAAGTCCCCTCTATTCTCAGGTCTAGAGGGTTTTTTTTTATATATACCCATGAAAGTTTCTTTTTTAATTGATGGTTTTAACCTTTATCATTCTATTGAAGATGTTGAGAAGTATAAAGGAATTAAAGCAAAGTGGCTGGATATTAAAACGTTACTTCATACTTACATGGGTGCCATAGATGCAGAGGCTAAATTCCATTCTATTTTTTATTTCACCACATTACGTCTTCATGTACAAAAAGACAAGCCAAATAGTGTGGATCGACATAAACGCTACATTACAGCTCTAGAATCTAAAGGAATTACAACAATTTATGGTGGTTTCAAACCTAAAGATGTGCTCTGTAAGAAGTGTAATCAACGTTTCGCAACCTATGAAGAGAAGAAGACTGATGTTGCGATGGCCTCCAAAATTATTGAGTTGGCATCAAAATCATTGTGTGAGGTGATTGGAATTGTTTCTGGAGATACTGACCTGATACCTGCAATTGAACTAGCCAGGAAGATAAATCCAGTAATTAAAATAATCATCATTTTTCCTTTTAGACGAACAAACGATGAGCTCAAACTATATTCAGATAAAACCTTTACGATCAAACCTATAAAGTATGAAGATGCGCAGTTTAAGGGAATCGTTAAAACCAATTCAGGTGAAATTGCAAAGCCTTCGCACTGGTAAAGAGCAACACAATGAAATTCGATTCATTTAATACCTTAATTATTTTTTTCGCATCTTTACCTCATGTCCCAAATCCAAGAACTAATCAACGCACTGGTTGCTTTTCGCGATGAGCGGGAGTGGCAGCAGTTTCACGATACCAAGAATTTAGCGGTGGCGCTGTCTATTGAGGCGGCGGAGCTCAATGAGTTGTTTTTGTGGAAAGATGCGGCGGCTGCGGAGTTGGTCGATAAAGAAAAGATCAAGGACGAACTGGCCGATGTATTGGCTTATGCGCTGCTGTTGGCAGAGAAGCAGGGCTTGGATGTGAGGCAGATTGTTTTGGATAAGATTGCCAAAAATGCTGAGAAATATCCGGTGGAGAAGGCGAGAGGTAGTGCGCAGAAGTATACGGAGTTATGATTGTTTATCAAGAGAACAAAGAGACTTTCATGCGCCAGGTTCGCGAGAGCCAAATTGAGTATATCATACATGACAACTTCAAGCGAAATTTAGGCCGAGATACCAATAAGAATGAGGTAGATTCTTGGAAAAATTCTATGCAGTACATGCGCAATGTGCTGGACGATTCCGATATCCCAAATGACGCCAAAATCAGTATTGAGTGTCAGGTGCCCAACACGAGTAAGCGCATCGATTTCATCATTACTGGCCAGACCGATACTCACCAAGACTGCGCCGTAATTGTGGAGCTCAAGCAATGGTCTGAGGCCACAGCCACCAATTTAGACGGCGTGGTGAAAACATACGTGGGCGGAGCAGTCAGAGAGGTAAGCCACCCGAGTTATCAGGCCTGGAGTTATGCGGCGCTGTTACAGGGTTTCAATGCTGCGGTTGAAGACCAGCAAATCAAATTACAAGCTTGCGCATTTTTGCACAATTGTGCCGATCCAAGCCCATTAACGAGTCCTTTTTACGCAGAATACCTTCAAAAAGCACCGCTTTTTGCCAAAAGTGATGTGTTGCGTTTGTCTGAATTC
Organism: Cryomorphaceae bacterium; assembly: GCA_027483605.1. GTDB lineage: Bacteria > Bacteroidota > Bacteroidia > Flavobacteriales_D > Crocinitomicaceae > UBA952. The sequence goes on along the minus strand of JAIXUE010000010.1, from coordinate 24,532 downwards.
ATCAAGCAGCATGTCAAGTATGGCGATGCCCGAAACGTGATGTATCAGATCGAGCACGGCGAAATACGCCCTTCAAAAGGCCTGGCCGATGCCATTGCCAAAATGATAGAAGGCAACGACGAGTTTGTGATGATCGACGAGCAAAAGGTGGTTTACGAACAAATCTGGAATTTGGTAGAACACTCCAGCCCGAGCTCCAAAAATGTAGTCATTGTGAGGGGAGGGCCCGGCACCGGCAAATCGGTAGTGGCCATTCAGCTCACAGCACGCCTCACCGCCAAACAAAAAATGGTGCAGTACGTCAGTAAGAACAGTGCACCCCGCGACGTTTATGCCAGCAAACTCAGCGGCATCCGGACCAAATCTTGGGTCAATAATTTATTCAAAGGTTCGGGAACTTACATTAGTGCAGAACGCAATCAGTACGACGCCTTACTTGTCGATGAAGCACACCGCTTGAATGAAAAAAGCGGCATGTTTTCTAACTTAGGCGAGAACCAAATCAAAGAAATCATCAATGCGGCACGCTGTTCGGTTTTCTTCCTAGACGAAGACCAACGCGTCACTATGAAAGACATCGGCTCCGATGCCGAAATTGCCATGTGGGCAGCCCACGCAGGCGCAACGTTACACCGCCTAGAACTCACTAGCCAATTCAGGTGTAACGGCAGCGACGGCTACATGGCCTACCTAGACCAACTGCTCGGCATCCGCCAAACCGCCAATACCAATCTAAACGACCTCAACTACGACTTCCAAATCTGTGCTTCACCGAATGCACTTTACGAAAAAGTCAAAGAAAAAAACTTAATCAGAAATAGAGCCCGAATGGTTGCCGGCTACTGCTGGCCCTGGAACTCCAAAACGGATCGAAAAGCAAACGATATTATTTTTCCAGAACACAACTTCGCCAAGCAATGGAACCTCACCCAAGACGGTATGCTCTGGATCATCAGCCCCGCCTCCGTTGAGCAAATCGGCTGCATCCATACCTGCCAAGGCCTCGAGGTAGACTACATCGGCGTCATCATGGGCCCCGACCTCGTCATCCGCAACGGCCAATGGATCTGCCAACCCCAAGCCCGCGCCTCTAGTGACAAAAGCATCCACGGCCTTAAGTCGCTAATCAAAACTAATCGAGAAAGAGGTCAGCAAATGGCCGAACTCATCATCAAGAATACATACAGAACGCTAATGACCCGAGGCATGAAGGGCTGTTATGTGTGGAGCAGTGATGAGGAGACTTTGGAGTGGATGAGGGGGCAAGTGCAAACAATTGTTTGATTTATTGACAATGGACGCCATTCTCTTATTCCAAAAAAGAAATTTGGGATTATTGCAAATGGGGCGATAGAAATTAATAGAAGGGTGGGGAGTAAGTCGCATTCATTATTCGCTAGTATGGATTTAAGTCCTAAAATTTACCGTATGTTTTGAAATTAAGTTTTTCAAATCAAGTATTCCAAATTGAATTACTAACTTGCAATAAAAAGAAAGAGTCCAAAATATGAGTTTAGAAAATGAAATTTCTTTAGAAGACATTTTTGCAAAATCAGTTAAAAATAATTCGTCAGAATTTAATGAATTTGGCACGGCTGCTTTTACTCATTACTTACACAATTCGAAAAATGAGGTTTGTAAATTTTATAAAAAATCTGCACTCGATCACATTAAAAAAACACTAGAATATAAGAGTCCAGGTAAAGAAATTACGCAAGTTGTTGCTGAAAGTGCTTTACAATATGCACTTTTTAATCTAAAGAATAGTATACCCTTTCCAGAACCCGAAAAACCAAAATTTACCTTTATTGACTTATTTGCAGGTATTGGGGGGTTCAGATTAGCACTGCAAAGTCTTGGAGGCAAATGTTTATTTACAAGTGAATGGGACCAACATGCTCAAAAAACTTATCACGCCAATTTTGGCGAAATTCCATTTGGAGATATTACTAAAGCTGAAACTAAGAATTTTATTCCTGATGGATTTGATGTTCTTTGTGCTGGATTTCCATGTCAAGCGTTTTCAATTGCGGGTAAACGGGGTGGATTTGAGGATACAAGGGGAACGTTGTTTTTTGATGTTGCTGAAATAATCAAGAAGAAACAACCGAAAGCTTTTTTTCTTGAAAATGTTAAAGGATTAAGAAATCATGACAAAGGGAAAACACTATCAACAATTCTGAATGTACTACGTGAAGATTTAGGTTATTACATTCCTGAACCTCAAGTTATTAATGCAAAAGACTTTGGTGTCCCTCAAAATAGGGAGCGAATTTTTATCGTTGGATTCCATAAATCAACTATGATTCAAGAATTCAATTATCCTAAACCAATGAATAAAAAAATAAGCTTCGGAGATATAAAGGAATCAACGGTACCTCCAACGAAATTTTTTCTATCAACTCAGTATTTAAAGACCCTAAAAGATCATAAAGAAAGACATGCTAGTAAAGGCAATGGCTTTGGTTACAGTATCATTCAAGATGATGAGATTTCAAACGCTGTTGTTTGCGGCGGTATGGGTAGAGAAAGGAATCTTGTAATTGATAATAGAATTACTGATTTCAATCCAACCACTAAAATTAAAGGAACAGTAAATAGAGAAGGTATTCGCAAAATGACTCCGAGAGAATGGGCAAGACTTCAAGGTTTTCCAGATGAATTTATTATACCTGTAGCTGATGCTTCGGCATACAAACAATTTGGAAATTCAGTCGCTGTTCCTGCAATTAAGGAAACAGCTAAAGAAATAATTAAACGAATTCTTTAATAATGTTAACGGGAAATAAAGGTGAATGGAGCGAAATTTACACATTGCTCAAAATTATTTCGGATCAAAACCTGGTAGCTGGTGATAGCGAGCTTAACAAAATCGAAAGCCTTATATTCCCAATTATTAAAATTCTAAGAGACGAATCAAATGGAACTTTTGAATTTGGTTATGAAAGTGATCTAGTCGTTATCAAAGGAGTTGAGGATGAGTTTCGAATTCCAATTATTGACTTCAGAGAAAAAGCCACCTTTTTACTTTCAAAATTAAAAGAAACGACATCGGCTGCATTTTCCATCCCGGAGATTGAATCATTTATTAAATCTTTCAAATGCACTTCAATCAAGGCAAAGTCAACTATCAAGAGTGATATTCGAATTGTTATACACGATCATAGAACTTATACAAAACCCGAATTAGGATTTAGTATCAAATCTCAATTAGGTGAGCCTTCAACACTTTTAAATGCAGGGAAAACCACCAATTTTATTTTTCAAATTGAAAACTGCTACCTCACAAAAGAGGAAATTGAAGAAATCAACTCAATAGAATCAAGAAGTAAGATAAAAGATAGAATTGAAAAGATAGGTCAGCATTCAGGTTCATTAAAATTTATTAACAATGAGAGCAATATTTTTGGTAACAATTTGATTTTAATAGACAGCTCCTTGCCTCAAATAATCTCTGAGCTAGTCTATCTATTTTTTACATCCTCTTTAACTAAAACTAAAGATTTGATTTCTGAAATCACGAATCAGAATCCACTTAATTTTGACTTAGATACGAGTCATCCATTTTATATTTATAAAATGAAAAGATTCTTAACGGATGTTGCATTAGGAATGATGCCTTCAAAAGTTTGGACAGGAGAGCTTGATGCTACTGGAGGTTATCTTGTTGTTAAGGAAGACGGTGAAGTTCTCTGTTATCACATATATAACAGAAACCAATTTGAAGATTATTTAATCTCGAACACTCGCTTAGAAACAGCAAGTAGCACTCGACATGATTTTGGTAAAGTTTACGAAAAGGATGGTAGCCAATTTTTCAAACTTAATCTTCAGATTAGATTTTTAAAATAGTTTATTTCATTTTATTTATTCTTCTTACCCCTTAGGGCATTTCTGAAGAGTAATGAATGATAACCACAAGAGCTAATTATTAGCAATACTAATTTTACATACAATTCTCGATAATTATTGGTCACGTTGAGAATCTAGAATTCATTAAAAGAAATCTGATATTATTCTTTTTACTTTCTATTTAAAAATTATTCAAATAGATAAGTAACTTAGCACTAACATTTAACCCTGGAACTCTATCTATAACTGTTACTGTTCAAGGGAAGCTTACCCCTTCCACATTAGGCCATATCAACCTAAATCCATAAGTCTTGCCCTCGATCTCTATCTCAGGCCACAAACCAAATTTGCCTAGGAAATCAACCTGGCCAAATTCATGGAGCGTTTCATTGATCAGACATTCAAAACGGTGGAAGCCATCGTGTCTTTCAAAATGATGATGGTGGGTGAGGTGTAACTTGTGCCCCTTGAATTCGAATTCGCAAGAGGCACTTTGTTCGTTTGGGTTTCTTTCGAGAAGAACTTCGTCGGGGAAGATGAGGGCGGTCATGGTTCGTAATTTTTTCTGATGATTATTTGTTCCCAGCGTATTCTAGAATTGTGTATTCTTCTTCGAAATTGATTGGTTCGTCTCGTAAGTATCGGAACCAAATCACATAACCGGTCTTTGTTTTTGCGACGTAAGTGACGTAGACAAATTCGGGTTCGGTATCGCGGAGGAAGTAATTGAATAGAGGTGCATTGGTGTCTTTTTTGTCGATGTTTAGGGTATGCATCTTTGCGCCGTTGTATTCTAGTGTATTGAGGGCAATAGCAAGTGCCGAATCCATGTCGGGTGCGGTAGTCCAGAAGTTACCTGGTTTGAATTCGTTGTAATCATCTCTGTCTGGTACCCACTGCGCGTTAGCTATACTTGAGGTCAATGCGAAAATCAAAAGGAGCTTTTTCATGGTCATAGTTTTTAGTTGTTTGCTGATTTATGGTTTAATTAGTTAGTCGCTGCACTGTATCGAATCCCAGACCTCCCTTCTCGATTTGGCCATTCAACGATGAAGCGGTAAAGTTTTCCATCAATTTGGAGTGTTGGCCTGTTGCCGTAAGCGCCTGCACCGAGTCTGGACCTGACCACGCCGAAGGAGTAGTGCTGACCATCAATTTGGCAATTGAAGTGGTGTTTATTGTGGTGGAGGCTGAATTCGTGGCGATGCGAGAGGTAGAACTGGTGCCCCTTGAATTGGAATTCGCAAGAGGCACTTTGTTCGTTGGGGTTTCTTTCAATAAAGACTTCGTCGGGGAAGATGAGGGCGGTCATGGTTCGTCAACTTTAGTGGCGCCGAAGCTCGTCAGGACGCTGCTCGTATTTTTAGCGGGGTCGTAGACTAAGGCGTAGAGGTCTTTGCCTTCAGTGTATTCGAAGTGGTGGGTCAGGGTGTTGATGCAGTACAAGAAGTAGAGTTCGTAGCCCTCGCGGCCTTTGAGTGCGTGGATGACGTACATGTAGCGGTCGTCGGACGGATTGACGTAGTAGGCGGCGAAGTAGAGGTTTTTGCCTTTGTTGAAGACCAAATCTTGGTTGGGGAAGCGGTGGCTTTTGAGTACCGACAGCACCGTTTTTTTGACTTCGGCTTCTTTGTCGAGATGGATGAAATAATTACCGGCGCCAATTTGCAGGTAGTCTTCCATGAGGTTGAACTGGTATTGGGCGGTGGCTGTTTGCTGAAGCCCAAGTAGGATGGCGATACTGAACACAATTGTTTTCATGACTTGATGTTTTACTTGTGGATACTTTTCTTATTTGTTGTTTTTGTCTTTGTTGGGGCTCACATTGAGCACGCCAGGTTCGTAGATCAGCGAGATGCGGTTTTCACCTTCCGTGATGTCATAGAAATAGCGGTAGCGGTTTTCCATGTAGTAGCAAAAGACGTGGTAGCCTGGCTTATTGTAGTACTGGCCTCTCATGGAATGGATCACGTATACGTATTCGCTATTGAGCGGATCCACAATGGCCGTGGTGAGCAGCAGGTTGGCTCCCTTCTTGAACACTAAATCGTAGCTCAGTTGGTTGTCTTGGAGTGTTTCTAGGATAATGCGCCGTGCATCTTTCTCCGTGGAAGCAAATAAATAGTAGTTGCCTTTGCCAAATTCACTGTATTTCTGCATCACAGACCACTGTGCGTTGGCACTTGCACTGGCGAGTAAAAAAATCAAAAGGAGCTTTTTCATGGTCATAGTTTTAAAGGTGAGTAGTTAAGAGAAGCTTCTAACTCTTAATACCCAAACCTTAAAAAGGTAACCCTGAAATTTGAAATTATTCTGAAAAATAATACAAAACGAATGCTAATACAATGACAATCAGCGAAATAAGAATCATGTAATTTTTGATTTTTTGAATTTTGGCTTGGCGTTGCGCTGCTAAAATTTGAGCAGCTTCGCTGAATTTGAGTTCATCAAAAACCACCAATTGCCTTTTTCTTTGATACTTAATGTTTTGTTCTGAATCAGCCTTTATGAGGCGTTGAATTGACTGCTCATCCCCTTGGAGATTTTGCTTCATTTGCTTGCGCTTCTCTCTAAGGAAACTGAGTTCCAAAAGGCGCTCAAACTGGTCCGTTTGTTCTTGCTCTAAGCTCATTTTTCTTCGAGATAAAGTTCACGCAATTTTTTCTGGCAACGGGCTTTTTGGTTCTTGGCGTTGTCTGCGTTGGTGTAGCCCATTACTTTGGCAATGAGGTCAAAGGACTCCTTCATGTAAAAGAAGCGATAGAGCAGCTCGTAGCATTTTTGAGCAATGCTTTCAAAGTGGTTCAAAACCTTATCTAGTTTATCCAACTGACTTTTCTTTCTTTCCAACTCGAGTTGATCGGTCAGCCAATCGCTATAGTTGGTCAGCTCACCCTCTAAACTTACAATTTCTGGTGCTCGGCCGGCTCGCTTGAAAATCTGCTTCCTGCAAATCGCAATCAGATAAGTCCGAATAGAACATGTCAAGGTAAAAGCAGGGTCTTTCGCTTTTTCAAATAGGACAATGATGGCATCTTGGTATAAATCGGCCAAATAGGCCTCATCTTTTGTGAATTGCATCAGATGCTGAAATACCACCACCCGATGCTGCCGGTAGAGGCTTGAATAATAGTGATGGTTTGTTCTGAGCAGTTCGAGTTCGGTCATGCTTCGTCTATTACTGACTGCAATAAAATCTGTACCACCGGCACATCAGCACCCGCCCAATCCAAAACTTCCAATTCATCTATCGATAACCACCTAAACGCCAAATGCTCCGTCAGCTTTGGTTCGCTTTGCTCAGTTTCGCACAAGTATGTATGCATTGTGAGGTGAAAATCGGGGTAGGGGTGTTCGACTGTTAGCAGCTTGGATTGCACCTTGATTTGCATGTCGAGTTCTTCTCGTATCTCGCGGATGATCGTCTGCTCTTCGGTTTCACCGGCTTCCATTTTGCCGCCAGGGAATTCCCATTTTTCGGAGATGTAGGCGTATTTGGCGGGGCCGCGCTGGACGGCGAGGATTTTGTTTTGGTGTTGGATGACGGCAGCTACGACCTCGATGCGTTTCATGGAGGTAAAGATAAGTGAAATATTGCGCTGCTATAGCTCCGTAAGGGAGTAATTTGCTACCATAAATTCAATGTAGGAATTTAGTTTCGTGGCTAGATAGTAAGGTAGATTCATCAAAAAGTAGGGTTTGTTTTTGGGTGTTTGGTGTTGTTCAATGCTGAATTTCCCGGCATAAAGACGTACGGCGTAGGGGTGGGGGGCTTCGTCAATAAATTGATGCAATGATTTGAGTTTGCCTTCTTTTCCTGATTTGATTTCAATTGGAATAGCCATGTTTTGAAATGGAACCAAGAGATCTACTTCTGCAGAAGATTGGTTTTTCTCGCGTACCCAAAAAATAGGTTTGATGTGTTTGGAGGTATTGAGTGACAGCAGTTCTTGGGCAATGAGATGCGGAATAATGGCTCCCTTGTAGGCTGAATTGAGGTCTTGCATGGAAAGCATTTCGGCTTGAATATTCAATTCGTAATTGATGAGCCCTGTATCTAGAAACTGTAGCCTTGGCGCTTTATTGAGGTCTGGAAGTAGGGGTAGTGTAGTTTGCGTAGTTGGGTAAATGAGTTGTATCACTTTGGCATCATCTAGATTGCGAAATGCTTCTCCTACCTCTCTTGAGCGGTAGTTTGAGTTGCCAAAATTTTGAAATTTGATCCGGGAGTCTATGCCGAGGTGGGCTGTAGACATGATGTGTCTGATCACACGCGCTTCTGAATTATTGGCAGCGTACTTTACAACATCTTCTTTGTAGGTCTCCCATATACTCTCGTAAACTTTGGAGAGATCAGCGACATCTTGCCCTTTTGCATACTTGCTTACAATTTCGGGCATGCCGCCAATAATGGCATAGCGATGAAATAAATCAAGGAGGGTGCTGTGTGCGGCGTCGTTAACCGGGATTAAATTCAATTGTGCTAGCGGAACATCTTGGTTCAACGCACTAAGGAATTCTGCAAAATTGATGGGGTAGAGATAGAGCATATTGACCCGACCAACCGGAAAACTCTTTACTTTTTTAAGTGCATGTTCAAGTAAAGATCCGGCGGCAATAACGTGCAACTCAGGTTCTAATTCATAAAAATAGCGAAGCATTGCAATAGCTTCTGGTGATTCTTGAATTTCATCGATAAAGATGAGTGTTTGGGCTTTTTCAGAACTAGCAATATTTCGAGAAATCAGAAGGGCTTCAATCATGGTTTTGATTTGCTCATAATCTGTAAAGAAACGGAGGTCTTCTTTGAGTTCAAGATTGAGTAATACGGCATGCTTATAAGTTTGCGCTAGTTTTCTAATGAGTGTTGTTTTACCAACCTGCCTTGCGCCTCTTACAATAAGTGGTTTTCGGTCTGTACTTTTTTTCCAGCTCAGCAACTCATTAAAAACATGTCTATCGATATTCATAGCGAACTTATTTGAGGTCAAATGTAACAAAATAAGGGTAAAATATCCCTATTTTTGTCACAAAATAAGGGTAAAATATATAAATTATGTCACAGAATAAGGGTAAAAATTCTTTAATTTTGTAACAAAATCAGGGTAAAATTTAAATTTTATGTCACAAAATCAGGGTAAAATTTCTCAATATTTGTCACAAAATAAGGGTAAATGCAAATTTTTACTGTTCTAAACAATTGATTGTCTGAGTTGTTATGTCGGTATTAACCGCTAAAACCATCCATCATGACCCTCAACAAATCTCTACTCGCCCTGCTTTTTGGCTCCTTGCAGTTTGCCACTTTTGCGCAGTCTAATGATATCTATGGCGTGATGCGTACACCAGGCCAAGGTACCAACGTTGCTGCGGGTACCGTTCGTTTGGGTAAACTAGATGTGAATAGTGGGGTGCTTACACCCTTGAGTCCGAGTAGTTTGGCATCTGTTATTGTTGCGACTGGTGCGGCGCTTGATCCGATTACCCAGACTTATTTTTTTCAGACGCAAACTGATTTGGTGGCGGTCAATATGCTAGACGGCCTGCCTTCTGCACAAAATGCCTTGAGCAACCCTATTGCGCCGAGTTATTTTGATAATTACCGCTTCAATACCAGTGACTCTACTATTTATGGTTTGGCCAGACGCTCTACTTCTACAGGAATCGGTCAGGTCAATGGCGAATTGTATTTAGCGACCATCGATCCGGCAACGGGTGTCATTACCCAAATTTCGCCGCAATCGGTTGGTCAAACATATGCCGTGCAGGGTTGTGCAATTAACCCGCACGAGATGGTTTATTACTATTCGAATCAAGGGAAAATTATTGGTTTAGATTTGTACAATGGGCAAGTTTATTCAGAGCAAACCATTACTTTTCCTCAAGGAGGTTTGTTTTTTGACAACTACACCTACAATTGTGCAGACACCACTATCTACGGGCTTATTCGCACTTCCACTACCATTCCTAATGTTCCGTATCTAGGCAAAATCGATCCGCAAACTGGTGTGGTCACGCGCATTTCTCAGCAGCCTTTGCCGTATAATTCTTATACCATTAACGGCAGCTCTACTATTGATCCGGACAACGGAGTTTATTACTTCTCGGCTTTGCTGCCACAAGGCGGTTATGCGGTTGCAGGAGTGTCTGTAACAACAGGTTTGGTGGTTTTTGAGCAATTGATTACGCCTCAGGGCACTGCAAGCAACTCACTGTTTTTTGACTTGCTGCGCCATCCTTCTGACTGTTCTGAAGCCACTCCAACACGCGTCAATCCCAACGGTAGCAATGTAGGTTTGGCAAATGCCAGCAAGTCTGTGCTCAAAGTCGCTCCAAATCCATTTGAGCAACAGTTTACAGTTTGCTCAGATCAAATGATCGAGGCACTCACCCTTCGAGATGCACAAGGAAAGATTGTATTGCAACAAGCAGCCAACAGCAACACACTCGAAGTAGCAACTGGTTCATTGCAAAGCGGTGTGTATTTCTTGGAAGTACAGACAGCAAATGGCGTGGAGTTGGTGAAAGTGGTGAAGTAGGGGGGATTATTCTCCGCTAAGGTATTCGTCGATAGCTCGCCTAGTCATGAATTGGGCTACAAAATCCTGATTTTCAGATAAAGTTTCAAGTAAATCTGAAATAAGACTTTCAAACATGTTGTTTTGTATTGAACTAAGACAATAAAGATTGATCGGGTCGAATTTGAAATGTTTGAAGTGCTCATTAGAGAAAAAGGTTGTCACCTGTTTTTCGTATAGATTAAATCGTTTTGCTGACAAGCGATTTTGTTGATTGTCTTTATCATACCATTGGCCAAAAAATGCATATATGATGTCAACCTTTAGTTCTCTATCAATTTCGTCGAGTACAATAAGGCAACAAGTGTTCAGTAATTTTCTTTTTTCTGAATGTGATAATCCCATCGCTGTAATTTGATAGCGATCTGGGTTTGATTCATGAATTTTAGGGTGGAATTTCAAAAATATAAAGCCCTTGTAATCATAAAGTTCTACAATATATACAAGCTTTTTTTGAATTGAAATCTTATATTGTTTGATGCCAGTTGCTTCAAAGTAATCAACGGTGTATGGTATACCTGATAGATTGGCATTTTTTAAAAGGGTATAACGGAAAGAATTGTACTGAGATTCAGAAGACATGAGCAAAACTTAAGAGGTAAAGATGTAGAAGTTATCTTACAGCCTTATAAGCATTTAAGCGGATACTATTGTATTCTTCTTTCGATAAAGGCTTTATCTCCGTTGACATTATTAACTGACGAAGCTTGCTGTCTTTTGACTTGACAGCAACTGACTTCGCTTTAATAGTGTTGTTTGATGATGAGATACCCATTTTCTTGTAATCAGGATACAAAGTTATGCATTAATCTAATTGCTCCAAATATTTTCTCCTCCCGTTGTCCGTGATTTCACTTACTCAATCTTCCCCAATTCATCAAACTTCCCCTTCATGGTGGGGTTGCCGTGCGTCAGTTTTTTGATCGTGATTTCTTCGGCTTTGTCGTTGGCCAAACGCAGGTTTCTTTCGGAGCCCAGGAGGTTATCCCTGACCTTTGTAAGGTGCTCTATGGTTTTGTCGATTTCTTTGATGGCCGTATTGAATTTGTCTGAAGCGAGTTGGTAATTCTTGGCAAAACCGTCCTTGAATTTATTGAGGCGGTCTTCGAAATTAGAGACGTCGATATTTTGGGCTTTGACTAAAGCGAGTTCGGTGCGGTAGTGCAAAGAGTTGAGCGCTGCATTGCGAAGAAGGGTAATGATCGGGATGAACGCTTGTGGGCGAATTACATACATTTTGGGATAACGATATGACACATCTACAATTCCGGCGTTGTAGAATTCGTTGTCGGGCTCGAGCATCGTGACGAGTACTGCATATTCACAGCCTTTTTTGAGGCGATCATCATTGAGTTTTTTGAAGAAATCTTCGTTCTTTTTTTTGGCGCCACCGTCTTCTTGTTCGTTTTTCATTTCGAACATAATCGAGATGAATTCCGTGCCGTCGTCGTCGGACTCGCGGTAGATGTAGTCGCCTTTGGTGCCGCTAGAAGCGTCGTTGTCTTTTTCGAAGTAAACGTTTTTGTTGAAGGCTGTTGGCCTGATTTTATTGAATTCGATTTCGCAGTGCTGCTCTAAACTTTCGCCCAGCATTTTGGTGGAGAGCCGTGCCTTGAAATCGCGCAGGCTTTTGATGGCTTCGTCTTTGAGTCGCAGCTCGTCGTTTTTGCGCTCAAGCTCAGAGCGCAGCTTCTCATCGAGTGCCGCTTTCATGCTCTGTAGCTCCAGATCTTTTAGTTTTTTCTCAGATTCGAGTGCAGCGTTAAGTTTGCTTTTGTCTTGTTCTAAGGCTGTAACGGCATCCTTGATTGCCAACGTTTTTTGCAGCTCAAAATTGCTGATTTGCGCCTTGAGTGCAGCCAATTCAGCAGCGGCTTTATGTTGAAATTCAGCAGCCTCCAATTCTTTGGTGCGCAACGCGGCTTGCAGTTTAGTATTTGCCTCTGCGTCGGCTAGTTTGAGCGCATCCTCGCGCTGGCGCGCCAGCTCCTTCTCGCGTTTCTCGACCTCTATCTCAAACTCGTGGTTCTTGACCTGCTTCAAGATATCAGCATAACCTGCGTCGTCGAGCTTAAACGTCTTGGTGCAGTGTGGGCATTTGATTTCGTTCATGTGTGTTGCTATTGAAACCCTAAGTTACGATTTTATTTATCCTCCACGAGCAGCGCATTAAAGCGGGGTGTTTGCTTTGGATAAGCTTTGAAATGTTTTACAGAATGTTTTACAGAAACTCCAAATCCCTAAAAAACAAAAACCCTAAGACATTGATACATCTTAGGGTTTTCTAATTCCTACAGCCATATAGGACTTGTCTTTAACGTTAGCGTTTTGCGGTCTGGACGGGTTGTCCATTCTAGTGTTTTCAAGGGTTTCAGGAATCGGATTAAGTTTGCTTATAATGCAATCTAAATCAAATAGTTACAAAAATATTTTGTAAAATTTCAAATGTTGAAAACAACATAAATGGAGATAATCCGTCCCCCAATCCGTCCCCCCTTTTTCGTATCTTTGTAGAAAGATATGAACAATGATAAACTACTATTTGAAGAATAAAAATGCGGTCAATCAGACCCTCATCTTTATGACTGTATTTTATGACAATATCAGAGTTAAATTGTCTACAGGTTGTTCGGTAGATCCGAAACTATGGCTTGAGAAAAAGCAACGTGTAAAAGTAACAATTGAGAATCAAGATGCAAACATTATCAATGATAAATTAGACCAATATGAAGTGGTCATGGATTCCTTGATGAAAAAATACCGTGACGAAGATTTCTACCCAAGCCCAGAGGTCATCAAAGCAGATTTGATGAAACTCAACAAGGTGCCAACCAAAAGCAAGAAGGCCAAAACCTTCTGGGACCACTTCGAAGATTTTATTGCCGAGAAACGCAAGATTAACCCAGATGTGCGCCATTACCATAACGGCTTACGCAAGCACCTGCGCAAAACCGAAGAAATCATCGGAAGGCCTTTGACTTTTGCACTCATCAACGCACAAAGCAGCAGGTTCAATGAAGAATGGACCAACTACCTTTCTTTCATAGCCATCAATTCTCAAGGAGACAGCGGCCTCATGCCAAATAGCATTGGCAAGGAAAACAAAAATATCAAGGCCTTCTTCAATTGGTGCTTTGACAAGAACATCACCACCCGATTCAGTTTGAAGGGTTACCCGACCATCATGGAAGATGTCGACAACATTTACCTTACCGAAGCCGATTTAGAAGCGATTGAAAACAAAGTCATTGAAGATCCAAAATACGCCATTGTCCGAGATTTGTTTTTGGTAGGTTGTGAAACGGGCTTGCGCTACTCTGACTACGTGCGTATCCAACCCCACGACTTCATGCGTGAAGAGTTGCATATTGTCCCGAAGAAAACCAAAAAGCAAGGGGTGAAAAAGGTTATCATTCCGCTCAGTGATCGCTTCAAACGCATTTTGGAGAAGTATGATGGCGTATTGCCCAACCTCGACAAAAACCACATCACCAACTTCAACAAAATGATCCGTGAAATCTGCGAGTCATTGAACATGAAGGACGAGATCAAGTTCTACCGAGAAATCGCTGGCAAGACTATTAAAGTCACCAAATACAAATTCGAAGAGGTGTCGTCACATACCTGCCGCCGCACTTTCTGCACCCTCAAATTCCTCAAGGGAATGCCTGCCCAAGCCATCATGAAGTTCACCGGCCACACTTCAGAACGCAACTTCCTCAAATACCTCAAACTCGACGCTGAACTCACAGCGCAGAAGTATAAGGGATATTTTTAGGGATAACACCATAATGGCAATGAATCATATTGCCGGTAACCGGGAGTGTTATTTTGAAAAATAACAATTCCAACTTAAAGCTAGCTTAAGTTAAGATTTCAGTTGATTTGTTGTATGAACGTACAACAAAATGCAAAAAAAATCAATTCACGTGTAGGTCGGCCATTTCCAACTTAAGTTGACTTCAAGCTGATGTAAGTTGACTTTGAGTTAGGTTTAAGTTGGATTGAGGTTGATCAATTGCACTAGAATTGCAATTCAACTGTATACTTTTATATTTCTTTGATACCTATTTTACTTTTTATTCCAAAATATTGGATTTATAAAACTCAATCAGTGCCTTAGCACCAGTTAGTGCAATTAATAAATCATTGTAATCTAAGGTCTTTGGCATGTATTGTGGCGGTTGATTATGTGGATGCACGCTCTTGTTACCAAGAATTCTAAGGCCATGCATGTAACTACAAATCCATGGTGACAGTATATTCTCATTTCTGAGTTTTTCTATTGAATTTAATAGGTCTCCGGAAACTTTAATATTGTGTTTTACATGAATTTCTTTAACAATTAACTCACATAAAGTCCTTGAAAATGTACAAATCAATTCGATATTGATATTGTCTTTTACAGATAATGCACTAAATAATGGATTGACACCTTCTTCCAAAGTTCCTTTTTCAAGCCCTTGTAAAATCGTTTTCAGCTCAATTATTGAAGCATTTAGAATAGGATTTGCATCAGAATCAATATAGCTTCTGTTTAGGAATTGATTCATTGTTGTGTTAAATAACTCTACTAGTTCAGTATAAAAAATTGAACAATGAATGGTAGTGCTTTTCTTAACTTGTTTTAACCAAGACAATGATTTTTGAATGAGTAATATAATGCTATCTTCCTTGTTATCTACTCTATTCCCTAAAAGGAATGTTAAACCAATATTGGAAATATCGACCCCAACATTTTCTAAATAGGATAAAAATGAAAACGTATGGTCATAACAATTCTCGACATCGCCCCTTGCGATCTTTACCGATTCATCCAATCCCAAAATTATAAGTTGGTCAAAATAAGTATCAGAATCTTTGGTATCGTAGTAGAATATTTTAAAATTTCCAATACTCAAAACACTGACACGTTGAATTTTTGTTAAATCAAATCTCCAATCTAGTGCGTTGAATACTTGCCCTTCAAAACCATCCTCTTTTATGGACGCTGAGATTATTAATGAGCTACATTTGATATGACTAATAGATCCATGATAAAGATTCAATTTACAAAACCCGTTGCTTGTATCAATGCCACTACAGTTTATTAATTCTGGTACGTATTGAACTCTAATTTTGTATACTTGATTAGTATATTCTGTTGATTCAATGAACTTCAGTACGTCATCCCTCATTTTTATGACTTTACTTAATTCTGGGTTCTTAATGTTAATTGTTTTACGCAAAACCCTTATGTTAGATAGGCTTTCTGCGTATGTGATTTTATCATGCTTCCTCAATTCAATTTCCAAATCACCTAATGAGTTAGATTTTGGTACTTCCTTGGAAATATCAAATACTATAATTTCAATTACTTGAACCAAGGAGTCTAGTATTTGACCGATGGCTTCGAATAGATTTTTCTCTGAAAGGTCTAAATCTTGTAATTTTTTTATGATTGTCATAGATTAGTGTTTAATGCCAAATTGTTATTCACTCGCCAAAACCATTTATTTTCTATCGCTGGCGTTACCATTTCAATTGAAAACCCATATTCAGATTATAAAAGTAAGTGTCGATAGGTAAGGGTCTGTAATAATCAATATTTTGGTCATAATGCAGGACCATTGAGAGGTGTTTGTTGATGTCAAAGTTGAGGTTGAGGTCCAAGAACCATCGTGGTTGTGTAAAATGTGAGAAGGCATCATTCATCGGAAATTGCACAAATGTAATAGCAGATAAGTCTATCCCTTTAGTTAACTGAACTGCAGTTTTGGCCGATAAATTCAATCTTGGAATATGTCGATACACAATTTCTTGTGAGTTTCCTCCAAAGGCATAGCTACTTAGGTTTGGATTCCATTTCTCATATTCATAAAACGCTCCAATACTCATGAAGAGGTCGTCTGTTTTGTCGTCCCAAAATTTGAAGCGCGCATTGCAACCTGCTATTGCTCGATTTTGTAGCCCCCAAATGCCATTCCATTGATATTGCATAAAATAGTCTGGCGCAACGCGCTTTTTGTCATTGTTGCGCAGTCGCATCTGAAAGTAGCCGTTGTTTTCTAAAATGGTTTTTCCGTTAAATGAAGCATCAGTATTCAATAAAGTGATAAGGACTTGGTCGTTCTTGAAGAAACGATCGTATTCAGCTGAGTTGGATAGCTCAAGTAAGTTCTTCTTTTGCTTGTCACTTGAAAAGCTCACATTCCATGCAAATAACTGCTTGCGTGGCATGGAATCTTCTCCGTTTTCACGATCAAGCACTAGAATCTGGGATTTCAAGTTTATCGTAAAACCCATACAAATTAAAAGAAGCAAGCTGCGTTTTGTCATTTGATAAATACATGTTGCTGCCAAAAATCAGTGGCAAATTGGTATTCTTCTTTACTCATCCAATCGCTCGGAAATGCTGGGGCATATTTTCCAGGAAACGCGGTAATCCAGGCATCTTCTTTAGACTTCACAACGACAAGCTGATTTGTGTGGGGAAGTTCTGGGAGTTGCACGGCCTCAATCAGATGGCCATTCCTTTCCAATTGAACAATTTCTTCTTGATTGACTTTTTCTTTTTCAATGACCTGTTCAGTGCCGATCTCTTGGTCAAACTGATAAACCTGAGCAGTTCTTCCATTGGATTGGATGATTTTTTCAATAGGTTTGACCCTTTTTAACTGCTCTTCTAAATTGAAAGGACTCGTGCAAAACGAATTGTAAAACTTTGAGCCGATTGTTTGAAGTTGTTGAGTGATTTCAGCCTCCTTAAAGCCATGTGCTAAGAAGAGGGCATGCGCATCTGAATCAAGTTCTGTGAAATGTTTCAACAAGTAAAAAGCCTGCTCTATAGTCATGCTTTTCTTTGTTTCCATTTGCGCAAAAACTGTTTTTTCTTCTCAGGGAAGAGATATGCCAAAAGTGGAAGGACTAAAACCAAGACGATAAGTAAAAGGACAGGGTAGTAACTGAAATACCCCATACCGACTGTTTTACGACCGATTTCAAGGTATTCTAACACTGGCTGTAATCCAGAAATTGAAGTCATTGCACCAACAATTCCGAGCAAAAGATTAGAACGTTTTTGTTGATCTTCTTGAATAGCCTGAGAAATTCGGTTGATCCGCTCTTGAAACTTTTCCAATTCTTCGTCAATCTGTAAACTCTTTCGATGCTGTTGGAAAATGAGATTGGGTAAAAAGTTGTAGGATAGGTGACCAATATTGTAGGTGTTTAAAAAACTTTCGAACTCATCCCTTACTTTTACGGAGTCATCACCCATTTCCAAATTGTAACGGAATAGATTGTACTTCATGAAGATATTGAAAAGGTAAATCCTGAAATATGTTTGGGTCCAAGTGAGCCTCATCCCAAGCATATGCTTTGGATCTTTAGCAGTTATATAACCTTCGCCTAGAGCTGTAAAAGTATCAAATAAAGGAAGTATTGTATAATTATTAAAAACTGCAATTTTTTCGTTCATTAATGTATCGAAGTATTCATCACTGGGCGTCAGATAATTATTACCACCTGCCGTACCAATTTGAGTAACACTACCCAAATCGTAAAGTAAGTTTTCACGAGTACTCACATCAATTTTGTTCTCATTTTCAGGTATATCAATGACACTAAACAACTTGAACTTACTTCCTGAAAACTCATCGACATGGATTCGCTTGTCGGTTTTTGAACTGATTTGAATGTTATCTAAATAATTTTTCTCGATCCATTCTACCCAAGTGATTTTAGTACCCTGATTTTTCATTTCAGAGTCAAAACTTCTCGAACAGAACATGAGATCTGATAGTTGAGATAACGCTAGTTCATTTGGATTTAATTCGATAGAAAAGAAGTGCAAGCCATTTGGAAACAAGAATAACTCGACTTGTTGAACCTCAGTAGCGACTTCAATAAAATTGTTTTCACCCGCCTTTTTTAGAAAGGTGATATGAGGAACGGTAGTAAGTTGTAGAATTTGTGCACTTGAAGGTTCCTGACTTATGAACATGAGATCACGGAACTCAGGGTAGTAGTTGTTTTTTAGGAAACCTTTGGTATTATCGGAAAGGATTTCATTTTTGAAGCCTAATTTTTGGAAGCGTTGCTCAAGTTTTTTGGAGTACTTTTCTTCAAAAATACCAACTACTCTGATGATGGCTGCATTAGCCTTTAGTTCTGCGTACATTGTTTATTTTAAGTATTTTTTATTCACCCAGCCAGTATCTACTTTGTCGGTCACATAAACCCAAGTTTGTGAACCTATCTCTTGACTAGAATCATTCAATTGCCAAATAGAATCATTTTGAATCATGAGTTTGATGATTTCACCGCTTGTACCTGGTTCGGTTCTTAGATTTAACCCTTTGGTATTGATTATTTTACCTGAAGAGTCTTCAGTAGAATTGTCACCGATAATGCCAAAGTATTTGAGCGCACCGCCAATTAATGCAATCACAACAAGCCAAGAGAATAGCTTAGAAAAACATCCACCTCCTGAAGAGGAATCACTCGAAGTAGTTGAACTTGTGCCAAAGGAACTACCTGACGAAAAGTCTGATATAGTAGAACTACTATCTGAACTTGAACTACCAGATGAACTAAAGAAGCCAGTGGATTTTGGAGTTCTGGAGGAGCGTTTAAATTCATCAGCCTCATAGGCATATTTAACGCGATACACCTTTACATCTGCCTCATAAGCATATTTTACCTCAAAAGCTTTGTAATCGGCTTCATAAGCATACTTGACAATGAAAACCTTTTCATCAGCCTCATAAGGATAGTCTACGAAATAAACTTTAACATCTGCTTCGTATTTGTATTTAACTAAATGAATTTTAGGCATATTGAACTTTCAACAAATTAACAAATTATTGCTTTTATCCACAAGCAATGCTTGTTAAATATCGATTTCATATATTTGAACATGATCAAACTACTACTCAACGGAAGTCCGTCGGTGAATTACTTTATTCACGGACAAGAACTCACCCTTGAGTTTGACTTTCCGAAAGCCTGGTTTGTTGTGGTCACTTACAATCAAATACCTGTTGCCGATAAGTTCAAGACCAAACCATTTTGGTTTTGGAAACGCAATACCTTTTTTTTTAGAAAAAAAGGGACTTTTAAATCTTACATCAATCACTTTTCACCCAATTTAGAAATCCGTTCATTTGAAAGCTGGTCAATTATTCCAAAGAAATTTGAATTGCCTTTGAAAAACAATCGGGTTTTACTGACCAATCCAATACCACGAATCAAGCATTTTCCTTACTATAGCATTCAAGCTCCAATTGGAAATTTCAAACATCAAGTAAAAAGTGTTGCACCGTTGGCAATTAAAAATGTCAACCTTTCTCTTGAATTCAAAAGTATACCCTACAAGCGCTTCTTCTTTGAAGCAGCATATCATAACTATAAATTAGTACATCCATTATTCCTTCAAAATACAACCACATGGAACAACCAATCTATTTAAGCGAACAACCAAGTCGTGTATCACGTTTTTTATGGTGGTGCGCCGGTGCAGATGCCTATTTTCTATCCAAAGCACCTATGCAAGATCGTGTCAAGTATGCGGGTATAGGCGGAATTGTCTTGTGTACAGGTTTGCTCGCAGCGTTTTCGGGGGGCTTTGCGTTTTATACCATTTTTGGTCCAAAAAACAACGCAATTCATGACACCACAAGTTGGGGCTCAATTCTTGGATCAATAGTTTTTGGAATTGTTTGGGGCTTAATCATCTTGAACCTAGACCGTTTTATTGTCTCCTCTACAGGAAAGGGAGATGGAACTGATAAAGTCACCTTGAAAGAATTTGGTCAAGCCATTCCTCGGATTATTATAGCACTCATCTTGGGTTTTGCTATTTCTGCGCCACTTGAGATCAAGATTCTTGAGTCCGAAATTGATTCTGAGCTGAGTGCTTATCAAAAAGAATATGCAGAAAAACTGAACGGCCAGACAGACATCTTATTCAAGCAAAATGTTGCTAAACTCGAAAAAGACAAAGCTGAATACGAGAAAAAGTTGAAAGGATACGAGGCTGAGCTCAAAACTTACGATGATGAAATCGATGGTTTAGTGGCGCGTCAGCAAACAGAAATGCAAGATAAAAGAGCTTACGGATTCGGACCAGTCGCCAAGAAAATGCAAATGGATATCGATACGAAGCGCGCTGAAAAAGACAAGTTTATCAAACTCAAAGCAGCAGAAGTGGGTTCATGGAGAAAGCAACTCGATTTTGCCGATGAGAAAATCAACCAATTGACTGATGACCTCAGACAAGCTTACAAAGACAATGAAACGCGTTCTCATGGCTACGATGGTTTATTGAAACGCATTCAGATTTCTCATGAAATCGGAGGAATCATTCCTTGGATCATTTTGGGTGTCTTCTTGTGCATCGAGATGGGGCCGATTTTCTTCAAGATGATGCTCAACAAAGGCCCTTATGACTACATGGTAGAGAATTACAACAAGATGCGTCAGGTTGAAGCAGGAGTCATTTCCGAATCTTTACTGTACGAGAGCGTCAATGGCATCATGCACATGGATAAATACACTTATCTAGATTATGAAACTGCTAAAGCTGAGCGCGAAGAGAAAATGCATAAACAGAAGGAGCTCAATAAGCAGATTATTGAAGAATGGAACCAAGCTACATCCAAAGAGATTAAAGAAAACCCTAGTAAGTTCTTCAACAACGACCAAGCCTAACAGCTATGTTAGACAAAATAGCCATTTATTTACTCGGACTTGAGCCCGCATGCTATGCTACTGCGCAAGGTAAGGAAAGAAGCTACATACACTTTGTATTGTTTTCTTTTACCCTGGTTTTGCTGAGTAGCTTAATGGCCATGTTTGTCATCGGACTTTTTGTTTCGGGTAGTTATTGGCTCGCGCTTCCTATTGCGCTTTTAGGAACTTTTGTTTTTATCAGTATTTTTCGCTTTTCCTTGATCTTAATAAAGCCTGAAATCAAATTATTAACGCGCCTCAATGAAGTCGTTATGCAGACGAGCACTAAAGAGAAATTGCAGCGAACCATGGATTGGATCAAAAACAGTTGGAAAGAACTAAAGACCATCCGCTGGAACACTAATGTAGCGATTCCCGGATTTACGGTTGTTTTTCGCTTTCTTTACATGGGCCTTCTTGCATTTGTTTTAGTCTTTCCGCTAACGACGCTGTTCCATTGGTCTTCCACAATGGAATACAATGATACTTTACGCGACAAAGCACTTCAAACCTACAGAGATGGAGTAGTGACTACTTCAAATATAAATACTTACGCAGCCACGCAAAAACTTTCCTTTTATGAAGAAAAGGTGAATGAGGAATATTTTACCATGCAGTTATTTCAACATGCATCGGCATACCCTGAATTTAGGATGGTTGCTTTTTTAGTTTGCGCGCTATTATTTTTGCCTCATGCGTTGTTATTCATCATGATGCGCAATAAGGAATTTAGCTATGTGGCCAATCTGAATGTCCACTTTAGAGCACTAATTGAAGCTAATTATGCACAATTAGAGGCAGAAGCCAAGAGAGAGTTGGCAAAATTCAAGGCTTATAGTCCTGCACATGATCTATCTTTTTTATACAAAGGAAATCCATATTTAGAGGAGCCAACTCAAACCAAACGTGAAAATATAAGTTGGAAGGAGCTTCAAAATAGAATGGCGAAAACCAATGCTACCACTAGCCCAACAGTCCAAATATGAAAACGCTCATCACATATTACAAAGGTGTATTGCGTTGTCAGTTTTCAACGAAAGGATCAAAAGAACTTGGTAAAGAACAAAAAACAATCTTTAGCTATCTTTCTTTAGAGCCAACTTTTGAATTGTATGCCCTCGAAGAGCTTTCTGAAGAAAGCTATAAAGCGCACCTTCTCCGCATTCAAAAAGGACCTTTTTTAAGTCACAGAGAAAAAGAGGTCATTGACTATTATCATCCAGAACTAGCTCCTGATGGCAAGAGAATGTATGCCACCGAGTTATTGATGGGGCTAGAAAAAGATGAACAGATCTTCAATGAAAAAGCAAGCCCGTGGGAAGATTTTAAATTTGATGAAGTTCCGGAAAAGTATTTACACAACTGTTTTATAGCCTATCAACCTGGCACTAACCATGGCCGCATTAGTGGCCCTGTTGTAATCAAACGCATTCAAGAAATTGATGAGGAGGGAAAGGAGATATTTATAAATGCGGATACGCCAGAAACCAGAGCCATCATTTTAGAGCGCCAGGGTTGTTTTCAAGAATCTAGAGGTTGTGTCCGAAAAATCTACGGGTTTAATTTGGGTATTAAAAACTGGATTAATTCTATTTTTGGTGGCATTTTTGGCCGCAATTTGATTGGTTCAGAACCAAATGGCTGCATGCCAAGTATGTTACCAAGTGGTTGCACTGGAGCCGGATGTCAGCGCTTTGGCTGCGGGATTTTAAGTTTGTTGGCATCAATTGCATTTTTACTTTGGTTGTTTAGGTGCTTGCTTTTTGGTGATTGTGGAAATCCGAATACCGACCAAGTCCGTGTGGTAGAGAAAATCATTCACGATACCATTTACATAGAAAAGAATTCAAAGGTAGATACCGTGACGTATGTAGATGAAACGACAAATACAACAGTAAAAATGTTGAGTTTGCCAAATGTGCAATTTGAGAAAAACAAAACCAAGCTATTGCCCTCGTCTATTCCTCAACTCAATGAGCTCGTCGCTTATTTACTTGAAAATAAGGACGTATCGGCTGAAATTATCGGACACACAGATGCCGATGGCGATGCTGAAACCAATCGAATTTTATCTCAGCGTAGGGCAGAGGCGGTAAGGCAGTACTTGATTCAAAATAGCATTGCAGCCAAGCGTGTCAAGGCCACTGGAAAAGGGGAATCCGAGCCCATAACAGAAAACAATACTGCAGAGGGCAGAGCAATGAACAGACGTGTAGAAGTGAAGTTATCTCAAAATAGCACCACCAAAACAACCCGAACACAAGAAGAAAGACGAGAAGAGTAGTGGCAAATCCGCATATCAAATATTACAAAGCGCATTTCAAGGGTATTTTTAATAGCCATGAGCACGCGCACCTGCCATTTTACCATTTTCATCAGATCGAATGGGAGCAACTCCATTTTGACCAAGTAGAAGCCATTTCTGTTTATGACGCTTGGGAGCTCAACACCAATAATTCTTGGTATCGCAAAGTTTTGAAGCCTTATAAAAACATGTTTTTATCTAGGCAGATCATTTGGCGTTGGCCTCAAATCCGTTCGGCTAAAGATTTCCCTTGGATTCGTGGTTTCAAATGGCAGCTGCCAACCCTTCGACGAAGACCCCATCTGATCATTCCAATCAATGAGCAGTGGCAATTACAAGAAACGCTGCACGAGGTGGTACTCAAGCAAATCACGCTCTCAGATGAAGGAAAAGAATGGTTTGGCGGCCTGCGTCAGGCGAGAGGAGTTGTTTACTTTCAAATTCATTTAGACCCGCCAAAGGTCAAAAAGCCTGTGGCCGTTGAGCCGGTAGTTCCAGAAAGCGTGGTACAGGAACCGACTGTTCTACCAACAGAAGAAACGGTTGTGAGCAATATTTGGTCTATCAATCAAGACTTACAAACCCAAGCAGATGTAGTGAGTCCGATTCAGCAACCGCTGCAGATGACAGCCAAAGGAAATCGCCGTTGGCGCTGGTTTATGTTGATTTTGCTACTACTTACCCTTTGGAAAGCGCCAGCCTTATTTGTACCAAGTTTATTGCTTTTTGGAGCCATCGCATTTTTCAGATATTTCAGAAAAGCGTGCTTGGGTCTATTGTCTTCCTTGGTTGTGTTTGCAATAGTCGGATTTTTATTGGCGAAGTACTTAGATTTTGGTTCAAGCGATCAACAAACCGTCAAAACAGAAGATGGTACAATTAAAATACTACCGCCCAAACCGACAAATGACAAAGATTTGCGCTCAGAAAAGCAAATTACTTGGTGGGATTTTATTCAAAATAAATTCGAGTTGGTTTATGCAACGAGTGCTACCATGTTCTATGACACGCAGTCCGGACATTCAGAAAAAGCAACTCACATTCAGGCGCAAACAAGCGTAGCTTACTACCAAGAGCTCTATGC
>JAIXUE010000033.1 GCA_027483605.1 Cryomorphaceae bacterium | reverse complement strand
TCTCCGTAGAAGTACGATTCGAAGAGAGATTCTCCGAAGACCCCAATTCTTGATTCGATCCTAAATTCCCATTTTCAGGAGTAGTGGTTACAACGTTTCCATTCTCTGTAGAAGTGCGATTTGATGAGACATTCTCCGAAGACCCCAATTCTTGATTCGATCCTGAATTCCCATTTTCAGGTGTCGTGGTAACCACATTCCCATTTTCAGGTGTATTGGTAACAACGTTCTGATTTTCAGGAGTAGTGGTAACAACATTTCCATTCTCCGTAGAAGTACGATTCGAAGAGAGATTCTCCGAAGACCCCAATTCTTGATTCGATCCTAAATTCCCATTTTCAGGTGTGGTGGTAACAACATTCCCATTTTCTGATGAAACTGGATTGGTGGAAGCAAGTTGAGACTTGAGGTTTTGCGAAAGGTCTTGTTGTTGGGCATATTGGGCCAATAACTCGTCGTAGGAGCTTTGTAAATTGACTTGTGGTAAGCTTTGGTTTTCGGCCGCTTTGAGATAGGATGCTTTGCGTGAGGCTTGGTCGAAAACTTGAAGTTCGGCGGCGGCGGCTTCGCGGTCCTTGCGCAATTGGTTAGCTGAAACCTCTAATGCTTTGTGCTCGCGCTCGAGCGCAGCGATTTGTGATTGTGTTTTAACCTGTTCTTTATTTGATTGCAGCGGTAGTGACGTTTGCAGCTGCTTGATTTGTTGAGTAATTTGTTGCTGCTGTGCTTTGATGACGGCCTCTTCTTGGACTAAATTTTGCAAGACGCGTTGTTGTTCAAATGCTGCAGCCTCAAGCGCACTTGCTCCATCGAAAGCTGCAATTTCTAAATACTGTTGGATTGCCTCTTGCCGCAGTGACCAACCAGCTAGTAAGGTTGAAGAATCGCCAGAAAGCAACAGCGCCTGATGGCGTTCGTTCATGGCTTGCAAGGTATCAAGCAGCTGCAAATCTGGAATATTGGCGGCCTGATTGATTTGGATCCAGCGCTGATTGAATGCTAATGCACTTTCTACAGCGGCTAATTCTTGAAGCAGTGCTTCGCGTTCGGTTACAGAACTAGGCTGAGTAATGGACTGACTCAATTTGGCGAGTAGTTGTTCACGGGTATTGAGCTGCTGTTCGAAATCTTGTCGCAAGAGTTCCATGAGCCGAACTTGATTCTCCAAACTCACCTCTGCTGCCAATAAGGTGTCTGTCATTTGGGTGATGAAAGTTGCGGTGTCCTGGGCAGTAAAACCCCATTTAGCGGCAAGAGATGGTTGCAGCTGATTGGTGTTTGCTATTGCTGTTGTTTTGGCTTGCAAGAGCTCCCCTTTTGCGACATTCATTTGAAGTTTAGAAAGGCCCGCTAATTGTGTGACTGGATCGAGGTCAATCACTTGATTACGGACCAACCACTGTTCTTTACCGAGCTCATCGCTGAAGTAGCGCACTTGCTGCTGGAGGGCGGTTTGCGGTTTGAGTTTCGGGATATTAAAACGCGTTTGATAAGACCTAGAAGCACCATCGACCTGAATATCAAGTTCAAAGTCGCCTTTGATAGGCAGAGCCACATGATATGCGCCAGTTGCATCCGAAACAAACGGACCAAAAACTTCACCGGTAAGCACATCGGTAAACTGAAGACTAAGCGCCTTTGATGCTGGCTGTAGCTCATTTGAAAACGAGCCAGCAAATACAAAGTTTGGCCGAATCGGCTCATCAAGTTGTAAGGTATAGATTTCGTACTGACCTACAATACCTTGTCTAGCCGTCGCAAAATAGGCTTGATTTTGTAGCGCATCACAGACGTAAAAGAGATCGTCGGTTGGGCCTGAGTATGGATATGGCATTTTCTCAATGGCCGAAGTAGTATTTGTTGTCAAATCAAAATTGGCCTTAAAGAGGTCGTGTCCGCCAATACTATTTGCTGTGGAGCTATAGTAAAGTGTTTGAGTTGCCGGATCATAAAAACCAAAAGATTCATTGCCAACAGGGTCATTGACGCCCGTGCCAATGAGCTCAGGAGCACCCCATTCATTGTTTAGGTCTTTCTTCTGAAGATATAAATCGAGCTGGTTGCCTTTCGGACCATAGGATGAAAAAATTCGGTATTTCATACCTCGCTTGTAAGCATAAACGGGAACATGTTGGTGTTTCGCGTTGTTTTTACTGTGGACCTCTGGCGCCTCGTAAAAGGTATAATCACCTGCTGAAAATTTATAGGCTGTATAAAATTTTGGGCTTTGAATGGTGGCAAGTGACAGCAGTGGCAAACGCGTAAATGCTGTGATTTCGGTGAGGGCCCGTTGGCACTCGGCAATTTGCAAACTGACATCTCTACTTGTTTTGGAATCCACACTCAGCTGCCTGTAATTTTCATATGCACTAATTGCCTGTGCAAAGAAATATTGTTCTTGGTAAATTTTGGCGCGGTAATAATAGAGCAAGGGGTCTGGAATTTGCTTCAAACCGATTGAAACATCGAAATACTTAGCTGCAGCGAAGCGGTTTTCTACTTCAAAAACACAGACGCCATAACAATAGTTGAACTTTGGGTTTTGTTGGTCTTTTGCCAGCAATTGCCGATAGTCTATTAGCGCTGCGGCATAATTTTGCTGCTCAAATGCTTGTGCTGCGCGCCTTTCAACACTGCCCTGACTTTGTGCCAAAGCATTTTGGTTTTGTCCAAAGAACAAAACAATGAAAAAGAAACAAATGAGCCTATTTGTGCGCACTATAAGTAGAATAACCTATAGGCTTACGATTTTTTAGCAAAAAGGTTCATGCGGTTTTCTGTCCCCTTGAGCAAGCGCTCTATATTCTTTCGGTGTGCCCAGGTGACTAGCGTACCTAGTACGATCGTAAAGATGATCATAATGCGGGTGTCGTTGTGGATGAAAAAATAGGACACCAGTGGAAAACAGAGTGCAGAAATGATAGCGCCAAGCGAAACATAACGCGTGGTGAGAAAGACCACCAAAAACAAAGACAAGCAGACAGCGGCTGCCGGCGGATTGATGCCAATGACAATACCTAGAGAAGTGGCAACGCCCTTCCCTCCTCTGAACTGCGCAAAGATGGGAAATACATGACCAACCACCGCGCTAAAGCCTCCTACTAGTTGCAAAATCAACAACTCATCCTTGTAACCACTCAAGGCACTTTGGGCCAAGAAAAGAGGTAAGCATGCTGCTGTGGTCCCTTTGATGACATCAGTGAGTAACACTAGCCAGCCAAAACGTTTGCCTAATATTCGAAAAGTGTTGGTAGCACCTGCGTTTTTACTGCCGTGTTCACGGATATCAATTCCTTTGAAATAACGGCCAACCCATACAGCCGTTGGAATGCTGCCAAGTAGATATGCAGTGATCAAAACAAAAAAAAGTGTCATTCAAATTTATTTATTCAACAAATAAGCCCTCAATTTAGCTAAAATTTTTGAAGCTTCTTGTTCTTGGGTGCTCTCATAATTGAAATTTCGGGTCTTTCTTTTGTCGGGCTTGATGCCGTCAATTGCTGCTAAAAGCTTGACATTAGTTGAAAAAACACTCAGCAATCCGTCCTTTTTCTCCTGTGAATAACCCAAAACATAGCTCGTGCCGTCAAATGCTTCTAAGGACCAATAAAAGGCTGTATTGGCATCGTCGCCAAAACTTTGCACATAGGCTTGAGTTAGCGTAACAGGCTGCACAATTGCGGTGCCGTTGATTGAAATAAGACCAACGCTTTGGGCTTCGCTCATCAGGCCTATTGCTTGTTTGTTTGCACTCGGCTTATTGCTCCCAAAATTCTCGAGAACGATTCCGCTCAAGATTAGGCTTTGTTCAAGTGTGTTAGGCATTTTCTTCAATTTTTCTTCATCAAAGTCTTTAAAAACTTCTTGCGCATCTTTCGGATTAGACCACGCCGTAAGACTGTTCAACAGAGCATCCATTGGTTTTTTGATATTCCATTCAGGTGCCGTTTCTGCAGCCTTAAACTGGTTGGCCATTTCTGTCCAAACTGCGTTGTCTAATGGCATAGTGATTTTTGCATTGGCTGCAATGCGGGTCTTTCTTTTTTCAGAATCATAACTGATCTTGCCATACAAATCGATGTCTACCTCTCCTGTGGCGATACCTAAATCGATGTGGCCATAGCCCGACAAACCACAGCTTTCAACAGCCAATACCAATAAATTGCTCAGTGAGTCTGTGCGTTCCAAGCGCGCTTTGCTACCGACCTCAAATTGTTTGGTTTGCTGATCATACTGGAGGTAACCCGATACGCGGAATAAGCCTGGGTCATTGACCCCAATTTGCTTGGACAAGAAGGCCGGATAAATGCGCAAGCTATCCGCTCTCTCCGTGGCGCGCCACACAAAACCAAGCGCCAGGCTATTGCCTTTAGCATCAGTTGGTTTTTCGGGAATAGGAATCTGGATTTGTTTGGCTAAAATGGTGTCTTTGAAGCTCATCCAAGATTTGTCGTATTGACAAGGATGAGAAAGCTTTGTTGAACCCTCTAGTAACAAGCCCGGATGATTGGCTTCAATTTGAACTTTTCCAAAATAAGCAAACTCCGGACTGAGCTGAAATTGAGCGGACTCCTGGATTTCTCCTTTAGCCACAGTTTTGGTCTGCACATAAGTCAAGGATTTGATGTCAATGAGACTTTTCGTGCTGTCACGGTCATAATAAGGATAAACACCATTGCCATCATAGGCCAAACGACCCGCAACATGTAGGGTAGCTTGTTCAAATTGATGAAACTTGGTGATGTAATTGGCTAATACTTTGGCGTTCTTGAGGGTATCCATCGCCGCTGCTTTGCGGATACGCACCCGAGATGAGTCGGGGAAGATCCGCGCATCGCCAACTTGAATGTATTCAACGGCGTCGCACAGAATGAGTTGCGTTTTGAGGTCGTATTTGGCACTGAGCGACTTGAACTGCAGCGAATCTTGCTTGACATTGGTCGAAAAGAAATTATTGCGGGCAAGGTCTGCACCACTTTCAAAAGTGGTTTCTCCGCCCTTGTTTTTCTTAAAGTCGAGTGATTCACCATCTATGAACCAGGTGAATTTGTCCATCTGACAGAAATATTCATTGGCTGGGAACATAATGCGCTTTGTGCCATTGGAGGTGAATTCACCGATGCGGGTTTCAAAACTAATATGAGCTTTCATTTCATCAGACTGAATTGCCAATGGATTTTCACCATAGCTTGAAAAACGGTTGCGCAAGGCAAACGATGCATTTTGAGAGCGAATATCTACGTCTGTGAATTCAAAATCACGGGCGGCGAGTTGGGCTTCTTTATAAAACAAAGTCCCCTTGCCAGTCATGCCTTTTTTATCGAGCAAAAGCTGACCATCTACCAAAACCTCCTCTGTAAAAATGAGCAGTGGCTCATTGCCATAACTGGCAATCTTGAGTTTTTCTTGACGAGGCTCAAAACTCATGTAAGCTTTCTCTGATTTTGCCAGCGGATAGCGCACACCTGTCTTTTGCTCGGGTCCTGAAAAAGATACCAGACCAATTGTAGAATCTGGCAAAAAGGTCAGTTTTTTAGAAATTGCTGTAGTGTGTAAAAACTGAATGGTGCCTGCTCCTTGTAGCCCGTTGTGAGATAAATAAATTTGATTTTTATAACGCGAACTTGTTTCGTAGAAAGGATATCCCTCGCTTGGCGCGGAAGTAATGAAGCCCAAAGAATAATCGTTCATGATCCGAACAGGCACTTGCATTTTAGGAAAAATACCAGATGAAACCAATTGGCCATCAAGCGAAAAAGCAGCCTCGACAAAATTGTCTAAACTATCGAGTTCAAAAATAGCAAGTTCATAATAAAACCTTGTTGAATCATAGGCTCCTTTCAAAATAGACGGGTCATTGTAGAAAATTTTGCCTGGTGCAACGGTACTGAGTACAGGAAAATGGGTATTGTTGGTCGCTTTTCCTGCTTTGTTGTCTGGGGAGTCTATGCGGAGCGTGCCGCGCAAACCCTTGAGTTCACTGAGTAGCAGGATAGATTCTTGTCCGTCTTCTTTTTTGAGTGGCCTCACCCGAAAAGCGGTGTTTTCAGTGCTGAGTAAATTGACCAAAAATTGATCGTAATCGAACTTAGAGAAGTTGGTTTGGATTTCGCATTTACCTGCCTTTAACCATCCAGAAAAACCAATATCTCTGTTCTGATACATATACACTACACTCGTGTCTGGGAAGATCCGTACTTGCTGTGCCTCCGATAGTGTAATTTGCTCCACTTCTCTAAAAATCAGCTCTTGTTTGTCCAAAGAAATATTGGCATAAGCCGTTGTTTGTACCTTTCTGAGATCGCTAACCACCAAAAGGTTGTCGTAATCGCCACTGCCTTGTATGGCCGCAGCATAAGCCAAAAGTTTGGGCGTAACCAACAGTTTCTTTTGCAGCGGATCTGTACTCAGAAATCCAGCCGCACTAAGATCGACAAACAAGGGCTTTACTTGGTCGATTGTTTTCTTGAGTGCATTGGCCAACTCGCCTTCAGTGAAAAGGGTTTTGCCTTGTTTATCGACTAATTGTGCAAAAACAGGAAACGGATTGTTGGCCCCTGCCCCTGCAAAACGAGAATAGAGCGCTTTGTCAAAATAATTCATCGATTCAAAGCGGGCCATTTTGCGCTCTTGTGCTGTCCCGACATCGAAAGTATAATAAGGATCTGACGTGCCTTTTTTCCAGGTGAGAACGGGCGCATAGCAATACAACTTAAAATAGCTGTCGACAAATGGAAAGTAATCGGTACCGCGTTGGGCAGCCGCCAAACGCAATTGCTGCTGCTTTTCATCAAAGGTAAAGAAGCACTCTTGAATACTAAGTGAATCGCCGTTTTTATATCGCAACACGGCACGTGCACCTCTTGCTAAAATTTGTTGAGGCGACATCTCAAAACCAGCCGCACTGATTTCAAAAAGCACTTTGCCTTCGCGCTTGAATAAGAGCATAGCAGGCTTACCACTTGCTCCCTTTCCAATAAAATCTGCACCCTCGAGGGTAAAGCTGCCATCATAATCCATTTGAGGACGCAACTCATTGATTTTTAAACGCTTTTCATAAGAAGTGAATTGAGGCGCCGACTCATTTTCGGCTAAGTCAAGTGTGGTAAGATCGGAGAGTTTGCCAAGGATAGGCGTCGCAAAATAAGGTGTGGAAAGCGCTACAGAATCTGCTTTGAGTTTGGCTGTTAACAAATCTGCTTTATAGGATTTGAGCGTGGCATAAGTTTCGTTTTTAGGCAACTTGACCTTTTCCCAGGTGAGCGTGCCATTTTTCCCTTCCCAACGTTTGGTTTGCATGTCAAAGGTTCCGGAAGTATTGTAAACCACAATTGAATCTTCAGGGCGCTTGTCATCATCGTATTTGATACATTTCAGGTTGACATTACTGGCCTCAATACATAGTTTCTTTGCATCGACCCAGCGAAGCGTTCCACCTTGTGCAGTCCAGGCAAAACTCCGTTCTTTATACAAGGCACCATACTTGAAAAAGGCGACAGAAAAATCTAAAAATGTGGTGAGTTTGTCATCGGGTGAGGCGGCGTAGTCAAAAACATATTTGAACCAAGGATTGGCCAAATCAGGATTTACTTTATTCTGTACTATGGCGATACTGGCCTGCATGAAGAACAGGATATCCGGATAGGCTGGTACTTCTTTGGCCTGAAGTTGATTGCAGTGCTCTTGTAATTTTTTGAATTGGGTATCGTTCAGGGTAGAACCTTTGATGAGTTGTGGTAATTGGTCTTTGAGGTAGTTTTGCGCGCCCTCCTCCAAGACGAGCTGCTGCCACGTTTTGACAAATTTATCGCGGTCTAAAGGAAAGGTTTGAGCAAATAAAGTTGGCACTGCGAAAAACAAGCCAAACAACAAATAAAGAGAAGCTTTCATGGTATTTTTTTAAGGAGTACTACTGCCCAATTTTCACGCGCATCGGTTCGGACCCAAGTAAAACCAACTTGAGCGGCAGCTGCAATGAGGTCTGGTGCATCGGTCACAAAAAAGCCGCTGAGCATAAGTAGTCCGTTATTGGCAATAACCCTGCCGTAAACCGGAAGTTGGTCAAGCAAGACGTTTTTATTGATATTTGCCAAAATCACGTCATAAGCTGTGCCGGGAATTTCTGACGCACCACCGTGGATAGCCGTAATCTTAGCGCTGCCATTGAGTACGATATTTTCTAAAATGTTCTGCGCAGACCATTCTTCAATTTCGACCGCAGCGATATGAGCTGCCCCCAAGCGCTCGGCTAAAATGGCCAACACACCAGTGCCAGCGCCCATATCGAGCACTTTTTTACCCTGCAGATCTAAAGCCAGCATATTTTCGCAAATCAGGTGGGTGGTCTGATGATGACCTGTACCGAAACTCATTTTGGGTAAAATCTTGATTTCGATGCCGTCTGTTGGTGCTAAGGTGTGAAAAGGTGCAACAATGCGCAAGTTTTCGTTAATGATCACGGGCTCAAACTGCGCTTCCCAAGTAGCATTCCAGTTTTGTTGTGGCAACAAAGCAAGTTCAAAAGCTTTTATTTCGGCTCCTTTCTCTTGCAAAGAACTCAGCAATGCTTGTAATCTTTGACCGTCGTAGAGCGCTTCTTGGATGTACGCTTTGAGTAAAGGCGCTTCTTCTACAAAACTTTCGTAGTCGAGCTCGGCAAGATAAGCTACAAAGATGTCGTGCCATTCTTCGAATGAACCAATAGTGATTTGGAGTTCGTAGTAGTTCATGCTTGTAGGGCTTTCCAAAGTTGGTGAAAAACAAGTGGGTCGAGCGACGCGCCACCAACCAATGCACCATCTACGTTCGGACAGCTGAATATTGCTTCGGCATTTGCGGCATTGACACTTCCACCATATAAAATTGGCACTTGGTGGCCAGCTGATCCAAAAAGTTCAACCAAATGGTTTCGAATGGCTTGCTGCATTTCGGTAATTTGATCGAGGTCGGCACTTAAACCGCTGCCAATTGCCCAAATGGGTTCGTAGGCTACCACAAGTAAATGGAGGTCCGCTGAACTCAAGAGGCGCAGATTTTCAGAAAGCTGAGCCAATACATTAGCAAGGTGAGTTCCTGCTTCACGGATATCTTGAGCCTCACCACAACAAAGAATAAAAGGGAAAGCTGCTCTTGCACACGCGCTCACTTTTTGAGCGACGAGTGTGTCGTCTTCTTTGAATAGTAGCCGTCGCTCAGAATGACCAATGAGTACGGACTGTACACCTACACTTTGAAGTTGTTCGATAGAGAGCTCACCTGTGTAAGCACCGCTAGCTTCGAAATACACATTTTGTGCACCGCAATGCAAACCAGCACGTTGGATATCTTGGAGATAAATTGCGCTCGGATAGACCCTAAGCGACGCGTTGAGAGCGCTCCAATCTAGGGTTTGATAAGTATGTAGCCAAGCTTTGACTTCGGGTTGCGTCAAATTCATTTTCCAATTTGCCGCGAGGATCTTTTTTCGCATGGAACGAAAATAAGATTTTTAATTGCGCAACTTTTGCTTTTGCAATTGGGTTTTCAAGTCTTCTTTGTTGAAAGCATCCGCACCCTCTGGGCCATGATACATTTTGACTAAGTTGCCATTCCACAAATAAGCCACGCCGGGCACGTCGCGGTTGCCGCCTAATACAGTCCAAAACTCAATGATATCCAGAACTTTGTGCGAATAAGACGCACCCGCAAACTTAAAGAAGTCTGGAATTTCTTCTGCAGCCTCATCCATAAACAGGATTTGAATTTCAGGAAAACCAGGTGTGCTATTTTTGAGCGCGGTCAGTTGCTTGGCCGTGGCGCGGCAGTGCTCGCAGCTTGGCGCAAAAAAGCAAAGGAGTTTCTTGCCTTCGTTGATATTGGCGAAATACTTCTCGTAGCCAGATTTTTTTGGTTTTGGCCCCAAATCTTTAGGCTTGGCTACTTTGGTGCTGTCTTTGGCTATTGGCGACTTCACTGTTTTGTTGGTATCGGTACCAACAGCAGATTGAGGCGCTGAACTTGTAGGTTCAGACATTTCTGTTGCGCTAGGCGTTTGAACCACTGTTGCCGCCTTGTATGTTGGAATGAAGATAAACATCAGCAACATGCATACGCTTAAAATGGTGGTCAAAAACCAAATATTGGAGCGTTCAGGGAGTTGGGCGCCGTAGCGTTTCCAAAGAATGGCCAAAAGGCCAATAGAGAGGACATTTTTCATGATAGCTTCTAAGGGTGTCATAGGTAAAAGGGCGCCAAAGCAACCGCAATTGCCTTTGTTGCCGGTGGTGAATATTTCAATGGTGAGGTGAACTACAAAAACAGCCAGCATGGCAATGAGTGCTGGAATAACCCATTTTTTAAGGTCAAACGGAAAAAGCAAAAGCAAGCCTAGACCAAACTCCACACCTATTAAGGCACGCGAAAAGATTTTAGCCAATTCGACAGAGAAACCCATCGGATAAAGCTGCTTGATTTCAAACATTGATATGGTGCCGTAAGCAGAGGGGTCTGGATAAATTTTACCATAGGCCGAGACCAGAAAAAGACCGGCAATTAGGATCCGGATAGACCAAGGGAGGTAACGTTCTATTTGTTGCATAGCGTTCGTTTTGAGGTAAATTTAAGTGTCGAGGCGAAAAGACGGAGCACTTTAACAGCCTCTTAACAATTTTCTAAATGAATGAGCGCAAACACGCTATAATTGAGCATATCAAAATAATTGCCCTCTACCCCTTCCGAAACCTGGGTAGCACCGGCGTTGTCTTCGATTTGCTTGATGCGCATGATTTTACTAAGTATCAGGTCGGTGAGCGAACTCACGCGCATGTCGCGCCAAGCCTCGCCGTAATCGTGGTTTTTGCGTTCCATGAGCGCTTTGGCTTCGGCGGCTATTTGGTGATAGCGCGCTATGGCTTCTTGGGCTTGCATGGTGTCTTGAAGACCAGCGGGCTCGCGCACTTGAATAATAGCCATGATACAATAATTGACAATAGCTTGAAAAGCATCTTCAAAAGATTCACCAACCAGGTTTTTACCTGTTTCTTGAACGGTGCGGATGCGCTGTGCTTTAATGAATAGTTGGTCGGTCAGGGAACTAGGGCGTAAAATGCGCCAAGACAAGCCGTAGTCGAGTGTTTTTTTTTCGAAAATCTCTCGACAAATAGTCATTACATTTGTGTATTGAATTTGCGTTTGTGTCATGAGTCAAGCTAAGGAACAAAGTACCGTATTTCAGAAAAGTCGCTTTTTGAATATCAAAGGGCAACTCCACGATTTTGGTCAACCAAAGATAATGGGAATTTTGAATATGAC
Source organism: Cryomorphaceae bacterium (assembly GCA_027483605.1). Classification (GTDB taxonomy): domain Bacteria; phylum Bacteroidota; class Bacteroidia; order Flavobacteriales_D; family Crocinitomicaceae; genus UBA952. The sequence continues at coordinate 5,072 of JAIXUE010000033.1, read as the reverse complement.
GCCCGATTCCTTCTATGAACAAAGCCGTGTGCTCGAGCAAGATCAGCTGATCGCTCGGGCGAGCGAACTGATCAATGCAGGTGCTCACATCTTGGATATAGGTGCAAGTTCCACACGTCCTAACGCACAAATCGCAACTCCCCAAGAGGAGATAGACCGCTTGGCAGACACCATTCAATTGATCAAAAAAGAATTTCCCGAAACTTTGCTTTCACTCGACACCTATTACGGCGCGGTAGCGCAGTTTGGCATTGATCAAGGTGTCGACCTCATCAATGACATTTCAGCAGGACAATTCGACCCTGCCCTTTGGCCAGTGGTTGCAAAGGCAAAAATTCCGTATGTTCTCAATTACAATCGCGCACAGCAAAATAATTCGGCCCAATCTTTTCTCAAAGAAAAAGGGATTGTTAGCGACGCCCTCTCTTTTCTTTCTGAAAAACGTGCAGCACTTCAAGCACTTGGCTGCACAGATATACTCATCGATCCCGGTTTTGGATTTGGCAAAAGCCTCGCTGAAAACCACGAACTGCTCCAAAAATTAGAACACCTGCATTTGCTTGGCGCACCAATCCTCGTTGGGGTTTCGAGAAAATCCATGATCACCAAAACACTCAATTGCAGTCCGCAAGAGGCACTCAACGGCACAAGCATACTCAACACCCTCGCTTTTACAAAGGGTGCGCGCATCTTTCGCGTGCACGACGTCGTTGCAGCTAGAGAAATCATTCTCTTGTTCGAAGCGCAAGATTTGCATTAATTGAAACTTTTTTGCGTACTTTCGTATGATTGTACATCTTTAACAAGCGTATGAAAGCTTTATCTTTATTTTTTATCTCCTGTTTTGCATGGCTGAGCTATGCCCAGGCCCCCTCTGCCAATTTCACGATCTCAGACCCAGACAACAACCTTTGTCAAGGAGACTGCATCTTTGTGGTGAACAATTCTACCGGCGATGACCTCAATTACCTCTGGACCTTTCAAAACGGTACACCAGCAACTTTTGTAGGACAAAACCCTGGCCCAGTTTGCTTCAATACCCCAAGTACAACGGGTCCGTTTGCAATTACCTTAACAGCAACCAACGCTCAAGGTGCAGTAAGCACCATTACCGAGTTCATCACAGTGTTGCCAATGCCGACCGTAAGCAGTACCATTTCTGACACGCTTGCTGGTGTGTATGTCGTGATTCCAGACACTACCATCGATATGTTCCAAGAAGCTTATTTATATGCAGAAGGCGCGCCTTTTGGAGGGAACCTTACTTGGTATCCGAGCGGGGTAGCTGCAGACAGCATTCCGGGTTGCTCGGCTTGCATTGCCGGTGATTCCCTAACTGTTACGCCATTTTACACTACTTATTATGTTGTTCAGTATGGCCTCAATGGTTGTTTTGCTTACGACACCGTGTTAGTGACTGTCAACTTCGCCAACCAAGTCAAAATTGAACTTCCTAACTCATTCTCTCCGAACGACGACGGCGAAAACGATTTCTTTCGCGTGCTCACCAACGTAGATGCCGACGGCAATTTTGCCAATGGTTTTGAAGAAGGCGGCGCACTTGCAGAAATCGACTTGCGCGTATTCAATCGCTACGGACAGCAAGTTTTCCGTACCACCGACGTCAAAGAAGGCTGGGACGGCACCTACAAAGGCAAGGCCATGAATCCTGCTACCTATACCTATATTTTAAACTTCCGCACCATCGACGGCCGCTCTGGTTCTCGCAAAGGAAACGTGACCCTATTTAGATAAGCTCATGAAAAGCAAACTATTCTTAACCCTAAGTATTGCAGCGGCATTCCATGCAGCAGCACAGCACGACCGCATTATTTCAAATTGGTCGCAATCGCAAATGATCTACAATCCAGGAGCTGTTGCGACTGGCCCTTCAGACATGAGCTTTTTTGCCAATCACCGCTCACAATGGCTCACCGTCCCTGAAGCAGGCGTTGGCATGCGCACTAATTTTATCAACGCCGAGTTCAAGATCCAAGAAGATGGCTTAGCAAATCGCAACAATTTTGGCGTGGGCTTTAGTGTCCTCTCTGACCAAACTGGCACAGCCAACCTCACTACACTGAGCGTATCATTACCCCTGAACTATACTTTGGCACTAGACCGCCAAAACAAACTCAGCATTGGTATTGCCCCAGGATTTATTCAGCAAGCATCAGATCGTTCTGGCCAAACCTGGGAAAACCAATGGAATGGTTCTGTATTTGATCCTGCTACTTCTGTAGAAAACAGCATCAACGGCAGTTACGCCACCATGGACCTCGGTACCGGCATCTATTTTCAACACCAAATCAACAACCGCTCATCCTTCTATGCAGGTTATGCGCTCAATCACCTGATCAAACCCAAAATGGCTTGGTCTTTCAGCGGCGATAAAATGTACATGCAAATGGTCTTGCAAGGTGGTGCTGATTTAGCAACCAAAAACCCTGATTTCCGCATTCAGCCTAATTTTGTATTCTTCCGCACCAACAACACCAACAGCCTTACCGCTGGTGTTACATTTGAAAACACTATCAAAGAAGGATCCAAAATCACAGGCATTAATAAATCTAATTGTGTCAATTATGGCGTTTATTATCGCCATGGCGATGCAGTAGTTGCTACCTTCGGCATGAAAGTATCTCAATTCCGCTTTGGTCTCTCATTTGACGCCAACACCTCGAAGCTCAACCAAGCAACTGGTGGTATTGGCGGCGCAGAGCTCTATTTCAAGGCCCTGCTTAATTTCAAGAAATTCAATGCGCAGTCTCGCATGAAATAAGGAATTCACCACTAAATGAATTACACAAAAAAAGGCCCGCTTTCGCGGGCCTTTTGCTTGCTTAAAACTTGAGCAGCGGGATTTTTAGAAATTCTGGAGGAGGTGTTGGGCTTTCTGAAGCCATCACTAAGGAAATCTCTTGATCCAGTACAACAACCTCTATTTGAGGTGCTGTATATGGACGCTTGACTTTGGTTTTTATATCATGACTTGGATTAGACATCTAAATAGTTTTAAAGAATTAACGAATGAGTACGAGTTTGTAGGTGAAAACTTGGTTTTGACAGTGTACCTTTAAATGGTACTGTCCTGAAACTGCTGGATATGGAAGGTATTCAATTTGCTCCTTGAACGGACGTTCAGCAACCAAGCTCCCACTGTTGTCGTAAAGCTGAATGAGACCCTCTGGTGTATACTCGGGAGCTAAGGCCACGGAGATACCGCTTTGCTGATCATTGATCACACTCAATATCTCAGCTTGCTGCCCGAATTCATTGTGTACAGGATCTAAGGCTGTGCCGATTGGATTACCCATTGGAACATTAAAATGAAGCACAAAACGCGTGCTATTGACGCCGCTGCTTGCAAAAAAAGTGTAATCAGGCGCTGTGCTTAAATCTTGTACCACTCCAAGTTGTTTGTCTTCAAGCAGCACCAAACCATTATCCATGTTCAATTCTGCTACGTGCAGCGTGTAAGATTTGGAGCTCGGGAACTCGAGTACCAACGGAATCTGGTTTTTAGACTTATTGAGCTTGAGTGCATTAATGACCAATTTTTTACCATTCACAACTGTATAGCATTGGGGGTAATTTGAAACCGTCATTTTTTCGGCGTCAAAACCGTCTATTTGAGCGCTCTGCTGCTGATCCATGTATACAATCAACTGATCTTTGCGCTGACCGTCTTCGAGGTTCAGCCTCAAAAAAGCTGGAAAATCAAGCGCCGTGCTTTTCAAGCCTTCAAAACCAACCGAATGGTGACTGCGCATGGCGTTGGTCATTCCTAAGCTACCAGTAGTGAAGCCATCCGGGATTTTTACCCAGAAAGATTGCAGCGGTGGAATAAACCGATTGACGGCAATGCCACTCAAACTTGTTCCCAAACCGCTCTGCGCGTTGTATGTATCGAATACCATTGTTTGCAATGGATCAGCAGTACGATACCACATGGTCGGCAATAAATTCGTTCTTGTGACTTGGTCAAAATCGAGGTAAGATGCATAAGGATTGCTCACAAGGTTAAATCCACGATAGAAATTAGTGGTTCCGGTTCGGCTACAAGCTAGATTGTAATTTCCGTTGTTCAGTGCCAGCCCATTGAATTTGAGGGTGTCGTTTTGAGCGGTTTGTACAAAGTAGCCCCTACCGACCTCAATTGGCGTGGTAGCATTTGTGATTTCTTGCCAATTACCCAGTGGCTCACTGAAAAACTTCAAGACATTAGAGGTTTGCGCCTTGTAATCAATACTCAAGGTTGTTGGCATTGGTGCACCCAAGAACCAAAATCGGCCATTAGGTGTGGTGAGTCCTGTACCGGTGACAAACTGCTGCATTTGCACTGCACCACTACCCGACCAGCCGCTATTGTCGTTTTGAACGAGTGTGGCTTTATCTTGGATCGTCAATTGGCCATGAACGACGATATTGCCATCCATAGTGAGGTGCTGATTTGTTTTGACTCTTAAATGCGCACTCGGTTCAATTGTTAATTGTGCAAGTTGCGCATTGGTATCTAATTCAACGGTGGTAGCATCAGGAATCAGTACCGTTGCGCCAACTGCAGGTACTCCACCACACCAATTTGTCGCTTGCTTCCACTGCCCCTGAGCTGCACCTTTCCAAGCGCCATTGGCCAAAACAAGAGCTTCTACTTCATAGCGAGTACCACTTTGGCAGCCGTTAGGACCAAGCTGAGCCGCAAAATAGTGCGCTTGATGTACCAAAGGTAGCGTGTTGCTCAATGCAATACTGCTATTGATGGTCTGATACCAAACGATATTGGCTTCATTCAGACTTAAATCGGAAAGAATGGCGCCTTGGCAACGTTTCTGTTGTTGGGAACCAGTTGGCGTAGCTGGCAACGCAGGAGCTGCTTGAATCGGCACCGCTACGGTGTGTGCGGAGGTTCTGCCCGTGTAGCTAGTCACTTTGAAGGTATAGGTTTGCCCCGGAGCCAACTGATCTAATAATGCGATCGAGCCCGTACCCGTTAGTGAACCACCCGGAAAACCGGTAATGCGCCATTGGCCAGCTGGCAAACCACTGAAATAAACTTTCCCCATGCCATT
>JAIXUE010000017.1 GCA_027483605.1 Cryomorphaceae bacterium | reverse complement strand
TTGTGGGTGAGTGCTGTATTTTTCATATTATCCTTTGACGCGTTCTACGTAAACACCAGTGCGCGTATCAATTTTAATGACTTCTCCGTTGTCGATGAACAAAGGAACGCGTACTTCTGCACCTGTTGCAATGGTAGCTGGTTTCATGGAGTTGGTGGCGGTGTCGCCTTTGACTCCTGGTTCTGTGTAAGTTACCTCAGAAATGATATACATTGGAAGTTCGATAACAAGTGGCGTTTCTTCTTCGGCATGGTAAAGAATGTTTACGGTCATGCCCTCTTGAAGGAAGCCTGGTTTCTCGACCATTTTGAGCGGAATATTGACTTGCTCAAAAGTTTCGTTGTTCATGAAAATGTAGTCATCGGATTCTTGGTAGAGGTATTGGTATTCACGGTTTTCGATGCGAACAGGCTCAATTTTATGACCGGCAGAAAAGGTGTGGTCTAGGACTTTGCCAGACTCGATTTGGCGCATTTTGGTGCGCACAAAAGCGGGGCCTTTACCGGGCTTCACATGTTGAAATTCGATGATTTGAAAGAGTTTTTCGTTGTGCTTGATACACAATCCGTTGCGGATATCTGCGGTAGTTGCCATAATTCTGATTCAATTTGAGCGCAAATATAGCCGAATTCCTATTGTTATCAACACATTTAGTTTATAATTTCCATCAGATAGGCGGCGTACGAGCGCATTAGATTGTTATTTTTGTTTGTTCCAAATTTTGTAGCGCTACATGGCTGAAAATCAATATACCGAAGACAACATACGTTCCTTAGACTGGAAAGAACACATTCGTTTGCGCCCCGGAATGTACATTGGCAAACTCGGCGATGGTGCTGCTGCCGACGACGGTATTTACATCTTGGTCAAAGAAGTTGTGGACAACTGCATTGACGAATTTGTCATGGGCAACGGAAAGCGTGTCGATATCAAAGTAAAAGATGGCAAGGTTTCTGTCCGCGACTACGGCCGCGGAATTCCGCTTGGAAAGGTCGTTGAGGTAGTTTCCAAAATGAACACCGGCGGAAAGTACGACTCCAAAGCCTTCAAGAAGTCTGTTGGTTTGAATGGAGTAGGTACGAAAGCTGTAAACGCGCTTTCATCCTACTTTATGGTTTACGCTGTGCGCGATGGCGAAAAGAAAACCGCAATCTTCGAGCGCGGTGAGCTCGTTTCAGAACTCCCCATTGAAAAAACCGACGAAACAAACGGAACTTACGTAGAATTTATTCCAGACGACACCATCTTCAAGAAGTATGCCTTTAAAACGGCTTACCTCGACAAAATGATGTGGAACTATTGCTACCTCAACCGCGGTTTATCTATCTATTACAACGGCGAAAAGTTCAATTCCAAAGATGGTCTCAAAGATTTGCTCGAGAACAACATGGATGGCGATCCGCTGTACCCCATTATTCACCTCGAAGACGACGACATCGAAGTAGCGTTTACCCATGGCCGTACCTACGGCGAAGACTACTACTCCTTTGTCAATGGCCAGCACACCACACAAGGTGGTACGCACCAAAGCGCATTTAGAGAGTCGGTAGCGAAGGTTATCCGCGATTTTTACAATAAAAACTACGAAGCCTCTGACATCCGTCAATCTATTGTGGCCGCAATTGCCGTAAAGGTCATCGAGCCCGTTTTTGAGTCTCAGACGAAAACCAAGTTAGGCTCTCAAGAAATTGAGCCGGGTGGCAAATCGATGCGCGCCTTTGTCAATGATTTCCTCAAAGATAAACTCGATAACTACCTGCACCGCAATCCAGATGTTGCAGAAACCATCGAGAAAAAAATCAAGCAATCCGAGCGAGAGCGTAAAGACCTCGCTGGCATTCGTAAATTGGCGCGTGACCGTTCCAAAAAAGCTAGTTTGCACAATAAAAAGCTGCGCGATTGTCGCACGCATCTCACCGATTTAAAAGACGAACGCCGAGAAGACACCACGCTCTTTATCACGGAGGGTGATTCTGCGAGTGGTTCGATTACCAAGTCTCGCGACGTCAATACGCAAGCAGTCTTTTCTTTGCGCGGTAAACCGCTCAATTGTTATGGCCTTACCAAAAAAGTGGTCTATGAAAACGAAGAATTCAACCTGATTCAAGCCGCACTCGACATCGAAGAAGACATGGACAACCTGCGCTACAACCGCATTGTCATCGCTACCGATGCCGATGTCGACGGTATGCACATCCGCATGCTCTTGCTCACCTTCTTCTTGCAGTTTTTCCCGGACCTTGTCAAACGCAACCACGTTTATGTTTTACAAACACCTTTGTTTAGGGTCCGAAACAAAAAGAAAACGATTTACTGTTACTCAGACGAAGAGCGCCGCGCTGCAATAGCGGAGCTTGGCAAAAATCCAGAAATCACGCGCTTTAAGGGTTTGGGTGAAATCTCTCCAGACGAATTCGTTCATTTTATTGGTGAAGACATCCGTTTGGAACCTGTTATCCTCACTAAAGACGCCTCCATCGACTCCATTTTATCTTATTTCATGGGTAAAAACACTCCAGAAAGGCAAGATTTCATTATTGATAACCTGCGCGTCGAAAAAGACCTCCCCGAAACCCCTGCAGCAGAAGCCGCAGAAGCCGCCGAAACCACCGAATTAGCATCTTAACATGGCAGAAGACGAAATAGAAGACCAAATGCCACAAGAAGAAAGTGGACATAACCCATTTGAAAAACAGCACGTGGACGACAAAATTGTTCCGCTCAATGGTCTGTACCAAAGTTGGTTTTTAGATTATGCAAGTTATGTCATCTTGGAGCGCGCGGTACCTAGTCTCTACGACGGCCTCAAGCCAGTACAGCGCCGCATTTTGCACTCCATGCGCGAAATGGAAGATGGTCGCTACAACAAGGTGGCCAACATCATTGGCAACACCATGAAATACCACCCGCACGGCGACGCTTCTATTGGTGATGCATTGGTGCAAATTGGTCAAAAAGACCTCCTGATCGACTGCCAAGGAAACTGGGGCAATACCCTCACCGGCGACGGCGCTGCTGCAGCACGTTACATCGAGGCGCGTTTGAGCAAATTCGCCTTGCACGTAGCTTTTAACCCCAAAACCACCAACTGGTTATCTTCCTATGATGGCCGCAACAAAGAGCCGCAGCAATTGCCCATGAAATTTCCTTTGTTGCTCGCTCAGGGTGCAGAAGGAATTGCCGTCGGGATGGCCTGTAAATTTTTACCCCACAACTTTATTGAGCTCATCGAGCAGTCGATCAATCATCTAAGAGGCAAAAAAGTAGAGATTTTACCAGACTTTCCGAATGGAGGAATGGCTGATTTCTCGGGCTATAACGATGGTTTGCGCGGCGGCCGTGTGCGCATTCGTGCCAAAATCAGAAAAGTTGACAACAAAACCCTGATCATCAATGAAATTCCGTACGGAACTACCACCACTTCATTGATTGAATCCGTGATCAAAGCCAACGACAAAGCCAAGATCAAAATCAAAAAAATTGAAGACAACACCTCCTCAGAAGCTGAAATCATTGTGCATTTGGCCCCTGGTGTTTCTCCTGACAAAACCATCGACGCTTTGTATGCCTTCACCGATTGCGAAGTTTCGGTTTCTCCGAACTCCTCGATCATCGACGGCGAGCGCCCGCGTTTTATGGGCGTGAGTGAAATCTTGAAAGTCAACACAGACCACACCGTAGCGCTGCTCAAACTCGAACTTGAAATCAAGCTAGACGAGCTCGAACGCCAATGGCATTTCTCTACCTTAGAGAAGCTTTTCATTAATCACGAAATGTACATCGATTTCAAGCATTACAGTGACCGAGAAGCCCTTTACGTTTATCTCTATGAGCGTTTCAAGCCATTTAAAAAACAATTGCTCCGCGAGATCCAAGACGAGGATTTACAGAAGCTCACCCAAATCCCCATGATCCGCATTACGCGCTTCGATGCCGATAAAGCCGACGAAGCTTTGCTCAAGATAGAAGAGGAGATGCAGCAGGTGAAGCATCATTTGGCCAATTTGGTTGAATACGCCATCGATTACTTCAAAGACCTCAAAAAACGCTTTGGTGTAGGTCGAGAGCGCAAAACCGAAATCAAAACTTTTGACACCATTTCTGCTACCAAAGTCATCATTGCCAATCGCAAACTATACGTAGATTACGAGGAAGGCTTTATTGGCTACGGTCTCAAAAAGAATGAAGCGGTCTCCGATTGTTCCGAAATTGACGATGTCATATGCTTTTTTTCATCAGGTAAGCTGATGATTACCAAAGTAGCCGATAAAAAGTTCATTGGTAAGGGGCTCATCTACGCCAACGTCTGGAAAAAAGGCGATACGCGCACCATTTACCATCTTTTTTATCAAGACGGTACGGGTGGCCCAACCATGATGAAGCGTTTTTATGTCAATTCCATCACCCGCGATACCGAATACGACCTCACTAAAGGTACCAAAGGTTCTAAAATGCTTTATTTCAGTGTGCATCCGAATGGCGAGCGCGAAGTCGTGAGTGTATTGCTGCGTCCGCGTCCGCACCTCAAGCGCTTGCGTTTTGACATCGACTTAGGTGCTTTGCTCATCAAAGGACGCAATTCTGCGGGCAATCGCGTCACCAAAGAAATCATCCAAAAAATTGTCCAAAAAGAAGTAGGGGGCTCCACACTCGCTGCCCGTAAAATTTGGTACGACACCGTTGTGGGGCGCCTCAACGACGAAGGACGCGGCAAATTCCTCGGCTCCTTCAAAGGCGAGGACCGCATCTTAACACTCTACAAAAACGGAGAGTACCGCCTGAGTAGTTTTGATTTGGCAACGCACTTCGATGAAGACATGATCCATATTGAGAAGTGGATCCAAGACCGTCCGATTTCTGCCGTTTACTACGACGCAGAAAAAGAATTGCACTACGTCAAACGCTTTACTTGTGAAGTTACCCAAGACAAGCGCGTGAGCTATATTTCTGAAGCACCGGGCTCTTATCTAGATGTAGTTTCTACGGCATTTAGACCCGAAGCCCGTATTGTTTTTAATAAGTTGCTCAAGGAAACCAAAAATTTGCCAGATCAGGTGCTGAATTTAGCAGATCTTATTGATATCAAGGGTATGAAAGCGCAAGGCAATCAAATGACCAAAATGAAGGTCAAAGAGATTGTGCTTACACATCCTATTGACGAAAGCCCAGAGCCATGGCCGCAAGAACAAGAACCTGAAACCGACGATGCGCTAACCGAAGACGAGGCAGAAACAGCCAGCATGGAGTGGGATCTTTCGAAAAAAGAAGACGACAATCCGGATCAAATTCCACTTTTTATAGAAGACCCCGAAGCCGAATAAACAGCCATGAAATAAATGAGCAAGATCATTTTTTTGGCCAAAGTGCTTTGCTTATTTTTGTATGTAACTAAAATCAGTAGCAAATGAACTTGCTTAAAGAAGACCGCGTCAATTACCTCAACATCGGCCTTATGCTCATCACGGCGGTGTTGGCGTATTACTTTCCTTTTGAAACCTTTCTTTTAGCATATGCCTATTTGGGCCCATTGCACTACCTCACCGAAATCAGTTGGCTCCACGATCGCCAATACTTTGCAAAAGGGAAGTGGGATTTCATGGTGCTACTTATTGTGGGTATTCTCCTTTCTTATGCTGCTTTTGCCAAAGACTTCGGATTCAGTAAAGACGTCTATGATTACTTCGTCGAAATGAATCTCTTTGACAAACTCTTGGTTTTTGCCTTGTTTGCTTCCATTCTCTTTGCACTCGTGAAAAGTCTCTGGATCAAGTTAGGCGCAATTTTTGTTCTTTACATCTTTGTTGGAGGTTGGCTTAGTCCTGAGCGCGCACAAGAAAATTCTGAAAGCACTACCATTTTTGCCTTAACTGCACTCATTCCGACGCTCATACACGTCTATGTATTTACGGGTTTGTTTATGCTTTATGGCTCACTCAAAGCGCGCAGTGTTTCGGGAATGTGGCAAATGGTTGGTTTCGTTGCGATTCCATTGCTTTTAGTTTTTAGCTTGCCTGTCGATACTCAAAACGCATTTTTGTCAAGTTATGGCAAAGATGCCTACTACGCTAAAGGCGACGGCTTTTACAATACCAACTACCTCATTTTAGATCATTTTGACCTCATTGAAGAACAAAAACTCACCAACAAAGAATACCTCGACATCATTACCAAAGAAGGTAATAAAAGCTACTTTTTGCGCCAAGGGCTCATCGATACTGCAGCATTCAATGCCCATACAGATTCCTTGTCTAAAATTGCAAACCGTCCTTTTGTGGTCAAGCCGATGGCCATCAATACCGCTAATTTAGCCCCGCAGTTTCAATACGATCACTTACTTTATTTCTTTGATACTTCGAGTCGGTACATTAATAGCATCAATGAATACCGCTTTGAACCCATGCCGAGAAAAGTCATGAAATCTCGCACTAAAAAAGAAATCGATGGCCTAATCTATTTCTCAGAGGTGGGAATCATGCTCATGCGCTTTATTGCTTTCGCCTATTTATATCATTACCTCAATTGGTTCAGTAAAACAGAAATCATCCGTTGGCACAAGGTGCCAAAAGTCCGCTTTGTTTTAGTGATCATTACCTGGATTGCCTCCTCTGTATTCTATGCCTATGACTATTCTTTAGGTCTTAGTTTATTGTTCTTCTTGAGCTTCTCTCATGTCTTGCTCGAGTTCCCACTTAATATTGTTTCTATCGTTGGCATCGGGACCGAAGCGCTTTCGATCTTCAAGAATGGTTTCAGAAAACCCATCAAATCCTAATTTCTCATTTTTACGCGAATCCCATGCTCAAACTCACATCCTTCCTTGGCGCTTTTCTATGCGTTAGTTTATTGTTTGGCCAATTGATCAGCACAACTGCTGATGGTCGTTATACGCTTTCAGCAGAAGGCGCTTCTTATTTTGCTAAACTTTCCTTGGATTGTACCTCGAAGCCAACACCACATTATTACTATCAAGCGTTGCGCCAACCCGGAGATACCCAAACACCTCCCGATATTTGGCCAGCATTCTATGGCTGCTACGATTGGCATAGTGCTGTGCACAACCACTGGGCGCTGGTCAAAATCCTCAAAACATATCCTGATTTACCAGAGGCAGCCGCCATTCGCGCCAAGCTCAATGAAAGTTTTAGTGAAGAAAACATCCGTCAGGAATACCAATATTTTGAAACCAACAAAGAGCGCTACGTTTTTGAATTCCCTTATGGCCAAGGTTGGCTATTAAAGGTGGCTGACGAATTAGCGCGTTGGAACGATCCCGACGCCGAGCGTTGGTTAGAAAACCTCGGGCCCTTGCATCGCTTGTGTGCTGCTGCAGCTCAAGTGATTTGGAAAGACATTAAAGAAGTCAAGTTGTCTGGTTCTCACGACGCGCCTTCGCTCAACCTTTCTTTTGCAATCGACTACGCCCGCACCTTCGGCGATGAAGACCTCCTTAAGGTTGCACTCAAAGCGAGCAAGCGCTATTTTAGCAAAATGACCAAAGCGCCATTGCGTGCAGAGCCTTTTGAATACGATTTCATGTCTGCTTCTTTATTGGTTACGGACCTCATGCGTAAAGTGTATAATCAAGAAGAATACCTCAAGTGGGTAAAGGGTTTTGCGCCAGGTTTGTTTGCCGCTGAAACCGCCAAAAAAGACCTTCAAATAAAGAAAACCGACAAACACGATGGCTATGAATCTCATTGGGACGGTTATCATTTGAACCGTATTTGGTGCTTAAACGGTATGTTGAAATCTTTGCCTGCAGAGAGCCTGGATGCAGCTACTAAGGCAGCATGGGTAAGCAGTATGAATGCCATGTGGGACTACGCGCAAGAAAGCATCGGTAAAGGCAACTACGACATCGATCACTGGTTGTCGTCGTTCTCGGTATTTGCTTTAATCGGTTACGAGTAAATCCACGCGCGCTAGCGCCCAAGACAATTGTTCTTCACGGCTCATGGCCGAAGTATCCAACACCACCGCATCCGCAGCTTGTTTGAGCGGGCTCTCTGCTCGGGTGCTATCTTGGTGATCTCTTGATTTTAAATTTTCCTCTACAGCAAGTTGGTCAACAACTTCTCCTTTTGCCTTTAGTTCTGCTAAACGGCGCTGGGTTCTGACTTCAATAGAAGCAGTAACAAATATTTTAAGTGCTGCATCTGGGAATACCACGGTGCCGATATCACGTCCGTCCATGACAATACCACCATCTGTACTCATTTGTCTTTGAAGTTCAACTAGCTTCACGCGCACCTCTTTAATGGCAGCAACTTTTGAAACAATACCTGCAACGCGAGGCGAACGAATGACCTCTGTGATGTTTTGATCATTGAGCCAAACCGTTTGATCTGAGCCCAATTTTATCGATATTTGGTCGAGTTGCTGTATCAACATTGCTTCGGCAATTTCATCATGTTCGAGCAGAAGATTGTTTTCCAGGCAATAAAAAGCAACGGCGCGATACATCGCGCCGGAGTCTATAAAAGTATAATCTAAGGCTTTAGCCAGGGCTTTGGCCAGCGTGCTTTTGCCACAGCCAGCGTAGCCATCAATTGCTATGGTGATTTTTTTTTGCATCAATAGTAAATCGCGCGTCTTACTTGCGTGATGTATTTTGCCAAACGGATCACTTGTTTGGTATAGCCAAATTCGTTGTCGTACCAGGCGTACAAGACCACATTTTTACCATCGACCGAAACGATACTGGCATTGGAATCAAATACACTACAGCAAGTATTGCCGATGATATCAGTAGAAACAAGTTCTGGATCGAAGGAATAATAAATCTGATTGACCAATTCGCCGTGTAGGGCCGCGTCTTTGATAGCTGCATTGACCTGCTCAAGACTCACTTGTGAATTGAGTTCGAGGCTCAAAATAGCCAAAGAACCGTTTGGTGTCGGGACACGCACGGCATTGGCAGTGAGCTTGTCTTTGAGTTCTGGAATCACTTTTGTGACCGCAGAACCAGCTCCTGTAGACGTAATCACCATATTGACAGCTGCCGAACGTCCACGACGTGGTTTTTTGTGCATGTTGTCTAGGAGGTTTTGGTCGTTGGTATAGGCGTGTACGGTTTCGATATGGCCCTTCACCACACCAAAATGGTCGTTGACTACCTTCAGAATAGGGGAGATTGCATTGGTGGTGCAAGATGCGGCCGAGAAAATAGTTTCGTTTTCGACATCGAGAGTTTCTTGATTGATGCCGTAAACCACATTAGGGATTTCTTTACCCGGTGCCGTAAGCAAAACCTTTCCAACACCTTTTGCTTGCATGTGACGCGACAGCGCTTCGCGATTGGTGAAAACACCCGTGTTATCGATGATCAGTGCATTGTGGATGCCGTAGGCAGTGTAGTCGATGTCTTCAGGGTTGGCAGCGTCTATCATGTGTACAATTTGACCATTAATGATCAGGCTTTTATTGGCGAGGTCTTCGATCACAGAACCCTTAAATGCACCGTGCACGGAGTCATTGCGCAAAAGTGATGCGCGCTTGATGATGTCAGCATCAGAGGAACCGCGTGTTACAATGGCACGCAAACGCAATTGCTGTCCTTTACCCGCTTGTTTGATGAGCTCGCGTGCAGCCAAACGACCAATACGGCCAAAGCCATAAAGAACTACATCGCGTGGCTCGATGGCTTGAGGTGTTTGTAAACTGCCTAATTTCTCCATAAGAAAACGCGCCATGCCACTCTGCTCTGTTTGGCCAGCTAGCCATTCACTTGCTAAGAGGCCAATATCCAACTTAGACGCAGGGATGTCTAGTGTCATGAGGGTTTCGGCTAATGCGGCTGTCGTGAAAACATCAATAGGCTTGTTAACGACTTGCTTTGCGTATTCGTGCAAGTTTAGGATTTCTGAAATGGTGGTGTCAGTGAGGTGGTTTCTGAATAAGACCAACTCGATGCCTTTGTCATATAGGAGTTCTCCTACTTTACTCTGTAATTTAACAGCTGCTCTTTCGCGCTCAATGTGTAGATTGAGTTCTTTTTCATAACCGTTGTTGTGTTCCATGTTGTTGTTGATTGATTGATTGATTGATTGATTGATTGATGTGGATAATTGAATGCTGATGAAAAGAAAAAGGCTACCCACATGTAGGTAGCCTTGAATTTGTTAGCCCAAGTAAGACTTCAAAAGCTTGTTTCGAGAGGTGTGTCGGAGTCGGCGAATAGCCTTTTCTTTGATTTGACGCACGCGCTCTCGGGTCAGGTTGAATTTGGCCCCGATTTCTTCTAGGGTAAGACCGTGGTTCATGCCGATGCCGAAAAAGAGGCGGATGATTTCGCGTTCTTTGTCGGTGAGTGTGCTCAAGGAGCGCTCGATTTCTTTTTGTAAAGATTCTGCCATGAGCATGTGATCGGTGCGTGGGGAGTCTTGGTTGGCCATGACATCCATGAGTGTGCCGCCGTCGTCGTTGGTGGTGAGCGGTGCATCCATAGATACGTGGCGACCAGATACATTGAGGCTTTCTTTGATTTTGTCTTCAGGAACTTCTAGTGCCTCTGCTAATTCTTCGGCACTTGGCGGACGCTCAAATTCTTGCTCTAGGCGAGAAAAAGCCTTATTGATTTTGTTGAGCGAGCCTACTTGGTTGAGTGGCAAACGAACGATGCGTGCTTGCTCAGCCAAAGCCTGAAGAATAGACTGACGGATCCACCAGACAGCGTAAGAGATGAACTTGAAACCACGGGTCTCGTCAAATTTTTGAGCAGCCTTGATGAGGCCTAAATTACCTTCGTTAATGAGGTCTGGTAGGGTGAGGCCTTGGTTTTGATATTGCTTTGCCACTGAAACAACGAAGCGAAGATTGGCTCGGGTGAGTTTTTCTAATGCTTTTTGGTCTCCGGCTTTGATGCGGCGTGCGAGTTCTACTTCTTCTTCTGCGGTGATGAGTTCTTCACGACCGATATCTTGAAGGTATTTATCGAGAGATTGACTCTCGCGATTGGTGATGGACTTGGTTATTTTTAGCTGTCTCATGCGCTTATCTATACTGGATTACTAGGTAAAGTTCGACTTCTGCTTGTTGAGCAAAGTAACGCCGAAAATCAGGGATAAAAAAATCAGAACAAGGCTTTTTTCGTCGAGTTATTAACGAGTTCTTAACTTTTTCAACGCTGCCTGATGAGGAGTTGATGGGTCTATAAGCCTAAGCCTCTGTAGTCTTTTTTACCTGTTTCATCCATGATTTCAAGCAAAACGCCTCTATTGACACCACTGAGCTTTTGGGTGAGCTCTTCGACGGTTTCAATGGGTTCGTTGTTGATTTTGGTAATAATGATCCCTTCACTAAGACCTATCGATTTGAGTTTGCCAGAATTGATGGTCTTGATCTTTACTCCAAAACTGATATTCAGCTCTTTTTTCTCTTTATCGGTGAGTTCGACAAAGGTAGCTCCAAGTGCGTAATTCTTACTGATCTCTTCTTTGGTGAGCAATTGGGTTTCGCCGTCTTGGTTGCGGAGCACTAAATCTTTGGTGATGATGTCTCCATCTTTTTGACGCACACTTAGCGTAACTTTGTCGCCTGGTCGGCGCTTGCCAATTTCTTCCTGAAGGGCTGCGACGGAATTGACTTCTTTGCTGCCAATTTTGAGCACGACATCTCCGTCTTTGAGGCCGGCTTTATCGGCAGAACCACCCTCAACTACTTTGGCAATAAAAACCCCTTTGAGATCGGGAAGTTTGTTCTTTTCTTTGATTTCTTGCGAAACATCAGAAATCTGCACTCCTAAGTAACCGCGTTGTACGATGCCGAAGTCGATGAGGTCTCGCATGACTTTATCCACGAGGTTGACCGGAACTGCAAAAGAATAACCTGCATAAGAGCCGGTTTGAGAAGCGATTGCGGTGTTGATGCCGATGAGTTCGCCTCTTGTATTCACAAGTGCACCACCGCTATTGCCCGGGTTGACAGCTGCGTCGGTCTGTATGAAGGATTCGATCGGAACAACTTCTTTGGAATTGCGCTCAGAAAGCAAGTTGATGTTGCGCGCTTTAGCCGAGACGATGCCTGCAGTTACGGTAGAAGTGAGGTTAAAAGGATTGCCAACCGCTAAAACCCATTCGCCAATTTTGAGTTCGTCGGAGTTGCCAATAGGTATAGCAGGGAAATTGCTGCCTTCAATTTTGAGTACGGCAATGTCTGTGGAGGGGTCAGTCCCTACAACTTTGGCTGCGTATTTAGAGTTGTCATTGAGAATGACTTCAATTTCACTTGCGTTTTCAATGACGTGGTTGTTGGTCACGATATAGCCTTGAGATGAAACGATGACGCCCGAGCCGGCACCCGCTCCGTATTGCTTGAATTCGCGACCACCGGCCCCGGGTCCGTAGAAAAACTCCTGAAAAGGATCGCGTTGAAAGGTGGTTTGAACCACTTTGGTGGTGATGTGAACCACAGAGTGAACGGTGTTTTCGGCGGCGGTAGTAAAGTCTAAGCCTTGTGGAATGCCCTGGTAATCTACCTGCTGTATGGCTGCCCGACGGTTGCCGTCGAGTACTTGGTCGGATAAGCGGCTACTGTTATGTTGAATGATGACGTAAGTAGCTAACGGAAGGGTACCACCTAAAATACCCAAGCCAAATAATTTGAGAGTGCTGGTGAGTGTCATGCTGTCAGATTTTTAAATTGCTCTTGCATAAACGCAAAGAGCGTTCCAAAAATTGCTTGAAAAATGTTAAATTTTGTTAAGATTTGGTAACGATTATTCAACTATTTTTGTTCGACCACAATGGCACTACAATTCGCGAAATATCAAGGCACTGGCAATGACTTTATCATGCTTGACAACACCTATGGCACTCATGACAATTTGTCAACGGCTGTCATTTCAGCACTCTGCGACCGCAAATTTGGCATTGGTGCCGATGGCCTGATCGCAGTGAAGCGTCACCGTACCCTCGATTTTGAAGTTGTTTACTACAACGCCGATGGCACGCAGTCTTTTTGTGGCAACGGCGCGCGTTGTGCAGTGGCTTTTGCGCATACCCTTGGTTTGTTAACGAACCCACATACCAAATTCATGGCCATCGACGGACCACATGAAGCGTGGCTCTGCCAAGAAGAAGTGCGGCTCAAAATGGCCGATGTAGCTCCAATTGTAGAACTTGAAAATGGTTATGAAGTCCAAACGGGCTCACCACATTTCGTTCGAGAAGATTCCAATCACCACAGCTCACATGTTGTAGAGGTTGGGCGCAGCATTCGCTACAATGAAACTTATTGCAAAGACGGGATCAACGTCAATTTAATGAGCATTCATGAAAACCATATTCAAGTCGCGACTTATGAAAGGGGTGTGGAAGATGAAACGCTATCTTGTGGAACAGGCGTTACTGCCGCTGCACTCGTATTTGCTCAAATCAAAAGACTGCCATCAGGCAAAGTTGATGTACAGACCAAAGGAGGAAAGCTCCTTGTCGAGTGGAACACAACACCCGATGCCTCTTTTGATGAAGTGTATCTAACGGGGCCAGCCAAACACGTTTATAACGGAACATATGAGCTTAAGGGGTAGTTTGGTCACGCTTCGGGCGGTAGAAAAAGACGATGCTGGTACAATTTTCATGTGGGAGAACAATCCTGCCAACTGGAAGGTTTCCAATACAGAAGTCCCGTTTTCTTTGTATGATATCCATCAACTCATTGAGCAGCAGTCCGATATCCGCAAATCGGGCCAAATGCGTTTGGTGATCCAAACAAGCACAGATAACCGACCTGTTGGGGTCATCGATTTATATGACCTTAATTTCAAGCACGGCTATGCAGCGATTGGTATCCTTATAGCAGCCGATGCCGACAAAGGGAAAGGTTTTGCAGGTGAGGCGCTGCAGTTATTCTGTACCTATTGTAAAGAAATTCTGGAATTGCGCAATTTATATTGTCACATCCATCACGACAACCAAGCAAGCGTTCAACTTTTCGAAAAAGCAGGGTTTTTTCATGCAGGAACACGCAAAAATTGGTTGCGTTTTAATAATCAATATTTCGACGAACTTACTTATCAATTATGTCTAGAAAACAAAAGCTAATCCTTCTTATTGGTGCTGTCATACTGGGTTTAACCCTACTGATGCTTCCAAAATTAAAGTATTATTACGGGGCCTTTCAGCAGTCGAGTAACACCACAGCAGTCGTTGTTTATCTTTCTGGAAAAGAGCAGGTTTTAGATGTGAAATACGTGGCGCATTTGCTAAAAGAAAATGGTGTCATCTCTCATACTGACTTGTTTGAATTAGTCGGTACCGAAAAAGAAATGACCCCGCGCAGTATAGCTCCGGGAAAATACATCATTGAACCCGGGACGGCTTATCGTCATATTTGGAACGGTTTTACCTTAAACAGCAAGTTGAACGGTAATGCCGAGCAAACCGTCAAGGTGAACTTCGAGAATTGCCGCAGCCTCAATGATCTTGCAGGAAAGCTCCAAAAACAACTAGATTTAGATAGCAGCCAATTGATGGCCTACCTACAAGAGGGCACAACGCTATCTCGTTTGGGCTTTACCTTAGAACAACTCCCGGCGCTTTTTATTCCGAACACCTATGAGTTGTACTGGGATCAAACGCCAGCGCAATTTGTAGATCGCATGGCCCAAGAATTCAAAAGTTTCTGGACACCAGCGCGCATGGAAAAGTTAAAGACGGTTGGTCTGAATGCGCCTAGCGAGGCAGTAACCTTAGCGAGTATCGTCTATTCTGAGCAGTCCAGAAGGGCAGAGGAATGGCCGATCATTGCAGGTTTGTATTTGAATCGCATCCGGCAGGGCATCAAATTGCAATCCGACCCTACTTTTAAGTTCTGTTGGGGAGACCAACTCAAGGGCGTTCAGCGCTTGTTGGCCGTTCACCGAGATATCGATTGCCCATACAACACTTACAAAATCAAAGGATTACCACCAGGCCCCATCTACTTGCCTCCAGTGGGCGTTGTAGAAGCGGTACTCAATCCAGAACAAAACAACTACATCTTTATGTGTGCCAAACCAGATTACTCGGGTACGCACAATTTTACAGCCTCAGGAGCTGAACATGCCAAAAATGCCAAAGCCTTTCAAAATTGGTTAGCGGCAGAACTTCGCAACAGATAAGCCTATGAAAAGAAGACAATTTATCCGCTTTGGTGCCATTTTAGGCGCACTCAGTTTGGTAGACAAACCAAAGGCGAGTCAGGCCATCGGTCAATCATTTTCTGGAAAGACCGACGGCCCACTTGTACTCTCAACCTGGAACCACGGCTTGGCCGCCAACGAAGGCGCTTGGCAGGTGCTTTCTAAAGGCGGAACTGCGCTCGATGCAGTAGAAAAAGGCGTGATGGTCACAGAAGCCGACCTGACCAACCGCAGTGTAGGGGTTGGCGGCCGTCCAGACCGCGATGGCCACGTTACGCTAGATGCGTGCATCATGAGTGGCGATTCGCGCTGTGGCTCCGTTGCTTTTTTAGAAGGTCTGGCGCATCCAATCAATGTGGCGCGCGCCGTGATGGAACGCACCCAGCACGTCATGCTCGTTGGTGCAGGCGCCAAGAAATTTGCGCTCGAGCAAGGTTTTGAAACAGCCAAAATGCCCATTCCAGAAGTCAAAAAAGACTACGAGAAGTGGCGCAAAGAGAACAAGGACTTATTTAAAAAGCCCGAGATCAATCACGAAAACCACGACACCATTGGCATGATCGCCATGGATGCCAATGGTCAGCTTGCGGGTGCTTGCACCACTAGTGGTTGGGCCTACAAAATGCATGGGCGCGTGGGCGACTCCCCAATTATCGGGGCAGGTTTGTTTGTCGATGAAGAAGTTGGAGCGGCCACAGCCACAGGTTTGGGCGAAGCCATTGTTCGCGTAGCGGGCAGCCATACCGTTGTAGAACTCATGCGCCAAGGCATAGCGCCAGAAGCGGCTTGCAAAGAAGCCTGTATGCGCATCATTCGCAAAAACAAAGACCTGACGGGCTTGCAATGTGGTTTTATTGCCATCGATAAAAACGGCAACTATGGTGGTTATTCCATCTTTGCGGGCTTCAATTATGCTTTGCGCAATAACGCAGGTGAGGCCCTTATTGATGCCAAATTTGACCGCAATTGGTAAGGATGAAACAACTCCTTTGGTCTTTGTTTATGAGTCTGACGGCTTTGCAATCCTACGCGCAACTCACACTCGATTGGGAGGTCTATCATCCTGTTCAACAAACTTGGCTACCTTTTGGCCAAGCCGGAACGGTACAAGAATTTTTATGGCATAAAGGTGAGCTCCCAGATCCATTTTACGGTGAAAATGAGACCAAATACCAATGGGTCGAAGCACATACTTGGCAATTTCGTTCAAAATTCTTTCTAAATGAAGCCTTCTTTAATGCCGAAGAACTTATCCTAGATATCCCCAATTTAGATACCTACGCGCAAATTTACCTGAACGGAAAGTTGCTCGCAAAGACAGAAAATTTCTTTTTGCATCACCGTTTTTGGCTCAAAAGGAATGACCTCATTTGCGGATATAATCAGTTAGAAATCAGGATAGAAGCACCGATTAATTACCATACTAAAACAGAGCGCTATACATCCTTTACTTACCCGGCTCCAAATGATGTCGGTGCGGTGAAAGTGGCGTCGTTAACCCGAAAACCTCAATATCAGTTTGGTTGGGATTGGGCACCTAGGCTCAATACAATTGGTTTTGCGTATCCGATCACAATTAGTTTAACTCCAAGAGTATTTGTCGAAAGCTTGACGGTCAATACCTTAAGTATTTCTGAAAGCAACGAAGCAAAGCTTTCATTGAACTTCCGAATTCAAAAAGGGCAAGAAAAGCTTGTGTGCAAGAGCATCTATTTTTCGGATATTGAAATTCCTGAAAAATCCCCAATTGACAATTCAGAGCCCTCTTCAAAAGTTTCAAGCCTTAGTTTACAGTCGGATAAAATGTTGTCAAACGCTCAGCTTTGGTGGCCAGTAGGGCAAGGCGCGCAGCATCTGTATGCAGATACCCTGCGTTTTTACGACTTGACTGGGGCGCTTTTGTATGAGCACCCGTTTACATTTGGTATTCGCAAAGCAGAATTGCTTCAGGAAACGGACCAGTGGGGAACTTCCTTTGTTTTTCAAATCAATGGGCGCAAAGTTTTTGCCAAAGGCGCTAATATCATACCACCCGGAATGTTTGCAGGGCCTACGTTGGACAGCGCTTATGCAGCCTTGGTACCGCAGATGCAAGCCGCTAATTTCAATATCGTGCGCATTTGGGGCGGAGGCATGTACGCCCCTGAAGTATTTATGGAGGCCTGTGACCGCGCCGGCATCATGGTTTGGCATGACTTCATGTTTGCTTGTGCCATGTATCCAGGAGACAGCTCCTTTATTGCTAATGTAACCAAAGAAATCAAGCAGCAAATTCCGCGCTTAGCAGCGCACCCATCGCTTGTTTATTTCAACGGCAACAATGAAGTCGACGTTGCTTGGCACAACTGGGGTTTTCAAGCGCAATATAACTTGCATGAGAAAGACCAACAAGAAATTGAATTGGCCTATCAAAATTTATTTCAAAAAACACTGCCGCTCTATGTGAATTTACTCACCGATCAAAGCATTCCTTATGTACATACTTCGCCGCTGAGTAATTGGGGCAAAGATGACTACTTTAACCACGGAACCATGCACTATTGGGGGGTGTGGCACGGCAAAGATCCGTTGCATGATTTCGCCAATAAAATTGGCCGCTTCAATGCGGAATATGGTTTTCAGAGTTTCCCCGAACCAAGTACCGTCAATCGCTTTGCACCAATCTCCGAGCAAAGTCTGCATTCTGCAGTCATGAAAAACCACCAGAAGTCTTATGTGGGCAATGGCATGATCGAAAAGCACGCCAAAATCTATTACGGAAAAGCCAAAGATTTTCAGACTTTTATTTACTATTCTCAATTGACCCAGCGCAAGGCAGTGAGCATCGCAATAGCAGGCCATAGAGCCGATGCGCCGCGCTGTATGGGCACTATTTTCTGGCAGCTCAACGACTGTTGGCCGGCGCCAACTTGGTCTAGCCTAGATGACCACAACAATTGGAAGGCGCTGCATTATGCAGTAAAAGAGGATTACCGCTCCATTGCGGTGCTCGAACAAATCAAAGATGATACCCATTACCTCGTACTCACCAGTGATTTGCCTGAAGATACTTTAGTAACAGTCCAGCTTGATTTTTATGACCTTGATGGCAAACTTCTTAATTCCCAAAGAAGAACCTATCCTCTTCAGCAGAATACAATTCAGGTGCTGATGGCACTCAATGAAGAAAAACAAGGGTTTATCAAGGTGACGCTCGATGAGCAATATTCCCGCTTATTTACCTTTGTTGAGAAGAGGAAAGCCCCGAAGCTTCAACCAAACTTAAAGATTGAACTCCTCGATCCGGTTCTAAAAAAGGCCATAGTTCGCGTGGATACTTCGCAACCATTAGTAGACTTTTGGATTTTTAGTAAAAATCAAGAACTCCACTTCGAACACAATTTTGAAACGCTATTGCCGGGTATGCATTCCCTTGAATTCACCTATCAAGATCACTTACCCACGCCTGAAGAAATCTCTTACTTATTGCGTTGAGATCTACACCGATCTGAGCAATACTTGACCTCGTCCCAGTTTTTCTCCCACTTTTTACGCCAAGTGAAGGGTAGCTGACAAGTCAGGCAGGTTTTTTCGGGTAAATGTTGTTTTTTAACGCCTTTCATACTTCAAAAACAAAAAGTAGCAAATCTTGTTTGAAGCGTATGGACCTTAAACTTCTTTCTGAGCAAGACATCGATCGCATCATTGAAATGGCCTGGGAAGACCGCACGCCTTTTGACGCCATTTTATTGCAATTTGGCCTCAAAGAAGCAGAGGTGATTGCACTCATGCGCAGAGAAATGAAACCAAGCTCTTGGCGCATGTGGCGCGCACGCGTGCAGGGCAGAGCCACCAAGCACAGCGCACTCCGCGGCTTTGAAGCAGGTAGGCACAAATGTAACTTGCAGCGCCAAATCACTGGCAATAAGATTTCCAAGCGCTGATTTTCATTCATTGCGTATTTTTGCAGGTTTTATGGAAAAATCCATCAAATCAACTCATTTCAATATGTCAGAAATAAGGTTTGTAGCTAAGCAAAATAGAAATCTATTTTTCGTATTCTTTCTATTTCAATTTACCCAACTTTTTGCGCAAGATCCTGCTCGACTACGTATCGATTCACTTTTGGATAGAATCCCCTCTCGGGTCATGACGATCCGTCAGGTTGAAGTAATTGCGGGGCGAACTGGGGGTTCTTACCAGGAGCGAATGCAAAGCATCGATAAATTAACAACAGCCCAAATCACAGCACTTCCGGTCAGAAGCATACCCGAGGCGCTGTCTTATGTTGGTGGGGTAGATGTGCGCCAGCGAGGTTTAAATGGAACACAGGCCGATATTGGCATCCGAGGTGGGAATTTCGAGCAAAGTTTGATTGTAGTGAACGGCTTCAAAATGACAGACCCACAAACAGGGCACCACGCGGCGAACTTGCCTATCCCACTCATTGCTGTTTCAGAAATTCAAGTTTTCAAGAGCCCAACAGTCTTGCAATTTGGTCAAAGTGCCTTAACTGGTGCCGTTCATATTGGCGCCTATGCAAGTGACGCTTTTCAGGTCAAAACAACAGCATATGGCGGCAGCTTCAATAGTTTTGGCGCCCAAGCAATGGTGCGCATGAAGATTAAAAAATACCAACAACTGTTGGCGGTGGCTAGAGATCAATCTTCGGGCCATTGGTATAATTCAGATTTCAAGAACCATCAACTTTTTTACACGAGTTCTCATTCAATCGGGGAAAATCAAAGACATCGGCTCACTTATACTGCCGCCTATACCGATCGGAATTTTGGCGCCAACGGTTTTTACACCAATAAATTTCCAGATCAGTGGGAGCGCACCACTATGGCTATGGCCGGTGCCAAACACAATTTCCATTGGTATTCAAAAAAAGAAGGAAGTTCTACTTGGTATCAATTTCGCCAACAAGCCATGTTGCGCAGCCATGCCGATGAATTTCGCTTGAAGCGCAACGATCCTGCGTTTTATACCAATACCCACATTTCAAATGTACTGAGCTATGAAGCGCAATTGTCGGTGAATGTGAAGAGGCAACACATCCTTTTTGGTTTGGAACAACGCTTAGAGCAACTCAATAGCAGTAATTTAGGTGAGCGCGAGCGGCAATATCAGAGTGCGTTTATGCAAGCTCAAGGCTCGCTGGGTACTGTGAACTATGCCGCGGGGCTTTTGGTTTTTGCATACAACTGGCAAAACCCACAACTCATGCCGAGCCTTCAATTGGGCCGATCTTTGGAAAGTCGGCAGTATGTTTTTGCCAATTATAGCCGGGGTAACCGCGTGCCGAGCTGGACAGAAATGTACTACACCGATCCTAATTATGTGGGCAACCCAAATTTACAGCCCGAATTTTCGCATGCTGCCGAACTCGGTTGGAGACAAACCCCTAAATATGACGACGGTACGCGTTTGAGTTACCAAGTTGCTAGTTCACTTTTTTATCGTCAGCACACCAACATGATCGACTGGGTGCGAGATGCCTCAACTATTTCACCCAATCCAAATCCCTGGGCACCCGTTAACATTGCAAGTGTAGCATTTACAGGTTTGGAATCTAGTTTGCAACTTAGTCTTAAAAAGCGCAGTACCTGGGGTCTTGACAAACTCAATGTCAATTACACCTATATCACTGCGCAGCACAATTTTACGAGTGAGCAAGAATCGCGCTATGCAATCACGAGCATGCGCCAGCAACTCAATGCAGTAGGCCAGTTTGATTTAAGTGAAAAAATACAACTTAGTGTTACCTACCGCTTGGTGCAGCGCATAGAACAGCCTTTGTATCAGGTAGTGGACGCAAAAATACTAGTGCCAATCAAAAACAAATGGACTGTTTTTGCAGAAGGGAACAACCTCACGAATACACAATATGTGGAAGCGGGCTTTGTGCAGATGCCAGGCCGTTGGTTCAAGCTAGGGATCACATTTGGCCACAGTGCCATTGAAAAACCAAGGCCTTAAGACAGGTTTTTTAGAAGCCAACTTTGGTGCGGGCGCGCTTGAGTACTTCTTGCGCTACACTTCTCGCTTTTTGTGCACCAATAGCAAGTGCAGCATCAATTTCAGCTGTATTGGCCATTAAGTGGTCAAAAAGGGCTCTTTCTTTGCCGAATTTCTCCAAAATGAGCTCATAGAGAGCTTGTTTGGCATGTCCGTAACCGTAATTGCCGCCTTGATAGTTGGCTGTCATTTGCTCAATTTGAGCGGGTGAGGCCAATAATTTGTAAAGGGCAAAGGTATGGCAGGTTTCGGTATCTTTGGGTTCTTCCAATGGTGTACTATCTGAGACAATAGACATGATTTGTTTGCGCAGTTGTTTTTCTGGTAAGAAAATGTCGATGTAGTTATTGCGTGACTTGCTCATCTTTTCGCCGTCGGTGCCCGGAATGAGCATGGTGTCGGGTTGGATTTGTTCTTCAGGTAACACGAAGGTGTTACCGTAGGTGAGATTGAAGCGGTTGGCTACATCGCGGGCCATTTCGATGTGTTGTTTTTGGTCTTTGCCAACAGGTACAATTTCGGCGTCGTACAATAGGATGTCTGCGGCCATCAAAATTGGGTAGGTGAAGAGCCCACCATTGACGTCGTCTAGGCGGTCTGCTTTGTCTTTAAAGGAGTGCGCCAAAGTGAGGCGTTGGTAGGGGTATTGACACAGCAAGTACCAAGTGAGCTCTGTGACTTCTGGCACATCAGATTGGCGGTAAAAAACCGTTTTTTCTGGATCCAAGCCAAAAGCTAACCAAGCAGCAGCTGTGGCGTAAGTGTTATTGCGCAAGGTAGCTCCATCCTTTATTTGCGTTAAAGAATGCATGTCGGCAATAAACAAAAAGGATTCATTGGCAGGATCCTGGGCCAAGCGTATAGCAGGTCGAATGGCGCCTAAGATATTGCCTAAATGGGGTGTTCCCGTACTTTGAATTCCTGTTAAAATCCGTGACATTGCGTTAATTTTGTTCAAAATTAGTCATTTTGAAGCGTTTTTAAGTGGCTATAGCTCTCTGGTAATTGCTAACTTTGAGCCATGCAGAAAATTGTTGGTGTGTTCGGTCTCATTTGGAAGCTATACATAGCCCTGGTCTTTTTTGTTTTCGCGCTTTTGTTTTATCCTTTCTTTTGGGTTTTGCAGCTGAGGCTATCTTGGCGCAAATACGGTTTTCAAATTTTTATTCTCTGGAGTTGGTTGCTACGGATTTTTTGTTTCTACCCTGTTCGGGTCAAGCTCAATTCTCCGTTACCTGAGGCGCCTTTCATTATTGTGTCTAATCACAGTTCTTATTTAGACATTTTTTTACTTCCTTCCATTTTACCGCGTTATCCTTTTGCTTTTTTAGGCAAGGCCGAAATCCTTAAATATCCAATTGTCCGGACCTACTTTAAGGCACTCAATATTCCAGTTTACCGCAAAGACAAATCAAAGGCTGGGCAGGCGCTAGGGCAGGCCAAAAAAGCAATGGAAAATGGCTGGTCTATCGTAATTTTTCCAGAAGGCACTATCCCAGAAGAAAACATCCCTCAACTCTATCCTTTCAAAAATGGGGCTTTTCGTTTGGCTAAAAACCTGAATGTACCCATTTTGCCATTGACCTTTACCCAAAACTTTCATTTATTCTCCGATCCAACCCATTTACTCGGTCCTGCGCATCCTGGTGTTGTAGAAGTGTATATTCATCCGTTTATCTCCACAGCAGAAATTGCGGCAGCGAGTACCGAACAAATAAGTGAAAAGTGTCTCCACATAATCGAAGCGCCTCTAAAGGCAGCGCATCCTCATCTCTTCAAAAAATCGTAATTTTGTCTTATGGAAGTCAATGAAGCCCTTATCGATCAAATTGCCAATCTTTCTAAGTTGTCCTTTGAAGGAGAGCAAAAAGAAGCCATTCGCCAAGATTTACAGCGCATGATCGCCTTTGTAGACAAACTCTCCGAACTCGACACCACCGGTGTAGAGCCCCTGATTTTCATGTCCAATGAGGTCAACCGACTCCGTGACGACAACCCGGAGCAAACTGTAAGCCACGAAGAAGCGCTGCGCAATGCACCAAAAAAAGACTCCGATTACTTCAGAATTCCGAAGGTTTTAGATAAATAGCCTTGAAGGTTAGCGGCTTTACATTCATTAGAAATGCAATCTTGCTCGATTACCCAATTGTTGCTGCGATTCAATCCATTTTACCACTTTGCGATGAAGTGGTAGTTGCTGTTGGCAACTCCACCGATGACACGCTACAGCTCATTGAAAATATAGACTCAAAAGTCAAGATCATCCAAACCACCTGGGACGACTCCCTGCGCCAAAACGGCCGCGTGCTCGCTGTAGAGACAGACAAAGCGCTCGCTGCAATTGACCCTGCAGCAGACTGGGCCATCTATATTCAAGGTGATGAGGTCATGCATGAAGCAGACCATCCGAATATTTTCAATGCAATGACACAATACCTGCACGATAACGAAGTAGATGGTTTGTTGTTTGACTACCTCCATTTTTATGGTTCCTATGATTATATCGGCGTGTCTAATAATTGGTACAAAAAAGAAATCCGCATTATAAAACCGCGGCGCGGTATTTTTTCGTTTCGGGATGCGCAAGGCTTTCGAAAAGCACCAGATCAAAAACTCAAAGTTGTACTGGCGAACGCAAAGGTTTATCATTATGGTTGGGTCAAGGACCCAACAGCCATGCAGCGAAAGCAAGAAAGCTTTCATAAATTATGGCACGACGACGCTTGGCTCGAGAAAAACATCAAGGTGGCTGAAACTTTTGACTACGAAGACCACATTCATGAGCTTGCGCGCTTTGAAGGTACTCACCCGCAGTGGATTGCACCTAGAATTGCAGCGCGAAACTGGACTTTTCATATGGATATTACAAAGCGCAACAGGACCCTTAAAAATCGAGTGAAGAATTGGCTCAAACTAATTGGAATCGATACCAGTTATGCCAATTATACGCTCATTCGTTAGCCAAGACCAGAAAAACATCATTTCAACAAGCGTCCTTAATCAGCCAGTTTGAATTTACAGTACTTGATCACATGCCCGCGCTTGCTAAAAAAGGCTTCGTAGTAGGTTTTGATATGGAAGATTTCTTTGGTTTGTGGGTCCAAATCTTCCGGCATGTTGGCGTATAAATCTGGGTAGCACTCCAGCATTTGGTGGCCGTGCTCTTCGATTTGTTCTAGGGTGTAGTCGAACAAAACGTCGGAGTCGGTTTTCATGTGAATGATGCCTCCCGGTTTCAAAATCTTTTTATAGCGTGCCGTAAAAATGGGCGAAGAAAGCCGTTTGCGGGCTTTTTGTGGCTGCGGATCAGAAAAGGTGAGCCAGATTTCATCGACCTCTCCATCTTCAAAGTAATCGAGGATAAAATCGATGCGGGTGCGCAAAAACGCAACGTTGCTCAGGTTGGTTTCTAGTGCTTCTTTGGCACCTATGTAAATGCGGTTACCCTTGAGGTCTACACCGATGAAATTGCGTTCTGGAAATTGACGACCCATGCCTACAGCGTATTCGCCTTTTCCGCAACCGAGTTCTAGGATAACAGGGTTGTTGTTCTGGAAAACGTTGGTTCTCCAATTTCCTTTTGGCGCGAATGGTTCACCCATAACGGGTTCGAATACATTGGCAAATGTTTTGATCGCTGCAAAGCGTTTTAACTTATCTTTTCCCACGCCGCAAAGTTAAGAGATTCCTTGTAATTTTGCGCCATGCATTTCGTTGAACCCTTTTACAATTGGCGCGGCTACTATATTGCCGACGAAGACCCAAGCTCTCCATTTTACGGCCGCGAGTACAGCGAATTTGCATTCAGCAATACCATCTACAACTTTTACATCCATCCGCAATGGGATGAATTTGGCTCGCCAACACTCTTTTTAAAAGTGCTTTACGTAGATTACGATGAGCGCTATGCCATTATTGAACTCATTGGCGAATGGAACGACGCAATTGAAAACGACATCATGCTGCTCAAGCGAGATGTCATTGATGTGCTGATGGAATCTGGCATCAATGCCTTTATACTCATTGGCGAAAACGTACTTAACTTTCATCATTCCGATGACTGCTATTACGAGGAATGGTTCGATGACGTCGAAGACGGCTGGATCGCAATGGTGAACTTCCACGACCACGTCATCCGCGAATTTGAACACGTGGGTATTGACCACTATTTTGTAATGGGCGGCGAACTCGAAGAAATTGAGTGGCGCACGTATCAACCCCAACACTTCTATCAGAAGGTAGCGGCGCTAGTCCAGAAGCGAATAGGTTAGTACTGACTAAAAACCTTATTGAGTTTGCGCAGCATGCCAAACAGCAGAAGGGCGGCCAAACCTAATAAGATGAAGTTAAGGTAGAAAAAGTTGGCTTTTTGTTCGTAGCCATCCCACATGGAGCTCAACACACCTGAGAGTTTATTTCCAATTGACGTCGCTAAGAACCAACCGCCCATCATCAAAGAAGTGAGGCGCGCCGGGCTGAGTTTAGAAACCAACGATAAGCCCATTGGACTTAGGAAGAGTTCGCCAATTGTAATGACGGCATAAGAACTGATGAACCACCATGCCGAAGATTTCTCTGCGCCATTATTGGAGGCATAAACAGCACCAACCATTACTAAACAAGAGAGAGCAGAAATCATGAGCCCGAAAGCAATTTTGGTTGGGGTAGAGGGTTCTTTACCTTTTCTGTTCAAGAAGGCAAAGAATGCAACAACCAATGGCGTAAGAGCAATGACCCAAAACGGATTCACACTTTGAAATAAGTTGGTGTTGAATACCTTGATGGTGGCCCCAACATGAGGTCGCTCTTTAGGTGCTTGATTTTTAAAATAAGGCGGGTAATCAATGACTTTTTGATCTTTTTCAAGGACGCGAAATTGTCCGTCAATAAAAGGCACGCTGTCTTTTGTATAAGTAATTTCTTCGGAAAGTTTCAAGCTAGAGGTGAGTGGTTCAACTACGGCAGGCACTTCGCGATCAGTGTAATTCATGGCCCAGGTATTCATAGTTGAGCCATTTTGCTTAAAGATGGCCCAAAAGGCTATCACTACTGCAAATATGGAGAGCATGGCACCAATCTGTGGCTTTTCACTTGCAGGCGACTTGCGGTACAAATGAATATAAAAGAAGACCACAGGAATACAGCCAAAAAGAAAGGCGTCGGTAGATTTAGAGCCTACCAATGGTGTTTCAAAAGTCAGAGGAATGAGCCCAAAAATGACGGCCGGAAGCAAAATTGTACCCAAAATTTTGAGTAGTGGCATATCTGTTTCGCTTACTGGCTTGATCTGATCAGCATGCTTGTAGTGTTTGGTACCGATCACAAAAACCAAGACCCCAATAAACATCCCGACACCAGCAGCCCAAAAAGCAGCATACCAACCGTACATATTGTAGAGCGCTGCCCCAAAGAAATTGCAGACGAAAGCTCCGATGTTGATACCCATGTAAAAAATATTGTAACCGGCATCTTTTCGCGCTTTGTAATGCTCTTCGTTGTAGACATTACCTAAAAGCGTAGAAATGTTTGGCTTGAAAAAACCATTCCCCATGATGATGAGGGTCATGGAGAGGTATAAAAAGTTGAGGTCTTTGATAGACATCAGGATGTAACCGAGCCCCATGAGAATGCCACCAATAATGATGGATTTGCGGTAACCCAAAACGCGGTCGGCAAGCAAGCCTCCGATAAATGGCGTCAAGAAGACCAACGCAATGAAAGTGCCGTAAAGGTCGCTTGCTTGTGCTTCATTGAGGCCAAAGCCACGCTCTGTATCTTTGAGGTACAGCGTGAAGATGCCAATCATGAGGTAATAACCGAAACGCTCCCACATTTCTGATAAAAAGAGAAAGGGGAGCGCTTTTGGATGTTTTGAACCAAACATAGGTAAGGATTAAAGTTTAACGGATGCCATGCATCATGGAAAGTAATTTCTTTTGTAGCAAGAATAGGATAACTGCTGCAATTCCGCCCATGAAAACAAAGACCATGAAGAAACTATACAGCGAATTGACCTTAAAGCCAAAGAATGATTTTTCTTGTACTTGAGAATCAGTTGTGATTTGTTTGAAAGCTGCATCTCTTTGCGCCTTTGCTTTGATTTTGCTAAAGTTTACGGAAGAAATAGCCACATAATCTTGATCACCGAAAGTTTTAGGCTCTGCAAGTAATTCATCTTTTCCTTCTTTGCGCTCTAGCAACTGAACCTTACTTGACGCTTCTTGAGCAAGAACGGTTTGAACATTAACGTATTGTTCTGGATACAATTTAGAAAGCATCCCTGCAAAGTCGTTGGCCATGGCGTTGCTCATGAACCAAATACCCATGAGCAAAGAGCCCAAGCGCAATGGCGCCAAACGCGCTACCATAGACAAACCAATCGGAGAAAGGCAAAGTTCACCAAGGGTGTGCACTAGATACATGCTGAGCAACCAAAACATGCTCGTTTTGGTAGAGCCCTCAACCCCAGAAACTCCAACTGCTATGATAAAATAGCCAATTGCCAATAAGAATAGACCTACGGCTTGTTTGACCGGAGATGCTGGTTCCATATTGCGTTTGCCCAAATAACCCCAAAGTACCGCAAAAAGTGGTGCAAAGATGATAATGGCCAACGGATTGACAGATTGGAAGTAAGAAGCAGGCATTTCCCAACCAAAAATGGTGCGGTCTGTTTGCTGATCTGCAAATAGCGTTAGAGATGCACCGGCTTGTTCAAATGCCGACCAGAAGAATATGACAAAAAACGCGATGATGTAAATGACGATAATGCGCGAACGCTCAATTTTAGAAAGTGAAGGATCAGTAATTACAAAGCCAGAAGCAGCAATTGAAGTGGCAAAAATGAGGGTAGACACAAAGTTGAAGCCAACAAGTTGCATGAATACATACCAGAGTGCGCCATAAACAGCCAACCAAAGCGCGATGCGTTGAATAGGGTTAGCAGTGGTTGTTACCTCTTCTTTGGCTTCTTCAACAGGTTTTTCATAAGGTTTTGGCTTGCCTCCTACAATTTCGCCATCGGCAGAAACGATGTATTTATTTTTGAGCAATTCAAAAACAGCAACGCCAATAAGCATTCCGATACCGGCGGCCAAAAAGCCCCAGCGGTAGTCTACTTTTTCTGCGAGTGTACCACATACCAAAGGTGAGAAAAACGCACCGAGGTTGATCCCCATATAGAAAATAGAAAAGGCGCCATCTACGCGTTTGTCGCCGGGTGCATAAAGTTGGTTGACCATTGTTGAAATATTTGGTTTGAAAAAACCATTTCCGATGATCAAGGAAAGCAAGCCGATATAAAATGCGATAGAAGCAAATGAAGTGCCTAAAGAACTTGCAGAGAAGAATAACATAAATTGCCCAATGGCCATGATGATTCCACCAACTAAAATAGACTTGCGATTTCCCCAATAGCGGTCAGAAATGTAGCCTCCGATGAGTGGAGTGAGGTAAACAAGTCCTGTGTAATTACCGTAAAGGCCCGAGGCGAACTCTGAGTCAAATAAAAGTGCTTTGGTCATAAAAAGCATGAGAATGGCACGCATGCCATAATAGCTAAAACGTTCCCACATCTCTGTTACAAAGAGTAGGTAGAGCCCTTTAGGGTGTCCTTTTTGAATAGTTTGTTCCATGGTTTGTTCACATTAATTTGGCCGAATATACTAATTTTGCCGCGAAAATGAACAAAATGGTAAACTGGTTAGAACGCACCGAACTTTTGATGAGTGCACAAAGCATGGAGCAACTTCAAAATGCACATGTATTGATTGTAGGGCTTGGTGGAATTGGCTCTTATGCAGCAGAGTTTGTTGCCAGAGGAGGTGTTGGCCGCATGACGATCATCGATGGAGATGCTTTTGATGCAACCAATAAAAATCGACAACTGACCGCACTCGATTCTACTCTGGGAAGAAACAAGGCTGTTGTGCTTGCAGAGCGCATTAAAGAAATCAACCCAGCATGTCAGCTTACGGTGATTGAAGAATTTGTATTACCCGAGCGTGTTTGGCAAATTTTAAAAGAAGACCAGCCAGATTATGTCATGGACTGCATTGATTCCGTGACGCCTAAGCTAGAATGGATTTTAGCCTGTAAGCGTTTGAAAGTAAAAATCATTTCTCATATGGGCGCGGGTGGCAAAACCGACCCAGCTCAGGTACGCGTGGCCAATATGGAACAACTCTCTGGTTGTAAGCTTGGTGCGCACATCAAAAAACGCATGAAGCGCAAAAATGCATCGTATCGCGGAGTAAAGGTGGTCTTCTCAACAGAAGTTCAGCAGCCACACTCTTTAAAAATGACCGACGGCACGCGCTACAAGAAGAGTTTTTATGGAACAGTAAGCTACATGCCAGCCCTTTTTGGCCTTATGGGTGCGGCAGAAGTTTTGCGTTATTTGGCAAAAGTAAAGTCATAAATTAGTTTTATTAATTGCATTTATGTAACTTTTGGCTCTTAAACAAGCCAAACTATGAAAAGAAATGCATTCTTATTGATGGGTCTACTCAGTACCCAACTGGTTTCAGCCCAGCTTTTTTCCGATAATTTTGATAGCTACGCATTGGGTTCTTATATCGGGCCACAATCCAGTAACTGGACAACTTGGTCCGGGACTCAAGGTGGCGCCGAAGATGTTGCGACCACCAATAACCAAGCGGCTAGTGCGCCACACGCTGTTTATTTTTCATCAACTTCGGCCAATGGAGGTCCGCAAGATGTCGTGCTTAACTTCGGACAATTATACAACTCAGGTATTTTTACTTTGAGTTCGGATTTTTATGTGAATAGCGGCAAAGGCGCTTATTACAATATCCAAGGCGCTACAACAATTGGTAATTTATGGGCGCTCAATGTGCACATGGATGCAGGTGAATTAGCGATTGACGACGGAAATACACCCAATCTATGCCTCACTACTTATCCGCAAGCCACATGGTTCAACTTAAAAATTGAAGCCAACCTCACCCTTCATGTTTGGAAAGCTTATGTCAACAACATTTTGGTTGGCACTTGGGTCAATGGGGTTAATACCGTAGCTTCTGCGGATTATTTCCCTTTGCAAAATAATCAGTTCTTTATGGACAACGTTAGTTTTGACCACCAAACCTATACATTGCCCGCACTCAACGCAATGGTTGCCTCTTTAGATATGGGCGGTAGTATTGCTGGTCAAAATGTCACTCCTGTTGTATCTATTCTGAATGCCGGTCAAAATGTACTCAATTCTTTTGACGTGAATCTCAATTACAATGGTCAGAACTACACGCAAAATGTAACGGGAGCCAACGTAGCCAGTATTGGTAGTTACGAGGTGAACATTCCGGCCTTGACTTTAGTAGCAGGTGTTCAAAATGCTATAGTGACTATTTCAAATATCAACGGTGGCAACGACGATAACGCCGCAGATAATACACTTACCCAAGTAGTTGATCCTGTTGTTCCGGCGGCAGGAAAAATTGTGGTTGGTGAGGAAGCAACTGGTACGTGGTGTCAGTGGTGTCCGCGCGGGGCTGTCTTTATGGACAAATTCGCGAATGATTATAATGGTTTTTGGGCGGGTATAGCTGTTCACAACGGAGATCCAATGGTGGTTGCTGACTACG
Organism: Cryomorphaceae bacterium; assembly: GCA_027483605.1. Classification (GTDB taxonomy): domain Bacteria; phylum Bacteroidota; class Bacteroidia; order Flavobacteriales_D; family Crocinitomicaceae; genus UBA952. Next base: position 30,966 of record JAIXUE010000017.1, on the reverse strand, counting down.
ACGCCGGTATTGGCGGACTTATTGGTGGTTACCCAAGTTCATTGGTTGACCGCGTTGGAGATGTAGACCCGTCTCAAATGAGTTCAGATTTCTTTACGCGTTTGCAAACAGCACCAAAAGGGGTGCTGATGAATGGTGCAAATTGGGATCCTGTGACACGCGTGCTCAATGTTTCTGTCACAACAGAAATGTTGCAAGCGACAAATGGTTCTTACAAAGTAGCATGTGTACTTACCGAAGATGGCGTAACGGGCTCTGGTAATGGCTACAATCAATCGAATGCTTATGCCGGTGGCAACAACGGAGCAATGGGTGGTTTTGAGAGTCTACCCAACCCAGTTCCAGCTGCACAAATGGTCTACGACCATGTAGCGCGTGCCATTGCGCCAAGTTTTGCAGGTCAAACCGGCGTCATCGCAGCTACAACAACTGCTGGCGACGACTACACTGCAAACTTTAGCTTTACTTTGCCTGCCACTTGGGATGAAACCCAAATGCATATTGTCGGTATGCTCATAGACCCACAAGGTAAAATTGACAACGCGGGTTACACTACGATTCCAGAAGCGGTTCAAAATGGATACGTTGGTGTAGAGGAATTGATCGGTGCCATCAACCTTGAACAAATGTTGACGATCGCTCCAAACCCAGCCAACGATTTCACGAATATCAACTTGCACATTCCTGCGGCGGCTCCTGTGAGCATTCGCGTATTGGATGCCAAAGGAAACATCTTACAAGCGCGTCAGTATGGAAGCATGCAAGGTGATTTTGAAATTGGCTTGAACACCGCCAATTTTGCAGCTGGTCTCTATTTAGTAGAACTAGAGATGAATGGCCAGCATATTCAAAAGAAATTGATGATCCACTAAGATTGAAAACTTTGCTGATATGAAAAGAGCCGCGAAAGTGGCTCTTTTTTTGTTCAAGCAAAGTTATTTGGAAACAACGCGGATGGTATATTTTACTTTTTCAGCTTTGCTGCGCACTTCAGTCATGTTTGGAGCACTGATGGTGACATGACCCATTTTGCGAAAGGGCTTGGTTTGTGCTTTGCCGTAAAGATGCGGATGTACTCCAGGAATTTGCAGTATTTCTTCTAGGCCTTCATAGACGACCGGCCCTTCATATCCTTTTTCACCGACTAGATTGAGCATGGCGCCTGCGCTGTGTAAGGAGGTGTCGCCAAGCGGAAGATTCAAAATGGCGCGCAAGTGCTGTTCGAATTGGGAGCAACGGGCAATTTCTATGGTGTGGTGGCCACTGTTGTGGGGGCGTGGTGCAATTTCATTGACGAGCAATTCGCCATCTTGGCTTAAAAATAATTCGACAGCCAATAGGCCTACCATATCGAGTTTTTCTATGATTTCGATGGCAATGCACTTCGCTTTTTCTTCAATTTCAGAAGAAACTGCAGCAGGCGAAAACAAAAACTCAACCAAATTTGCCTCTGGGTTGAACTCGCACTCCACAAGCGGAAAACAGTTGGTTTGGCCAGCTTCATTGCGGGCCACAATAACGGATAATTCTTTGGAAAATGGAATGCACTTTTCAAGGATGGAGGGCTCTGTGAAGCTGTTCCTTAACTGACTTTCTTCTTTAATGATATTTACACCTTTGCCATCATAGCCACCTGTTCGGAGTTTGTGAACGACTGGAAAGCCAAAGGGATTTTCTGAAGGTAAAGAGGTCTCGCAAAAAACAAATGGTGCCGTAGGGATGCCGTTATCTAGGTAAAATTGTTTTTGGGTGCCTTTATCGCGGATGAGTTCGAGGATGTGTGGCTGCGGAAATACTTTTACACCTTGCTTTTCGAGTTCGCGCAGCGCATCGGTATTGACGTTTTCGATTTCTACGGTCAGCAGGTCTTTGCTTTGACCAAAGGCCATGACGGTGTTGTAGTCGGTGAGTGCACCTTGTTGAAAGCTACACGCAATTTGGGCGCAGGGTGCAGCCGGATCAGGGTCGAGCATGTGCAATTGAATGTCCAAACTATTGGCTGCCTGGATGAGCATGCGCCCCAACTGACCACCGCCGAGCACGCCAATTTGTAGTTCCCTACCGTACCATGTTTTTGTCATGCCGCAAAGATACGTTTAAAATTGTACCTTTGTACGACGATGCGTACAGTGGTTCACATACACGACCTTTCTTTCGCGCCCTTCATTTCGGAAACGACAATACAAACGCGCATTAAAGAATTGGCAAGTCAGTTAGATACTGTCTACACAGGTAAGAATCCTGTATTCTTAGCAGTACTCAACGGCGCCTTTATGTTTGCTTCGGATCTATTCAAGCAATTGAATTGCAAGCCTGAACTCTCTTTTGTGAAAGTAAGTTCTTATGTGGGTACGCAGTCGAGTGGTAGGGTTGATGAGCTGATCGGCTTGCAAACCGCACTCAAAGATCGCCATGTGGTCATCATCGAAGACATCCTCGATACCGGTGTCACCATGGACAAAATTTTTACCCTGCTTCAGACCGAACAACCCGCTTCTCTGGCGGTTTGTGCACTTTTGCTGAAGCCCGAATCCTATAAAGGAAAACACCAACCCCAATATATTGGCTTTGAGATCGAAGATCGCTTTGTGGTCGGTTATGGCCTAGACTACAAAGAACACGGTCGTGAACTTTCAGCTGTTTATCAATTAATCAATTAGATATGTTAAATATTGTACTTTTTGGCCCTCCAGGAGCAGGTAAAGGAACCCAATCCGAAAGACTCATCGAAAAATATGGTCTTGTACATTTATCCACCGGCGATGTCTTTCGCGCCAATATCAAAGGCGAAACGGACCTCGGCAAACTCGCCAAGAGCTACATGGACGCTGGGCAACTTGTTCCCGATGAGGTCACCATCAATATGCTGCGTTCAGAGGTTGTCAAGCACGAAGCCCCAAAAGGTTTTATTTTTGACGGTTTTCCGCGTACCAACGCCCAAGCCCATGCGCTCGACGAATTCCTTGCCAGTCTTCAGACTGAAATTTCCTTGATGCTTGCGCTCGAAGTAGAAGAAAACGAACTCAAAACGCGTTTGCTCAAAAGAGCAGAGGTATCAGGTCGTCCAGACGATGCTGACCCAGCAGTCATAGAAAAACGCATTGCCGTATACAATAACGAGACCGCCCCAGTAAAGGCATTTTACCAAGCTCAAGACAAATTTGTTGCCATCGATGGCATTGGTAGCATCGACGAGATCACTCAACGTTTATTCTCTGCCATAGATACAAACCACTAAATGGCTTCAGATAACTTTGTTGATTACGTAAAAATTCACTGTACCTCTGGTAACGGTGGCGGCGGTTCTACCCACTTTAGACGCGAAAAATACATTCCAAAAGGTGGGCCCGATGGAGGTGATGGCGGCCGCGGCGGACACGTCTATTTGCGAGGCAACAAACAACTCTGGACGCTGTTACACCTCAAGTTTAAAAAGCACATCAAAGCCGGACACGGCGCTCATGGTTCGGGCAACCTCAAAACGGGTTCGCAAGGAGAAGACGTCTACATCGATGTTCCTCTAGGTACCCTCGCCAAAGACGGCGAAACTGGTGAAGTCCTCTTTGAAATCACTGAAGAAGGCGAAGAGCGGATCATTCAGCGCGGCGGACGCGGCGGCATGGGCAACAACCATTTTAAATCACCCACTAATCAAACTCCTCGTCATGCCCAACCAGGCGAAGAGGGTTTAGAAGGCTGGAAAATACTCGAGCTCAAAATCTTAGCTGATGTCGGGTTAGTAGGTTTTCCAAATGCAGGAAAAAGCACCCTGCTTTCTGTGCTTTCTGCTGCACAGCCAGAAATCGGCGACTATCCGTTTACAACTTTGCGCCCCAATTTAGGAATTGTCTCCTACCGTGATTTTCGCTCGTTCATCATGGCCGATATTCCCGGCATCATCGAAGGAGCTCATGCCGGCAAAGGATTGGGCTTGCGCTTTTTGCGTCATATTGAGCGCAATTCTATTTTGCTTTTCATGATTGCTGCCGACTCCGACGACATCCAAAAAGAATACAATATTCTTTTGAATGAGCTCAAGCAATACAATCCCGAACTCTTGCACAAAGAACGCTTGCTGGCTATTACCAAGGCAGATATGCTCGATGACGAACTCAAAGCAGCTATTTCAAAAGAATTACCCAATCTTCCGCATTTGTTTATCTCTTCTGTAGCCCAGCAAGGCCTTACGGAACTCAAAGACTTGATTTGGAAGCACCTCAACCATGATTGAATTTCTACAGCGCATCGATAATGGCTTACTTTTGCGCATCAATGATTTCAATGCGCCATGGCTAGATCAATGCATGTGGGTACTTTCTTCTAAATGGATCAATATTCCGCTTGCCTTTTGCATCGTTTTGTTGCTCAAAAGTCAGTTTTCTTGGAGAAAAACGAGTCTTTTATTTTTATTGGCGCTCGTGGTTGTATCCTTAACAGATGTCATTTCAACACAACTCTTCAAAGATTATTTTGAAAGATTGCGGCCTTCTCACGACCCAATTGTAGGGAATTATCTGCATTTTTATATGATTGGCCCCGACAATCCTTATTTGGGCGGAAAGTTTGGTTTTGTTTCGTCTCATGCCGCCAATTTGGCCGCCATGTTTGCCTTTGTGTTGCCTTACCTGAAAAAGTATACCTATTCCATTTATCTACTTGGTGTTTACGTTTTTTTGGTGGCCTACAGTCGCGTTTATCTTGGCGTACACTTTCCATCTGACGTGTTGTGTGGCGCTTTGTTAGGCCTCTTGATGGGATGGCTTTTTAGGCGATATTTATTTGCTCAATTGATCTCAAAATGGGACTAAAAACGGTATTATTGGTTTTTGTAGGAGGTGGCTTGGGTAGCATCTTGCGTTGGTTTTTGGCGCGCGTCTTACCGATCGACAAAACTGTTTTTCCTTGGTCTACCTTGCTGAGTAATGTCATCGCTAGTTTGCTTTTAGCGGTCCTCCTATTTCAATTCAAGGACCATCCAAAATGGACAAGCCTTCAACCCCTCATCGTAGTAGGTTTCTGCGGAGGGTTGTCTACGTTTAGTACGTTTTCCTTTGAGAATTATCAGCTCCTACAACAAGGGCAATTGGCCTTGTTTGGACTCAATATCTTTGTTTCTCTGACTTTGGGTCTGCTTGGCTTTTGGTTCTTGGCGCGCCTTTGAGGGCCGTACCAAGGTCTCAATAATTTTCTGGCCTTCGCTTTTCCCTTTTGCACTTTTTCGGATGTCCCAGAGAAATTTACGTTCCTCTTTTCTTGCATCTTTCGGATCTACAATAGGTAAGGGGTAATCTCTCCCTAATTTGAAGTGGTACAGTTCCATATCCATCTCGGTCATTTTCCACGGCTCATGAATATAGGGTAGCGGAAGTTCAGCGAGCTCAGGCACCCATTGTTTGATGAAAACCGCATCTGGATCGTGTTTGTAGCTATTGTGAACAGGATTATACACACGAATGGTATTGACGCCTGTGGTGCCTGCCTGCATCTGAAATTGCGGGTAATGTATGCCGGGTTCAAAATCTAAAAAGAGATTAGCCAAATGATTTACGCCATCTTTCCAATCTTGTACTAAATTGTGACATAAGAAAGAAACCAATAAAGCCCGCATGCGAAAGTTGATCCAACCTGTAGCATGCAAACAGCGCATATTGGCATCTACCAATGGAAATCCGGTTTGCCCGGTTTTCCAGGCCTCCAAAAAGGCATCGTTCGTTGGGTAACTCAGCCCCTCGTAGGCTTTATTGATGCAGGCTGTGGCATAAGTGCAGTCGGTTTCAAACTTTTGAATGAAATGGCAGTGCCAATGCAGGCGCGTAAGAAAAGCATCGTAATTGTGTTTGCCTGCTTTGTTTTTCATGTATCCCGAGCTTGCCCTCACTACTTGCCGAATAGAGAGATTACCCCAAGCTAAAAAAGGGGAGAGGCGACTGCAGCTTCTTCTGCTCATTGCTGGTTTGGAGATTCCTTTTTGGTAAAGAACCACGCGCTGACTCAAAAAATCATGCAAATAACGCGCTGCATATGCTGGTCCAGCTTTTTGAAAATGCTCGGGATAAGCTGTAAGTTGTTGGACCAATTCTTCGGATGGGTTGAAATTGTTTTCCCAATACAAGTGCGGTCTTGAGGAATTGGGCTCAAAGCGAAGCTGGGGGCTATTCACATACGCAAACCAGGCTTTGTCCCAATTTTTACGGTTTTTGAGGCCGCGAATGATGCCATCGCGTTGAAATTCACTCCACGTGATATGCTGCTGTTTGAAATAGCTCTGCAAGTGGCGGTCGCGCTCATATGTTCTTGGCGGCCCTGATTCTTGATAGCTCCAAACTGTTTTGATTTGAAATACATTATGTAAATGTTTGAAAACAGCAAGCGCTTCAGCATGACAAACATGAATGTTCCTTCCGATTGGAGCCAATTCTTTGTTGATTTGCAGCACAGATGCATATTGGAATTGCCAGTGGCGCAAGGCGTTTTCAGGCGCTGACCACTCCGTTGGTTCTATCAACCATAAATAAAGCAGTGGTAATGGGCTTTGCTCAGCTGCGCACAGCGCGGCGTGATCTTGTAGGCGCAAGTCTCGCTTGAACCAAACCACACCTATTTCAGTTTTCACGGCGCAGGTGTTTTTGAACTTTTTTCCAATAATTGAAAAAAGACCCAGGCAATTCACCGCCTTGTGGCCACAGCCAATCTCGTGGATCTTGTTGTACACCGTAGTTGGCGCTGAGCGGGTGTTCTTTAGTGAATACGCGGGTCAGGTCTAGGGATTGTTGGATGCTTTTCCAATCACCAACTACCACCTTTAAATCGGGAATTTGCACATGTGCTAATTCATTGATCCAATTGAAGATGTTTTCGTTAAATGGATAGTGCTGCCACTGCTCCAAATCCCAAAAAAGTATTTTATTGGCTTCTTGCTCTTTGCGCCAATTTGGGTCAAGGTGATATGGTGTGTAGAGCAAGGTTGGGAGTTCAGCTTGAAAGTTGTTGATTCCTGCAACTTTCGGAACAAATGTTGACTTCGGATTTACCCAAGTGCAAGCAATATGAAGTTGGGGTAATTCTTCATAGGAAGTATCGAGAGAGGTGCCTTTTTGTTCACTTCCCGTATATTTATTGATGTTCTCTTGATTGGCGTAATATACTTTGGGTGCATTTGCCCCACAAACCCATTGCCAACTGAGGTGATTACTCGCCGCATCCGCATCACAAAGTTGAGAAAAGAGCCATTTGGCTGCAGTACGCCAATGACAGCCATAATGATTACACACGAGCGCTGCCAAATACATGCGTAAGTGATTGTGCATGTAACCGGTGTCTTTCAATTCAAGTAGTGCGCTGTCTATCGCCTGAATACCGGTATTCGCAGTTGTAATTTCTAGCGGTAGCTGCGTGTCGTTTTTGATCCAAAATTGCGTTGAGCGCAGCTCTACTTGTGGGTCGTGGTGCTGCCAAACCCTTTGCGAATGGTCTCGCCAACAAAGTTCCATCAGAAACGCCTCCATTTCAAAAAGCGAAAAACCTCTCTTGTTCAAGCGTTCATAAATTTGACGCGTAGAGATGACGCCGCGCGAGATATATGGAGATAACTTGGAAGCGCCTCCATTCTGGTAATTGCGTGTCTTTCCATAGCGAATTGGATCGAACTGATCGATGAGCGCATAGATTTCAGCAATGGAAAGCAAGGGCATCATACGCGCAAGCTCGAAATACCGCCGTCTACATGCCATATTTGTCCGCTGACCCAAGAAGCCTTATCGCTCAGAAGGAATGCTGCCATTGCGGCGATATCGGCGGGTTCGCCCACACGTTTGAGCGGATGCCTGGCACCGTTGGCTTCTTTTTTAGCGTCAGAATTGAGTAAATTTTCGGCGAGCGGCGTGTTGGTTAAGGATGGAGCAATGGCGTTCACGCGAATTTTGGGCGCAAATTCTGCGGCGAGGGCGCGCGTGAGGCCTTCAATGGCGCCTTTTGAGGCCGAAACCAAACTATGAAAAGGAAGACCTTGCTGCACCGCAACTGTAGAAAATAGCACTACAGATGCCAGTGTGCTTTTCTTGAGCGAAGGAAGCGCGTTTTGAATGCTTTGAATGGCACCCAGAACCTGGAGTTGGTAATCGGCTTGAAAATCTGCAGGCCCAAAACGATTGAAGGGCTTTAGTGAAATTGTGCCGGGGCAATACACCAAGCCGTCAAGTATTTCGGGAAATTGAAGCGCAGTAGGTTCCAAGACATTATAATGAAACCAGGTTAAATTCGGATGCATGAAAGTAGGATTCGTATTTGCATAGGTGGCAAAAACGTAGTGACCTTCTTCGAGAAGCTGTTGGGTCAAGGCCAAACCAATGCCTTTTGATGCGCCAATTACGGCAATTTTTTTTGTTTCCATGAAAGTGTAACAAATTAGCATTACCTTGGTTTACAATTCTCTAACAAATCGACATGAATTTCTTTAAAACCCATTTCTCAACCCTTTTAATTGCCGCTGCCGTGATCATTACTGGTCTTATTTTAGGCAAGGCATACATGTCAAAAGGCAAGCCCGATGACACCGTTTCGGTGATTGGATTGGGCGAAGAATCCTTTGATTCAGATCTGATTGTTTGGCGCGCTTCCTTTTCTCGCAGAAGTATGGAACTCAAAGACGCTTACGCCCAACTCAATGCAGATATTCGAAAAGTAAAATCATACCTCAAATCTCGCGGAATTTCAGACGATGAAATGGTATTCGAAGCAGCCGATATTTCCAAAGAATGGAGCAATATCTACGACGATGAAGGCAATATCCGTCAAACGATTTTTGACGGCTATTCGCTCAATCAGAGTGTCAAAGTAAGTTCAAAAAAGGTAAATGTAGTGGAGCAAACTTCTCGTCAGGTTTCACAATTAATAGACGCTGGTATAGAGCTGAATTCGGATTCACCGGAATATTATTATACCAAGTTGGCGCAATTAAAGCTCAAAATGATCGAGGCTGCAACCAAAGATGCACATGAACGCGCGGCCAAAATAGCCGAAAATGGCGGCGGTAATTTAGGTAAGCTGATGTATGCCGATATGGGTGTTTTTCAGATTACTGCAGAAAACTCCTCTGAGGAGTACGAGTGGGGAGGTAGCTTCAATACGAGCTCCAAACGCAAAACAGCGAGTGTCACGATCCGCTTGAAATATGAAATTGATTAAATAAACTGATTTTTATCGAGCTGCAGCCACTCGAGGGTCGCATTGCAGAAAATATCTTCCTTGACTTCAGTACTTAAGCTGCTGTCTTCAATGAACTGACCAATTTCTAAATCGCCGAGCGGGAAGGGGTAGTCACTGCCCAAACACACGCGCTTGGACCCTTGCATTTTGAGGATGTATTCCAATGCATCGATGTCGTGGGTAATGCTATCTACCCAGAATTTCCCTAAATAAGTACGTGGGTTGTGCGGGTTGTCTATGGCCACTAAATCTGGGCGGCAATTGAAGCCGTGCTCGATGCGTCCAAGCGTTGGAAGAAATGAGCCGCCTGCATGTGAGAAGCAAACGCGTAAATTGGGTAGGCGTTCCAAGACTCCGCCAAAAATTAGTGAACAAGCTGCACGCGAGGTTTCGGCTGGCATGCCAACCAACCAAGGTAGCCAGTATTTTATCATGCTGTCAAAACCCATCATTTGCCATGGATGGATCATGACGGCCATGCCAAGGCGCTCGCACGCTTCAAAAATCGGGAAGAACTTGTCTTCTGATAGGTTTTCATCATTGATGTTGGAACCAATTTGAATACCGACATGGCCTATTGATTTGGCGCGTTCGAGTTCTAAAATAGCGGCTTCGGCATCTTGCATAGGTATAGTTGCCAGACCGATATAGTTTTTAGGATAGCGTTGTACGAGTTCGGCGATATGATCGTTGAGAAAACGCGAGAGCTCTAGCGCGTCGGCCGTTTTGGCCCAATAAGAAAACATGACGGGAATGGTACACACCACCTGCACTTGCGTATGAAAGGGTTTGTATTCTTCAATGCGCAGTTGTTCATCCCAGCAGTTTTCTACGATGCGTCTAAAAAATTGACCGCCTTGCATCATATTGGCACTGCCATCTGCATTAGGCTCTAGATGAATGAACTTGCCGTAGCCAAATTTTTGCGTCCAATTGGGCATTGTTTTGGGCAAGATATGGCTGTGCATGTCAATTTTAAGCATGGGTGTTTTTTTTAGGTTCACGAAGATACAAAAAAGCTCAGAGCTGCAGCTCCATGATGTAGTCGTCCATGACAAAACCATTTCCAATATCAAATACGGCCTCTTCTCTTACTTGGAGACCCAGTTTGAGATAGAAGTTTTTGGCTTGGTTTGCTTTATTGACTTGCAGGAAAATAGCTTTACATCCGGTTTCAGTAGCCCGTTCTTTTGCTTTTTCAAAAAGTGCCCTTCCCATTCCTTTTTCTTGGCATTCCGTCAGCACATAAAGTTTGTTGATTTTGAGTTGAGCGCAGTCACTTTGTTGGGGATCATTGATCCATTCGATCGCAATAAAACCGACATCTTGACCTTCATGATGAAGGATATAAAACTCATGACCTTCTTCTTGTTGCTGACGGAGTGCAGCAAAGCTGTACATCCAGTTGAGCATAAAATCAATTTGTTCTTGACTAATGATGTCTGTATAGGTAGCTGGCCATATTTGGCGAGCCAAATTTTCAAGAATGGGGAGTTCGTTTAGTTGAGCGAGTCGGATGTGCATTGCCCTTTGCAGAATTGCTTTTAGATTTTGACAAATGGCGCTTGTTGAATGCGGCCATTTTGATGCAAACGCACATAGTATGTACCAGAAGGCAAATCTTGAACGCTCATTTGGTTGTTTTCTATGGCTACCCAATACCGCTTGCCGTCAAGGCCAATGATTTCGGCGAAGTCCGGGAGTTCTACGATGGTAAAGTGCAAATAGCTTTGCACCGGATTTGGATATACAGACCATTCAATGATCGGACTGCCTTCGAGGAGGCCCAGTGTTTGAACGGCAAGTTGTACAGCTGCATAAGCATTGATTTTACCTGCGCCCCACTGAGGGCTGCCTTCTGGAGCAATAACGCCGGTGTAGTTGTCTTGACGCGCAGTTTGCATGATGATTTGCTTGACTTGCGCAGCAGAAAGATAGGGGTTGGCCTCGAGCATGAGTGCTGCAACACCAGCTACCATTGGTGAAGCCATGGAGGTACCCGAAAACTTGGCAAAATGGTAGGTGGTGCTGTTAAAGCTGGTGTTGGCGACGCTGGTATAATTCCCTGTTGTAAATGAGGAGATTGCCGATGCGATGGCAACCCCAGGGGCAGCTACATCAGGCTTCATGGCGCCGTCGTAACGCGGTCCTTTGCTTGAAAATGAAGCGAGCGCTCCACCTACTAAAGAACCCGACTGGGTAGCGTATTGGGTGGCGTAGGCGCCAACGCTAATGACGTCGTCGGCACAAGAAGGCTCGCTGATGCCATTTTGGTTGTCGCCGGAGGTAGTGCCGGTGCCGGCAGCTAAAAAGGCCATGCCCCAATTGCCGACGTCGTTGCTGAGTTCAGTGACGTTCCAGTAATGAACGGTGCCGCTATTTGCTTGCGATTTGAGCTGTACGCGCAAGCTCGTGTTGGTGTTTTTGACGCGCAGGCGCATTTGCGGCTTGCCATTGAGCGGATGTGCGGCATCTGCGGAGATGTTGTACCAAATGGTGTCTTGGCCTGCAACAAGAAAAGTATCGACGAAAGAGTTGGTGTTGGTCGTACTGTAAAATGGACTCTCGACTAAAGGAACATTGGAGCTGTTGGTCACGATGATGCCGTTGGAAAAGCTTTGACCTACCTCTCCCCAAGCGTGTATGCTTTGCCCCCACATGTTTGGATTGGCTGCGTAGTCGTAAAATTCGATGCGCGATTTGAGTACGTCGTTGTTAAAGGTTTTTTTGAGGTGGAAATTAACGTTGCCGTTGTTGCCGCCCGAATTGACAAAAACCACACCTAAGTTGCTGAAGGCAGTAATGGCTTGGCTTAGTATAGAGGTGCCGTCGAGCGTTCCAAAGTGATAGAGCCCCCAGCTCATATTGACAACCAAGCGCTTGTCTTCGGCTTGCGCTTTTTGATACATCCATTGCCAGGCATCAAGTACAGCGCCTTCGTCGACGAGAAAAGTAACAAATAAAAATTGTGCTTCATAGGCCACACCACGGTACGGACTTGAAGCACCACCACCGCCTGCAATGCCGGCTACGTGTGTGCCATGGGTTCCGTAGTTGTAGATGTTGGAGGTGTCGCCCCCGGCAGCAAGTAAGCTAGGGGTGTCGGCGTATTCAGTGCCATAACTAAAGCCGTTTGGGGCAGGGCCACTTGTTTTGAATTGATCCCAGGCGGCGTAGATGCGGTGCTGCTGTAAAAGCGTGTCGTAGAATACAGGATGTGTGTAGTCAAAGCCCCAGTCGGTGACACCGATAAAGACATCTTTGCCCGCATAACCTTGAGGGAGTCCGATTCCTGCATGGACGGAGTCGGCACGGAGGTCGATAATTGCTTTATCAAGATTAGGTATAATGCGACCAGCAATTTCAAGGTAATCAAGACCTTTGAGGCCAGACAAAGTAGCTAGTTTTTGGATTGGAACTTTAAGGGAAAGTAGCCCTGCAATTGGTTTTTGAAATAAGATCCGTTGCCATTGCAACTCTTCGGGCTTAAAGTTTGCATTGCAGCGCCCTAACATGGATAAATACCAGCGGCCATCTAGGTTGTATATGGGGTGCTTGGATTGTAGTTCTTTAGAGACCACACCATTGCTGCGCAAGAGTTCGTTTTGAATTTGTTGGATCTCGAGGCGGTCAGAGTGACTCATGAGTGGAGCCGACCAAACATGAGCATTGAGTGCAACAATTAAGGCAAATACAAGCACCAAACGAGACATCCTCAAATATAAGGAAAATCTCTTATTTAGCGGACGCTGAAAATGGATTTTTTTGGCTTTCTGACCTTTTGAAGGTGTTGGTAGTGGTCGTCTGCAGCACGTTTGCCGATGGGGCAAATCAAGACGCTGTGCAGTCCATCTTTTTCTAGATTGAGTATGCGGTCTAGTGCAACTGGATCGAAACCCTCCATTGGCGTTGCATCAAGATCTAGTAAGGCACAAGCTGTGAGTAATTGTCCAAGAGCGATATAAGCTTGTTTGCCGTTCCAAGCCTTGACCTCTGCAGCGGCTTTTTGCCCAATGGCGGTATGCAAGTGATTTCGGAAACCTTTGATTTGTTCTTCAGTCATGCCTCGGGTGTCGCGCATGAGGTCGGCATGTTGGTCTAAATCTGTAGCATGGAGTTCATTTTTGGCACAGAGCACTAATACTGCAGCTGCATCGGTAATTTGCTGCTGATTCCAAGCAATTGTTTTGGTTTTTTCGCGCAATTCTTGGTTGTCGATCCATATAAAATGCAGCGGTTGTAGCCCGTAACTGCTAGGTGCGAGTTGCAAGACCGTTTCAATGGTTTGTTTGTCTTCTTCGCTGAGTACAAAACTCGGGTCGTATTTTTTGGTGGCGTAGCGCCAATTGAGTGCTTGGAGGAGTTGGTTTTTCATTTGTTTAGTTCATTGGTACTTCTATGACAAGGATTCTTGCATTTTGTTTGATATGAAGTGAAAATTGTTCAGTTTGAGAAATCCCCATAGCGTCGCGTTCCTCTAAAATTTGATCGCCTATCTGCACCGACCCTTCAATGACCATAACATAAGCGCCATTTCGAGCTGTATGAAGGTTGTAATTTGTCAATGTTTCAGAAGAAAAATCACCTATTGAAATCCAGGCGTCTTGGTGGATCCAGGTGTCTAGACCGCTGTTCTGTGGGCCAACAAGTTCAGTAAAGGCCTCTTGTGCTAAGTTGTATTTCCTTTGTGCGTAACGCGGCGTCACTTGCTTTTGATTGGGGAAAATCCAAATTTGAAAAAGGTTCAGTTCTTCGGTCGCGCTCGGGTTGTATTCGCTGTGGTGAATACCAGTGCCGGCAGACATCACTTGTACTTCGCCCGCGTGAATCACTTCGCTAAAGCCCATGCTGTCTTGGTGTTGAATGGAGCCAGCTAAAGGGATAGTGATGATTTCCATGTTGTCGTGGGGGTGCTTGCCAAAGCCCATTCCGCCTGCTACAATATCATCGTTAAGGACGCGCAACATACCGAAATGAATGCGCTCTGGGTTGTACCAAGAAGCAAAACTAAACGAATGCTTTGCGTTCAGCCAGCCGTGGTCCGCGTGTCTGCGTGAGCTTGCAGAATGGAAAATAGTTTTCATGATGTTTTTTTGGTGCAAAGTAAAGCATAGAAAGCTGCTCAATTCAATAACACATGTTAATTCTTTTTGTTGGGAGTTGTTGGGCTTTGCAAGAAATTGTGCAATTTCGTTCTATGGTATTAAGTCGTTTTTGGCTGGTTATTTTCATCAGCTCTATTTTGTTTGTGCTCTTCGCCGTTTTTTCGGGTCAGTTTTATAGTATTGATTATGTCCTAAATGGCAAAAAGGACGATCCAATCCTCATCAAAGAAACCTATAAGTGGAAATTACCTACTTCCTATGTAGATCTCATGGCTCGTGCCGACAACAATACCTTCATTTTGGATAAAAATCCTTCGGACCCTGATACCACTTATGTCATGAAAGAAAAGACCGTGATGGTTTATTCAGGCGTTCAAAAATCAGACGGTTTGTTGGTGACGGCAAAAAACAGCTTATTCGACCTGATCTTACCACTTATGGCCTATCTGGCTTTTTTTGCAGGAATCATGCAATTACTCATTGATTCCGGTGCAACTGAACGCTTGGCCAAGCGCTTGAGTCCGTTTTTTACGAAAGTCTTTCCGCAAGTTCCTGCAGGGCACCCTTCGATCACCTACATGACCATGAATTTCTCCGCTAATTTTCTTGGTCTAGACTCCGCTGCCACGCCATTTGGCCTAAAGGCCATGGAAAGTTTGCAAGAACTCAATACAGAGAAAGAAAAGGCCTCCGATGCGCAAATCATGTTTTTGTGCTTGCACGCCGCTGGCCTGACACTCATTCCTACTTCTATTATTGGTTACCGGGCCGCAGCAAATGCTGCCAATCCTGCCGATGTCATGTTGCCGTGTATCATTACCTCATTCATCGGCACCTTAGCGGCGTTTTTTATTGTAGGTTTGCGCCAGCGCATTTCCTTTAAAAGCGGTTTACTTTTAGGGGTCATTATGGCAATTATTGGTGCCATTTTTGGTTTGCTCTTTTATGTTGGTTCTTTGAACTTGGTCGAAAAGAACTATTTCACCGGTAATTTTTCAGGAATCTTACTTTTCGCGATCATCTTATTGACCTTATTATTTGCATTTAAAAACGAAGCAAAGTTCAAAGCCAATGACACGACTGTTTTTGATGCTTTTGTAGAGGGAGCGCGCTCAGGCTTGGATACTGGCGTAAAGATTTTCCCGTACGTACTCGGTATGCTCGTGGCGATTTCAGTTTTCCGGAATTCTGGTTTGTTTGAAGTCATTGCTGGTGGTATTTCTGAAGTTTTTCGTTATGTAGGCGTGAGCAAAGAAATCACAGATTCCTTGCCAGTGGCTTTGTTACGCCCTTTCAGTAGTTCGGGCTCGCGCGGCTTCATGCTAGACGCCATGAACCAGTTTGGTCCAGATAGCCTTGCTGGGCGGCTTTCGTCTATCTTTCAGTGTTCAGCTGAAACCACCTTTTATGTCATAGCTGTTTATTTTGGATCCATTCAAGTGCGCAACACGCGTTACACATTAGGCACGATGCTACTTGTTGATCTCATTTGTGTACTCACCGCTATTGGCGTAGCACTTTGGTTCTTCTAAAATGAAAGAAAATTCGCTTTCTTATCCTTCGTTGGTCATCCTCGCTTGGGCGAAGGCCGTAGAAGGGCATGCAAATCTGCACAATTGGCTACAAGAAAATGGTTATTTAGAACTCTGGATGGCTACGCAAGCCATTCGGCTACACGACCCTGCAAGGCAATGGTTGCTCAAAAATGGTTACCCTGAGCTCATGGCCATGATCAGTGCGGCAGAGGGTGACGAAAAAGCCCAAAAGTGGCTACAACAATTTGGTTACGACGTATTGTATCACATCGCAATGGCTGTAGAGCACGAGCAAGAGAGCTGGTTTTGGCTCAGAAGGCACACCAATCCAGAACTGATCATTCTAGCGAAGTCTATACAGGTCATTAAGGACCGCATTGAGGAAAACCACAATGACGTCCATGCCATCCATAAGGATTTATAACCAAAAAAAATACGTGCATTTGTGGTTGCACGTATTTTTTTGTGTTTCAAGAAGATCTTGTCTTCAATGACTAAATACTCAAACAGCTTAGAGCAACATGGCCGCTGGCTGCTCCATATATGTTTTAAAGGTTTGTAAGAAAGCAGCTCCTGAAGCGCCATCAACTACACGGTGGTCACAAGAAAGCGTTACTTTCATGACGTTGCCCGGCACAACCTGGCCGTTCTTCACTACTGGTACTTCTTTGATGCCGCCAATTGCTAAAATACAAGCATCTGGTGGGTTTACAATGGCTGTAAACGACTCGATGCCAAACATACCAAGATTTGAAATCGTGAAGGTATTGCCTTCCCAATCGCTTGGTTGCAATTTTTTGTCTTTGGCTTTTTGAGCGTAGTCTCGGACTTCAGCAGAAATTTGTGTGAGGCCTTTGCCATCGGCAAAACGCACAACAGGAACAAGTAAGCCGTCTTCTACAGCAACTGCAACACCGATATTCACGTGCTCGTTGCGGCGAATGAAGTCGCCCATCCAGGCGCTGTTCACGGCTGGGTGCTTGCGCAAGGCCATCGCTACAGATTTAACGACCATGTCGTTGAAAGATACTTTTACACCATCGATGCTATTGAGGCTTTTGCGAGTGGCAATAGCAGCATCCATATCGATATCTAGCGTAAGGTAGAAGTGAGGTGCGGTAAATTTACTTTCGGCCAAACGGCGCGCAATTGTTTTGCGCATCTGAGAAATGGGCTCGTCGGTAAAAGAAACAGTTCCGGCAGGAGCCGCTGTGTATGCAGGCGCATTTGCTGCAGGTGTATAAGGAACGTAATGATCGACATCGCGCTTCACGATGCGACCGTTTTCACCGGTGCCGCCTACGGCGTGGATGTCGATGCCGCGCTCGGCGGCCAATTTTTTAGCGAGTGGTGAGGCAAAAACGCGCTCTGAGTTGCTATTCATGGCAGCCGGAGCTGCAACTGCCGCCGCTACAGGAGCCGGGCTTGGTGCAGGTGTACTCACAGGTGCAGGTGCACTCACAGGAGCAGCGGGCGCAGGTGTTTGAGCTTCCGTGCTGGCACCAGGTGCGCCTGCAGCAGCATTCGCTAAAATAACAGAGATGTCTTCTCCAGCAGATCCGATGATCGCAAGGACGCTATTAACTGGGGCAGCCTTTCCGGTTTCTACACCAATGTGGAGCAATACACCATCGTAAAAAGACTCAAATTCCATAGTGGCTTTGTCTGTTTCGATCTCGGCGAGTACCTCACCAGATTTGACTGCATCACCAACGTTTTTTGTCCAGGCGGCTACAACACCTTCTGTCATGGTGTCGCTTAATTTGGGCATGTATACTACTTCAGCCATGTCTTTTTATTTGGGGTTTTTAGTATTCTTTGATATACGGGTAGTCAGCTTGAACATATACATCTTCGTATAGCTCATGGGCTTCAGGATAAGGAGAGTTTTCAGCAAATGTAACGGACTCTTCTACTTCTTTTTTCACCCATGCATCGATGTCAGCCAACTCATTTTCAGAAAGCCACTTTTGGGTTTTGATGACTTGTAGGCAGTGCTCAATTGGGTCTTGCTCCATCCATTCGGCAACTTCGTCTTTGGTGCGGTATTTTTGCGGATCGGACATGGAGTGCCCTTTGTAGCGATAGGTACGGATGTCAAGAAGGGTCGGGCCTTCGCCATTTCGGGCGCGGGTGGCTGCTTCTTCGATGGCTTCGTGTACGGATTCTGGGCGCATGCCATTGACAATTTTAGAAGGCATGCCGTAAGAAAGACCAATTTGAGAAAGGTCGGTGACGTTTGTGGTGCGCTCTACGGAGGTCCCCATGGCGTAGTTGTTGTTTTCAATGATGAAAATGGCAGGAATTTTCCAAGTCATGGCCATGTTGAAGGTTTCGTGGAGCATTCCTTGACGCACAGCGCCATCGCCCATAGAAACAAAGGCTACATTTTTCGTGCCTTTGTACATTTCTGCAAAGGCAACACCAGCACCCATTCCAATTTGGGCACCTACAATACCGTGGCCTCCCATGAAATTTACTTTTTTGTCAAAGAAGTGCATCGAGCCACCTTTTCCTTTTGAACAGCCTGTGGTACGACCATAAAGTTCGGCCATGAGTACACGTGGGTCTGTGCCCAAAGCAATTGGATGCGCGTGGTCGCGGTAGGCGGTCATGTGTTTGTCGTCTGGTTGGCAAGCACTTGCCGTACCCACTACAATGGCTTCTTGTCCGATGTAGAGGTGGCAGAATCCGCCAAATTTTTGTTGAATGTAAAGTTGACCTGTTTTGTCTTCAAATTTGCGGATCAAGAGCATGTCTTTGTACCACTTGACATAGGTTTCTTTCGAAAATTTAGGCTTCTCTGAACTTTTAACGGCTTTTGCGCACATAACTTCTTTTTTTATCGGTCACAAATATACAAATGATTCACAAACAATGTTCAAAATGTCAATTTTACACTAAGTGTTGCTTTTTTTAAATTTCTCGCTTCAAATAGGGCTTGATTTGACGCAATGGCATACTGAATGTAATGACACCATTTGCATAATTACTCACTTCGTAAGGATTGTAAATAAAGGTGATTTTACCTTGACTGATTTCGAAGTTGTCAGGTAAAACAAATCCCTTGTCAAACCAATAATCAGTTTCCGAGAAAGGTTTAGTAGCGCTGATCCCCACTGCTCGGCGAAATGCTGCTTCTGCCAATTTTAGGAATTTCGCATCTTTGCGAATGAAAGCAGAAAGGTTCAGCGTTTTTGCACTTTTTTTATCAAAATGAGTCACGCCGATTCCATACATCCCATGTGCACCTCCTGTGTATAAACTCGATTCATTTTTTACACTTGCAAAACCAGCATGTGACGCATCAATTTCATAGGAATCTTCGATATTCCATACCATACCCATTTCATCTTCATAGCGGCGGGCTTCTTTTTTAAACGAAAGAAGCGATTGATGGATGAGATCGCCGCTTAAAAGAGCAGTATAAGGCGCTTGTTCTTCTGGTTTATAAAGACCCTTGCGAATGAAGTTATTGATGGCGACCTGCCAATTAGTTAAGGGTAAGGCCGGGTTGTAAAATTGATATGAAACCTTGGACCATTGTTTGTCCCATTCTTCGACAACTTTTCTTTTGGAAATGAGCACGCTGTCTGCACCTTTAATGAGCAATGCACCTTTAATGAGCGAGCTGGTATCTTTTGGATTGACTTCTTTGGCTTGAACCTCTGTTTCTTTTGGTTCTACCCCTTCTTTTACTTTTCGAGCTTCTTTTTTGCCTTGAGGTTCTGTCTGGCAGGCGAAAACCACTAAAAGTGCGAGCGCAAATTGGGAAATGATTTTAAGCTTCATGTGTTGCTTTTTGATTTGCTTTCATGACCAAGTAAATTCCTGCAATGACGAGTGGAATACTGAGGAGTTGACCGGTGTTGAGGGGCAAGGTGTAGTCTCGGGCGGTTTGGCCAAGTTTGAAAAATTCACAAATGATGCGCGCACCAAAAATGAGGATCAAGAAACTCCCAAATACGAAACCGGGCTGTTGCCACTTTTTGAGTTTCCAATAGAGGTAAAGCAAGAGCCAAAAAGAGATGAAGTAGCAAATTGCTTCGTAAAGTTGTGCGGGGTGGCGTGGGGTGGGGTCGTAGTTGCCTATTGCTTCATTGAAGAAATATTGAAATTCAAAGGCCCATGGCACATCCGTCACATAACCCACCATTTCGTGATTGACAAGATTGCCAAGTCTGATGAAAGTGGCAGCAATGGCAACAGGTGCTGCAATGCGGTCTAAAATCCAGATATAAGAACGATTTGAAACTTTTTTGGTGAAAATAAATAGCGCAATCAAAATAGCAAATGCTGCTCCATGGCTGGCCAAACCGCCTTCCCAGATTTTGATGATGTCGCCCGGATGTGAAAAATAGCCGCGCTCTACGATTTGTCCGTGTGCAATTTTGTCCCAGTAAGGTCCGTAAAAAAGCACATGCCCAAGGCGTGCGCCAATAATAGTGGCCAGCACCATGTAAGTGACGAGTGTGTCGAGCACTTTATCTTCTACTTGTTCAGCTCTGAACATCTTACGGATTACAAAATAACCCAAGACGATGCCCGATACAAAGAGGAGGCCGTACAGATTTGGGGTGCGCCAACCATCGATAAGTTGTGAGTCGACGGCCCAGTGGATAAATAGCATCATGTGTGTTGGTTTTTGAGCGCTTGTTCGACAAGGGCTTGTGGTTTTTCTTTACGGCCATTAAAAGGAAGTGCTGATGAACGTCCCTTTTTAAAAATCAAGTTGCTTTTGTTTTGTCCTTTGCGCATTTCTTTTTGAACCTCGGCAGGTAAATGAATGATGTCTATACATGAGGTGCTGCAGCAGTTTTCCATCTTGACTTGGCATTCTTCACATTGGATGAACAGCAAGTGACAAGCATTGTTTAAGCAATTGGTATGGGTGTCGGCAGGTTTTCCACATTGGTGACAAACTGAAATGATATCTGGGGTAATGCGCTCGCCTCTGCGTTCGTCAAAAACAAAGTTCTTGCCGATGAACTTGTTTTCGATTCCTTGTTCTTTGCAGTCGTTGGCATATTTAATGATGCCACCTTCTAATTGGTGCACATTGGCAAAACCGCGGTGCTTGAACCATGCAGACGCCTTTTCGCAGCGCACACCTCCTGTGCAATACATCACGATATTTTTGTCCTCGTTGCCTTTCAAAACTGTTTCTTCGATAAACGGTAACGATTCTCTAAATGTATCGACATCAGGCAGCACAGCCCCTTTGAAATGTCCGACCTCCCATTCGTAGTGATTTCGAAAATCGATCAGTAGGGTATTGGGGTCGTCGGTAAGTGCATTAAATGCGGCTGCATCTAGGTGAATACCTTTATTGGTGACATCAAAAGTAGTATCGTTAAGACCATCGGCTAAAATTTTAGACCTGACCTTGATTTTGAGCTTCAAAAAAGGGAACTCCGCTTCTGCGTCATCAACGGCAAAATTCAGCCGCACGCCATTCAAAAAGTCAATCTGGTAGAGTTCTTCTCGAAAACGACCCAAATTGGCGGTAGGTACTGCAATTTGAGCATTGATGCCTTCTTTGGCCACATAAGTACGCCCTACGATATCGAGTTTTGACCAATCGAGGTAAAGTTGGTTTCTAAATGCTTGTGGGTCTAAAATATGTGCGTATTGGTAAAAAGAAATGGTGATGTAGTCGTGGCCAATCGCAAGTAATTGTTTTTCAAGCGACGCCCGATCAAGTGTATTCCAGAGTTGCATTTTTTGATTCATTAGACAGCTACGTTGTGTTCGCGCAAGGCGTCGTTGAGGGAGGTTTTTAAATCGGTAGATGCTTTGCGTTTACCAATGATAAGCGCGCAAGGGACTTGGTAGTCTCCAGCTGCGAATGTTTTGGTGTAAGAACCGGGAATAACAACCGATCTTTCTGGTACATAACCGTTGAATTCTATCGGTTCTGGGCCCGTTACATCAATGATTTTCGTCGATTTAGTCAGTACAACATTGGCACCAAGTACTGCTTCTTTGCCGACGCGCACGCCTTCTACTACAATACAACGCGAGCCAATAAAGGCGCCATCTTCAATCACTACTGGTGCAGCTTGAAGAGGTTCCAAAACGCCGCCAATACCCACGCCGCCGCTCAAATGGACGTCTTTGCCAATTTGTGCGCAGCTGCCAACAGTTGCCCAGGTGTCTACCATGGTATTGCTGTCTACGTAGGCGCCAATATTGATGTAAGAGGGCATCATGATGACGCCAGGGGCAACATATGCGCCATAGCGCGCAATCGCATGTGGCACCACGCGCACGCCCAAATCTTTGTAGTTGCGCTTGAGCGCCATTTTGTCGTGGAATTCAAAAGGGCCTACTTCAATGGTTTCCATTTGGCGGATCGGAAAATAAAGCACAACAGCTTTCTTGACCCATTCGTTGACTTGCCATGTGCCGTCGTCTAGCGGTTCGGCAACGCGTAAAAGGCCTTTGTCGAGGTCTTCGATAACGTGTTCAATAGCTTGAATAGTTGCTTTTTCACTTAATAGTGCGCGGTTTTCCCACGCGGCTTCAATGGCTTGTCTCATGCGCTTGTTGTTCTGTTTTGGGGGTTCTGATCAATAAAATGAGGCCTAATGCAAAAAATACGACTAAAGCGAGAATGGAGGTTCTGATGTCTAACAAGCCTTCGATGAGCCCAAAAGTGAGCGTACCTAAAGCCAAGCCTAATTTTTCTGCTAAGTCATAGAAGCTGAAGTAAGAGGTGAGGTCCTTGGTTTCAGGTAACAATTTAGAATAAGTGGATCTAGATAAAGATTGAATCCCGCCCATTACCAAGCCCACGCCGGCTGCGGCAATAAAGAATTGCCAAGGATACCATACAAATTGGTACACGTAAATGCACAGCCCAATCCAAATGACAATAGCACCACCGAGGGCCTTGAAATTGCCAATTTTTTTAGAGATAAAAGACATCAGGTAGGCGCCGCCAATTCCGATAAACTGAATAATGAGGATCGAAATGATGAGGTCTTGCTGTTTGATGCCAATCACTTCCTTGTTGGCAAAAGCCACTGCCATTACCATGATGGTTTGCACGGCCATGTTGAACATGAAATATGAGCCTAAGTATCCTTTGAGTGTTTTGTTCTGCCTGATTTGCTTCCAGACACCGTAAACCTCCGAATAACCTTTTCGAATGAGGTTTTTGCTGTCTTTTTGCGTGGCACCCGTCTTGGGTAGTCTCGAAAAAGAGAAGGTAGCAAAGGCAATCCACCAAAGGCTCACTAAAGGAAAAGCCCAGCGAATAGGGAGCACTTTTGTAAACACAGTCAGTATCAAAATGATGATCAGTAGGGTTGAGCTCCCTAAATAACCCATTGAGAAGCCGCGCGCCGAAACGCGGTCGTGGTCTTTGGCTTCGGCGATATCGGGCAAATAAGCGTTGTAGTAAACCAAACTGGCCCAAAAGCCGATGGAACCAAAAAACAAGGGCAAGATGCTCCAATTGATTATAAACGGGCTGTCCTCGGCCGGAGGTGCATGAAAAAAGTAGAGTAGTCCGCTCGAAATGGCACCCATGTAGCAAAAAAACTGCATGAAAAGTTTGCGCTTTCCGCCCGCATCGGCAATGCCTGATAAAAGCGGGGTCATGAGCGCAACTAAAATATAGGACAAGCAAATGACGTAGGCGTAGAATTCGGTGTTGTGGAATTCGCGTCCTAGGAAGCTAACGGTGTCGTAGACCGTACGGCCAGCCTCATTTTTGATACTTGTTTGGGTCTCGTAAAGTATCGGAAATATAGCCGAACTGATGATCAGCGGATATACTGAATTGGCCCAGTCGTAAAATACCCATCCGGTGATGGTGCGTTTATTCCCTTTTTGCTGCATGATTCAAAATTAGGGAAATATCTTTAGTGTTGGATGTTGAGCCCGTATTTCACTAATAAACCGGGAAGTTGGGCAAACTGAATTTTTGCACCTTTCATAGAATTGAATTGGGGATCTAGGGTCAATTCAGTTACACCCGTTAAATCAGCTCTGCTGAGGTCGCTTCTTTCAAAGTGGGCGCTCAGTAAGTGAGAGCCTTCAAAGGAAACGCCCATGGCTTTTACTTCTGTGAATTCGACGCCTTCTAAATCGCAGTTCAAAAACTTGCAGTTTTGAAGGTTCATTTGGTAAAAGCTCGCATGTTTGAGCAGGCAATTGTCGAATTGACAGGAAAAGCCAAAAGCATTCGCGTATTCAAAATGCAGTCCTAATAATTTACAATTGTAGAACGAAACACCATTCAGTACGGTATCTACCAAGCTACAATTGGATAAATTGCATTCTTCAAAAGTGCAATCTAAAAATTTGGATTGGCTTACTTTAACGGCCGTAAAATCTAAACCTATGAATCGACATGCCTCATAACTAGATTTTTCCTGAAAATCTTCAATAGTTGTGATGTCGATATCGTAAAAATCTTGTCTCATTCGAGGCCTTCGAGATAGGGTTGAAGATAAGTAAACGGCTCGTTGAGCTCGCCGGCCAGCGTCGTTTGGGTGCCGCGGAAAATAATTTGATCAGGATCTGGGCCAAGTAAAACCGGGAACACCGCTTTGAGTAGTTCGGAGCCGAAGTCTTCGGCGGCATCTTTGGAAAGTTCGCAAGGCAAGTTGTCTACAGCCATCACGGCAATAGCGCCTGCTTGTAGCAGATCGACTTCTTGACCTGTTTTGGGGTCGTAGCCATACATGGACGCTCCAATTTTACTCGGGCGAATGGTGCAGGCAATGGGCCCGGCAATATCGCAAGAGACGTCTGCTACCACTTGCAGCTGACAAGCGGGGTCTTGGAGCATTTGTTGGGTCAGTATAAACGGTGACTTCGAAGACCAAAAATGACAAGGAATGTATACGTTGCTTTGGAGCGCATAAGCCCCAAAGTTGCTTTGATACAATTCAGGTTGGGTGTAAAACTCACTTTTGTCAAAGCCTGCATCTGACTTTCTGCAGAAATATTGGTGCGTGTCGAGGTGCGTAAATACAGCTTCGTGGTGTTGCTCTTGAAGATAGGCCTCCGGATCAACTTCTTTAATGGCCAATAGTTTGACAATTTCTCTGGCACCATTTCCTACGCGACCATAGCCGGTAAGGACCAATTTGAAGTCAGCTGGCAGCACAACTTTCTTTAATTCCGCTTCTACTTCTTTGCGGTCATGACACAAGTGCGCTGGTTTGAGGTTGTAAGCACCGGTTTTAAGCCCGTAGGTCAAAAAGGCATTGTAAGCCCCAACCACACCCGCATAGCGACCAAAACCAATGATGCGTTTGTTGTTGGCGTCTTTGAGCACCTCGTAGTCGATGAGTCGAATTTTCTTGTCTAAGATTTCTTGTAAAAGCGCTCTGTTATAGGGTTGCTTTTTGAAAGTATGTGAAAAGAAAAGGTAGGTTTTGCCGGCAATAAGTTGATCTTTTGGAACTTCTTTTACGCCCAATAAGATGTCGCAATGGCTGAGGTCTTCTTGAACGCTTAGGCCCAGTTCGGCGTATTTTTCATCAGAAAAGCAGCGAATTGGCGAGGTTTGAACCGTGACTTTGATGTTCTGGTATTGCTTTTCTAACTGCAGGCACTGTGCAGGGCTCAGGGGCACCCTGAAATCGGGTGGGGTTTTGCCTTCGCGGATGATACCGATATGAATGATAGACATTGGTGAGTTGAAGTTGATGGAAATATAAATCTTTAGCTCAGGTAGTTATCTATGAACTCGCGCACGCAAGCAGCACCACCTTTGCGGCTCAAGACAACATCTGAAATGCTTTTGATGGAGGCCACAGCCGATGCAGGGCAAACTGCCAAGCCAACGGCTTTCATGACTTCTGCGTCATTGCGGTCGTCGCCGATAAAGGCCACTTCTTTGGGTGAGATGTTCATTTCTTTACACCAATTCTCTAGGATGCTGAGTTTGGGTTCACGGCCCACATACACGCGCTCAATGCCCAAGAGTGCAGCGCGGTCTTGCACCATGTGTTCGGTAAAACCCGAAGAAATAATCCCGAGTTCTAGTTTTTTACTTTTGCTGAGTTCGAGCAGCGCCAGACCGTCGTGGGTGTTGTAGCGCTTCATTTGATCGCCTTTTTCACTGACGTACATACCGCCGTCGGTCAGAACACCATCGACGTCAAGGATGAGCATTTTGAGCCCTTTGATTTTTTTATCGAGGCTCGCTTGCGAAAAAAGTGGTTTGAACAAAAGTGCTTGCAAATCGATTTCGTACTCTTCGCAAATTGCTTCGAGGTCGTAGATGGAAAGTTCAAAGACGTTATCGGCGTCGAGGTCTGCTAGAAAATCGTCAAATTCGATGCCGTTCGTTTTGCAAAGACCTTTGATATTGAGTTCAAGTAACATGTTTAAATAATTTGATAGCCAATACTTTGCGCAACTTTTTGAATGTCGGCGTGCAATTTTTTGAATTCAGCGTAGTTGAGCTGTTGAGAAGCGTCAGATTTGGCCACTTTGGGGTTCGGGTGTGCTTCAATGAGCAAGCCGTCTATGCCCATGGCCACACAAGCACGCGCTAAAGGATTCACGCCATAAGCGTAGCCCATTGCGTGAGATGGATCGAGAATAATAGGCAAGTTGGTGTGTTCTTGTAACCACGCCACGCCACATAAATCGAGCGTAAAACGTGTGCCGGTTTCAAAGGTGCGGATGCCGCGCTCGCAGAGCACCACATTTTCGTTGCCGCCAGAAAGCACAAATTCGGCCGCTTGAACAAATTCTTGTAGGGTAGTACCAAAACCACGCTTGATGAGCACTGGTTTTTTGATTTTGGAACAGGCGCGCAAAATGCCTTGGTCGTACATGGCCTTAG
The DNA here is from genome assembly GCA_027483605.1 of Cryomorphaceae bacterium. Taxonomy (GTDB): domain Bacteria; phylum Bacteroidota; class Bacteroidia; order Flavobacteriales_D; family Crocinitomicaceae; genus UBA952. Next base: position 4,306 of record JAIXUE010000017.1, on the reverse strand, counting down.
CGCCAACCTGAATGATGTCGGTGTGTTCGATGATTTCATCGATGTGGGTGGCATCGCGGGCTTCGGTGATCACGTTGAGGCCGTAGTCTTGGCGCATTTTGGCTAAAAGTTGCAAGCCCTCTAAGCCCATTCCTTGAAAAGAGTAGGGGCTCGTGCGCGGTTTGTAGGCGCCCCCTCTGAGGGTGGTGAGGCCCATGCTCACGAGCAATTCAGCCGAACCGCGGAGCTGCTCTTCCGATTCTACAGAACAAGGCCCGCCAATAAGAATCGTGTTGTTGGTCTGGCCACCAATGCTGACATTTCCAAATTTCACTTCGCGTTTTTCGTCCTGGAACTTGCGCGAAGCCAGCTGGATGTCGTTGGCAAAGACCCAATGGTTTTGGGCGTGGTCTTGCAGCGCTGCTGGAACTTCTTTGACACCGCTTCCGGTGATGAGGTAGTCTTTCCCTAAATAAAGAATGTGAAAAGCTTGGTGTGCTGCAGCGAGTGCAGCTGCGTTGGTGTTGTTTTTGAGTTCAATGATCATATTTCTGCTTTGATCAGGTTGGAGAATTGAACGATGCCTTTGAGTTGCTTGGCAGCGTCTATAACAGGTAAGTAAAGCACCGCAAAGGGGCTATTCTTGATGAGTTGCAGGAGTTCGATAACGCTTGCATCTTCATGGATACAAATGGGTTGCGTATTGATGAGGCTCTTTGCATCGAGCGCATTTAAATCAGCGCCGTTTTTGAGTTGCTTTAATAAGGCTTTTCGGATATCAGCACTCGATACCAAACCGATGAATGCGTTGTGGGTACCAATGGCCATAGCCACACCCATCTGGCCTTCTTCAACGGTTTGCAAGATGTTTCTTAAATCTAAATTTTCAATACTGAACCTTGGGGTTTCGTGCAAGGGAGTCATGAAATCGGCCACCTTGAAGGCGGAGCCAATGCTGCGCTTGGTGAGGTTCATGAGCGCATTGCCCACACTGGCTTCTTTGAAAAGATAAGAACCCGAAACGGCTGTACTGACGCCCATTTGTCTTAGGATAAACGAGACTTCAGGATTCACGCCGCCGTCTACATGTATAGATTTATTGGGGTAGCGCTTTCTGAACGATCTGATTTTGTCAAAATTGAGTCGGTCAAAAACGCCGCCAGACTGCCCTGGAATAGTGGCCATGATCAGGATGAAATCGAAGTGTTCGAAGGGTTCAAAAGCTGAAATTGGCGTCGGGGTAATAAGGGCTAAACCTTTTTTACCGGTAATTGCTGCAGGAATTTGCAGCTCAGTTTTTAAGTCTTCTACTTGAAAAGTGAGGTACTCAACTGGGTTTTCAAGTAGGTAAGGGTAAAATTTGCTCGGGTCAGGGGTAATGATGTGCAAATCGAGTGGGAGCGTGCACCATTCGCGGATTTTTTTGATGTCGTCAAAAACGCGGAGGTCGTCGTTGCAATCGATGTGGAGGAGGTCTACTTGATGGGCTACTAGGTCAGCAATAACGGCTTGCAAGGGGCGAGCGGCGTCGGAATAAATGGATGCTGAAATTTTCATGGTAGACACAAAAAAAGATGGGGTAAGCTACTTTTATCGCACCGCTACAACCTCTTACCTTTGCTACATTCCTGTCCTGGAGGATTCAGAGGGAGCTGGTCGTAAAAGACTTACCCCATGCAAAAATACGAATTTCTTGTGATTCTAAGCAATAATTGCGCGGTTCAATAAAGAAATCATGGCTAAACTCACAATAAAGAGCTGGGTGGCAGTTTCTTCTGAGAGGGCAGATCCGTCTTCATCTTCTTCAGAAACTTCCATCGCCATGAATTGGGCCAAGAATGGTTGGTCACAGAAAGATTCAATGATTTCTTCGTCTTCGCTTTCAAAATATTGATCGAGCATGTCAAAGAAAGGCTCTTCAAGTGCATCGATGTCTTCTTCGGTAATAGTTCTTAGCTCCACACCCTCTTGTTTGAAAGCTTCCAATACCAAACAGAAATAATAAATCAGTAAACCTTCGAGGTCTTCGTTTTTGTATTCTTCTGGTGCTGTCATGACATAACCCAATAGGGCTTCTTGGGCGTCGGCATAGCGCTCTGTAATGTTTTCGAGTTGTTCGTCGGTGAGGTTGTCCACCACCTCAATGGCCTTTTCGATGGCCGCTAAAGAAACTTGTTTCATAGAATAATTTTGGCAAAGGTAGTTTATTTCTCGCTTTTCATTCTGTGTAACTTGGGCTACAAATCAAAATGTAACAAGTTCTTAACTTTGTACTCGAAATGAAAAGAATTGATATAATCCTTAAAAAATAAAAAAGATGTCAAAAACAATCATTGATGTGCGCACGCACGCCGAATTTGCTGGTGGCCATGTTGCCGGATCCATCAATATTCCACTCCAAGAAATCACTGCACATATCGACGAAATCAAAGCGATGTCGCAGCCGATTATTTTTTGCTGTGCTTCTGGCAACCGCTCTGGTCAGGCTACCCAGTACTTTCAATCGTTAGGTGTCGACTGCGAAAACGGTGGTTCTTGGCTAGATGTCAATTACCAAGTTTCTCAAAACTAAGCCATGTCTTTATTAAAGAAATTATTTGGCGGCACTAGCGTGAATTTCGCTGAACTCGTCAAGCAAGGTGCTATGATCATCGATGTACGTAGCCCTGCAGAATTCAAAGGCGGCCATGTCAAAGGGGCGGTGAATATGCCGTTACAGTCTCTGCAAGCAAACATGAGCAAGATTCCCAAAAACAAAGCCATCATTACTTGTTGTGCATCTGGAATGCGCAGCGGCAGTGCCAAAAGCTTACTCAAGGCCGCAGGCTACGACGTACACAACGGCGGCGGCTGGATGAGCCTCAAAAGCAAACTCTAAGTTTTATAGTAATAGCAAAAAAGGCGACCAATTGGTCGCCTTTTTTGATGGTTTCAAATGGAACTATTTGTTGTTATCAATAATGTACATTAATACCTTTTCCATCAAGTGCGCGCGGTCTTTACCGCTTACGTTGTGTGGATGCATCGGGTACACAAAGTAATCAGCTTGTACGCCGTTGTCGATAAAAGACATTAATAAAGCTTCGTTGTGTTGCATTACCACGACGTCGTCTACCGTACCGTGAATCAAGAGCAATTTACCTTTCAAATTCTCAGTGTGGTTCAATAAGGAATTGGCAGCATAACCTTCTGGGTTTTGTTCAGGGCGGTCCATGTAGCGCTCTCCGTACATGATTTCATAGAATTTCCAGTCGGTAACTGGTCCACCAGCTACACCAACGTTAAATACACCCGCTTGGCGCAGCATTAAACTGGTGGTCATGAAGCCACCAAAAGACCAACCATGGACCGCCATGCGCTGGCCATCGATATAAGGCAAAGACTTCAGGTAGTCAACACCCGTGAGCTGATCTTCCATTTCTACGGTGCCAAGTTGGCGGTGAATTTGGCTCTCGAAAGCAAAGCCGCGCTCGCCTGAGCCACGGTTATCCAGGGTAAAGACAATATAACCTTGATTGGCCAGCCAGTGCATCCAAAGATTGGCACCCGCCAACCAGCTGTTGGTCACCATTTGGGCATGGGGCCCGCCGTAGACGTACACCAATACAGGGTATTTTTTAGTTGGGTCAAAGTCAGCAGGCTTGATCATGCGGTAGTAAAGTGCCGAACCGTCTTTGCCTTTGATATTGCCAATTTCTGTGCTGCCAATGTTGTATTCAGCTAGTTTATCTGGAGCATCTTGCAAGAGTTTGGCCATTTTCCCATTTAAGGTCATGACGTATTCCTTATTGGCCACTTCTAAACTGCTGTAGCCATCGTAATAATAAGCGCCTTTTGGTGCCAAAGCAAAACGGTGCGTGCCCTCTGCGTTGGTGAGTAGGCGTTGGTTGCCTTGTAAATCGACCTCGTAAACAAGGGTGTTACATGGATTGGCGCCTGTAGCTGAAAAGTAAATTTTGCTGCCGTCTTCACTCGCTTCGAGGATGTCTTTTGCTACAAATTTGTTAGCTGTTAAGGTCTTGATGATTTGACCGTTGATGTCTACATAGTAGAGGTTATTGAAACCATTCTTTTCTGAAATCCAGACGAAGTTATCCGATGTTTTGGAAGGGAAAAATGCGGGGTGCTCAGGCTCTACCCATTTGTCGTTTTGCTCTTCCCATAAGGTGCGTACTAACTTTCCTTTTAGATCGTAGAGGTAGAGCCACATGTGGTTTTGATCGCGGTTGACCTCCGCCACCAAAAGGTATTTTTCACTTGGGGTGAATGCGACGTTCGTCAGGTAAGAATCGGATCCTGAAATGGGGCTAATGAAGACTGTTTTCTT